>JAJEJA010000108.1 GCA_022828145.1 Candidatus Poribacteria bacterium | reverse complement strand
AAACATTTCCTTCTATACTTTGTGCAAAAAACAATGTGATATTCACAAGCATATATACAATTACGTGTTGACCGGTATTCTAATTCTGGTGTTTTCAATTCAATTGACATATTATACCTAACTGATTATATATAGTTTATGCCATATATTATACAATATTTATATTAGATTGTCAAGTAAAAAACCAATGCCGTGTCTACATCACCGAGCTAAAACTTCGGTGTCTTGACACGGAAGACTGATAATTGACCCCTACGGTATCTCTTCTTTTACGTACCCGTAGACAGGAATCCCTATAGGAACTGATGCCGCTGATGTCGTAACAATAACCTCCTCCCGTAGCATGGCAGGTGAGGCTGCTAAGTCTATGGAGACACTGAACACACTTTTGTAAGGTCTTTCAGATTCTTTTGCGTCCTCTGTCACGGATGTTACAACAATCTGCATATATGTAGGAGCATTAATATTCAGTATCGTAAAAGGACTTTTGGCAGATAACGTAAATTCTAATGATGGTGACGTGTCTTCGAAAACAATGCCAAGAGAAAGCGATTCAGGTTCTGCCAATACAGGTGGAACTACTCTTGCAGTTACAGGCAAGGTCAAGGTGCGTCCAGTTGGAAAAGCAACTGTGAGTAAAGCGGAAAACGGTGTTGGATGACTCAATTGATTCGACTCGACCTCATCTTCCTTAAGGGGTATATTTAGACTAATCGTCAAAATGTAACAGTTGGGTATCATATCAGGTATCATCACCCAGGATAACATAAGATTCTCGGAAGGCATTAGTCGGATTTCGTCCTGTTTCATGGGTGCGTTCACACACATCCTTATCCATTTCTCAAAATCTGTTGCAGGTTCAATATTCCCAAAATCACATACGGCTGCGCTTAACGTTGCAAAACGTTGCACGCGCGCTTTAATCGTAAAATAGACGTGTTGTGTCTTAGGACTATCCGTAAAAAAGATAGCAGTTACAGTGATTTGGTCAGGCGGAAGAATTGGCGGGTTAAAGTGTATCTTGAGCACTTCTTCTGATTCTGGTTGGATAAGTGTTGGACCTTCAATCTCAATGAAACTGTATCCTACTTGAATTCTGGTGATATTTATCGGTTGTTTTCCAATGTTCTTTGCCGTAATTTCAGCAGTGACCTTTCCCTTCCATTCAGGGACTGTGCCAAAATCAAGTTCTTGATGAGACAAGACCAACTCACCATACGTATCCTGCTGGTTGTTAATAATGATGACTATCACCAATACAGAGATCAGGATAGAAGGCATAATGATTGTTGTAATAAGTTTACGTTTTGACACTGATTTAACTACCGACTGAAAATTGAGATAAGCGTTGTAAGTTATTTGTTCTGATTTATCAAACTCACGTTATAGTATATTTTACCAATACATCGTTGTCAATAAAAAAGCAGTTGCACCAGAATTCAGGTTTTTTCCTTGAATAATTTGATGAATTCAGATATAGATTGACTTAAAAGTGAGTTTTTTATGCAAATTGGTAACCAAATATAACGAAACAACGTATAATCAATTAAACAGATCAAAATCTGCTGTTTTAACTCTGTAGTAATGAGTTTTACTAAACTGAATTTTATTATATACCAAAAGGAAGTAGAAAATCATGGCAAAGAAACTGATGAAAGACGACATCATCAGCAGCGTCGTTGACAAGACAGGTCTCTCGAAAAAAGATGCTGGTGCGGCAGTTGAAGCGTTTACATCAACCGTTCAAGATGCTCTGAAGAATGGCGATTCTATCGGGTTGATCGGTTTTGGCACTTTTGAAGTGAGAACCCGTGCTGCTCGTGATGGTCGCAATCCCCAGACAGGCGAAAAGATCAAGATTGCTAAAAAGAATGTTCCAGCATTCAAGGCTGGTAAGAAACTCAGAGACGCTGTCTCCTAACGTTCTGCCTTGACGAATATTGTCTTGTCGTACATTGAAAGAGTCGTAGGTAATACCTTGTCCTAAACAGGTATCTCTACGGCTTTTTCTTTTGTTCTTAATAGTAGTAGGCACTCTCCGAGTGCCGTCTCTTATGAAAAAAGATGACAAAATTTAATGCTTGATTTTTTGTGAGAATTGGTGTATAATTATAAAGAGGGTCCATAGCTCAGTGGTCAGAGCCGCCGGCTCATAACCGGCTGGTCCTAGGTTCGAGTCCTAGTGGGCCCATCTTCCTTTCTTGGGGCGTTAGCTCAGGGGTACGAGCGCTACCTTCACACGGTAGAGGTCACTGGTTCAAATCCAGTACGCCCCATTGTTTAGCACTCCGCTGGTGATACTATTTCAAAATCACCATTTTACGCAGAAGTGAAACTTTATCTGCTTGCAGGCGATAATAGTAAATACCGCTTGCAGTCCGTTCTCCTGAACCATTACGTCCATCCCAATACGCCGCACGGTCTCTGTCCGTGTAATAACCTGCGGCACGATGCCCAAGTACAAGTGTGCGAATTATGCTACCTCTCATATCATAAATCGTAATTTGAACAACGCTGGCGTTTGCCAAATGATACGGTATCCACGTTTCCGGGTTAAACGGATTTGGGTAGTTTGGTAACAACGCAGTTTTTTCTGGATGTAGTGAAAGTAAGAGATTCTGTAGTCCACGGATGCCTCTGCGGAAGGCAGCACTACCATCGTTTGCTTGCATTGCTTGTGTCAGCAAATTCTGAATTTGGTCGGCAGTGATAGTGTTGGTAGCAGGTGCAGCGATGTCTTCTTCGTTGAAATGACTCGCAACTGTTATTATATCTAAAATATTGACAGTACCATCACCGTTGACGTCTGCTCTCTCGTTTGACGCGTCAAACGAAGCAACGAGGACAAGATCAAGTATGTTGATTTCTCCGTCTTCGTTGACATCAGATTTAGAATAAACAGTACCATCATCCACTTTAAAACGGACGATTTCGGTGAAGTTCAACCGAAGACTGTTACCTGCTTTATCTCTCACACCCATATAAGCAAGTCCCCATGTGCCTGGCGCACTACCCGCCGGTAGAACTATTCTTTGGTGGTATTCTTTAAAGATTGTGGGGTCACCAGGAAAATACATTCCGCCATATCCATCAGGATAATGCCAAAAACCGTGCGTAACACCCTGAGGGTCTCTTAAATCCATACTGCTTAATTCATAACCGCTGATATTATCTTTAATCCAAAAGGAGATATCAACTACCGTTTCACCATTCGGTTCTTCTGGTATTGTAGGTTCAGCTTTAATAGTGATGCGGTTTACATCCAAAACAGGCGGTTCAAGGTCTGGCGTTGCTGTTTTTACTTCAATCTTTTTTGGTGCCTCATCTCTTGAACTATCTGTAAAATAAAAATTTGTTTCATTCAAGGCAATATCTAACATACTAATATTGTTAAGGCTATAAACACTACTTGGCATATATTCAGGGAAGTTAAATTTAACAATTGCTCTCTCCACTTCGGTATCATAGCGACCATAGTTAAATATTGAATGCGTTTCTCTAAAAGAGTCATTTAATGCGGCGTCAACACTTAGTATCCCGGATTCCTCTATCACTTCCCAACTTGCTGTAACGACCTGATACGGTTTTCCATCGGATGTAGTGGCTTTAGACAATGAAAGTTGCATTGAATTTGGAACATATTTCGGGCCTTCACAATCTTCAAGCGGGTTGTCAATATAGAGTTTCCATCCATAGTCAGTTTGGGATCCATGTCGCTCATTGCCATGCACATCGCTGAGACTAATTGCATCCGGTGCCCAGTATCCATTTGGTGCATAACGTGATAATTTAGCGTGTCCTCTAAAGACATGCCCGACAGGGATCCGCTTTCCCTGAGAATCTATTGGACCGAGGCCAACATCAAAAAATGTGCCTTTTTTACTGAAAACTCTAATGTATGCTCCTGTGGCAGAATCCAATTCACCCTCTCTGTGAATTTCCAATTCAACCGTTATCTGCTTATCTTGCTCAGGTTCGCCTTCAACTTGTATACTGATTCGTATTATCCGTCCAGGATATATGTAGTCAGGATATAAGTTGTATACCTCAAATGTTAAGTCTTCGCGTATTTGTGAAATATAACGTGTACCGTGCATAATGCGATTTTGTATGAATTCATACTTCGCTGGGGCACGAGAACGGAGTTTATCAGGACGAACGATGTAAAAACTGATACTTTCTGCCATATCTTCATCTGGGTTTATACCGTGTGCATAGGCGGACACAAACTCGGTCTGCTTAGTTGTTGACCAGCCATTAACATCGTCTGGGTTTCTGTACCACCCTCCGAGTTCAATCCAATCCTGTTTCAGTTGCTCGTCAAAAAGGTGTGCCCACAAAAAATGTGCTTTTTCATGCAGAATTAGACGGTGGATATAGTCATATCCTGCCCCCTTAAACGCAGACTCCATAAATTCAATGTATTCCGCTGTTACCCAGGCGACTGCAGGCGCGCTTGGGTAACGTGGATGTGGTGTTCCATCCAACCGTCTAACGCGATACTTCAGTCCGGGTGTTTTAAGCATACCTTGCGGATACTCCTCAAACATTGACACAATTGCCAAAAGCTCGTCGTTTTTGAATTCCATGAAACGGTTAGCATCTTCCCATGTCGTGAACTGTGTCAGTTTCTTATAGTCTGGCACATTAACACTCACAGCAAATCGCTCTTTTAATATTCGATCAATTGCATCTCTATCTTCGCCATTGTCTGTTACGAACCGAACAACTGCCCGGTGGAGCCTTTTGGAAAAAAATCTACCCCGAACACCTTCGATTTCGGCTAACAAAGGTTTGGCATAAGAAAAAGCCTCTTCGGCAACAGTGACAAACATCGTGTCACCCTGAAAATCAATTTCAATGTCGTCGTCAATGTGTCTGTCACTGAGTTTCCAAAATGAAACTGGATGATTCCTATGCTGCGGAATAGATTCAAATGTTTGTAACAATTTATATGCGTGTGCACCGCTCCATTCAGTTCCGATATGAACGGAATATCGCTTCATCAACCATATTGACGCACTGTGTGATGAAATTTCAAAATGTTCATCAAGTATCGTTACATGAACAGGTTCAACTACGGTAGCACTCTCCAGTCCTTCAGGTGTTTCATCTATTTCCCATTGATATTCAAAAGCAACACTTTGAGAAACACTAACAGACAAATAGATAAATAAAAGCAAAGCAGAGAGAATAGTTCTCATGATGTATTCCTTTCTCAATGTTGATTTCAATTTTATTCGATTCGTTATCGGTATTTACGAACATCTGTTTATTCTTGAAGATTTATAGTACTTCCTTTAATTTCTTGTACATCGTCTATTTTCAAATCCTCATAAGGTTTTCCATCAGTATCCGTAACCCGCAGATAGAATCCCCAAGACATCTCTTCATTACAAACCTTGACGAGGATGGTGTTTTCTCCTGCCTTGAGCGTTACGGGAATAGTGTTCTTGTCAAGTATTGCTGTTTGAGCATTAGAATCAGCAAATACTTCTGTACCGTTTAGCCATATTTTTGATTGGTCATCACTGCTAAATCGGAAAAGGACTTCTCGTTCATCAGGAGAAGTTATGGTTGCCCAGGCATATGCGACACGCCAGTCGATATCCTCTCCGAAGTCTATGAAACCGTCAAATGCAGTATCCGTAAACTTTTTCCAACTTATCTGTTCGTCTGCACCATGATATTTTACGGTGAGGTCAATCTGTGTTGTGTTTTCGGGTATGTACTCAGTGTTATATCCAATTCCCACGGTGTTATCAAAGGGACCAAGAACCAACCATGCGTTTTCATGGAGCATACCGGTCTGTCGCATCTGTTCCATTGCCTTATCGGGCATGTTGCTTATGCTATAGTATTCAGCTAAGCCGAGGTTAACTTTTACGTTGAAGATCGGTTTGGGTGATGGTGCGTTCAGCAGATCATCTGCGTTTTTGAATTTCAAATCTTTAGACGGATTCCCTTGTATATCTGTAAACCGCATAAAGAAGCAGGTATGTAATGTTGCGTTGCAGACTTTGACCAGAATAGTGTTTTCTCCTTGCTTCAGGGTAACAGGGACGGTATAACGGTCAACTTTTGCGCCACCCATTCTATCATGGCGAAAAACCTCATTGCCGTTTAGCCAGATTATTCCCTGGTCATCACTGTCAAAACAGATTGTAATATCGCGTTCATCAGGTGAAGAGACAATTGTCCAAGCATAAGCAGCGGTCCAGTCGATGTCACTACCGAGCCAAATCATTCCATTTCTCTTACCATCATCCGGTTTTTTCCAACGAATAAGTTTATCTTTTCCGTAGTACTGTGCCGCTGGGTCAATCTGTGTGGTTTCCTCTGGAATGTAAGCTGTAAATAAGCCAACAGTATCCTTATTGTCGAATGGACCTAAGGTTATCCAAGCAGTTTCTGGCACAAAACCTGTTTTTAAAAGATAGTTTTCAACGTATTCAGGTGTTTCATTTTCTGCATAAAAATCGGCAAAGATATGATAGATACTTCCCCGAACATTTGATCTTTCCGCTGGCATCGAATCTATTAATGCCTCCAGCATCTGTATGTAACGTTCCTTGTCGTTAGCAATCTTGATTGCCTCACCGATGTCCTCCCAAAGCATATCCGTATAATGTTCATCGGATATAAGACTTAACGCGTGTTTGAAATGTCTTAGTGCTTCATCATAGAGTCCATTGGCAACACATGCCCGTCCAAGTGTTACAGGATATTCATATCCTGAATAAGTGTATTTATGGAATGCGCGTTTCGCGTAGAGTAGTGCTATTTCTGGGTATAGTGCTTTATCTAAGAGTTTCTCAGCAAAATTACGATAATAGGATGCGCTCTGTACACTATAGAGTTCATTCTGTCGAATTTCCAACCACTTGTCGTAGGCAGGTAACGCTTTTTCGGAATCGCCTATTTTTTTGTAGAGATCCCCTAATAATTCGTGCAAGACAGCACTTTTATCCATTTTCGGCAATTTTTGACGTATCTCTTCAAGGATAGCAATCTGCTTGTTTTCTTGATCTTCATCAGCATAAAGTCTGATAATAGCACGGATAGCAGCATCATGATCACTTTGAGAGAGCGGTGCGTCTAATGCGCGACGGTACGTCTCTTCGGTTTGTGAAATCTGTGCGGAATTGAGATAGATTTGTGCCAATAGGTCGTAGAGTTGGTATGAATTCGGTTCAAGTTGAATTGCTCTTCCATAAGCATCTATTGATTTTGCCGATTGTTCTGTGTTTGACACTTCAGTGCCAGTACCTGTTTCACGGGTCTCTTGCGGCAGATTTTGATAGAGGGTTCCAAGTTTTTTGTACCATTGTGAGTTTTCTGGTTCAAGTTCGGCGAGTCTCTCATATTGTGCAACTGCCGCCTTAGTTTTATTAGTTGCTTCGTAGCTTTGTGCCAGTTTCAGGATGTGTTCGGGATCGTTGGGATTTTCAGCTATCTGTTTCAGTTGTTCCGGTATCCATTTTTCATAAAGTTTTCCTGCTTTCGCAGCTTCGTTCATTCCACTTTCTGCTCTCTCTTGATAGTAGCTGCGGTCATCACTTGCCATCTGTTGATATGCCTTAAAACCGTCTTCATAACGTTTTGCTCCGAGGTAGCACTTCGCGAGAATCTCATATATATACGCCAGACCCCAATCGTCTCCTGAAGTCTCTGCTTCAGAAACTGCCTTTTCGGTGATTTTAATAGCAGGATCGAACATTTTATTCTTAAGACAGATAGTGGCAACTGCGCCAAGGAGATATGTACCATCATGTCTATCGTTGATAGATGCAAGGGCATTATCGGCTTGGTTTAATACCGCATTGACTTTTTCAGGCTGGTTGCTTTTATGGAATGCAGCAGCTGCGTGATAGAAGCTGCGAATATTTCTCCATCTTATCGGTTCAGTTTTACCAAGTAAGTGATATGTTTCGGCAGATTTTTGATAATCACTGGTCTCCCAATAGATATCAGCAAGTAGCTCAAGGAAAGCAGGATTTGTAGCATCTTCTTTAAGTTTACTTTCGAAATAGGTTCTCAATTCATCAAGTCGTCCTCGTGATTTATAGGCATCTATCAAGGATTTACATAAGTCATCACCAGCGAAATTGATTGTAATACCTGATGAACCGAGAGTCGTTGAGATGATTTCTGATTCGGTCTGTTTTGATGCTTCATTCTCGTAGAATGCTAACACCAAGTCTTCTCTATCCTGTTTTAGATATACATTGAGCAATTCATTAGTCATTTGATTTCGGTCATAAGAACCATCTGCCATTTCTATGGCTTTTTTGAAATAAGAAGCGGCTTTCTCCAAATCCCCAGTATTGTAAAGGTATTGTGCACGTTGTTTTTGCATTTCTGATGTGAGTGTGCCTTCTGCTTCAGCCTTCTGTAGCATCTCTTCAAATTTTCCTTGATAACGATAGAGGTTAAGCAGTTGGCGTTCAATCGGTTCTTTATCCCATTCTGATGTAGTTGATAGAATGGCGTTCTTCAATGCTGCTTCAGCAGCTGTCGTGTCCTCGTAGATAAAAAAGTGTTCTGCGAGTCTGAGATAGACTTTCTTGTCGCCGTGTTCGTATACAGATGCTTTTTTGTAATTTTCAATAGCTGCAGCTTCATTACCTTCTTTCTCATAAAGTGTTGCGAGTTTTATGTAAGATGCAAAGTCATCGGGTGCTGCTTTCACAATTCGTTCGTAGAGTTCTATTGCTTCTTCTGTTTTGTTTTGCTCCACCAACTCCTTTGCCTTTTTGACGAATTCCTGTACCAGTGCGCGATTAGTTTCGGTGTCTTGTGCATCGAGTTTTGCTATGAAAACACTTAATGTGATTAACATGAGAACGACTAAGAAGAAAGACGATTTTATGCGTACCATAGAATATATCTCCGAGTGGTGTTATGTTTGCTTTTTCTACATTGACCTTATTCCATTATTCCAAAAATGGATTTAATTGTCAAGGTTTCTGCTATTTTTCCTTTACAGGAGTACCCTTCAATACCTCATCCCAATCCCATAGAAGAATTGTTCCGTCTTCTCCCGTGCTAACAAGGGTCTTGCCGTCTGGTGAGAATATCAACGATTTCACTGTTGCGGTGTGTCCGCCAAGTGTAGTGAGTATATTTCCTGTTTTCGTGTCACATAGCTCAATTTTGCCATTTTTTAATCCAATAACAAGTAGCGTATTATCATGTGAAAACGCAAATGCTGTCCCACTGTACGGTATTTCCTTAAGAAGGGCATTTTTTTGGTCTGGCAGCAAATGTAACAACTGGATTCGCTTGTTACTTGCTATAGCAATCAAATTGCCATCTGACGATACTGCCACCGTTAGAATGACTTCATTATAGTGGGTATTTTTGGAGATACCTACTGCTTTCGGTTCCTCTCCTACAAAGAGGTCTGTTAACAGAACTCCCGTTTCTGCCTCCCACATCTGTACCTTACCGTCCTTAGTTCCACTGATGATCCTTTTGCCATTTGGTGAGAAAACCAAAACAGCAGCTTCAGGTCTAAAGGTTTTAGACTGAAAGTCGAGAGGAAACTTGCTAATATCGTTCTCATCTAACGGAACTCCTGTTTCCACATCCCACATCTGTATTTTACCGTCCTTAGTTCCACTGATGATCCTTTTATCATCTAAGAAAACCAAAGCAACGACTTCAGGGTTAAAGGCACTCATTTTAGACTGAATGTGGTGAGGAAACTTGCTAATATCGTCCTGATTTAAATGAGTTATATTGAAAGATAATTTATCAAGTGGTATATCAAAAGTATCCCCCGTATCCGTGTTCCACACAAGGATCTTATCATGAACGCCCAATGCCACCGTTTTTCCATCAGGTGAAAAAGTTATGGATGTAGCACCTCCTGCCGTATCCATAGTCTGCACCTCATGTCCTGTCTTAACATCGCTTAGACGGACAGAGAGATCCGCTATATATGCAGTGCTCAAGAACTCACCTGAGAAGATTCTATGACCTTTTACACCAGCACTGATAATCTTCGTGCCATCGGGAGAGAACGCCACAGTTGATAACCAATATTGAAGTCCTTCTGCTGGAAAATCACGTATTGGATTAGGATAGGTTTTCTGTAGGGTTTTAGTATCGGTTTGTTGTAATGTTTTTACATCCCAGAAACTAACTACACCGTCATGCGCGACACTTACAAGCGTGTTACTATCTTTGTAGAAAGTCACCGTTTCCATTTGTATTGTGTGTCCGGTGATACGGATTGGTAATGATTTGCCTTTTTTTATATTCCAGAACCGGACTGTACCATCTGCACTCCCACTGGCGAGTGTACGATTATCTGATGAAAACGTTAGTGCTGTAATACCGTTTGTATGACCTGTCAGCGTCGTGATAGGTTCACCAGTGGCTGAATCGCGCACCTGCACTGTCATATCGGTTCCGCCGCTTGCAAGCATTTTTCCATCGTGAGAGAATGCTAATGCGTTGACCTCTGTTGCATCTGTCAGGTGACGGGATGATCCCTTGCTTTCAGCATCCCATAATTGTTCCCTGCTTTCGGTATCCCATAGTTGCAATGTGACGTTGCTATCATAAGTCCGACCTGAGCTGGCAAGACGTGTGCCGTCAGGTGAAAATACCATTGCACTTATACTCATTTTTCCTTTGAGTGTAGACAGTATTTCGCCGGTCGTTGGGTCCCATAACTCAATCTCTGTTCTCCTTCTAATCGATGCAAATTTATCATGTGTGAGTGCGAAATAATACGCAGAAACCGATTCTATTTGTTCTGCAATATGCTTCACCTTCACTTTTCCTGTTTTTAAATCTAACTGACTGATTGAGTCTCCTATATTACTCAATGTAATAAGTGTCTTGCCATCTGCCGAAAATCGCAATACCGAGGTGCGCGACAGATGATCCGTGATTACCATTTTCTTTCGGGTTGTTAATTCCCACAATTGTGGTGACTGTCCATCAACACTACTCGCCAGGAAGCGTCCGTCTGGAGAGAAGGCAATAGAGGTGCTTTTACCGGGGAACATTGAGAGTTCTTTACCTGTCTCTACATCATAGAGCCAAACACCGATACTACTGCCAACCGCGAGTTGCTGACCATCTGGTGAGAATCTAAGCAAGTTAATCCCACCTTTGCCGAAACGCGCTTTCGCTTCTTTCGGTAGTTCCCATTTTATGTGATTTTCCACTGTTTCGTCTTCTTGTGTTTCTACAACCGCTTCAGGCTTATTATCTGACTGCTGTTTAGGCTTATCCCGTGTATCTGATGCATTGGGACTTCCGATCTGTGTTCGCACATCAGGTTTGGCATCCAGGTTCGCGATGAGGGGTGTGTCAATGATGTCAACTGTCATCTCAGTGGTAGCATCAAAATTATAAGGTTTCTGAAAAAGCGTTAAGTGCTGAAGGTTTCCAAAACCGAGCATGAGCAACACAACTGCTAATGTGGAAGCAGCAATTACCCATGGCATTATGGGTTTGCTACTGGTTAGAACAGCAGGTTTGATACGCGAAATCTTTCTCATAATGTTCTCAGTGAGTTTTGTAGGTAGTTGGAAACTATTTATGTTCTCTCTTATCATCATTTCTTCCTTTCTTAATCTGTTGCGTGCTCGGTGAAGCCGGCTCCGAACAGTATTCGGAGATACACCTAAGAACTTTCCTATATCTTCACATGTCATTTCCGCGATATAGTAGAGATTGACGACTGTCCGCTCACTCTCTTGTAGTTTACTTAACAACTTCTGAACCAATTCTCGTCGCTTCTGATTCGCACTATCTTCGCGTTGTTGGGTGATATGCACAGAATAATACACCTCCTCCAATTCAATAGGGGTCATCGCATCTAACGATTGTGGTTGTGGTTTTTTCTTTCGGTGCCACGCGATACATTTGCGGTTGGCAATCACATAGAGCCATCCCGATAAACGATTAGGGTTTTTGAGCGTTGTGAGTTTATGATATGCAGTGAGAAACACATCCTGGGTAACCTCTTGTGCAATGTGAAAATCACCAATCTTCTGCCATGCTAACGTGTGTATCTGCTTTTGGTATTTTTCGACAAGGGCAGCAAACGCTTGTTGGTCACCTTTTAAGGTTTGTTGAATCAGTTCAGCATCATTATATATCATCTGATACCTCAATACGCATATTGGTCTTCTGACTCGTATAGACGCGATTCTGTGTCGTAGAATTGCATAATTTGCAAAAAAGTGTGGTTTTTTATTCTGTGATTGTGACATCCCATAACAGCACAGTGCCATCCCTGCTCCCGCTTGCAATAGACTTACCCTTAGGAGAAAACATCACACTATAGACACTATCCGTATGTCCACTCAAGTTGAACAAGAATCTACCAGATTTGACATCCCATAGGTGGATTGTATTATCACCACTGCCACATGCAAGCACCTGACCATCAGGACTAAATGACACGCAATTTATACTATTCATATCTCCGCTGAGGGTGTGTAGTGACTCACCGGTCGTAACATCCCATAAGCGTACCGTCTCATCCCCGCTGCCACTGGCAAGCACCAGACCGTCCGGACTGAAATCTACAGTGTTGACATCAGCAGTATGTCCTCTCAGGGTGTACAGTGTTTCTCCTTTGGTAATATCCCATAACCTGATCGTGTTATCACCGCTGCCACTGGCAAGTGTCTGTCTATCAGGACTAAATGAGATGCTCTGGATAGAACCGCCATGTCCGAGCAACGTGCGGTGTAGCACACCTGTGTTAACATCCCATAGGCAGATTGTGCTATCACCGCTGCCACTGGCAAGCAGTTTCCCATCAGGACTAAAAGAGACGGTATAGACCCAACCTGCGGCTTCTTCAAACGTGCGAAGCAGCATGCCTGTGCTAACATCCCATAAACGAATCTTTGCATCTGTACTGCCACTTGCAAGGTGTTGTCCATCCGGACTAAAAGAGACGGTATAGACATCAGCTGTACCATCCATAAGCGTAGGCAAGTGTCTTCCTGTGCTAACATCCCATAGATGGATCATATTGTCGTCACCACCACTGGCGAGCAGCTGACCATCAGGACTGAAGGATACGTCAAAAACCCAACTTGTATGTCCACTCATCGTGTTGCGGAGTTCTCCTGTGCTAACATCCCATAAAGTGATAGTTGTGTCCCCTTTTCCATTTGCAAGCAGTTTGCCATCAGGACTAAACGAGACATTACTGTTCAGATATATATGTAGACTCAGGATGCGGAGTGTCTCTCCCGTGCTAACATCCCATAACCGTATTGTGTTATCGTCGCTGCCACTTGCAAGCATCTGACCATCAGGACTAAAAGAGACACTACTAACATAAGCAGTGTGTCCTTTGAGCGTGCGGTGTATTTCACCGGTACTAACATTCCATAATTGGACCTTGTGATCGCCATTGCCGCTGGCAAGCAGTTTTCCATCGGGACTAAAAGAGACACTGTAAACATCAGTCTCAAGTTCATCCATGATATGCACTATTTCACCCGTGTTAACATCCCATAATCTGAGCGTTCCATCGTCACTGCCACTTGCAAGCAGTTTTCCATCCGGACTAAAAGAGACACTGTTAACAACAGCCGTATGTCCACTTAGGGTGTGCAGTTGTTCACCCGTGCTGACATTCCAAATACCGATTGTCCTGTTAATTCCCGGACTGGCAAGTAGTTGACCATCAGGACTAAAAGACACAGTGTTAACATAGGTATTTGCACTTAAGGTCTTCATAAGTAGACCTGTGTTGGCATCCCATAACCGAACGGTGTTATCGCTGCTGCCACTGGCAAGCAGTTTTCCATCAGAACTAAAAGACACGGTGTTGACACCAGCTGTATGTCCCGTGAGTAGAGCACGTGGTTGTCCAGTTGTTATGTCATATATCCAGATACCGATACTACTCGCGACTGCCAGACGCGTGCTATCATGAGAGAATGCTGCTCCGTTTGCACCGCCTTTACCGAAACGCATTTTTGCCCCTTTCGGTAGACTCCACTGCGTATGGTCAAGTTTATCACCTAAAACTTGTTCTGATTCCTGTGCAGGTCCGGTACCTTTACCATTATCGTCAGAGAGTACTCCTGTCTGATTTCGATCATCAGATTGTCCTTCAGGATTCAGTCCAATAGGCGCAGCAAATAGTTCTACTGCCAATTCATAATGGGAGTTCAAACTATATGGAGGTTGTAAATCGGTTAAATATCGGATGTTTATACTGAGTATCAGTATAATCAAGATTGCACTTGATGCTGCAATTGCCCAGGGCACCAAAGGTGTACTACTGATGAGATCAGCAAGTTTGATACGTGAGATATGTTTCATGATATTTCCTGTGAGTTGTGTTGGAAAGTGATTTCTGGGTAGCGTTGGGAGATAGCACATCACAAAACTATAGTTGTGGAAACCCCTACCTCATTTTATTCTTATACGTGGCATCCCACAACAACACCGTGCCATCCCTGCTACCGCTTGCGATAGACTTACCTTCAGGACTAAACGCTACGGAATAGACCCAATCCTTATGTCCACTCAGGGTGTTTAGCATCTCACCTGTTCTGACATCCCACAAGCGGTTTGTGCCATCTTTACTCCCACTGACAAGCACATGACCGTCAGGACTAAATGCCACGCTCCGGATCGAATCTGTATGTCCATCAAATGTGTGAAGTAGCGCAGTTGTGCTAACATCCCATATATGGATTATATTATTGTCGTCGCCACTGGCAAGCAGCTTGCCATCAGGACTAAACGAGACACTCCAGATCGGAGCTGAGTGATCATAGAATGTGTGGCGTAGCTCACCTGTGTTAACGTCCCATAACTTGATTGTGGTATCACCACTGCCACTGACAAGCACTTGACCGTCAGGACTAAATGAGATGCTAAGGACCCAACCGTGATGTCCGAACAGTGTGTGTAGCAGATCGCCTGTGGTAACATCCCACAGACGAATCGATGCGTCCGTACCGCCACTTGCCAGCACTTTTCCATCAGGACTAAAAGAGAGACTTCTGACTGTAGCGGCATGTCCTTCAAAAGCGATATGCGCTTCGAACATGTGGTGCAGGGTGCCTGTGTTGACATTCCATAAGCGAATCAATCCGTCAATGCTGCCACTGGCAAGGCGTTGACCATCAGGACTAAATGCCACGCTATAAACATCCGCCCAATTTGCCGACAGTGCATGCAAGTGTCTACCTGTGTTAACATCCCATATCTGGATCATGTTGTCGTCGCCGCCGCTGGCAAGGCGTTGACCATCAGGACTAATCGCTATGTTAAGTACCCAATGTGTATGTCCTTCAATAGTTCGGTGTAGTTGACCCGTATTGACATCCCATAAACGAATTATTGTTTCATCACTGGCGTTGACAAGCACTTGACCATCTGGACTGAACAACACATTACAAAACTGATATATCTTTCCATGCATCGTGCGGTTGAGTGCACCTGTGCCGACATTCCATAAACGGATCGTGTCATCTTCGCTGCCACTTGCAAGCAGTCGTCCATCAGGACTAAACGAGACACTACAGACATCAGCCGTATGTCCTTTAATTGTGCGGTGTAACTGACCCGTGCTAACATCCCATAGACGAATTGTCAGATCATCACTACCGCTGGCAAGCAATTTTCCATCATGACTGAAAGACACACTGTTTACATCAGCTGCATGTTCATTCAGGGTGTGCAGTGATTCGCCTGTGTCAACATTCCATAAGCGGATCGTGTCATCGCCGCTCCCGCTGGCAAGTACTTGACCGTCAGGACTAAATGATACACTATTGATCCAAGCGGAATGCTTTTTGAGTGTACGCTGCAGCACACCCGTGTTAACATTCCATAAACATATTGTTGTGTCCTCGCTACCACTGGCAAGTACCTGTCCATCAGGACTAAAAGATACACTCTTGACTCCAGCAGTATGTGAACGCATGGTGTGCAAGTGTTTACCCGTGTTGCCATCCCATAGTCGGACCGTTTTATCATCACTTCCACTTGCTATCAGTTTCCCATCAGGACTAAAAGAGACACTTTTGACTCCAGCCGTATGTCCGGTGAGTAGTGCGAATGGTTCCCCGGAATGTACGTCATATATCCAAATACCGATGCTACATGCAATCGCCAGGAGCGTGCTATCAGGGGAATATGCTGCTCCCGCTACCCCACCTTTGCCAAAACGCATTTTTGCATCTTTAGGTAGGTTCCACTGCGTGAAGTGCGTTTTATTGCCCAAAATCTGATCTGATTCCTGTGCAGGTCCGGTACCTTTACCGTTATCATCAGAAGGCACCCCTACCTGATTTCGAGCATCGGGTTGTTCCTCAAGATTCGGCACAATAGGCGCGTCAATTAGTTCTACTGCTAATTCTGATTGGGATTCCAAATTATAGGGATGTTGAAACCGTGCTAAATATCGGCTGTTTAATCCGAGCATCAGTATAATAAAAATCGCACTTGATGCTGCAATTGCCCATGGCACGATGGGTTTGCTACTGGTCGGAGCAGCAGGTTTGATACGCGATATCTTTTTCATGATATTTTGTGTCAATTGTGCTGGAAGTTGAAAACTACTTAAGCTCTCTTTTATCACTGTTTCATCGTTCCTAAGACGGTTGCGTGCGCGGTGAAGTCGGCTACGCACAGTATTTGTAGATACGCCTAAGAACTTTCCAATTTCTTCACATGTCATTTCTGCGATATAATATACGTTGACGACTGTCCGCTCACTCTCTTGCAGCTTGTTTAGCAGTTTCTGAACCAATTCTCGCCGCTTTTGATGTGCAGCTGCTTCGCGTTGTTGGGTGATATGCACAGAATAATACACCTCCTCCAATTCAATAGGGTTCATCGCATCTAACGATTGTGGTTGTGGTTTTTTCTTTCGGTGCCACGCGATACATTTGCGGTTGGCAATCACATAGAGCCATCCCGATAAACGATTAGGGTTTTTGAGCGTTGTGAGTTTGTGATATGCAGTGAGAAACACATCCTGGGTAACCTCTTGTGCAATGTGAAAATCACCAATCTTCTGCCATGCTAACGTGTGTATCTGCTTTTGGTATTTTTCTACAAGGGTAGCAAACGCTTGTTGGTCACCTTTTAAGGTTTTTTGAATCAGTTCAGCATCATTATATATCATCTGATACCTCAATACGCATATTGGTCTTCTGATTCGTATAGACGCGATTTTGTGTCGTAGAATTGCATATTTTGAAAAAAACTTAAGTGGTTTGTTTTCACCTACAACTTTTTTCCAAGAGAACCGTGGTGCCTTGTGTTTCAGTGGTGTTCTGCTGAGGTGCTTCGTCTTTTTCATTCTCCATAAAATGTTTCCTGTCTATCTGCTATCTGTTTGCAGGTGGAGGTTGAATACAATAGTTTTTCATGGTGTATACCCCTTTATTTTTTTATGTCCAATTCCAAATCCGGAAGCTGTTTCAAGAGTTTTTGGAGTGGTTCTATATCCTGAATAGGATTCCCTTTAACAGTTAATCGCGTTAAGCCCATTAAATTTTCAATGGGACTAACATCTCGGATTTCATTGTTTTCGATCCGCAACTCTGTAAGTTGCGTCAAATTGACAAACGGTGTAATGTCACGGATTTCATTGTTATGGAGCAGCAACTCTGTAAGTTGCGTCAAATTGGCAAGCGGTGTAATGTCTCGGATTTCATTGTTTTCGAGCCATAACTCTGTAAGTTGTGTCAAATTGGCAAGCGGTGTAATGTCACGGATTTCATTGTTATGGAGCCACAACTCTGTAAGTTGTGTCAACTTAGCAAGCGGTGTAATGTCACTAATCTGGCTGTACCCGATGGCCAGTTCTTTCAATTGGGTCAGATTAGAGAGTTGTCTCATGTCAATTTGATTACCCGTGAGGTTTAGTTCTGTCAATTGTGTTAAGTTAGTAAGCGATGTGATGTCCCTGATTTGATTTCTTCGTAGTCCCAATTCTGTGAGTTCTGTCAAGCCAGCAAGTGGTGTGATGTCCCTGATTTGATTGCGGTAGAGTGATAATTCTGTAAGTCGATTTAATTCAGCGAGCGGTGTGATGTCCCTGATTTGGTTAGTCCCGAGGTATAGTTTCGTCAGCTGCGGCAACTTAGCAAGTGGTGCGATATCCCTAAGTTGATTACGCTCAAAGTGTAGCACTGTCAACTCTGTCAACTTAGCAATCGGTGTGAGATCACTGATCTGATTGTAGTAGAGGTATAGTTCTGCTAACTTTGTCAACTTAGCAATCGGTGTGAGATCACTAATTTGATTGTTTCCGAGGTATAGTTTCGTTAACTTTGTCAACTTAGTGAGTGGCGTGAGATCACTGATCTGATTATCCATGAGGTATAGTTTCGTTAGCTGCGGTAAGAATACAAGTGGCGTGATGTCCCTGATTTGATTATGCGCGAGGTTTAGTTCTGTCAAGTGCGGCAAGAATGCAAGCGGCGTGATGTCCCTGATTTGATTTCTGGAAAGTGTTAAAGTCATTAATCCTGTTGCTTCTTCCAAGCCCGTTAAATCACTTATGCTTTTTTGATTGGCGATTAGATGTTCCAATTCTCCCAATTCCTTTTGTGGAATAGGATCTGTTGGACCTAAATTGAGTGCCTTACGCACAGCGGCGGCTAAGTTAGCATCCGGTATTGTCGGATCGGGACGAATATCCAATTTCAAATTCGGCAGTAGTTTTAGTAGCTCCTGAAGTGGTGTCGTGTCCTGAATTGGATTGCCTTTGACAGTTAACCGCGTTAAACCTGTTAAATTTTCGACGGGACTCATATCGCGGATTTTATTGTTTATGATCTGCAACTCTGTAAGTTGTGTCAACTTAGCAAGCGGTGTAATGTCACGGATTTCATTGTTTGAAAGACGTAGATCTGTAAGTTGCGTCAAATTGGCAAGCGGTGTGATGTCACTGATTTCGTTGTTTGAAAGACGTAGCCCTGTAAGTTGCGTCAAGTTAGTGAGGGGAACTATGTCATTGATCTGACCGTACGCGATGGTCAAGTCTTTCAATTGGGTCAGATTAGCGAGGGGTGCGATGTCAATCTGATTACCCGTGAGGGTTAGTAATGTCAATTGTGTTAAGTTAGTAAGCGGTTTGATATCATTTATCTGATTGGACGCGAGACCTATAATCTTCAATTGTGTCAAGTTAGCGAGGGGTGTAATGTCGCTGATCTGATTTCCTTGAAGCCATAACACAGTGAGTTGTGTCAAGTTAGCGAGGGATGTGATGTCGCGAACTTCATTATTATCAAGGTGAAGGTCTGTTAATTGCGTTAATCCCGTGAGCGGTTTTATATCGCTGATCTGATTTCCGTCGAGGAATAGATGCGTCAATTGCGTTAATCCCGTGAGCGGTTTTATATCGCTGATCTGATTATCTATGAGAGATAGTTGCGTCAACTGTGTCAATTTAGTGATCGGTTTGATGTCACTGATTTGATTCCTCATGAGGTATAGTTTCGTTAGCTGCGGTAAGAATACAAGTGGCGTGATGTCACTGATTTGATTCCTCGTGAGGTTTAATTCTGTCAAGTGCGGCAAGAATCCGATTGGTGTGATGTCACTAATCTGATTATCCATGAGGAA
>JAJEJA010000122.1 GCA_022828145.1 Candidatus Poribacteria bacterium | reverse complement strand
AAACATTTCCTTCTATACTTTGTGCAAAAAACAATGTGATATTCACAAGCATATATACAATTACGTGTTGACCGGTATTCTAATTCTGGTGTTTTCAATTCAATTGACATATTATACCTAACTGATTATATATAGTTTATGTCATATATTATACAATATTTATATTAGATTGTCAAGTAAAAAACCAATGCCGTGTCTACATCACCGAGCTAAAGCTTCGGTGTCTTGACACGGAAGACTGATAATATTAAGGTATGGGAAATGCAAATACGTCTAAACGGAAAAGAGAAAAGCATAGAAGCACAGATAAACATTTGCGATCTACTGATTGAATTGGAACTGGATCCAGAACAATCTGGTATTGCGGTTGCGATTAATAGAGAAGTCATTCCAAAGACTCTTTGGAAAGAGACAGAAATTTGTGAAAACAGTGAAGTGGAGATCATCCGGGCGGTGCAAGGTGGATGAGGTTTAAGACAACATGAAAGAATTCAAAATCGCAGATCAGACATACCAATCCAGACTTCTTATTGGTACAGCAGGATACCCAAGTTTTCATATTATGACTGAGGCGATTGCAGCAAGCGGAGCAGCAATCGCGACAGTGGCAATGCGGCGCGTGAGATTTTCAGATACTTCGGAGGAGAATCTTTTCGCTATTCTACGTGAACACGGTATGACGATCTTACCAAATACGGCTGGGTGTTTCACTGCTAAAGATGCAATTCTTACTGCACAACTTGCTCGGGAAGCACTGGAAACATCGCTCATCAAGTTAGAAGTTATAGGTGATGAACAGACCCTGTTCCCAGATGTTGAGCAGCTGATCAGTGCGGCGGAACAACTTGTAGAGGATGGATTCACTGTTCTGCCGTACTGTAATGACGATCCGATCACCTGTAAGAAATTAGAAGATATAGGTTGTGCAGCGGTAATGCCTTTAGGTGCTCCCATCGGTTCAGGAATGGGGATACGCAATCCATATAATATCCAGATAATCCGAGATCTTGTTCAAATACCTCTCATCATTGATGCGGGTGTAGGAACAGCATCTGATGCTGCGATTGCAATGGAATTAGGGTGCGATGGGGTTCTGCTCAATACCGCTGTGGCAAAATCACATCGACCTGTATTGATGGCGGAAGCAATGAAGAAGGCTGTTGAAGCAGGACGAGCAGCCTATTTGGCAGGAAGAATACCACGAAAGCTATATGCTACTGCTTCAAGTCCAATAGATGGGATCATTGATTGATGTAGCAGGGGCGGCCTGATTAGAGTAGATCAGATTAGGGCCAAAAATTATACATCGGTTGTTGTGTTATGACACTGATAAGGCTCCATATCCCACCAATCGTAAAATCACCTAACATCAATCCAACGGCGAACATGACCAGCTGCTGAGTTGCTCGCGGTCCACCGATCTTTAGAACTGCGTATTTCACAACCGAACTGACCAACATACAACTCCATAAATATCGCATCCCCCAATCGCTTGCTACAACAAAACCTATGGGATGGAAGGGCCACCAAAAGAATCGTGCCCGCATAAACATCAAAAGTGTTGAGAAGAGAAGACCGACAACGATACCACCTGTTGCATAGAAATTCGGTTCGGTTGGATAGTAAAGCCAACGTTGAAGTCCGCTGAAGACGCGTTCACCAAAACCTATGTTCCAACTGCTACTGCCACTCATGTTCAACGCGCCATGCTTGTAGTAAAGATAAAGTATAACACTGAAAACCATGATAGATGCAAAAGCAGAAACACCCAACAGTGAGAAAAATAACCGTCTTGGTGCAATGTCAGTGCGTTCTGATAGTTTGAATCCCTCTAACTGATGTGGCATAGGGTTACTCGTATAACTTCTATTGAACCAACTAAAAAGCGATAAAGTGACAAGATTGTTTGTTCCCAACATCCGCGTACCAAAACTATCAATAAGGATGTGATAATTCGGCATGTTCTCCATTGCATGAACTGGAAAGCCTTGCTCAGCACGCATACGTGTTAACACTAATACGATGATGAAATAGATAGCGAAAAACAGTGGGATAAGCCATAACGACATGCCGATCCGTTTAGAGAATATGAAGAGTATAGCGAGACCACCAACGATTCCCCAGAGTGCCAGTCGGTATGGAATAGGTTCTTCGGTATCTTCTCCTGTTCTATGCCTAACTATACGGAACACTCCCCGAAAATGTCGCAGGTTCAATACTATGACTGAAACGAATATTCCAATGGCTGCACCAAAGCATTGCCGGTCAATGTATGGAAATCCCGGTAGACTTGAGAGTCCTACTGCACTTGAAAATACTAACTGTGCCTTATAGAACAAGAAGAAAAACCAACTTGAAAACGATAGGTCAAGCGGCATTAACAGTCCTAATCCGATCACAAACGGATAGTATGACATACTGATTCCACCGATGGCACTCCACGGTTTTTCTGTGAACAGATGTCCGAATCCACGCCAACCTCCAATACGTTTTATCGGTAAATGTGGAATTGTTGGGTACAGAAAACTAAATCCATTGATAATTGCTATGGCGGCAGCAATCCCGAATCCGATCCAAGTGATCCGATTGGTAAACAGCGATTTAGTGTTATGTGTGAGATGAAATGCGATCTGTGTAATTGGATATGCCAATCGTTCGCGTTCTACCCACTGTTTCCGCAGGATGACGTTGATACACAACATTACCAAGATGAGTGCGGTTACAAAGAGTGTCCAAGCGAGTATAGGACCTATCCACACCCCAACGATTTCCAGTTTTGTCAGATTTGTTGCCCCCGTATAGTATCCCGCGAGTGCTTTCTGATCATCAACAAGGAGCCATTTTGGCAAGTAATCCCAAAATAGTTGCTTCCACTCGTTTTCTGGCGTGGCGAACCAGAAAGCATGTCCGATAGTAGTGACGAGGATCGTCATCAGGGTAATGGAGGGAAAAGCACAGGCCGTGCTAAGTAATATGTAGATGGTAAGGAGTTCTGCGTTGGTGAGAATGCGGATGCGGGTGATATATCGACAGACGAGATTAATTATTGTGAAGGAGAAAACTACGAAAACGACATTATAGAACGGAACAGCATAAGTATTGAGTGCATACCCAACAAGGCCTACTTCTCCCGCGATGATCCAGTAGAAATTAAACGGGATCAACACAAGTGTTATGACAACAGCTTTCCATGTGACTCCGCCTGATTTCAACTGTCCATCTGCTTTCATGTCACCTTATGTTATATACAATTGTTTCTATGGTTGGATTGAACCTGCATATACATCATCTAATGCATCTTCGGGTAATGGTTCAGGACTATTCTTTGCGAATTCTAATGCTTCTTCAAGTTCGTTTGCTAGTTCTGTTTCCATCGTGTCAAGTTCTTCTTGCGTTACATTTTCCGCTTCAGTGAGAACTTGTGCGAGTCGTCTGATAGGATCCCGTTGCCGTTCCTGTTCTTGCACCTCTTCTCTGTCTCGGTATGAAGTTCCTGGGTCTCCGATATGATGTCCACGGAACCGATAAGTATCGCAATTTAAGAGTGTAGGTCCCCCACCTGTTCTTGCACGTTTAACAGCCTTTTCAGCTGCAGCATAGACCTTTAGGACATCGTTTCCATCAACGGTGAGTCCTGGTATGTCATAAGCAGGTGCGCGGACTGCTATATCTACCACGCGTTGATGTTCATGTTGTGGTGTTCCCATACCAAATCGGTTGTTTTCGCAGACAAAAACGACGGGGAGTTCCCATACTGCTGCGAGGTTTAGTGTCTCATGGAATACCCCTTGATTCGTCGCGCCATCACCGAAGAAAGAGACTGCGATCTGTTGCGTTCCACGATATTTTGCAGAAAGGGCAGCACCTGCTGCGAGTGGAATTCCTGCTCCAACAACACCATTTGCCCCCAGAATTCCGGTCTCTTTATCGGCAATGTGCATTGATCCGCCCTTTCCTTTACAGTAACCCGTTGTACGAGCAAACAGTTCAGCCATCATCCGGTCGCGTTTGCCCCCTTTTGCGATGAGATGTCCATGTCCCCGGTGCGTGCTTGTGATATAATCATCGTCATTTAGATGTGAACAGACACCGACAGCTGTTGCTTCTTCACCGATATAAAGGTGAAGAAATCCGGGTAGTTGCCCGCTTTGATACAACGTTCCAGCTGCTTCCTCAAATTGACGAATTTCAACCATCTTGCGATACATAAATAGCATCTGTTCTTTTGTTGGTTTTGACATATACAGTTCCTATCTTATTACGTTTCTCAGAATTTTAGAATAAACTTCCTACTCTTTCTTCTTCCGTGACTTCTTGTATATACGACAACGGTTTGAGACATTCAGGCGAATCATTCGCTGGACGATTAACATACCTTGAGACTGGATACGCCTCCATCTCTTCACCAGAATAAGGTTTAAGGAGTGGTTGTAGCACATCCGGTGTCAATTCATCGGGTGTGAGCCACTGGTCATAAGAATCTTGTGGCAGAATCACAGGCATTCTATGATGTATGCTTTCTAATGTCTTGTTTGGTGAACAGGTGATAATCGTACAAGAGCGCAGCGGTGTCTCCATCCAATTTGCCTGCCATTCTTCCCACAACCCCGCGAAGGCAAATGGTTTTTGTGATTTCAAACGAATATATACAGGTTGTTTTACTTTCTGACCTTCAACCTTTTGCCATTCGTAATACCCATCTGCTAAGACAAGACATCGTCTGCGTTTGTAGGCAGCGCGAAAAGAGGGTTTTTCTGCCAGCGTTTCTGAACGAGCATTGATCATCCTACTTCCAATTTTTGCATCTTTTGCCCACGATGGTATGAGTCCCCACTGGAAGAAGTCGTAACTTTTCTGATCCTGTCGTCTATCAGGATCATGCTGTCTATTGGAGATAACTGCAACATTTTGTGTTGGCGTGATGTTGTAACGTGGGTTAAATTCTAACCAGAAATTGGATTCTCCGAAGGTATCCTGGAGTGCATCGAGTTCGCTTGCAAGTGTAAAACGTCCACACATTATATATCTCCTTTCTGCCATACGAGTTGTGGATGGAGGATCCATCCACAATTATCATTTCGGTTTCGGCACCAGAATGTCATCTCTCCAACGGAGTCGGAAGGATGGCCGTACCAATGCCTCTGGTGATTGGAGTGTTAAGCCACCATCTGCTGTCAATACGATACCTGTGACGAAATCTGCTTCATCAGATGCTAAGAAGAGCGCAACGTTTGCAATGTCTTCAGGCTTTCCGTATCTACCAATAGGATAACAATCACGAGATGCTTCATCCTCTAATGAGTCTGCCGCAAGTGATGCTTCCCCGCGTTCCCCGACGATTTGTCCAGGTGCTATTGCATTTGCGCGTATACCTTCTCGCCCATAGTCAAGTGCAATGCTGCGTGTTAAAGCGTTTAATCCACCTTTCCCAGCACCGTAGAGTCCGAACCCAGGATTGGTAATCGTTGCATTGACTGTAGAGATGAAGACGATGTTGCCACCACCGATTTTTATCATTTCAGGGATACAATATTTTGCTCCAAGCCATGGACCGCCAAGCGTTACACCGAGACTTTCGTTCCATTCTTCAGGGGTGAATTCAATTGCTTTTTTTGTATATGAATGTGCAGCGTTATGTACCAGAGTCGTTATTTTTCCAAAATTTGTTAATGCTGAATCAACAAGTGTTTCCCATGTTTTTTCATCTGCGACATCACCCATAATAGCGACTGCTTCACCGCCAGCCTCTTCAATATGTTGGACAGTCTCAGCAAGTTTCTCTTCCCTACGGCGTGTGTTAACGACTACTTTCGCTCCTTCACATGCAAACCGGTATGCGGACGCTGCACCGATACCTCCCCAAGCAGCACCAGCGACAATTGCTACTTTACCTTCCAGTCTCATAGTTTATTCCTTTCAAAGTTAATTTGCTATTCTTGCATGTATTATAACATATATTCTGTTTTAATGCTATAATGTGAAACTTTAAGGTTGTGTAATTATTCTGTCGCCTTTTTTCTGAAGAGACGGCACTCGGAGAGTGCCTACTACTATTTGCTTATCAACATTTTACGCGAAGCCGTAAATTTCCCCGCTGTTAGTGAATAAAAATACACACCACTCGCCACAGACTCACCATCTGCTCTTGTAGGAGCGATCTCCGAATCGCGACCCAACGCAATAGGTGCACCTGCCGTATTGCCAAACGCTGCTGCGGCGAGTGTCAGATCAATGATATTTACCACACCATCGCCATTCACAACCGCATCGTTTTGCCCCGTTTCCCCGAAGTTAGACGCAATCAAGGTAAGATCGATAATGTTGACGATACCGTCATCATTCACATCTTCTGGGAGTTACTGGGTACGGGGATCAAGGTTCCACAATAGCACCGTGCCATCCTCACTCCCACTTGCCAGCGTCTGACCTTCAGGACTAAACGCGACGCTTCGGACCCAATCCGTATGCCCTGAAAGTGTGCGGATATGTCTACCTGTGTTGACATCCCATAACCGGATGGTTCTGTCAAGTTCACCACTCCCACTTGCGAGCACCTGTCCATCAGGACTAAAAGATACGCTTCTGACATCACCCGTATGCCCTGTGAATAGGTCAAGTTCTTCGCCAGTCTCCGCATCGTAAATCCAGATACCGATAGAACTGGCAACTGCCAACCGTGTGCTATCTGGTGAATATGCGATTTCCTTGATGTAACCTTTACCAAGGCGTGCTGTTGCACCTTCAGGTAAATGCCATGTTGTATAATCTTGGGCAAAACTCATTGATAAAAGAGTTGTTAATAGTAAAAGCAGTACCAGCATAAAATAAAACTGTGTTTTCTTCATCAACTAACCTCCTTCGGTTGTTTATCTACGTGTTTTCATCAACCAATAAACTCAACGCAAACCCAGGTAATTGGTGAATGCATTAAGTCATTTTAAGTCAATTCAGAATGTTAATCAACTTAATCTGAATTAATTTTAATATTTCTATACATGACTAAAACAGTTACATACTTTCAGTAAAAGTCAAGCTAATTATGCAACAGACAGAAAATAGTTACAAAATATCTTTATTCAATAGGGTTTTCAATGTGCAGGTGGAGAGAGGACTTCTTATCCCACATCCCGTTTAGAACAGACAAAGTTTAACGTCTTTACACATCATAACAGTCTGATGCGGGTTGAAGTAATTACATGATTAGAAGGATTCTGGCAAAACCTGAAACTATTGACTTAAACTTCATCGGGTTTGTAAGGTTTTTGTCACTATAGGCTTCAATTTAGTGATAAACGTTAGTGCGTTGATACACCTTTCACCCCTCTGGGGTTTGCTATTGGTTGGATCAATGTTGACTATATACCTTTCGCCTCTCTGAGGCTTTGGAAAATCACATATCAGCTCCAGCGGTCTGGGGGTTATAGAAAGAAGCACAATCAAGGATGAATGTGCTACAGCAGCTTCAAGATGGATGGGGTAGGGAGAAGGGGAATGGTGAATGAATGGGGTTGGAGGAAGAAGCACAATCTAACAGAATGTGCTACAGCAGCTTCAAGATGGATGGGGTAGGGAGAAGGGGAATGGTGAATGAATGGGGTTGGAGGAAGAAGCACAATCTAACAGAATGTGCTACAAAGAGACACAATCAAGGATGAATGTGCTACAGTCTACACCCATCACTCATCACACAGACCGTATTCTTTTGCTTTTCGTTGAATGGTACGTCGGCTAATATCAAGTATTTTAGCCGCTTTAACTTTGTTATTGTCAGTATAAGCAAGGGTCGCACGCAGCACTTCTCTATTTATATCTTCAAGTGACATCCCTACTTCAACATTAAGGTGTTGAGGATTCTTATGCTTAGCATCTGCAGAATGCAATGTTGGTGCTGATGAAATACCACCATTTATCTCACGTGCAAAACTTAGGATTCGTTCAGGAAGGTCTTCCAGTTCCAAGATCTGTTCTGTAGACATGACGACAAGTCCTTCAACGCAGTTTTTCAATTCCCTCACATTACCGGGCCAATTATATTTCATTAATGTTCTAACCGCTTCGGGTGTGAGTGATCTCAAGACCTTTGCATTTTCTCGACTGAATTCTTCAAGAAAGTCGTTGATGAGTAAAGGAATATCTTCAACACGTTCCTGTAGTGTAGGTAAATGAACAGATACGACGTTTAACCTGTCATACAGATCGGGTAGGAATTCCCCTTTTTTACAAGCCGCCTCTAAGTCATGATTTGTGGCACAGACAATACGAACGTTCACCTGGATTGTCTTGTCACCTCCCACCCGTTCGAATTCTCGTTCTTCAAGTACACGCAATAATCTCGCCTGATTCGACAGGCTTAGTTGAGAAACTTCGTCAAGAAACAACGTTCCGCCATGTGCCAGTTCGAATCTTCCTTTTCTTTGGTTGTACGCCCCGCTAAATGCCCCGCGTTCATGTCCAAAGAGTTCTGATTCTGCCAAGTTTTCATTAAGGGTTGCACAGTTAAAAGCAATAAGATTACCAAGACGCAAACTCCGATGGTGAATAGCGCGGGCAACCAATTCCTTACCTGTACCCCGTGCGCCATATATCATCACCGTTGCTTTAGTCGGAGCTATCTGTGTTATCATTTCACGTATGTGAATGAGTTGTGGTGAATTACCAGTTAACCGACAAAGTCCTTCTTTCTCATCAATCTGTGAACGAAGTTGTCTGTTTTCATAAGTCAGTCGCTGATTCTTAAGGGATTTTTGTAATAGTGCTTTCAGGTGAACAGGATTTAAAGGTTTGTAAACGAAATAGGTCCCCTCATGTGCCAACAT
The DNA here is from genome assembly GCA_022828145.1 of Candidatus Poribacteria bacterium. Classification (GTDB taxonomy): domain Bacteria; phylum Poribacteria; class WGA-4E; order WGA-4E; family WGA-3G; genus MSPOR6. The sequence continues at coordinate 12,303 of JAJEJA010000122.1, read as the reverse complement.
CGCCTTAATACCGATATCGGTTTCTAATACATTCGGTGCAGTAATAAAGATTACACCTACATCGGGATGAAGTCGTGTTGCAGCATCTAATAGCGTTAGTCCTTCTATCCTTTCTGCTTTCAATGGAACAATCAACATGTCAATCGTCACATGTTCAATCTGGTGAAATGCTTGGTACATATTCTCTGTAACAATGAGATTAAGACCTTCACCACCCAAAGATTGACAAATTAATTCACGTTGACGGGTATCAGCCTCACAGATTAAGACGTTTTTTTGTATGTTCATTCTGTCCACTAGTTCCCATTCATAATATTGAGATTAGTTTTTGTTGACTAAGAAATAGTATTTCAGTATACTTATAATATAGTCTATCTATTTATTACTTCTGTAATTTTTCATATTTTCACAGCAAAAAGGCAATATTTTTCAAAAGGCATTAATTTTCAAAAAGCAATTATAGGGGGTTATGTATATGTCAAATAATTCAAAAAGTCTGTATAATTTCGGAGGTATTACAGCTGTTATTAGTGGACTCATAATGATTTTTTTAGGTTATTGGTTCACATTTCAAAGTGATAATCTATATGAAACCATGCACGGCGTCGCTGTCGTCACAAATATCCTATTAGTTCCTACCATTATCGCTGTTACAATTTTACTCATTAAAGATGCGAGAAATGGTGCGCTATTAGGTATCGGGTTCGCCGCAATTTGGATAATATTTGAATTATTAGCACATAGTTCACAAACTGCCCCATTGAAAGAAATTGGTGTTGTAATTGCTGCTGAAACAACTCAAGAGATTGGAACTGCAATCGAATTAGTATGGTTATCCTTGGTAGAAGCAATGACGTCGATTGGGTTGTTCTTTTTTGCAGTCTCTGCTGTTTTCTACGGTATTTCAATGCATAAATGGGGTAATAGTATTTCTGCTATTCTATTTTTTCTAACAACAATCGCCTCTATAGCGGCCTTTTTTATTGGTGTTGAATTCAATTGGCATCTCTTCGTTAGAGGTATAAACTTCTTATTTTTAGGCGGTGTTTTGATCCAGGCACCAAGTGATAGTATTGAGGAAATCTGGGAATCATAGGTTAACTAAAGTATCATAAGTAGGTAGGTTGATTACTCCTGTTGAATGCGTAATACGACACGTTTTAACCTACCTATTCCGTTTCAATCTCAGGGGAATCATCATCATTCAGTAGGCGTTCCAATTCTGCTAATAAGTCAGAATCTTCATCATCTCCATCTGCCTCATCATTGTTTCCATTTTCTGCTCCTAAAGACTGCAAATCTGTTCTGAATTCTATCAAGTTGTTAAGGTATCGTTCGCGTGTGATGTTTTCAGCGTCCCCGTGATCTTCCCGTAGACATTCTCCACAGAATACTCCAATCTGTTGAATACCTATATCAATGTGTTGTAATGCAGTTTCAGCATCATCCTCTTGCAAACTCAATTCTGCTTTCGCTATGCTGTTCATCATTATCATATATCCCTTAAATTGATAACTTCGCCAAGCTATTTCAGTTGGCGCGAATTCGCGTGCCAGATTTGTCACAGCGAGATTTGTATCGGTGTCCCGCAGCACATCCTCCCACCGTTTAATACCGGAGAATAGTAAGTAACGTGTATATCTATAAAACGATTCCTCAAACATGTTTTCCCAATCTTCTTCAGCCAATTCAAAACCGTCTCGTTTTCCGTGCTGTGTTTCATATTCTTCTAATTTCTCAGTATAATATGCAAAGTATGAGTCCATGCCGTGTGGTCGTGCACCATCTGGTCGTCCCGTTGCATATATACGAGACACTGTGAACGCATTCGGTTGAACAACGACTACTTCCCTGCCATCCTCAATTGTTAGAACTCTTATAGGATGATCTGCCTCAAGGTTAAGTACCTGAAGAATCCGATCGAGTGCTTGAACCCACCGTGTATTTCTCTGAACTGAATCATTTTGCATGTTATGCTACCGATGACATTAACCTGTATATTTCCGTGCAATACTGTGTATTTCACTTCTTATACGGTTTGCAAGTTACTTATATCAAGTAACCAGGGTTCATCTACCAAAGCACGCAGGAAGATCCCACGTGCGCCATTCAAATCTCTGTCCATTGTCAATGACATCCTATCTTTTATCACTTTCTTACCACCGAGATTGTTAACAACTTCACCTGTCCATGATACTGTTTTCGATGTGTATGCTTCACAGACATCAACAACTTTACACCCATTCTCTTTCGCTTTTTGTTTTAGAAACTTTTTGAAACGGTGATGTGATAGTGTCAACATTTGTCGGACTGACCTCTTTCGTAGTTTGCGTTTTCCACGCATCACCATATCTGAGGTCTCAAATGTAGGTAGCAGGATAATATCAAAATTATCAACAAGGTATCGTGCGATCTTATAATGCAACTCATCAACAAGATTTCTAATCCGTTTGCGTATTCTGTTCGCAGCACGCCTCATATTCTTTCGTGATTGTTTTTTTGCTTTAGACGCACGAGATAATAGATCATCAAGATATGAACAAAGTCTTTGAATCCGATTGATAGCATGGTGTCCAAGCCATCCGAAACCATGCTCATGGATATATGTGAGGAATGTTCTCACGCCAGGATCTAACGCAACAACACTTCCGCTTGATTTTCGCTTCTGTTTTGGTGCATTATAGGAAACACACAGATAGTATTTATCATTCTTTTTTACCAACCGAGAGTCGCAGATGTTATCTGGTATCGACTCCGACATTTTAAGATTGCCTAACATTGTATGATAGACACCTCGACTTTTTATGGCAGTTTTCGGAATGAAGATACTATCTGAAGGTTTTTTCTTTGACTTGAAAGAAACTGACTGAAATATGCCTGTCTCTTTACATTTCTTCTTAGCTTCTCTAACCGCAATACAAGCATCACGGATAGCAACAGACTTTACTTGATAAGGCGTCTCTTCAGCCCAGTCAGGTAAATCATGCATGATCGGTGTTTTGATTGCTTTCCAACTCGCTTTTGTATCTGTGTCATTCAGCAGTGCAATTGTTTTGTTATAAGTATATCGCGCAGTGCCGAACCATTGCCTTAACTTCTTTCTTTGTTCAGTCGTTGGATAAACTCTTATCTTCTTTGATTTTTTCACGGCAACTTCTGAGCCCGTGCATCCGACAACTGAAGACGTGCAGGATTGTGAGAAGATCCGCTGTGAGTTCTTCTTGTGGACTGTGTTCTGTTTGGTCAAGAACCACGAGTTCGCCACCGTTTTGTTCAGCGAGGTATCGTATAAGGTCGATGCCGAAACGGGCGAGTCTATCCCGATGGGCAATAACAACTTGGAGCTTATCACCTTGCATAAGCCGTTCCAGTAAGGCTTTAAGTCCTTTCCTTTTGAAGTTGAGCTCGCTTCCAATGTCCCTGATAACTTCTGCTTCGGGGTAGATTCCACGCATATATTCAACTTGTCGTTCAAGATCGTCTCTCTGTTTCGTGCTGGATACGCTGCAGTAGCAAACAGTTGCAATCGTTTTGGATTCGCTTTTGATGTATCCTTCAACATCATAGCGTCTGTGCCCGCCTCCTGTGCGGATCGTATCAATTTTTCCTGCATTTGCTAATTTCCTTAAATGATCAGGGTATAATCCAGCAGCTTACTTGCTTTGCAAGCTGATACATAAGTCATACATGTAAAATAACAGATAGGCAGTAAAATATCAAGAAAAATACAGAGTTTTAGATACTGTTACTCTACCTTTTTAGTTTAGTGTGATAATCTTGCAGTGGTGCGACAGTGATATCACCGCTTTGAAGTGCATCTATAGCATTGACAGCGGCAGCTGCGCCAGGGATCGTTGAGAAGATAGGTATATCGTGCTCTATTGCCATCTGACGAATAAGCAATTCATTTGTTCGATGGAGATCGCCTGTTGGTGTATTGACAATTAAATCAACTGCGTGGTTTTTTATGTAGTCATGTATCGTGGGTCTTCCCTTACCAATACTATAAACCAGTTGGACATCCATTCCGTTCCGTAGAAGTACTTTAGCAGTTCCGTGTGTTGCGATAAGTGCAAATCCCATATCCGTGAGTCTTTTGGCAATAAAGATGACAGCTCGTTTGTCTTTATTTCTGACACTAATAAAAGCATTTCCTTTTAGAGGTAATGTATATCCGCAAGCTTTCTGTGCTTTTGCGAATGCATGTGAAACATCATCATCGATTCCCATGACTTCTCCAGTTGACTTCATTTCAGGTCCGAGTCGTGAATTTGCACCTGGAAAACGATTAAAGGGAAAAACGGGGGCTTTTACACTAAAATATGAAGGTTCAATGCCTCTAATGAATCCGAGTTCAGCAAGCGATTTTCCAGCCATAACTCGTGCAGCTAACTTTGCTAAAGGAACACCAATCGCCTTACTGACAAATGGGATAGTTCGAGATGCACGCGGATTTACCTCAAGAACGAATATCTCATCATTTCTAATTGCATACTGTACGTTCATCAACCCTTTGACGTTGAGTGCCTTAGCAAGCGCATGCGTATGCACTTTTAGATGGTCAATCTGTTCATCAACCAGTGTATAGGGTGGCAGGACACAATCACTATCCCCGGAATGGACACCTGCTTCTTCTATATGTTCCATTACCCCCCCAACAACGGTGTGGTTGCCATCAGAAATTGCATCTACATCTACCTCAATCGCTTCCTCCAGATACTTGTCAATGAGAACTGGATGTTCAGGTGAAGCTTTAACAGCAGTATCCATGTATTCCTGCAATAACTTTTCGTCGTAGACAATCTGCATTGCTCTCCCGCCCAGGACAAATGATGGACGTACAATTACCGGATAACCGAGTGCGGCAGCAATTGGTGCTGCTTCCTGACTGGAAGTAGCTGTGCCATTCGGTGGCTGCATCAAACCGATTTCATCTAATACCTCTTTGAATAATTGACGATTCTCAGAACGTGCAATGTCTTCTGGACTTGTTCCGATAATTGGCACACCCGCTTCCTTAAGTGCCATCGCAAGGTTTAGTGGAGTCTGTCCCCCAAATTGAACGATGACCCCTTTCGGATTTTCTTTATCACAGATATTTAGGACATCTTCACATGTCAACGGTTCAAAATAGAGCCTGTCGGAGGTATCATAATCTGTACTCACTGTCTCAGGATTACTATTTACCATTATCGTCTCATAACCATCTTCTTTGAGTGCCATTGCAGCGTGAACACAGCAGTAGTCAAACTCAATTCCTTGTCCAATTCTATTTGGCCCACCGCCTAAGATCATTATTTTTTCTTTGTCGGTATGTCTCACCTCATCTTCACTGGAACAGGTTGAATAATAGTAAGGTGTCTCTGCTTCAAATTCGGCTGCACAAGTATCAACTGTTTTGAATGTCGCTTTGATGCCCCATGATTTTCGAATTTTTCGAATTTCAGGTTCTGTCATATCAAAGATTTCAGAAAGTTGTCTATCTGAAAACCCGAATTTTTTTGCCTGTCGTAGAACTGCCATGGATTTTTGATCATGTTTACCGTTCTCTGTCGTAAACCGCGATGCATAAGTTTCAAGATGCGCTTCAAAATCAACAATTTCTTGTATGTTATACAAGAAAAAGGGATCAATGTGTGTATAAGAATATATCTCATCAAGACTCATGCCTCGTTTAAGTGCCGATTTTATGTAAAATATTCTTTCAACGTTAGGGATAGTCAATTTACTGGACAATTCTGAAAATGGCAATTCCTCTATCGGATGGTTGTCTAACCCATACCAGCCTGTTTCCAATGAGCGTAAACCTTTCTGAAGTGCCTCTTTAAAAGTTCCACCAATGGACATTGCTTCACCAACAGATTTCATCTGTGTTGTCAACGTTTCATCTGTTCCTTGAAATTTCTCGAATGCCCAACGCGGGATTTTGACAACAACGTAATCGATCGTCGGTTCAAAGGATGCTGGTGTTTCGGCAGTAATATCGTTGGGGATTTCATCAAGGTTATATCCCACTGCCAACTTCGCAGCAATCTTGGCTATTGGAAAACCTGTGGCTTTTGATGCAAGAGCGGAACTACGAGAAACACGAGGATTCATTTCAATAACAACCTGTTTACCCGTTTTAGGATCAACTGCAAACTGTATATTAGAGCCCCCTGTATCAACACCAATTTCTCTGATGATTTTAATCGCTGCATTACGCATCGTTTGATATTCTTTATCCGTAAGTGTTTGGATGGGTGCTACTGTAATGCTATCGCCTGTATGGACTCCCATCGGATCGACGTTTTCAATGGAACAGATAATCACCACATTGTCTGCCCCATCACGCATTACCTCTAATTCAAACTCCTTCCAACCGATGATAGATTCTTCTATCAGTAATTCACTGATGGGACTCAACGATAAACCTGTAGAAACCATTTTCTCGTATTCTTCTATGTTGTAAGCGATACCACCACCAGTTCCGCCAAGTGTAAAAGCTGGACGAATAATAGCAGGAAAACCGATGTCATCAATTAGGTCAATTGCTTCCTGAGACGTATGCGCGATACCACTCTTGGGAACTGACAGACCGATTTTTTGCATCGCTTGTTTGAATAAGGCTCTGTCTTCAGCTTTTTTAATTGCGGGGAGTTTTGCTCCGATTAATTCAACGTCATGTTTCGCCAAAACACCAGATTCAGCAAGTTCGACCGATACATTCAGGGCTGTCTGGCCCCCTAATGTAGGTAACAAGGCATGTGGACGTTCGTTTTCTATAACAAGCTCAACTGTATCTGCTGTTATCGGTTCCACATAAGTACGGTCAGCGAAATCCGGGTCGGTCATAATCGTCGCAGGATTGCTATTGACCAGCACAATCTCATACCCCTCTTCTTTGAGAGCCTTACAAGCTTGTGTCCCGGAATAGTCGAATTCACACGCTTGTCCGATGATAATGGCACCTGATCCGATGATTAGTATTTTTTTTATGTCTGTTCTTTTAGGCATTGTATTATTCTACTGGGTTATTTATAATCTTTCAGTTTGTTTGTATTCCGATGGCAACAACATGGCAACACCCCTGGGGCTAACCTACATCCTATCCATCCTTCATCATATTACTAAAGAGGGAAAAAAGATAACTGGCATCATGCGGTCCTGGTGAAGCTTCAGGATGATATTGGACAGAAAAAGCAGGATACTCCAAATGTCGCATTCCCTCAAGCGTATCATCATTCAAATTGATATGCGTAATCTCTACACTATTCGGTAATGAATCTATATCAACACAGAATCCATGGTTTTGTGCAGTAATCTCTACCTGATCATTTTCAAAATGTTTCACGGGTTGGTTAGCACCCCGGTGTCCAAACTTGAGTTTATAGGTCTTTCCCCCCAGTGCAAGCCCTAATAGTTGATGTCCTAAACAGATGCCAAATATTGGTTTTTTACCCAGTAATTCCTGTATCGTCCTGATGGCATAATCAAGTGGTGCGGGATCTCCTGGTCCGTTTGACAAGAAGACACCATCTGGTTCAGCAGCGAGTATTTCTTCCGCAGGTGTAGATGCTGGAACAACCTGTACCTCACATCCATGAGCTGTCAGCTGTCGTAATATGTTGAACTTTATGCCGAAATCCATCGCTATGACGCGGTATCTGTTCTCTTCTATCTGCTCCGAACCTTCTGTTTGGGGTCTGGATACATAACTGGTAGAATTGGATGGGTGTTGATTCCAAGCATAAGGATTCGGACAGGTCACACGTTTTACCATATCCCAACCGACTAAGCCGTGCCATGCTTGTGCTTTTTCAACAAGACTTTCCGCATCAAAATTCTCTTCAATATTCTCAGTTGCCAGACACCCATTCATTACACCATGAACACGAAGGCGACGCGTTAATGCGCGTGTGTCTATATCCTGAATACCGATAATCCCATTCTCTGCCAAGTATGTATCCAGGCTCCACTTTGAACGCCAATTGCTATGGAATGCGCTATATTCACGCACCACGAATCCTTCCAGCTGTGGACCGATAGATTCTATATCTGCTTCATTGCAACCGTAGTTGCCGATTAAAGGGTAGGTCATTGTAACGATTTGCCCCTTGTAGGATGGGTCTGTTATGACCTCCTGATATCCTGTCATACTTGTATTGAAGACTACCTCTCCGACTGTTTCACCCGTCGCGCCAAACTGTTCTCCTTCAAAAACTGTCCCATCGGCTAATGCAAGAATTGCTTTCATTTTACCCTCATCAGCATTTAGTGTCCACTAGTCATTATTTTCCCAATAATATTAATAGGCACCTATTACATCTCAATTCCTTCACGAATCGTTTTCACAGGAAATCCCTTAAGTTGCCAATCGTTAAAAGGAGAATTTCTACTCTTTGAACGAGACGTATCAATATTAACTTTTGCTGTCTTCTGTGTATTGATAATTGTAACATCAGCAACTGCCCCAACTGAAAGCCTTCCGCGATCGATTCCAACAATATCTGCAGGAATATGGGTTAACTTAGCTACGGCATCTTTCAACGATAGTATTCCTGTTTCTACTAAGTATGTCATTACAAGTGGTAAACATGTCTCAAGCCCGATAATACCGTTAGGTGCATCCACCATCCCGAGTGCTTTTTCATCAGGTGTATGTGGTGCATGATCCGTTGCGATTGCATCTATCGTGCCATCCCTTAAACCTTCAAGAACGGCATTGACATCACGTTCTGTCCGTAGCGGTGGGTGCATCTTTGCGTTTGTCCCTTGCTTTTCTACCTCTTCGTCAGTAAGAATCCAATGGTGCGGACATGCTTCTGCGGTTACTTTCACCCCGCGCTGTTTACCCCATCTGACCAGATCAACTGCCCCCTCCGTGCTGACATGTAAAATATGTATATGTCCACCCGTCATTTCTGCGAGTAGAATATCGCGTGCGACGATGATGTCCTCTGCGGCATTCGAACTACCGATAAGTTTCAGTTTTCGCGATGTTTCACCGAGATTCATCACGGCATCAACATTTAGGTTATGTTCCTCACAATGCACCATCACTGGAAAGTCAAGTTCTGCACTGAGCGTAAGCGCGTCTCGCATGAGTGATGAATTCATCACTGTAACACCATCATCACTGATCCCTACTGCTCCAGCATTCAGCATGCCTCGGATATCCGTCAGTTCCTCACCAGCGAGTGCTTTGGTAATGCTACTTACCGGATAGACGTTTGCCTTTGTTGATATTTCTTTCCCAAGTTTTCGGTTTGCGATCTCGTAGATATTCCTGATTTTTTCGGGCGTATCAATGACAGGTGAAGTATTTGCCATGCAGACCACAGTTGTGAAACCGCCTGCAGCTGCAGCTGCTGTTCCTGTCGCGATAGTTTCCTTATGCTCATATCCAGGTTCACGCAGATGCACATGGATATCAATTAGACCGGGTGTGACAGTCAAATCACTTGCGTCTATAACCTTGTTAGTTTCTTGTGTTATATTACTGTCAACGGGTGCGCCAACGTGTGCAATTTTACCATCAACGATCAATATATCGCCTATTTCATTTACGTTATTCGCTGGATCTACAACATGTCCATTTCTGATGAGCATCCTATTCATCTTTTTTTATAGTTCCTTCGGTGCTTTACTCAGAAACAGGTTCACATATCACAGCAGAGTCAACGCCGTGTTCTTCTACTATTTGGACTCTAACGAATTCTTTGCGTGAAGTCGGGACATTCTTGCCAATATAATCTGCGGAGATTGGAAGTTCTCTATGTCCTCTATCCACCAAAGCCGCCAATTGTATTGCTGCAGGACGACCGAAATCCATAATACCATCCATAGCGGCGCGCGTTGTCCGTCCTGTTTGCAATACTTCATCAACCAGAATGACCCACTTTCCTGTAACATCAAAAGGTATTTCAGTATTACTAACTTTTATTTGGGTTTGATGCAGATTTAGATCGTCACGGTAGGGGGTAATATCAATAGCACCAACAGGCACTTTGATATTCTCTATATTCTCCAAGTTTTCAGAGATACGATGTGCCAGTGTATCCCCTCTACTTTTGATGCCAACCAGGACAAGGTTGTTTTTATGTTGATGGTTTCGTTCTAAGATTTCATGTGCGATTCGTACTAAGGCGCGGCGGATCTCTTCCGCGTTCATAACTTGTGTTTTTTCACGCATATTCATGATGAGTTCCTAAGATAATTCAGATAGTTTTTAGATAGTTATTAGAACGGCAAGTAATAACATAAAAAAACCCTCTCACTTAGGTGAGAAGGAAGGAATATACTATACTTCACTTTACATAAACAGATCAAACAGAACAGAACTAATACTACCTCATCCTGTTTTAAAGAACTATCCCAATCAACAGATAAAGTATTCTGTTGAGAGTATGCATCAACTGAACATACTCTTAGCAATTCGCAGTTGAGATAACTTTCTCCTGTTCTGATAAGTAACATAACTGGGGCCATCCTCCCCCTATATTAAGAAATGAAACCGACTACCTCTCCAGATGGAATTAACAAGGTTCCTGAACATCAATATCCTTGTAGACAATTATACTAAAATTTGTGAAAATTTGCAAATTAAACTGTGTTTAAGATGAGACGGCACTCGGAGAGTGCCTACTACTATGAAAAGACGGCACTCGGAGAGTGCCTACTACTATGAAGAGCAAAGAGTAAGCTTACACCTTTTGCTGAACCATATCGGTTAGAATACCCAGAATCTTCTCACACTGACCAATTGGATATAATGACCTGTCAATATGGATATGTTTTCCATCTAATTTCATAAAACGCCAATCGGTGCCAGAAGTTGTAGCTCCATAGATACAAGGAATCTCATTTTCTTTTTTTACATTGAATTGTTGTGCAGCGTACATCTCGGCTGCACACTGTCCAAATCCAAGCGTAAGATTGTCTTTCTTTGCTTCAACAATAATAATGATGGGTGCTTCTAAGAAGGATAGGATTGGAGATTTACTTACAAGAAAATCGCAAACACCATTCAATCCGTGGTCCTCATCAACATTAAACTCAACACCAGAGAAGAAACTAATCTGTCTATTAAACTGTTCACGGAGTTCAAAGAGTACATCAGTTACGATCAGTTCAGAACGTGCTTTCTCTGTACCGATAGAAATTGCTAACTGTATCTTTTCATCTAATTCAGCCAGAAAACGTTCCCTGGGTACTACTGACTGTGTTGTGGAAAAGATTCCAGATGCCTCTATGACTTCAAGTTGAAACTCTCTACATACTGTGTCTAAAGTAAAATTGCTGTAAGCCATACAGATCTGTCCTTCTGTTAAAAGAAAAGTATAGTAACCGGTCTTTATCACATTTCAAGTATGTTTTTCAGAATGGTATATTTACGATCTAATCAAAACCGATCTTTAATTTGTCCCCATGCTGTTGTGAGCTTGTCTTGTGGTTGGACAGGTAACCCTTCAGCGGCATAGAGTTGTCTTACTTCATTTTCTGAAATAGCTCTGTTATATATGACAACTTCATCAATAACACCGATGAATCCACCATCTGTAGCACTCCCAATTTCAGTTTCCGTTCCTTGTGTTGACATGGGACCGGTGTAGTCACCCTCCATGTGTAGCTTTCCATCAGCATATAGATACTTTTTATTGCCATCAACAATACCGATGATATGGTGCCATTCTCCTTTTGGGAAAGCGGGTGCACCGAATCCGCCATCACCTTGCCAACTTGGTTGTGTGATAAATTCTAATTCTGCTCCAGCATTCCTACCATCAAACCTTAATGCCCATCCATTCACATCGCGTTGTGCGACGATTGTTCCACAACAAGTTCCAGCTACAGCACCATCAACGGGTTTATCTGTTGCACCTTTGATCCATGCTGCAACCGTTATCGTCTCTGCTCCGTTGAAATCTAATGTATCTGTACCAGGTATATGGACAAAATTATTGCTGTCGAATTCAAGACCGTTTCCGACCTTACCAGCGACAACTTTTGGGTTACCGTCCAACTCGCCGTCATTTTTGCCTAATTGGTCTTTTACATTCTTCCCGCTAATTGTTCCAGCATCAAAAGACCAATACGCAACGACTCCATTTGTGGGAAATTGTGCATTCACGAACGGAACACTGACACCTAAAAAACAAACACCGATTGTTAGTAAAAGCACTGTTTTTCTATACATTGATTTTCTCCTTATTCTAACTTCAGTTTGATTAATCATTTCGGATGCGTTCACTCACGCCATTTTCGTATCCGGGAGGCGTGAATTGTAGCACAAACTTTCAGTTTGTGGCACATCTTCGCAAA
>JAJEJA010000042.1 GCA_022828145.1 Candidatus Poribacteria bacterium | reverse complement strand
CCGATCAGACTTTCACAGTGGGTTTGGACTTGGGGAGTATCCTTTAGTTGAAATCCACCACAGACAACAACCGTTTCAAAACCATGTTACAGGCTGCCACGCCCAGAAAATCTGATATATTACGGTAGTCAATAGTTTAACCTGTGGAGTGAACGCTTGGCATGCGCTTCGCACAGGACCCCGATGCTTTAGCATGGGGTTACTGACATTGATTCTTGACAGACAGATATTTTTTAAATCTTGATGAATTGAGCAAACTTATTATAGCATGTGCTGTTGTGAGTTTCAAGTTTTTTGTTAAGTGGGGTGTGTAAATATTTTGTCCCTGAAGTATCATGCGGCTCTTGTTTCTGGAGACGAGACATCAACCTTACACACCCGTATCGCACGCCAACTCATAAAAGAACAAGATAGGATCTAAACCTCGTTTCGGACATCAATTTTGCCTGTCACTGCTTCGGAGATGAGGGATTGACGGTATTCTTTGAGGAGTTGGATTTTTCGGTGTTCTACGGCTATCAGTTCGTCAATCTGTTCGGTTTTATGGTCGAGGAAGTTGGCGATTTGGGTTTGTTCCTCTACCGTAATTAGAGGGACATGTTGACCTTCTGCGGCATCACGGTTTAGACCTGGAAGCACACTATTTCGAAATCGTTCCAGTTTTATGGCATGAAGCACATAGTATAACCAACGTAGATTTGCATGAGAAGTACGACTGTCAATATAGTATGCAGTATCAATAACAAAACAGGGAACATCGGAATATTGTATTTTACCCAGAGAACCTTTACGCCCAACGATAATTGCGGGTGATAAAGTGTTTGCTGAAGAATGTGTGTCAATAACGCCATTAGATCCATATACAGGCACGACACCTTTTTCCCTATTTTCAGAAATTAAAGTATCACCGTAGACTAAACGTGCTGCATACTTCAACATAGACAGGTTCCAATGTATAGGTATCTCACCAATCCACTCCACACCTGATGGTTTCATTTCAACATCTGGGGCAAGTCCTTTCGTTACTGTCTGATTTATCAGTGCGGTGCGTTGTTCTTGCAGCAGTTCTATCTGTCGTTCTTTGATACGGATGAGTTTGTCAATCTGTTCGGTTTTTTGTTTGAGGAAAGTGGCGATTTGGCACTGTTCGGTTTCAGGAGGTATAGGTAAGAGCAGATTTTCAATGGATGCTTTTCCCAAACCGTATCTGGTAATTCCATTTGAATTCACCTCAAAATATCTTCCCGTCCTATCAGATTGAATAAATCGAAAAATAAACTCCCCACGACAAACAAGTGGTCTAATCATCGTTAAATGATAACCACAGACAACACTTTCTAAATCGTCTTTGACATAAGTTGGTACACCAATATCATCTGGAGTCTCAGAGTCTTTGGTAATTATAATGTCCTCCTTCTTCAAAGCAAATCTCTCAAACTCACTTTGCTTGCAACTACCTTTTTTCAAGACGGTATCAACTGTAATATAATCGTTGTAATAAACATCTGTATAGTTGCATAATCTGACCTGGATTTCATCTGGATAGATGTGTTTATCAACATTACTTGGTAGTATCTTTGCAATGTATTTGAGTTTTTTGATTTCCCAATGCTTTGGTATCTCTCCAATCCATTCTATACCGGTGTCTTTATATTCAGGGTAACGTTTCATAATTCTAAATCTTTTTGTCAGAATCTTGGATTATTCGGAAAACACACCCCAGTTAACATAGCTGATATAGATGGGCGCGGAAAGTGTTTATGTCTGTGAAGTATTTGATGGCGAAGTATTTGTGATTGTCCTGTAATTTCATAACGTTTCTCTTTTCGAAATCGTACCATATGGTACGAAATTTCGTACCGTGGTACGATTTGGTACATTGGTTGTGGCGTTAGTTACTGTAAGGTTTTGTAGCGTGTTTTTTGACAGAGTCAAAATTTTAAAATTCCTTTTTGGTACGAAATTCTCTGCATGTTGAAATATGCTTGAAAATATTGGTTTTTTTATGATATTATGTTCATTTCTGGACATTTTGTAAAATAGCATTGTCAACATCTTTTTACACATACCTTTGGTTATTAATTTTTTAACATGCATTTATTTTAACATATAGAATTATATTTGTCAAGTTTAAATGGGACAGAAAAATGATTTTTTTGCCAATATAGGGTTTCAAGATAGTCTTTGGTTTTATTTAGTTGTAGAAAGAAGCACAATCAAGGATGAATGTGCTACAAAAGAGACACAATCTAACAGAATGTGCTACAAAAGATGCACAATCTAACAGAATGTGCTACAACTAATAAGTTAGTATAACAGAGGTTAACAAGATTTGCAACTAAATGATTGTTATGTCAAATGATTAGTTTCACAACTTTTTTACTTTGTAAAACGAGCAGCGGATGTGGTATAATCAGATAGGAACGCAATTTCAAAATAAACACTTAGAAATTGGATAACATAGACATGAACTCAAAAATTGGTATTGGGATAATCAGTTTTGCACATGGACACGCAAACGCTTATTGCCATAAGATGGTGACGTTTGAGGATGTAAATCTGGTTGCATGTTGGGATGATAATACTGAACGCGGTGAGAATGCGGCTTCTCAATTTGGTATGACATATACACCTCACCTTGAAGATGTTGTCAATCATGCTGAAATTGATGCTGTGATTGTGACATGCGAAACGAACCGACATGCAGAAATGGTTACTGCAGCTGCATCCTCTGGGAAGCATATTCTATGTCAAAAGCCGTTAGCTCTTACATTAGAAGATTGTGATATCATTGGTGATGCTGTGCAGAAGTCGGGTGTTAAGTTTATGATGGCTCATCAGATGCGACGGGATCCTGCAAACATTGCGATGAAAGAACTTATTGATAGCGGGGTTTTGGGGAAAATCGGATTGTTGCGTAGAAGACACTGTATAAATGTCCTCTTCAACGAAGCTTTTGTTACGGGTCCAAGTCGTTGGCACATAGATCCAGTGAAGAATATGGGAATGTTTATGGATGATGCTTCCCATGCAACCGACTTTATCTATTGGATGCTCGGGAAACCAACGAGTGTGATTGCTGAGATTGATAACGTTCTGACTGATGTCGCTCCTGACGATTCCGGTATTGCTGTATATCGGTTTCCGAGCGGAACAATGGCTATTCTGATTAACAATTCAGTTACACTCGCTGGAGAGAATACAACTGAAATATATGGTGATGATGGTGTGGTTATACAGAACTATGGTGATGGACCTTCTTGTAATATACCTCGTCCTGATGATGCTATAGCATTGAAAATGTATACACGCGCTGAACCGCTTTGGAAAGACCTTGGGATAGAAATACCAAATGGTCATGGTGAACGTATCTCGGGAGTTCCTCGACCGTTTATTGATTGTCTTAAGAATGATGCTGAGTCAGATGTAACGGTTGAAGATGGTAGGATTTCTGTAGAGATGGTATTGGGAGCTTACCGATCTGCGGAAGAGGGTAAACGAATATCGTTTCCATTGACGTAGGTGTGGGGTAACCCTACGGACTATTTCTCCTCATGATACTCAGTATCTGACCTGTCATACCAGAATTTGTAGGTTGTGCTGCGAGGAAGACAGCGGAGTCAACGACCTGTTCAGGTTCTTTCCACGGGTCACTCTGTCCTCTAAATGTGTCTGTGCTTTCCCATGCAGGTTTTGATAATTGCGTTTTTACGGGACCAGGAATTAGGATGTTTGCAATGATACCGTCCTGCCATACCTCTTCTGCGATGGCTTGTGTTAATCTATGTAATGCGGCTTTTGAAGCACAATAGATGCTAAGGTTTGCATGCCCTACCTCGCCTAATCCTGAACCGATGTTGATAATGTTTCCACTCTTCTGTATCTGCATGATGGGTAGGACAGCACGACAACAGTGAACAACACCCATTACGTTAATGTTCCAAACATCATTCCAATCTTCGTCGGTCGTATGTAAGAACGGACCTCTGGGATTAATCCCTGCGTTGTTGACGAGGATATCAATTCTGCCATATTGATCTAAAGTCTTTTTGACCAGAGATTGCACTTCAGAACGTTCACGGATGTCAGCCGTAACAGCGAAAACTTCACCATTTTTAGATGATATGCTGTTGGCAACTTCATCAAGTTGCTCTCTACTTCGCGATGTAATAACGACTTTTGCGCCTTCTGCTGCATAGGCAATGGCGATTGCTCTACCTATTCCACGACCACTACCTGTGATTATAGCTACTTTATCTTTTAGTTGCATTTGTTAGTCCTTAAGAACGGCACACGGAGAGTGCCTACTACTATTAAGATGTTGGTTTCTTAATTTTCCATATATTTATCAAATTTGTCAGTTGTTTTTTGCTTGATTTAACCCTTCGTTTTAGGTCAGCAGCAAGTGTTGATAATAGGTCATTACCATTTTTTTCGGCGTTTTCTACTTGCTGTTTTAGTTGATATGTGCGTCCCGCCTTTACGCGATTTATCTCAGAACGTAATTCACTCATAATCCGGTTAAGATTGCGCAGATTCTGATGAAGGTGTTCTCTTTTTTCTTTATGGGTTTGTTCAGTTGCTTCCTGTAAGTCAGTCTCTCCGATATTTAATCTCTCCAAAATCAGCAGATCCTGGTCTTCATACGCCTTGTTTATAAGTGGCATGAGTTGTTCATGTCTGTTTTGCTCATCAGGATGTTCTGCTTTGTCTGGGTGAAATCTTTTGGCAAGTTTCCGATAGAGATTCTTTACGTATTTTGCTTCCTTATCAGGTAATTGATTTTTCTTAGTTTTCTTTTTACATTCTTTTTCGTTATCAACAGTATTGAAACGGGCGCGATTCTCTTTGAAACAGGCTTCTACTCGTCTTTCTATTTCCTCGGCACTGATATTTTCTTGCTGTAATTTAAGTCTCAGACGATATTCCTGTGCTTCAAGATCAATCTGATCCAGCTCAAGGTAGAAGCGTCCTACGTGAGAATTATACTTATGTTGAAACAGGTCTACCTCTTCCTTTAACTGTTCAACAGTAACAGTTAGGTCTTCGACCTGTTTTCGTTTTTCTTCAATAGATTGAAGCAATCTATCAAGTTCTTTTTCTTCATATCTATTGATGTAAACTAATGTAGCAGATTTCATTACTTCCGATATGTGATACGTCCTCTTGTCAGATCATAAGGTGATAGTTCAACGGTGACTTTATCTCCTGGTTCAATTTTGATGAAATGCTTACGCATTCTACCCGAAATGTGTGCCAGGATTTCATGCTTATTCTCTAATTCAACCCGGAACATAGCATTTGGTAAAGGTTCAACAACGACACCCTCAACCTCAATTTTATCTTTCTGTTTGGCGTTACGTTCCAAAGTTTCTTCCTGATTGAGATCAGCATCCTTATTTTCATCCTTACGTTTTTTTGTGTTTTGCCGGCGATTAGTATTGCTTCTGTTGCCTGATCTTCCCTGGAAATTTCTTCTATTCCCTGCAGGTTTACGTTTCAAAATATATATCTCCTTATAGATAAATTAGTATCGTTAACATAAGTGTTAACAGAGTGACGTTATGAATTGTTATCTAAACTGAATATTTTTCCTGCTTGCGTAACAAGCTGTTGGAAATACTGAATTGATTGGTTGAGTTGTGTTTCGGATTCCATTTTGTCGGTGCTTGTTGATACAATATCAATTGGCATTCTGTTACCTTCTATATTCCGCAGGGCAACATAAGCCTTTAGGTATACATTAGGATGACGTTGCATAACTTTTTGCATGAGAGGAGAAACTTCCGCTTCAAACATGCTTACATAAACACGAGCAGTATTAATTTCAGAACGGTATCGTTCAACTATGAGTGGGTGTATGTGAGTCTCAAATATCGCTTTCATCTCTCTTGGTGGCCCTGGCATCATCATGATCGTTGATTGGTTATGGTTGACACTGATACAGGGTGCCCAGCCATCAGGATTCTGTAGTACTTCTGCTGTATCCGGCACCGTTGCCATTTTTATGAGAGCATCATTTAAGATGTCATCATCAGACATCTTACGACGTTTCTTATATTCTGCGACTGTTTCCTGACTTACGACAGGTTTGGTACCGATGAGCGATGCTACGACTGCGACAGTCATATCATCGGGTGTTGGACCAAGACCTCCTGTGGTTAGAATGAGTGCTGTATCCCGTTTTGTTGCAGCATCTAATGCCTCGGTCATTTCATCAAAATCATCTCGAAGCATCGTTACACGTCTTAGTTCCCCACCCAATTGTAGGATCTGCTGTGCAATCCAATGCGCGTTTGTATCTTGAATCTGTCCGAGTACTAACTCTGTGCCAATTGAAAAAAGTTCTATTGCCACTTAATCCTCCTACTCATACATTTCGGTATATTGTAGCACATGTGAAATATAATTGTCTATACAATGATGAGGGGTATGAACATATTTTCACTCTTTTATCAGAATTGCTGATTACTTGGATGTTGGTTTAATAGGTTCAACACTAAACCTGTCGCCATCTTCGGATAGAAATAGGTTGATTTCTGTGGCATCACAGAACCTTCCATTGCTACATTTAAGACCTGTTCAACAGGTGTTGGGTTCATCAATAGTGCGACGCGGTCCCTTCCGTTTTTTACATGTGCCACAGCATCAGAATCATACGCACTATAGCTGATATGGTCTGCT
Source organism: Candidatus Poribacteria bacterium (assembly GCA_022828145.1). GTDB lineage: Bacteria > Poribacteria > WGA-4E > WGA-4E > WGA-3G > MSPOR6. The sequence goes on along the minus strand of JAJEJA010000042.1, from coordinate 19,921 downwards.
AATGTCTCAATTCTAAACATCTTGTTGATAATTGTCTCCTGAACAAGTGTGACATCCAATTCTCCTGGAACTGGTGAACGTGGAACTAATAGGCGATATTTATTATCTGGTGTATACATGCCAACTGCTGGTTTTTTCCCTTTGAATGTGTTCAATTTCGACATTAGGTCAGTTAATGATGCAGTTTCTAACACCTCAAAAATCTCAGTGAGGTTGGCAGTTGCCTGATTGATCTGATGAGAAGTGAGGCCACTGAGTAAACGGTGAATTGCCAAAACTGCTAAGCCAGAAGATTCCATTCTGACGAGATTCATCATCATATAGCCGTAACCTGACAGTGTATCCTGATCATGACTGTTTTCAATTTCATCACGAAATGTTAGTGCTGTTTCATAACGATGATGTCCATCTGCTATCAGGAGCTGTTTTGTCGCAAATAAGTTCCGTATTTTACGGTTGGATTCAGGTTTATCTATACGCCACAATTGGTGTGTACTTCCGAACGCTTCCTTACAGTCAACTTCTGGCGGTATTCCATCAGTATGTTGTTCCATTATATACTCAATGTCTCCATCAGGGTCCTGGTATATAAGGAATATTGGACTGAGGTTCGCATGGCAGGCACGCATCAGATTAAGTCTATCTATCTTTGGCCCAGCATGTGTCTTTTCATGTGGCAGGATTACTCTGTTCTCAAAAGGTTCAAGTTTTCCTAAGCCGATTAACGCACGGCGTGTATAATGCTTCCCATCTGGTGCATGAAAGGATTGATCGTAGATATAATAATTGGGTGAGGAGTCTCGGATTAAAGTTTGGTCAGTCATCCATTGCTTCAAAAGCGTAGCAGCGCGCGTGTATTGATTCTCTGTTTCAGTATCATCAGACTGAGGTTGGCTTAGTATTAAGCGGACTATATTTGACGGGTGTTTTGCTTCTAAAGCAATGCGTTCATCAGATTTGATGACATCATAAGGGGGCGCAATTACATCGGTGATGTTACCTACTTTATCAACATTGTACCGCAACCCTTTAAAAGGAATAACTGTTGTATCCATAGAACTCCAATTTTGAAAAACATAAGTATAGTTTGACGATATGTGAGCTTAATCCCAAAGTCTCATGCTAAAGTATCTTTCACCAAGGTCATTAAATACTGTGATGATTATTCCCTGTTGTATCTCTTGTGCAAGTTTGTATGCCCCGTAAAGATAACCACCGGATGATGTGCCTACGAACCAACCTATTTCTGCCAGACGGTTGCACATTTCGTGTGCATCTTCAATAGATGCAGGAATTCGGTAGTCAATAACACTCTCATCAAGTATTTCGGGCACAATATCATCCGGACTTCCAAGAGGCTTTAACCCTTCGATGCCGGGGAACGCCTCTGGCACAATAGAGCAGACCTTGATGTTTGCGTTATAGTCTTTTAATCTTCTGCCTACCCCAGTGATTGTTCCGCCAGTACCCACGCCAGCGACAAAATGTGTTATTTTCCCATCTGTCTGTTTTAGTATTTCTACACCTGTCGTATCGTAGTGTGCTCGCCAATTGTTTTCATTTTCATATTGTGATTTGAAGAAATACTTCTCTGGATTTGCTTCGTATCTTCTATCAACCTCTCTCAGTGCTTCATCATATCCGAGGATAGCGTCAGTATAAATGATGCGTGCCCCGTGTGAAAGAATCCGTTTTTTTCGTTCTTCACTTGCATTATCAGGTATAACAAGTTCAACTTTATATCCGAGAGCTGCCCCGATCATTGCATAAGCGATACCAGCGTTTCCGGAGCTTGAATCCAATATGGTTTTTTCTCGTGTGAGTTCACCCGTAACAATTGCTTCAGTTAGCATTCGTAGTACGGGTCGGTCCTTTATAGATCCTCCTGGGTTGTAAGTTTCTACTTTTGCATATATGTCCACCTTTGGGAATTCATTCTTGAATAAGTCAATTTTTGTGAGGGGGGTCTGACCGATGAGTTGAAGTAGTGGAAAATCTGTGATATTCACTTTTGTATTATACTGTTTGTCCATGTAGTGTAATATAACCTACCTTCCCAATTATTGTATGGGAATTGCGAGTCGCTTTTTGATTAACTGTTCCATAAAATCTTTCGCGCCATTGCCTGTCAATGTTCCGTTTAGAATAGGCGTAACCTCAAATTCAGCGAGTCTAAGTGTGGGATTTAGTCCATGTTGTGTTGGTAACCAATCCCGAAAAGTGTCAAAAAATGCGCGTTGTGCAGCGCGTCCGTTAATATAAGGAAAATCAGCAGTAGATCGCCTAAATCTGTCAGGCCCTTTTGCTAATGCGGCAACGTGCTGCTGACGACAGAACTCTATATACACCTCTGTTTCATAAGCTAAGGGTATATTTTCAGGATAAAACCTGAACGTATTTTTTCGGTATCTTGTAAAGTGCTGCAGTTCGTCAAATTCAAAGATGAAATTATACGGTTCTGGAAAATAGGCATCCGGTGTGAGATGTCCGTGCGATTTTTGCGATGTTCCCTTCCAGTCTCCTTGTAAATGACGGTATAGTTCCATCAAAACGTCGTAGTATTCACCGAAATGCTTCCGGTACGGTTTGTTACAGAGCCAATCAAACTGTGCTCTTTTTTCTGCAGGTTTCCCTATCACCTCTTCAAGCAATGCTATGATACCAATTTCTAAGCGCATTGAATCTATAGACTCGTTCTTGTTTTTAGACGGGATCGGAATCCATATTCTTTAGAGCAGCCTCGGTAATAGGTGTGGTCAGACTTGCGAGGTAATCCCTATCACGTTGGAGAGCTTCCAATTTGTTATCTCCGTGTACGAATTCCACTTGTATATAACCGTCATAACCGACATTACTGAGTATCTCTATAATTTTACTATAATCAACTACTCCCTCAGCGATTGGGCATGCTTTTCCGGTTTCGTCAAAGTTCTGTGCATGCACATTTACAATATGGTCTGCAAGTTGCTGTGCAGCAGAAATAGGTTCGTCAGCATCAGGTCGTGACAAGGGTTGAAAATATGTCTTAAGAGACTGTAATTTGATGTTGTCAATAATATCTAAGATACTCTCAACCGAATCGGATAGATGATTATTGTGCATCTCCATACCCATCGTCAGGCTTCGAAAACTTGCCCATTGTGCGAGACTCACCATCCGGAACAGAATGAGTCGTTTGTCTGCAGGTGGAATGGTTTTTGATGCACCTCCCCCTGTCCAAATTCTCACGAGGTCTGTCCCCAGTTCGTGTGCGATGTTAAATGCATCTTCAAAATGCTTTTGGTGTAGATGCATCGTCGGATCAACATAGGAACCGTAAGCTGAAATTGCCAACCCTTTTTGATGTGCTAAATCACGTATATTTTTTACATAAGTCTCATCATAATCCATCGGCATGTGCGGTGGTTTACCCCAAACTTCAATACCATCAAACCCGTAGTCAGCTGCAATATCAATTACCTCTTCCAAAGGTTGTTCCTGAAAGGCGATAGTGCACAAACCTAATTTCATTGTATTATCCTCATTAGTGTATGTTTATATAGATAGGATACCACAAAAGTAGGTAGATTGCAAGGAAAGTTGAATGTGGAGTGAGTATACTTTCTGTCACGAGTGGATAGTCCAGACTAAATAAATATGTCGGGTTTCGCTTCGCTCTACCCGACCTACACGTTTAACTTGGACTGTCCACTACTCAACGATCCATGTATCACCTGCATGGAGAAGTGCATCGAGATCCCCTTCCCCTCTCTGCTGTTTTGCTGCTGCGATTTGATCAGTCATCAGATCTTCATAGCAGGTGTGTTGAACACTACGGAAGATACCGATAGGATGCGGCATATCTGGCATGTCGCTCATGCGGGCAAGGAAGTTTGCTAAGGTAGTGTTTTCTGCGAACTGGTCATGCACAATGAGATTTTCAGTTCCATTTGATACGGTTGTGACTTCAGGTTGGAAGTTGTTTAACTCTATACCTTTATCACTTTCTAAACCGAAGACTAAAGGTTCACCGTGTTCGAGAAACACTGTATTGTCAGCTTTTGTTTCCTTTTTTGTATATGGGAAGAAAGTACCATCATTAAAAATGTTACAGTTCTGATAGATCTCTATGAAAGATGTTCCTTTATGTTCAAACGCAGCTTTTATGATAGAGCGTAAGTGTTGTGTGTCTGTGTCAAGTGAACGCGAAACGAATGTTGCCCCTGCCGACAGTGCTAAACTGATAGGATTAAATGGTGTTTCAAGTGAACCGAATGGACTTGACTTTGTGCTTTTTCCCTGCTCAGATGTAGGGGAGTATTGTCCTTTTGTTAGTCCGTAAATTCGGTTATTGAAGAGTAGCACATTGATATCAAAATTGCGTCTCATGAGATGTATGAAATGATTTCCACCGATGGATAGTGCATCACCATCACCTGTGATGACCCAAACAGACAGGTCTGGATTCGCCATTTTAACGCCGGACGCGATTGTTGGTGCTCTGCCGTGTATTGTATGGAATCCGTAAGTGTTCATATAGTATGGAAATCGGCTTGAACAGCCTATACCTGAGATGAACACGATATTCTCTCTCGGTATCCCCAATTCTGGCATGATTCGTCTTGTTTGTGCTAATATTGAATAATCACCACATCCGGGACACCACCGCGGATCTTGATCAGTGGTAAAATCTTTTTGAGTTAGCGTTGGTACTCCGCGTGGAATACCTGATGCTCTTTTGCTTTTCATAAGTGTGTCACCTTTTAGTACTTTATTGCGCCTGAGTTTGAGATATTTATACTGGCGTTACACATAATGACCAAATTTCACCTATTTCATAGGATTCGGTACGGTTAGAAACCGCACCTACCGGGGAGTGTGTAAGTCATGTTATAGTGAAAGTCGGTATATCCTAATTTCGGATATAATTATCTATTTCTGTTTCCAATTCGAAGACGTGAAAGGGTTGACCTTGAATTTTGTTGAGTCCGACAGCATCAATAAGATACTCGCTTCTGATGAGTTGTCGTAGATGGCCTGTATTTAGTTCTGGAATGAGTATTGTTTTATATCTATTTAAGACATCCCCTAAATCGCTTGGAAAAGGATTTAGAAATCGTAAATGGACATGCCCGATTGCTTGTCCATCTGCAAATCTGTTTTCAACGACAGTGCGGATTGCCCCGAATGTACCTCCCCATCCAAGTATCAATAGTTCCCCTTCCTGTGCGCCGTAAATATCGGTAGGGGGTATCTCGTTTGCGATTTTTTTCACTTTTTCGGCTCTTATTTCTACCATTTTTTCGTGGTTTTCTGGATCGTAGCTAACATTTCCTGTTATGTCTGATTTTTCCAATCCACCGATTCTGTGTTCGAGTCCGGGTGTTCCAGGTTTTGCCCAAGGTCTTGCGAGTGTGTCTGGATCTCTCAGATATGGTTCAAAACCGTCAACTTGTGTATGGAATTCTGTTTCTATTTTTGGCAGATCCGCGACATCAGGTATTTTCCACGGTTCGGCACCGAGTGCGATGTATAATTCAGATAGAAAGATGACAGGAGTTCTATATTTTATCGCTATTCTACATGCTTCATAGACGGTGTCAAAGCAATCAGTTGGTCGTGCAGCTGCGAGGATTGGCAGTGGTGATTCTCCATTTCTGCCATAGAGCATTTGTAATAGGTCTGCCTGTTCTGTCTTTGTAGGCATTCCTGTTGAGGGTCCTGCTCTCTGAATGTTGCAGACGACGAGTGGTAATTCAGCGATCATAGCGAGGTTTATTGCTTCTGATTTTAATGCGAGTCCAGGACCGCTGCTACCTGTTACGCCGAGTGAACCGCTGAATGCGGCACCGATTGCAACTCCTACAGCGGCTATTTCATCCTCCATTTGCATTGTAACGATACCGAAGTTCTTATAGAGTGCTAATCCGTGGAGAATATCACTTGCAGGTGTAATAGGATAACTTCCGTATACTAATTGCAGTCCAGATTGATGTGCAGCTGCAACGAGTCCTAAGACAGTCGACGTATTTCCTGCGATGTTGCGATATGTACCTGGTGAAAACTTAGCGGGTTTAACTTCGTAGGTTGTTGCAAATTGATCAGTTGCTTCACAATAGATGTTGCCAGCTCGTAATGCTAAGATGTTCGGTTCAATCAGGTGAGGATATTTAAGTGCGAATTTTGTTTTTATCCATCTGATTGTGTAATCCATTGGACGATTGTATAACCACAGGATCATCCCTAATGCAAAAAAGTTTTTACATTGGTCTTTATCACTCAGATCCAGTTCTGTATCCTCAAGTGCATCACGGTTAAGTTTGGTCAATTCAACGGGGAAGACTTGGTATTTCTCAAGTGATCCATCCTCCAAAGGATTGTCAGCATAACCGGCGAGCCGAAGGTTTTTTTGTGCAAAATTATCTGCATTGACGATCAGAATACCGTTATCTTTCAGTTTGCTTAAATTGACCTTTAGTGCAGCGGGATTCATTGCGACCAGGACATCACAAGTATCACCGGGAGTATGTATTGTTTCACTGGAAAAATGTAATTGGAATCCTGATACACCAGCGAGTGACCCGGCTGGTGCTTTTATTTCTGCGGGATAATCGGGTAATGTTGCGACATCGTTTCCGATCATAGCGGAGGTTTCAGTCATCTGAGTGCCTATTGTTTGGGAACCGTCGCCAGAGTCCCCAGCAAACAGAACTGTCGCTGCTGGAATTTGCTCTACTTGCTTGCGCATCAGTGTTCAACCTTTTTGTGTTGATTCATTTGTTTCGTGTAACCTTCAATACGGGTTATGAATGTTTCATGCATGGTTATGCTCCTTCCCGTGCTTTGAAAGCATCACGTATCGGAGTTGGGGGTAGTGTCAATACCTCTTGAGGGAAAAATTCTATAAGATATGATATTACATCACGAATTGAGACCATACCAGTTGGATGTTGCCGTTCATCAACAATTGGCAAGTGTCTAAATCCGCCGTGTGCCATATAGAGAATTGCCGTATCCAACATGTCATCAGGTTTCGCTGTTTTTGGGTCAATTTTCATGAATTGGGTAACGGGAATTTGAGTCAGATCACCAACGTCTCTATTAAGGACTTTTCGTAGTAGGTCGCGTTCACCAAATATACCTCGGAGCAGGCCGTTTTCTACTACTGATGCTGCCCCAATATTGTTTTCTAATAGTATCTCAATTGCTTCTTGTGTAGTTGTAGAAATGTCAATTGTAACACAGTCGCGCATTATGTGGCGTAATGGCACTTGTATCTCACTAACTTGCAATGCTTTGTGAGATCTCTCTGCATCTTTATCCATCTGTGCTAATTCTTCATCAATTGCCATATCATACAACATGGTTATGGTGCTCCTTCGTTACTTTCAATGAAAATGGCGACGTGATCTAAAATATCGCGTGTTGATATCATCCCTACCGGAAATTCTTGTTGCTGTTCATCCCAAATACAGAGGGGAACATGTCTGAAATGACCGAGATGCATGATATTGAGTGCAAAAGCGATCGGGTCACTTGCTCGTAAGGATTCCGGTTCTTCAGTCATGATCTCTTCAACCTTGATGGTTTCAGGGTCTAAGTTTTTACCACATATATGTACGAGCAGGTCACGATCAGTGAGGATACCGACTAATCTTTGATCTTCATCAACGACAAGCGCACAACCGAATCCTTCAATCTGCATAAGGTCAATGGCATCTGAGACGGGAGAGCCGACCTGAACTGTCGCAGGTTGTTTGTAGTCCAATGTGCTGATTGGTAAAGATAGAGTTCTTGCGTCCATTGGGAATGTTCCTTGATGTTAATTTAGAAGAACGTGATTGCGTTTCTCATAGTGATTATTTCTCAATGATATTAATTAAAAAGGATACACTATTTGCTATATTTTTGCAAATATATTTTGCAATCAATGGGTGTGTAAAGTTTTTGTCACCTATTTTGTCAGAATCGCGGAAGACGCTGAGGACACGGAGGACACGGAAGGGGGTTTTGGTAAGATGAAGTCCTTTGTAAGGTATTTACTGCATGTTGGAGAAAGAAACACAATCAAGGATGAATGTGCTACAGTTATATCAAGATGGATGGGGTAGGGGGAAGGGAATGGGGATGAAGGTGTATGGAGGAAGAAGCACAATCTAACAGAATGTGCTACATCTTAGAAGTTGACAGAACATTAGGTTCTATTTCCGTATCAGCATTTTGCGTGTGGCAGAGAAACCACCGGCATCAATTGTGTAGAAATAGATTCCACTGCTAACTGATTCGTTTTTATCATTGCAACCATCCCAATAAGCAGCTTGTGATTGTGTTGAATAAACACCTGCAGCCATAGTACCGAGAGATAATGTTCGCACTAAATGACCATTTTGGGTATGAATGCGAATCGTAACATCAGCGGTTTCGGCAAGTTGAAAAGGAATCCATGTTTCAGGATTAAATGGATTAGGGAAGTTTTGTAGTAGTTGATTCTTTTTTATATCACCGAGTTTAACAAACTTCTTTCCTTCTGCTTTAATTTCCATTGTTTCTTGTGTATTCCTAAGATGTTCAAAAACCTGAGCCCTTAACTCCTTTTCCAATGTTTTCATTTCAGGTAGACCTGCGAGATTGTGCGTTTCATCAGGATCATTTTGAACATCAAACAACATATAGGGTTGCTTCTTGGAATTCACTGCAAATTTCCATTCCTGATTTAGCAGCATAATCTCATTTTCTATTTCTGATACAGCAAATTCTCGATGCGAATGCTGAGTGTTATCTAAAATTGGACATAAAGATATACCAAACTGTTGATGGTCTATCTTGCCACCAGCAAGTTCAACAAGCGTAGGACCGATGTCAATCCATTCTACTGGATTTTCATTGATACGGTTAATCGTATTGCTTCTTAATGTTTCGGGAGTACGTATTAGGTATGGAATTCGGACTGCCCCGTTGAGAAAATTACTTTTGTAAATCATCCCGTTATCACCGTTCATTTCCCCGTGATCGGAGCAGAACACAATCGCTGTATTGTCAAGTTCTCCGCGTTCCTGAATGGTCTGTAGAATCTCACCTATCTGATCATCAATAAGTGTGACGTTCCCAGCGTAGTCTGCGCGTAACCTGCTGACTTCTCCAACTTCAAAATTTGGGTTTCTGCGATTTGCTGTCATGAGATTATCTAAATGTCCAAGTGGACGGTTTTTTGCAGTCATTCTTGGCATTGGAAGCGGCATTCTATTGGGGTTGTACATATTTGCATAAGGTTCGGGTGTATCCCAGGGTTCATGGGGACCACCAAAACTTACCCAACAGCACCAAGGTTTTTCTCGGTTATAGTTTTTGAGGTATTTTTTTGCCTGCTGCCCTACATAGACATCAGCATCGTTTTCAAGTCCAAGGATTGTCGGACGTACCACGTGGGGTTTATTAGCGAAACGTTCCTCATAATCTGCTCGGTAAGCAGCCCATAATCCCTTATTTTGCCATGTCTCTGTCATATTACATAGCACACGCCGACTTGCCCTGGGACCAGGAATCTCATCAACATCGTCTAAACCGTAGGCGTTCAATAGGTATTCACGTGAACGTAAGTCAACGCCTTCCTGATGGGGTGTAAAGTGTGTCTTACCAAACAGACTTGTGCGATAACCCGCTTCACGAACTGATTGCATCCAGGTAGACGTATCTCGCGGCATAGTGTAAGTCTGATTATTCCAAATACCGGTGTTATGAGGGTATAATCCGGTTGCCAAACTTACTCTCGCCGGAACACAGACAGGTGAATTGGTTACACCGTTGGTAAATCGTACACCTTCTCTTGCAATTCTGTCCATGTTTGGTGTTTGCACCCAATTTCCACTGCAACTCATAGCATCCCATCGTTGTTGATCCGTCATGATGAGTAGGATATTCGGTTTAGTCTGACCGTTTATATCCGTTAGGTTCTGTGCTGAAGTCTGTGAACTCAAGAGTGATAAAGCTCCAGCACTTGCAAAGCCGAGTTCTTTAATAAATGTCCTACGATTGATGTTAGGTGACTTTGGTGTGTTTGAGATCATAGCAATTTGAATTGAAATTTGTGATTGGTAAATGTTACTATAATTAGTAGATTGTTTCAAACTATACCATTTTCTTGTGTTATTGTCAAACAGTTTTGGGGATATGGGTAATGAGACGGCACTCGGAGAGTGCCTACTACTATTAAGAGTATATGAATTCCCAAATAAATCACAAAGCGGAGGACAGAATGGCACAAAAACGGAGAAGAAGAAAATTAACAGAAATCAAAGCGGCATACCTGAAACGCGGGGATATTTATAACAGACGAGGTGACTATGACAAAGCGAAAGCCGTTTTTTTTAAAGCACTGGCGATAGATGCAGATAGCCCGACAGTACACAGTAGCATTGCAATAATCTACATGAGACAAGGTATGTTTGAAGAGGCAGACAAATATATTACCGATGCATTATTGTTAGATCCCAGTTGTGAGTCAACATATGAAGTTTTGGAATTGTCTGAAAAGGAACAAAAGAAACAGGAAGAGGAAAATAAATGAAATCTGTGACATTTCACGGTATTGTTGCTGCTAAACAGACAGTTTACAAATATTTAGATCCTACACCGTTAGGATACTATCCAGAGTTATCAGATAAACTCGGTTTTCAAGCTTATGTAAAACATGAGAACCATTTACCAACCGGTAGTTTTAAAGTTCGTGGTGGTATTAACTTTATGCATAATCTCCCAAAGAAACTGCGTAAACAGGGAGTTGTTACAGCGACACGGGGGAACCATGGACAATCTATCGCTTATGCTGCTGCAGAACTTGGTGTCAAAGCGACTATAGTCGTTCCGCATGGAAATAACCCAGAGAAAAACAGTGCAATGCGTGCTTATGGAGCCGAGTTAATTGTCCACGGTGCAGATTTTGACGAAGCCAGAGAACTGTGCGACACACTACAATCTGAACGGGGTCTCTATTATGTCCACCCTGGCATGGAGCCAGCACTTATACACGGTGTCGGCACTTACTCACTTGAGATTTTTCAGAGTCTTCCCGATGTAAATACCATTATCGTGCCAATAGGTGGTGGTAGCGGGGTCTGCGGTGCAATTACCGTAGCGAAAGCCATTAATCCGAATGTCAATATTATCGGTGTTCAGGCAGAGAACGCCCCCGCAATATATCGTTCATGGAAAGCGGGAAGGCATATAGAGACCGATTCCTGTAGTACGATAGCAGACGGTCTAGCGACGCGAGTACCATTCCCTGTTCCCTTCTCCATTATCAAAGAAAACATACACGATATCGTCCTGCTTAGTGAAGAAGAGTTCCAAGAAGGAATCCGTATGGCAATACGGTGGACGCATAACTTGGCAGAGGGGGCTGGTGCTGCTTCACTGGCTGCGGGTCATAAGCTCTCTAATAGATTAGCTGGACAGAATGTCGTGATGGTGATGACCGGTGCCAATATTGACAAAGATACGCTTCAAGCAGTATTTGTCTCACTTGATCTACTAAACGAATGACAAGAGTGGTAGGACTATCACATACTGGGATCATACCAATTATGGATAACATAAACGGGTGCAGAATCTTCACTTAATTTGATTTGCACCCATTCAGCTTCCTCAATGAACTCGTTTCGCAATGCATTGGATAGGTCTGGATGGACATGGAACGTTGTTAAATCCCAACGAAGATTTTGACTGTTTTCAACGGTGACGCCTGAATTATCAGCGATTAGGGACACGCGTTGTATACCACTGTTTTTTCGCTCAATCCGTACTTCAGACAACATGTAGTGTATTGTCTGCAACGGATCCCGCATTTCAGCAATGTAGTCTATGTTGTCATTTTTTGTTAGCGTATAACCAAAACGTAGGAGTTTTAGATTGCCGAGAAAGTGATCTGTCTCGTATTCATCATGACGAGGTAAACCGCCATAGATAATAATGCGATTGCTATGATAGTTCTCTATCGCATATCTTACGGCTAACTGTCCATCTGTCATATCCTTATCCGTTTTACCTATCCACTTCTCTATAACCTTCCTTGCATCTGTTTGGCTGTTAGCACTTGAGTCTAAGTCGCCTATTAACACATCAGGTTTAAAGTCTACAGAAAAATGACTATTTAATTCGTCAAATATGCGGATTCCGCCATCAGCACATAAGAGTGGGAATCCGTCTTTTACTGCATTTTCAATCTCTTGCCGGTAAAAATCCAGTCTATCTAAATTGTAATGTCCGTTAAGGAATATGAGTGCTGCGTTCATAGATATTATATGATGGAATTATCTGTTTTGGATGGTATGCGTGTTTCACACGTTTGAGGTTTTCTAATCCTGAATCACCCATAGTATTTATCCACCTATAAGAACTTGCTAACTCCCTACAAAACTCGCGAAAAATAAACTGAGAAACGCCTTTTATATGTAGATCCGATATTTCAAAGAGTATGCAAAAGGATTCACTGTTCAGTTCATAACCGAATGTATAAGCACACAATTTTTCCTTGATTTTTACTGTCCTGCCTACTAAACCTAATGCCTCTGCATAAGTGATTCCTATCCTGTGTGCACTTTTGGAATCGTCAAGCATGGCTTGGTAGATTGCGTCATCGTATCTTCTTGTGCGGGTTTTCCTCCATTTTTCATAGAGTTCAATACATGCGTCCTGATCCGTTGGATGATAGGGTCCATACTGTATTGATTCATAATTTCGTAGAAAGGCGTTGTAAGCATTTCTTTGTTGTTTGTATCTATTGCCTTTAATTGCACATAAGTCCTGTGATAAATAGGTGTAGTCTGCTTCTTTCTGGATGTAGCTAAAGCCTTTGTCAATGAATGTGCTAAGATACGCTTCCGGTACATTTTCAATTCGTGCGATCTCACGATTTTTATTGGAGTTTAGCATGAACTGATATGCTGTGCAAACAGTATTTATATAACAGGGACACTCGATCCGACAGGGTAATGGAAGGATCGGCATAAAGTAGTCGTCACCTTGCTTTGCAAAAATACATAGATATGAATTGAAATCATTCTTATCGTCCCGTTCCTTTGCTTGATGTACTGTATAGTAGAAATCAAAGAAATCACGCCAAATGAAGTGGTTTGCGAAGGCGTAACTGGATAAAGACTGTGTTGATTGTAGATTATAATGGTCGAACAGTGATTTATGGTCAAGTGTTAAAGGGTTCAATTGCATGGCGAATGGTATGGAATACCTTTACTGTATCTTGAAACTCACCAATGAGACTCCAATTTTCAAGTATCTGTGAACGGACATCTTCTGATTCAACATAATCTATTACGTGTCTCATAAACTGTTGAAACGAGTCAGATTCATACCGTTCTTCACTATACGGACATAACATATCCACGCCTAATACGACACTGTTTCTGTCCTGACTGAACATTATTGTAAACGGATACAGGCGACAATCAAGGGGACGGGATGCATATATTTTGCAATGCTGTGTTTCCGGTTCAAAGAATGGACATATATAGTAATCTTCATGTGGGATGAGTGTAATCTGACTACTCTTACCATCTTTTTGTTCTTTGAATAGTGTCCTGTCAATACCTTTAGAAACCAAACGTCCAGTCTCATTTTCAGTAAAAATGGGGGCAAGATGACTATCCTTATTCAAGAAACGGCAGCAGACATCACACGATAGACAGACCTCTGTAGGGATGATTTGGTAGAGTTGTTGGAGAGACATGATGGATTCTCTTGCTTCACAGCATTCTGATCATCAAGTATTTATGCCAAGATACGTTTGATTGCATTAATAACGACATTGACATCTGATTCCGTTAATGCTGGATGGAGTGGAAGACTCACGACTTTTTCAAAGACTTTTTCAGCACAGGGAAAATCACCAACACTGTAACCGTATTGCTTCTGATAAAAGTCGAATAGATGTAGAGGCACATAGTGAACACTACATTCTATATTCTCATCGCGTAATGTTTCAACAAACAGGTCTCTGTCAACACCATTAAGTTGGATTATGTATAGATGCCATGCATGTTTAGACGTTTCATCAGCAGGCGCAGGGATATTGATTTGTGGTATTTTTGATAGTTCTTCATTATATATCTGTATAATGTTTTGCCGTCGTTCATGCATTTTGTTGATTTTCATGAGTTGACACAGACCTATAGCTGCCTGTATGTCCGTCATATTATATTTATAGCCTTCGGTGGTGATGTCGTAACGCCATATACTACGTTTTGACTGCCTTGCCCACGCATCTTTATCAATCCCGTGTAACCGCATTGTTCGCAAAGGTTCAGTGTATGCGTCACTGTTTGTTGTAATCATTCCACCTTCAGCAGTCGTGATATTCTTATTTGCATAGAAACTAAAAGCGGTTAGATCAGCGAGTGTTCCAATGCATTGTCCCTTATATTCAGCGGGGATTGCATGTGCAGCGTCATCAATTAGCAACAGATTATGTTTCTGACATATATGATGCAATGTCTCCATCTCACACGGGAGTCCAGCTATGTGGACAGGCATGAGTGCTTTCGTTTTTGGTGTTATTGCTTTCTCAATCTTATTGACATCAATGTTTAAAGTTTCAGGATTGATGTCAACAAGAACCGGTTTTGCTCCGACATACCGTATAGCTTCTGCTGTTGCTGTGAATGTATAAGGGGTTGTAATGACTTCATCATCTATCCCAATACCGGTAACTACAAGGCTTAGGTGTAGTGCGGCTGTGCAGGAGCTGACTGCAATAGCATGTTTTACGCCGATGTGTTCAGCAAATGCACGTTCAAATTCTCTGACTCTTGCACCTGTGCTGATCCATTTTGAAGCGAGAACTTCACTAACTGCTTCAATTTCTGTTTCGTCAATCCAAGGTCTACTGAAAGGTATAAACGGGTTCTGTTCCACAAACAATTCCTTTTCAAACTATGTTTTTATGGTCGTTTATAGTAAATTATGTAAATAAGTTTACATATATTCTGTAGGAGCGATCTCCGAATCGCGACACAACCCTAATAGTCGGGAATCGGAGTTCCCTCCTACAACTCAGATGTAAAGTTAATTGTTGAATCCACTATAATTTGGGTCCAAGTATATGTATCATTGCTTCAAGAGCTAAGATATAGCTATATGCACCAAATCCACTTATTACGCCAGCAGCGACACCTGAGACATAAGAGTGGTGTCGAAAATCTTCACGTGCGTAGATGTTGGATAGGTGTATCTCAATTACGGGTAATCCGACAGTGGAAAGTGCATCCCGAATTGCGACACTTGTATGTGTATATGCTGCGGGATTTATTAATATACCGTCTGCCCAATCTATGTGTTCACCGATAATGGAAACCAGTTCACCTTCATGGTTTGACTGCAAAATCTTCAGTGTAACTTCAAATGAAGATGATGCTACAAATTGGTCCAGTGCAGTGTTGATGTCATTTAATGTTTGGTGTCCATAGATCTCTGGTTGCCGTTTACCTAAGAGATGTAGATTGGGTCCGTGTAGGACGAGGATATTCATTTTTTGTCCTTGTGGACGGCACACGGCGTGTGCCTACTACTTTTAAGTATCTTCTATGTGTTGATGGCTATGATGGCTAATAAGAACGCATCAACACTTGGTGTATCAATTGCTTTGAGATGTAGATCCATCAGACGCTCAATGCTCTGTTCTGCTTCAAGCGTTTCCGAAACTTGCTGTAAATTCTGCTGCGGGAAACGTTTCTTAAGTACTGAAAGAATACTTTTGATTGACATTTCTCGCGAACCTTTCTCAACACCTTTATCAATGCCTTTCTGCATTATGAGTTCGTAAAAGGGGGATTCTTGCATCATTTCCTCCGATATAAGTTTATTAAATAGGAGTGGATCATGGACTAAACTACCTAATGTTGAGAGTGCATACAATAACGTTCCAATAGGTGCTTAACTATTTCATCATATTGTGTCATTTCTCATATTATATCTTTATTTTGGGAAACGTGTCAATTAGTTTTCAGTTTTCAGTGGTTATACCGTTTCTATTAATGTTTCTCTCATTAAACTCACCAGCATTCTGATATGAGTGTGCCAGACTCATTTGTACGCTTTTCTTACAGCGCGTCTATATTCCAGGGTCGACAGTAGTTCTTGTGCTTTTGCTTTAATCAATGATTGCACGAAAAAGTCATTTATGATTTCAGTGAGCAGTACTTCAGCCTCGTCAAAGAGTTCGTATTGCACGTATATACGTGCGACACTTTCTTTCACTTGGTTTGATGGTAAAATTGACCGCAGCAGTTGTATTGTCCCCATTTTCTTGATATAGTCCTTTGCTATGTCTTTTTCACCCTTCTTAGCATAAGCTGTACCGAGCTGGTTATAGATAGTAGATATTTCACTGTCATTGTGCACAGGATCAACATCAATTAAGGATGCTTTGCGTATCCGTATCTCACGATCAACGTCAGCCTGTGCCTTATAGGCATTTGCAATTGTTGTTAACCAAGAGAGTTTATCCCCTATTGGAATTACTTTAAGCAGTCTGTCCACAATTACGTCTGACCCTTCAAAGTCTTTTGTCACGATTTTTGTGACTGCATTTAAATAGAGCAGAACAGGTTCTACATCCTCAGCCTCTATCATTCTGTCATATTTTGTTGATAATGCTTTTAAATCTTCTGTTAATTCAGTGAATTTTACTGATTTGATTATGATGTCGATTTTATTGTTCGTACCTTCCATCTCAAGTTTCTGACGTAAGAGTTGAATTGCCTTATCGCGGTCTCCCGAAACTACATAAAGCTCGACTAACTTCAAGATATCTGGATAAGTATTGGTGCTTGATTTCAACATTTCTTCAAAGATTTCAATGGTATATTTACTCTTTTTTACATTTGTTAATCGCAATGCCACTAATCGTGCAAATTCATATCTATTTGTATGTTGGCTCTCAAACGAAATTGCTTTTTTGGTGATTTCAACTAACTTCTCAAGTTCTCCTGCTGCTCTAAATGTCTGCACGATATCATAAGAAGAGATTTTATGCAGTGCTTCAACGTTTTCTTCCTCTGATAAAATTGTATAGTGTTTTACAGCCTTTTTGTATTGACGGTTTCGTTCTAAAAGCGCAATGTACTGTGTACGTGTATTCTGATCCTTTGGTCGCAATTTCAGTGCCGCTTCATAAGCGGCTGATGCTTCTTGGATCTGATTCTTACTTTCATAGTATGAAGCTAATTCTATTTGTGCTGAGAATGAATTTGGATTATCCTTTACGGCTTTAAATAGTTTTGTAACACGGTCTCTATTCGCTTTAGCGATTGACCTACGAGCTATGTTTGCTGCCTGTTGAATTCGTGATGTTATCTTTGCTGCTTCCTGCCCGCGACCTAATTTACTGAGATGCCGGCTGAGTTCCACAAGGAAGTTCGGATCCCCTTCACGTAACGCCAATGTGGTTGTTTTCTTGGCAACAGCGATAGCATATTGCGTCAGACCTGCCTGTTGAAGTTGTCTTGAGAACTGATAAAGTTCCCGGACACTTCTTGGTGAGTTAAGGACTTTTGCCATCAATTCTCTCACTGCAACAGAATCGCGACTATTAACAGCGATCTGTAACGTTAGGTCGAAATACTGTCGTCGGTTTCTTGGGTCCGCTTGTGTTAAGTCTTGAAGAAGTTTTAAAGCTTCTTTATGCTTACCTGCCTGAATTGTAACCTGGGTTGTCATGAGCTTTAGTGTTATGTCATCAGGAAACTCTCGCTCTAATCCTGTCAGAATCTCCAGTGCTGCATCTCGATTATTTTCCCACCAATAGCAGTAGCATAATGCTAATGCAGGATAGATACGGTATCTTCCTTCAGTTTTTTCTATTTCAGTTTTCAAGTGGTTATAAAATGCTTCAAGTTGGTCATTTATCCACATACGATAGAATGTTTTATGTAGATACTTCAAACGGTCCTGGTCATAATATATCGTTGTAGATGGGAAACCTGATTGGATCAGTGCATAACCTCCGAATGAATATAATGAATATGGCGATCTTTGGAGAGTCAATGCACGGCGCGGATTGGTAGATTTCGGTTTTGTAAGTTCAAAATACTTCCAATAGAATACGACTGCTTTATCAACTTCGTTCTTCTTATGATATATGGATGCAAGCGTCTGATATGCTTTGGAGAATTGTTGTAGCATTTGGGGGGTTGCTGTTTCAATATACGCTGTTATTAATTCTTCTGCTTCAGCTGCTCTATCCATCGTAATGTATAAATTGACTAACATTGGAATGATTTTTGGGACATCAACTGATCCTTTAGCAAGTTCAACTGTTATTAATTCTTCTGCTTCAGCTGTTCTACCCGTTGAAACATAAGCATTGACTAACGTTGGAATGATTTTTGGTGTATCAACTGCTTCTTTAGCAAGTTCATTTAATAGATTTTCAGCATTATCTTTTGGACCTTGATAATTTTTAGAATTAGACAATCGGATGAAATCTACCAAGAACCATTGTTTTGCCTGAGGCGTTAACCACTGCATGCTATCAAATCGTTGCATGATCTCGTCAAAATTGAGTTGATTATTGAGCACATCCTGCTGAAGCTTAATACTTTGATACAATGGATCGTTAGGTGCGGCAGCAAGTAGTTTTTCAATAACCCGTTCTGATCTATTGCTGTCTACGATCAAACCGTTGTCTTCGAGCAAACCGTAGAGTTGTGCTAAGAGTTCAAGATTTTGTATGTCCTTAGGATTTACTTGACTTCTATACTCATATTCCTGAATTAACTCGTCTAATTTACCCTCACCCATCATGATGGATGCCAACTGTAATAGTGCACCTGACTGTGCCTCTTCAAAACTACTTGGGTGCCAGGCTTCGCTCTCATTGCTTAGAATTGATGCAAGGTTGAGTTTGTTTAGGTTGATACCTGGAGGACCATAATGACTTTGCGTGACAGTCGGTGTTGCAGTTATTGTTGAAACACTGGATATAGACTCTTCTATGGGTTTATTCATTGCCAACACACGTTTAAAGTGTGGTATCGCTCTTTTAGGTTCGTTCATGGATTGGAGTGTTGTACCGAGTTGATAGAGTGCAAGATGTGCATCCTTACCAGAGATTTTTTCGGCTGCGCTGTCTAATGCGGAGAGTGCTTCCTCCCGTAAACCGTGCCGTATCAACAGATGAGCGAATTTTACTTCCGCCTCAAGTGTCAGATTCTTTGCATGAATTACTTTTGACCATGTTTGTATTGCTTCCTGTACGCGTCCAAGGTCAAAAAGCAGTTCACCGAGTTTTTGTCTATGGATTGGATCAGGGTTAACTTTCACAAGCTTTTCTTGGTAATCAAGTGCTTCCTGTATGTTTCCGAGGTCGATGTTAATCTCCACTAACTGGGTTAAGAGGTCTGCATTATCCTGTTGACGATCCAAAGCGTGTGCGATCTGAAAATGTGCACTGGATAGATTCCCCTCAACACGATGCACTTGCGCAAGTGCTAAGACAGGAGCGATATCTGTTGTATTGGTCTTTGCCATCTGTTTCAATTTTTTTTCAAGTTCTTCGTGTCTACCTAAATCGTAGTAAGCGTTTGCCAATGGTTTAATCAAGTTTAGTTTGTCATTGATGTTATCGCTGAGTTCCCAACATCTCCAGTATTGTGCGACAGCTTCACGATATATCCCAAAAAGACTGTAAATAGCAGCAAGTTCTATTCGGTTTTCAATGATTTCAGGACGCAGTCTTATTGCCTGCTTGTAACTGTCTACTGCTTGTTCGTATTCACCGGTTTGCTTTAGGATTTGTGCAAGGAGTTGATGTCCTTCAGGGTTCCGTGGACTATGTGCGATTACCTGTCTTGCAGCCTCAGTAGATTCTTCAAAATCAAATCCTTTCAGATATGCGTTTGCGATGTTTGCGTAGTATTCTCTGGCGTTTTTTGCG
>JAJEJA010000024.1 GCA_022828145.1 Candidatus Poribacteria bacterium | reverse complement strand
GTGAGTTTGATAAATGTAGCGCAAACTTTCCAGTTTGCGAAAATGTGCCACAAACTGAAAGTTTGTGCTACAATGCACGCCTATCGGATACGAAATGGTGTGAGTGAACGCAACCGAAATGATTTATCAAACTCACGTTATTACTATGTTTCTGAGGAAAAGAGAGATGAAGTATGACTAAATTCAGTATATCAAACATTTTTGAAAAGCTTGAGAGCTTTAAGACAATTGATCTTCCTGAAAAACAGTTACCGTTTTGGAAAATAGCGGGACCCGGGGCAATCTTAGTCGGTCTGTCTATTGGCGCGGGAGAAATTGTGATATGGCCCCGAATCGCTGCACAATACGGCGGTAGTTTGGTATGGGCAGCAGTTTTAGGTGTCTTTCTCCAGCTCTGGATCAACTTTGAAGTCGGTAGATGGACGATAACGACAGGTGAAACTGTTTATACAGGTTATAGTCGTATCTGGAGAGGTTTTGCACCTCTGTTCATTCTGCTTACCGTCGTAAGTTGGATTGCACCGGGGTGGGCACGCACCTCAGGACTTGCACTGAAGGCACTTCTAATAGGACCCAACGGGTGGGGTTCAGATACTTTCTGGACTGTCGTTACTTTCACGGCTGTCGCACTGATCCTGTTTGGTCCAAAAATGGTATATAAGTCTGTTGAGAATACAGTCGAACTACTCGTTGCGATTGTTACCATTGGACTGATTCTTGTCGTTATTGCTGTAGGTAATCTTGATACTTGGAAAGAGTTGGGGTCTGGACTGATAAACGTTGGACGCATCCCGGATGATATGAACTTCAAGGACCTATTTATTGCTAACGTTGAACACAGTGCGGATAATAGATTGACCGTCAAGAAACTATTTATTGCTGTGGTTTTCGCTGGAGCAGGTGGCACTGCAAACCTATTCTACACGTTCTATCTCCGTGACAAGAACATCGGTATGGGAGCACGGTTACCATCTCTACGAAACCCGCTGCGTGGAAGAGACGAAACAGTGCCATCTACCGGATTCTTATGTGAGGAAACGGAAGAGAATCGCCAACGGTTCACTGCATGGTGGCGATATATTAAACAGGATCAAATGCTCTTCTTTTGGGCACTTAACACCGTCACGATGCTCCTCTTTATCTTTGGTGCTCTTGCGGTTCTACACCCAAAAGGAATTGTCCCAGAAGCGGGAACACTCATATATGATGAAGCTAACATTTTAAAAGACATTTGGGGATTGCCGGGGCAATATATCTTTCTACTCGTCGGTGTCGCAACACTCTTCGGTACACAACTTGCCTTGGTCGACGGTGTAAGTCGTTCCATCTCTGATATTGTCTACACGAACTTCAAAGGTGCAAAAAAACGGTCATTGAGCTGGTGGTATCTCCTTGTAGCGGGTATCTGGATCGTCGCAGGATGTGTGATTACTTATGTTATGGAGCAATTAAACGTCAGCGAACTCGGATTCTTATTCAGTGCAGCTTATATGGGTGGATTCGCAATGGCAATTTATGTACCACTAACCCTTTACATGAACAGAAAGTTTTTACCGAGTTTTGCAAAACCTAAAGCAATTTCAACAATAATGATGCTGATCGCTTCTGCTGTCTATATCGGGTTTGCGATTTCAAGCGTTATATATGAAATATCAAAACTCTTCGGAGGATAAAATGGATAAGACTGATCAGAAGGACTTTTTTGAGAAAGAAGGCTACCTCGTTGTTAAAGACCTATTATCACCTGAAGAGGTGAAAAAGTGTCAGCAAGAGATACACCTACTACATCAGTTTGCAGCTGGACAGGCATCTGATACAGAAAAGGAACGTGCTGATATTGCACGCAGGCATGTCCAGCAGGAACCTTTCGCTAAAGATAAGACGCAGGGTGATGCATTGCCTGTATTACGGAAAGCTGAGAATACGCGTCAATACTCAGAGGTGTTTAAGGATTTAGCACAACATCCAAACCTAATTGCTGTGCTGCAAAACTTAATCGGAGATGACTTGCTCCTATTTAGAAGCACCTTAATGTTTAAACCTGCTTTCCACGGTTCATCTCATGGATTGCATCAAGATTCAGCCTATTGGCCTATGGAACCACCGAGACTGGTCACGGTGAGTATCGCTCTAAACGATGCGACTGTAGAGAACGGTTGCTTTAAAGTCGTTCCCCGTAGTCACTTATGGGGTGTGCAAGAGTGGGGTGGGATTGCCCGACAACAGGATGCTGAACTTACCGATAGAGAGGATGTGGCGAAGCAGCAGATGGATGTACCCCTTTCTGCTGGAAGTGCGCTCTTTTTCCACAGCTTGATGGTACACGGATCCGGTCCAAATGCATCGCCACATTCCAGAAACACTGCCCTCTATGCGTATTTCTCACCAGAAGTGCGGTATGTTACAAAGGATGGGCATGGTGAACGGACCTTCCCAGTTGTAGCAGGATTAGAAGGCAAAACAGAAGTAACCTTCGTTGCCCAGAAAGCATCATAAGTTAACGTCAGTTTGATTAATCATTTCGGATGTGTTCGCTCACGCCATTTTCGTATCCGAGAGACACGAATTGTAGCACAAACTTTCAGTTTGTAGCACATCTGGCGCAAACTGGAAAGTTTACGCTACATTTATCAAACTCACGTTAAGTTATGCAACAACGCCATTCCGCAATACACCGATACCTTCAATCTCAACTTCAACGACATCACCTGCTTTTAAAGCGGTTGTCGTTCCAGGGGTGCCTGTATAGATTGCATCGCCAGCCTCTAAGGTCATAGATTGAGAGATGAAGCTAATGATCACAGGCACAGGAAAGATTAGGTCAGCAGTTGTTTGTGACTGAACCACATCTCCGTTGATACGTGTTTCCAATTGAAGGTCGTTGTAGTCAACCTCAGTTGCGATAACAGGTCCCATGGGACCAAAAGTGTCGGATGCTTTTGCGCGCCACCATTGCAAGTCGTTTTTCTGCCAGGTGCGTGCGCTTACATCGTTCCCACAGGTTACACCGAGGATATTCTCAGCAGCTTCCTCAGGAGTCGCTTTCTGTGTTTTTGCTTTCATAATCACCACCAATTCACCTTCCGCATGCACATCGTCATCACCTTCAGGCAGCACAATTTCACCTTCAGGATCATTTATACATGATGGTGTTTTGATGAAAATTTCAGGGTTATTCGGTTCTGCTGCATCACCTAAATGACTGCGATAATTTAAACCAACAGCAAGTACTTTTGAAGGTTTTGTAGGTGCAAGCAGTTTAACATCTTCTAAACGGACGGTATCTCCCGTTTCGTTGAAATCTGTAAACGGACATGCGTCTAAAGTTCGCAAACTATTTCCATCAACAATTCCGTATCCAATTGTTCCATTCATATCATATCGTGCTAATTTCATAGATAATTCCTCCATTATCATTTTCGCAAAATGTCACCATTTTGTCAAGGATTTCAAGACATTCATCTAATGTTAGTTTGATAAATGTAGCGCAAACTTTCCAGTTTGCGAAAATGTGCCACAAACTGAAAGTTTGTGCTACAATGCACGCCTATCGGATACGAAATAGTGTGAGTGAACGCAACCGAAATGATTTATCAAACTCACGTTACACCTAAGAAAGCTGTTGCTGAAACCTTAAGAATGTGCTATGATAGGATTATGCATCAAAACGAACATAGTGCAATTCGGGATGTAGCAAAACCTTCAAGACTCCGCTTCGTAGTTGGCACGCTTCTTTTCGGTTCAATCCTCATCATACTAACCTGCTATTGGATAATCTCGGCAGAGAACCGTGTGGTATGGGAACTCACAGATTTCTCAATCTTTCCTACTGTGCTGTTCACATTCTTTCTGTTGGCTGCAATCACTCCTCTTCTGAGAAAATACCTAAAGCATATCGCACCAACTTCGCGTGAATTGGCGATGACCTATATTATGGTCTCTGTCGCAACAGCACTTGCCGGACACGATATTGTACGACAATTAGTGCCGATGATAGCAAACGCAGGTTGGTTTGCCACACCCGAAAATGAGTGGTCGGATATCTTCTTCCGTTTCTTACCCACCTGGTTAACTATTACGGACCGAAAGATACTTCAAGGCTATTTTGAAGGCGATGACACTTTCTGGCGACCTATCTATATGGAGGCGTGGTTTGTACCGATAGTTGCGTGGAGTGCTCTGGTGATCGTGCTCCTGTTTATGATGCTATGTATCAACATCATCATACGGAAACAGTGGATAGACCATGAAAAACTGAGTTATCCATTGACAACACTCCCCGTAGAACTCCTGGGTAATACATCAAACCTTTTTCGTAATAAACTCATCTGGCTCGGTTTCGGTATCGCATTTGGATTAGAATTACTTGCGGGTCTCAATTACCTCTTCCCGGTCATACCTTCTCTAAAGATAAAGTATCAGCTCTTCTTTGCAGATCGTCCTTGGAATGCGATGGGACGTTTACCCGTATATGTGTATCCTTTCGCTATAGGCCTCGGGTACCTAATGCCATTGGACTTAGCCTTGTCTTTTTGGGCATTTTATTTATTCTGGGGACTCCAACGCGTCTTTTTCAGCGCAACAGGATGGACAACCGCGATAGGATTTCAGACAGAACAACGTGCGGGGGCATGGATCGGGATTGGATTACTCGCTTTATTGACAAGCCGTAGAGAGATACTAAAGGTATTGGGAGGTGTTTTCTCCTTTAGATCCAAAGATCCTTTGTATCGTCTTGCAGTTTTCGGTCTGCTGTTCGGTTTAGCGTTTGTTTTAATCTTCTGGTATTACGCAGGATTGTCCCCGTGGGTTGCGCTTGGATATTTCGGTATTTACTTGATACTGTGTATTGGCATGACACGTATGCGTGCAGAACTCGGTCCTCCCACACATGAGTTACATAGAGTGCATCCAGATCGCCTCATGCTACTGTTTTTAGGTAGCCGTCCACTGGGTGCACAGAATCTGACCAATACCACGCTTCTATCGTGGCTTGCTTACGGGTATCGTTGTCATCCGATGCCGCATCAGCTGGAAGCCTTTAAAATTGGTAGACACTTCAGTCTTCGTGAAAATCGGTTAGTTGTTGCACTGATAGTAGCATCTATCGTTGGTGCAGTCATATCAATTGTCGGTCATGTTGCGCTTTACTATGAGTACCGATTCGCGCGATGGGGAGTCGGTGAGTTTAATCGTCTACAGAATTGGATAACCTCACCACGTGCTCCCAACCTACCAGCGATCCAATATATCGGTTTTGGTTTCGTCTTTACAGTGATCTTGACAGTACTCAAACGGCAATTTTTGTGGTGGCCCTTCTATCCAGTCGGTTATGCCGTTGGTAATGGTTGGGCAATCGGTTGGATGTGGTTTTCAATATTCTTGGGTTGGCTTTTCAAGAGAATAATATTCACAGGAGGCGGTGTTCGTGCTTATCGTCATGCGCTTCCACTGTTCTTAGGCTTAATCTTTGGACAATTTCTTGCAGGTAGTCTCTGGAGTCTCTTAGGAGTACTGTTTAACACAAACATGTACACGCTCTTCCCTTAAAAGTCTGCTAACGCCTCTTCTTCTGTCGCGAACACACCGATGCTCTGTGTCAATCCGATGGTATTAAAGATGGTTCTTACTTGTGTAGCGGGATGTGCTATACGCATAGATTGCCCTTTATCTCGTGTTTTCCAAAGCAGTTTGATGATTGTGCCGAATCCGCTGCTTGTTATAAAACTCTGACGATCAAAATTGAGTAGTAGTTTTGTTGCTTCCTGAACATCACTATGCGCATAAGCATCATTCATAGCGTCTTCAGATTCATTTGTTAGATATCCTGTAATGTCAAAAACTGCGACATCTTCTTCAAAGCGGATAGTGACTTGTGGTTGTGCTCTCACATTAACCTCCTCAAGGATAGGACCTTGAATTCAACATGGTAAAATATATGATAATCACTGGATATGAAAAATAAAATTCAAGGTTTGAAATACTGAATTCGTCTTTACAATGTTTCTTAACCATTAGTGAACGTGCGTTGTAGTGGTGTATGCTGTGTTTGTTCATGAATGATAGTTCCATCGTCAAGATGAAGCCAAGTATCAAATTGCCGTTCACCCATTTTTAATTCTATTACGCGTGCGCCACGTGGGAATTCATCTTTACCGTAGGTGTTATACCCGGTTGCCCTCCCGTAGCAGAGACGTATCCCGTGTAAATCTCCCCAGAAGTCGTTGATATGATCATGTCCCACAAAAGTACCTAACACATCTCCTGCTTCGTGCAAGGCAGCAAACAGGCCCGTATTTACTCTTGGGGCGCATATATCTTCATATTTTGCACCGTAACACGTGTGGAAATCCCATACTTCATGATACTCGGGTATCGGGATATGAAAAAAAGCGAGTGCGGGAAGTTGATGTCCGGCATCGTTAGTAAATCTTGCAGATTCATCAAGATACCATTCAATCTGGTCTCTTCTAATCCAATCGTAACCGCCTATATCTGTGGGGGCATAACTCCCGGAATCTATAAAATACAGCAGCGCAGCAGGGTTGTCATCTTCTGAGTCCTGAACTGTTAGAACAAAATTTCCAACGCCAGTTATGTCCTCCGGTCCCTGTTCAATGAGTGACAGATCACTCTCCTGCATGACGACCATCAACTCATGACGGTTTGCTGTTCCCTCATCGTCGTGATTTCCAAACACCGCAGTCCAATGGGTGTTGCAGTTCTCCATTATCTTGACGATTTGACGCATAGATGCGCTTGCATCGTCACATCCTCCACCAGACAACATATCTCCTGTTAACACGATCAGATCAGGTTTTTCTGCTTCTGCTATACTTTCCATCAGTTCAGCGGATTTCTGGTCAACAGATTCACCGTTCTGCCAGTGTATATCAGTATACTGGACAATCTTAAAAAGACCGTTCTGGTTAAACTTTAATGTGTTGTTCACCATCGGTGATTTACCTCCCGTATAAATATAAACATTATGCAGAAAATTTGCAAGCAAAATTAAACTATATACGCCATTATTTGACATGTTTTCGTTTTGTGTGTATAATTATCTATATGACAACAATCGGGAGAAGAAAAATGGACGAGAAAGTATTTCATGTTGGTGGCGTTGAACTTCGGGTAGATAACCGTAATTTAGGAGAAGATGGGGGTCCCACCGTGCGTGTGTTTGGTAAAGCAGATGGTGAGAATATCCAACTCCTACGATTTGACTGCTTCCGTAAAAATCCGCACTATCATTACGACCCATCAGGCAAAAACGATCATAGAAAGCTTGATAAAGAGACTGTACCAGATTCGGTAGCATGGACTATTGAACAACTGGGAACACATCTTGCTGAGATGATTAATACTGCAGGATATACCAGTGTCGCAGACCAAGTTGACCAGGCTGCGGTGAAAAAAGTATTACCTGAAGTGGAATCTCTCATGCGTGGATAAACATTTACAAAATATAAATATATCAATAGGAGGATTTTAGTGAGAAAACGTTACGTTATAAGCACTGTTTTGACTGCTATAATGATAGTTGGGAATTGTGTGGCAGGTACAGTTCAAGATTTTGGTAAATGGGAGACTGGTGAACTTCTCCTTGAAAACTACAGTTTTGAGGATGGTCTGACAGCATGGGATTTGGAAGATGGTTCCTGCTGCGACAGAGGCGGGTTGTACACAATGGAGATTGATGAGGATAACCCACAGCACGGTGACCAATGTCTCAAAATTGTAGGTGTACAAGCAACAGGCACGAATTGGCATGCAAAGATTAAACAGTTGAATGTATCAATGCAGGGTGGAAAAGAGTATACCTTGATTTTTTGGGCGCGTGCCGAAGAGCCGAGACAAGTCAGCGTTAATATACAGATGCAACAAGAGCCCTGGGATTTCCTGCAAGGTGGAGATATTCAACTGACAGGACAAACGTGGGAAGAGTATAAACTGACTTTTGCTGCAAGTAGGGATATCCAAAGACAGATGTGGGTAGGCTTAGCAATTGCACAGTCAGATATTGATTTCTGGCTTGATAATTTCCGTTTCTTTGAAGGACAACCTGAAGATGAGTTATCCCTTGATGGAGAACCGCAATCCGTTGATGCCAAGCAAAAGTTAACAACGCAATGGGCATCTGTTAAATCAAAACGTTTTTAACTATACTCGGTTACATAAGGCACGGTCTTCAGATCGTGCTTTTCCATTATACCGTTATCAGTATCATTCTAAGATTACAGTTATTTGATGGACACTTATCAGGTAAGCTTTGAAGTAATTGCAAGTAATTAAATGAAGGTGATTAATCAATGCGATTATCGTAACCTAAATAAATTTTAGCAATTTTTCAGAAGGAAAATAATAATGGAAAAACTACACGAAAACCCGTCCGTTGTAAATGAATTAGTGCGTATTCTAAAAGAACATTATCCGTATTTGGAATATAGTGAACCCGTGTCTAAAAGGTTGTCAGAAGAATTTTTGGAGCAAGTCAGTAACGATGTCTTGTATGTCCGAGTAATACCCAAAATGGAGCATACTAAACGTGACGGAAGTGCTATTGCAGATATATGTGAAAAACTATCTCAAGCGACACAGATACAGTTTATGTCAACAGTGTGTCCCTCAGCTCGGTATTATAGCAGCTCTGATTGTTCTCGTCAAGATATAGACCCCGAGTGGACTGCGTTTCGTTTATACAAAGCAATGATAAACCAAGACCCCGAGATTCACCACGGGGCAACAGTGTTTATCGGCACTCGTGTGCCGATCCAGTCGCTAATTCACCATCTGAAAACTGGAGAGAGTCTTGATGACTTTCTTGATGGGTTCCCTACTGTGTCGCGAGATCAGGCAATTGCATTTTTAGAATTCGCATTGACAACGGCACTTGATGCTTATGCACAACAAGATAGGAAATCAAAGTGACATGCGGGTTCTACTTGACGAAAACTTAAACTGGCGATTAATCCGATATTTTGATCCCGATTGCTACGTGACAACTGTGGATCGACAAGGGTGGAAAGGAAAGCGAAATAGCGAACTCCTTGAACAAGCCGAAAAAACGTTTGATGTGCTGGTGACGATGGATAAGGGCTTTGAATATCAACAGAACATCAGAAAATATTCTATCGGTATTATTATCATCTTTGCTAAGAGTAATAAACTACAACACATTGAACCTGCTATGTCTAAAGTGAATCAAGTGCTCAAAGGCGTGCAACCTGGACAGGTCATCCACGTGAATGCCAACAACTTCATCTTGAATAAGGATTGAAACACTCCCTACAAACGCGTCTTGATACCTTTCCTCTCTGGGTTGAATGGCAGGTCACTCCGTTCTCCTAAAGCTCAGCGATACGCGCCGTTGCCTTATATACTTTCGTCCCTCCCACATATCTGATTTTCTGGCAGGAATACCGTGCAACCACTCATATCTCGCTGCCTTTTGTAGTATCGCTATACTCCGTTTCGCAAGCCAGACCTGCACCTTTTTCGTCTTATCAACATCGTTAGTAAATTCCATAATGCAACTTGTCCCCAAACTCAGAATAATAATCGTATCCTTGAACCACGGCTCCTTATCAATGTGTCCACCGATACCTTGTCCCGGTTCGTATTCACTGATTAGCACCTGATTTGGGACTTTCGTCATGTGTCTATCTCTATGCAATTTCTCGCTAAGTCTATTCAGCCATTCAGGCAACTCACGTCTTTGACTTTCTTCTTTCAACTCCCCTGTATTGTAATCATACTTTGACCCGTAATTCTGCATACGTCTTTTACCAAAGTAGGACCACTCCTGTTCACCTATTTTGTCTATGAGCCAATCGTGTTGATAATCGGTGATATAATCTGGCACATAATGTAACCCATGGATTACATCTGCTGCTTCTCTGTTTTTGGGTGGAGGGTCCGGCTCTCGAATGTTATGCTGTTCTAATGAAGAGAATAAGGGTAGTTGTTCCATTGTTTTGCGTATCAGGTGATATTATTCAGGTGTAAATGCAGGGTTCGCTTCCAATTTGCTGTGATAGGCAAAGAGTATTGCGATGGCGATACATGTGCCAACAATTCCTATCGGAACAAACTGAGCGACTTCAACGGGAGCAAATGGTGTAAATGCGTCCACTAACCATCCAAGTAGTGGTGCAAAGATGATAGTCGCTAATGATTTTGCCTGTGCTTCAATAGACAAAACCGTCGCACCCATGTCAGGTGTAGACTGTGCATCAAATCTGCTGATTAATACGGGTCTCCAGATATTCTGAAGGATTGCTAATGCTACGAATAACACAATTACCAATGTGAGCGACCCAAACCATAATGCTGGAATTAGGGATGCAAAGAGTGCTAAATCTATCCACCACATCAATTGTGCAGCCCCTTCTTCTCCCCCACGCCAGTCTGAGAAACGGTGAGAGCTCCGTGAAGCAAAAGATGATAGAAAATATAGGAGAAAATAGACCCCAGCGACCAGCAATGCTGAACGTTTTGACTCATCCAATGCTACCAATACGGGTAATGCAATCGCAGTCTGTTTAAGTATCGGTTGCAGAAAGTCTTTACTGGCTTTATACATACCCTCAAAACCCATGCCCTCAAAAACAAGTCTTCGGAGCGGGGGAAAGCATACTGCACTTTTGAGGGCTTTCCCGAGTAGTTTTGCGACCGCTTTCAATGAAAATTCGCTCTGTCTATCTCCATCCAACTGAGATGGATAACCGAGGAAATTGATTATGTTGACACCGTAAGGGATGATTGAATACCAGAAAATGTCTATGAAATTACCACGATAGAATACCAAAGCACCCGCGATAAGTACTGATAATGCAGAACCCATCTGCGACCAAGAACGTGTAAAACCGTAGACTTTTGTTTTTTCATCTAACCTATCCTGCATCCGCAACCAGTCGAAAATCATCGCTTTGTGGGTGCCGGTCCTGAATGCATCACCTAAACCGAAAAAGAACATCGCCATGAAAAGAACAGCAAATGATTCGCTCAGTGCAAACGTAGCGAACGAAGCGATATATGCACAGAACGAAAATATCATTGCGCGACGTCTTCCGTAAAGATCAGCAACCGCACCTGACGCGATTTCAAACACATTCGTGCAAATTTCTCGAAATCCGATGAGGATACCGATTTGAAAAAAGGACAACCCCTTCTCAAGAAACGCTAATATTAGGAATGGGTCGTAGTAGCGTTGATTCTTTAGAAAGCCGTATAGCGAAAAACGGAAGAGCATCGGTATACGCATGGATTAGATAGGATACCTCACTGTTTTTCCCAAACTTGCACGTTATATTTCGGTAACACAAAAGGATATTCCGCATATTCCAATATAGGGATACCGTTTTCATCTACTGTAACTATTGCGTGTAATTGATGCGGCGTTACGCTTGTGTCCACCCGTTCAATGAACTGCCATCTATCTCCTTCAGCAGTTATGAGTCTTATTTTTGTCCAGAGGATACCTTCACCATCTGTGTATGTACCATCTGATACTTGTAGAATAGGTTGTGGATCTGCTGGTAAGGTAAAACTCTCACCAATTGTAGATGTTGAATTTTCGTGCGTATGTGAAACTAACACCCATGTTCCTGGGACAGGCACTTCAACACCGTTTTGATCAACAGGCCACACATGGTCTCGTGCCTCTATTGGTACATCAATGACTGTCTGTGAATCCAATACTTGTTGGACCCGTTCACATCCGATATGTCCAAAGATAAGAATGGAGATAGATATTAAAACTGCAAGTTGAATTGTTCTTTTAATATTCACTTTAAGTCCCTTTGAGTTTTTCATTATAAGATTACAATAACTGTCTGCATAACTATACATCTGTCGCCCCGCTGGGGCTAAAGATTATTGTATATTTGCATTTCTATACACCTGTCGCCCCGCTGGGGCTGCTCTGTTTTATTAGTGAAATATATGGGTTTAGAAACTCAGCCAAAATAGAAACGACATCAATGCGACAGTCCCAGAGGGACGAAAGGTGTATAGAAACATATTCGTATCTCAAACCTAAGCCCCAGAGGGGCGAAAGGTGTATTTCATTCAGGATATAAGAAATGTATATTCTAATGAAAGATACAACAGAAAAAATCTGAAAATTGTCCAAACTATTGTATAATTATACAATAAAATTTTGAATTTGTTTAACCAACGGTCTTATCCTTTCGCTGGTGGATGATAATACGGTTTCCATCTGGGTCTTCAATGACTACCCAGAAACAGACGGCAGATTCACCCAAAGATGATTGGGGTTTAATCCCTGCTTGTTCTAATTCCACAATAGCAGCTTTCACGTCCTCAACAGCAAAAGCCACCATCCCACCACCGGGGTCAGTAAAAAAATCACCTTCACCTAATGACAAAGTTCCATGTTCAGTCTCAAA
Source organism: Candidatus Poribacteria bacterium (assembly GCA_022828145.1). Taxonomy (GTDB): domain Bacteria; phylum Poribacteria; class WGA-4E; order WGA-4E; family WGA-3G; genus MSPOR6. The sequence continues at coordinate 166,679 of JAJEJA010000024.1, read as the reverse complement.
TTCTGCCCATTTACCTTCATGTGCCAAAACCGTCAGTGGAATACCAAGGACATCACGATAGAAGGAAATAGATTCCTGCATATTGCTTACTGCAAAGAAGGTAAAATCAATACCTAAAACATTCATGCTTCCACCTCTTCAATCTACTGTTCTGTCAACTTCTAAATGAAGGTATAGTTTTCTTCCGTAGGTCGGGTAGAGCGAAGCGAAACCCGACATGTATTGCTCCATAATGGGTCAAGATGTTGGGTTTCGTGCCTCAACCCAACCTACGTAGTTATTTGTTCTGATTTATCAGACTCACGTTAATAGATCATTTAAGCAGCAAGGGTTTTGATCGGATATTCTGATGAATCGGACGCTGGTGCTGTCCAGAAAGGACTCCAATCCGTTGCACCATCCAGACCTATATAGAGTGTCTTTCCGATAGCTGCCCATGCGGTTCCATCGGCAGCAAAAGCGATGGAACCAGTGCTTATACGACCTGCTTGTTCTGTTATTTGATCGTTGAGTTCAGTCCAAGTTGAACCGCCGTCATCCGAACGACATAACCAAGCACCACCACCTCTCGGTCCTCGCTGGACTGAGGCAAGCATCAAGTCTGGGTCAGTTGGATCTATGGCAATAGCAGTCCCATATCGAACAGGTAATCCTTCAAGTCTGTTTATCCACGAGTCACCTCGGTCTTTACTTACATAGACGCCGTTTGCGGTATTAGCAAATACCTGATTATCGTCTGCGGGACACGTAGCAACCTGATGTACATCTTTATTGAGGTCCGGTGTAACAGGTTCCCATGAAACACCTTCATCGGGTGAACGCATGATACTGCCAACATGAATATCAGCATAACAAAAACCGTCTTTAGTTTTTGCTAATGTCCGCACAGCAGGTGGGCCTCCCCAAGGGGTATACCAATCTTTTCTGCATTCTAAATCATCAAAAGTTTGAATGCGTTCTGCAGGACCTTCCTCACCAACGAGACGATAGACATAAGCACCTTCATCCGTTCCGATCAGTAGTGTCAAAGGGTCTTCACGAATAAAAAGCAGTGAAGCAATTGGGTCTTCAATTCCAGTTGGAATTTTTATTGAGGTCTGGCTCTTCTCACCATTCGGTGTTAGAATCAAGAGCGTCCCATCTGAAAGTGCAACCGCTATGGACTGCATTTCTGGTATTGAAATTAACGTACCGTAGTTATCACTAATTTCAGGACTTTGTTGGTTAGTCGCATTATATATTTCAATAGGTTTACTATTCCCATTATCTTCAATGGAATAGATGGCATTTTTTGTAGCAAAAAACATTATGCGTTCTCCTTTTCTGTACTGACAGTTTTCTATCCTTCATCGGAGTCTGATAGGTCTCCCGTTTTTGGATAATTCCATATACCTACGATTGCAATGATAAATCCTATCGCATTTATAAACGCACCATATTGAAGTTCTTCAACAGAATATCCATAGATACTAACATTCCACCTTTCCCCAAAGAACAGTCTGATAAAACAGTATAGTCCAATACCACTGCAAATCGTCACCATTATTCTTGAGATTGTACCCTTTATGATTGTTTGTCTATTCAATACTAAACTTGTAACAATAATTATCCAAGTAACTATGGAAACTAATAAAACAGAGGATGAGTTGTTTGCAAGTTCATGTCCTGGTATATCTTCCATCCAGGGGAATGCAAAACCAATTAAAGCCACAACACCCCCTACAAGTGTAATAACCCGTGAATACTGCTTCACTCTTAATCTCTTTTATCATCAGATTCAGTGAGGTATGTCGTATCAATCATGGATCCAGGTTCAATTAGTCTTAACGAATTCCTCTATATGGCAAATGTTTTTTCATCATCAAGTTCCATCATAGCAAACCAGGTGTTGATGTTCTCAGACTCAGCATTAATTTTCTTAAGCATTCTTGCCATCATAGCTTTATGGCGTTCAGTTTCAGGGCCCATTTGACTAATCTTTTCATTGAATTCTTTGATGTCATTATCACTTTTTGCGTAGTTTTCTTTCAACCATGCTTCAACATCCTCGTCGTTAGGATGTATTCTAAGTGCTTCGGTAAAGTCGTCAGCAGAAACGCCGAGAAAGCCGAGTGCCATTCTATCCATACCAGAATCCTCAGCGTAAAAATACTCGCCTAAAGTCTCACCAATAAATGCCCTTCCTTTATCTATCAAACGTGCCAAGTGAACCATTCCATAGACATCTGTACTGTTTGGACTTCTCGGTGCTCGTCTTCGTAGATCAACGATACCGAAACTCAACTCATCGTCTAAGTCTTGTAAAGCAACCCATGTATTGATGTCTGTTCGAGTTGGATCTACTTCTTGCCGTCTTGCTTCAAAACGTTCACGTGTCGTTTCATTAGGACCGCGATTCACCATAGCGTGATTGAAAGTATCAATCTCTTCTCTTGATCTATCAGAGTTTTCCAGGACCCATTCACCGATCTCAATATCGTTTGGGTTTTTGACTGCTGCGAGCTGGAAATCGTCAGCGGAAACACCGAGGAATTCCAAAATACGAACATCTTGACCAGACGTGTCGCCGTATTTGTATTCACCGATTTTTCCTGCGCGTTCTGCCCGTGCTTTATCTGCCATACGAGCAACACCACAGATTCCCGCGACATCTCTTGCGCGTGCACTACGTGGTGGACGCACAGTCAGATCAACCTGCCAAAAACAACCCCAATCATCCAGTTCAATTGATTGCAGCACTGTCTTGATATCCGTGCGATCCGGTGCAAACTTCGCAAGACGTTCTTCCAGAAGTTGTTTATGTTTCTTGTCAGCGGGTAGTTTCTCAAGTTCTGATCTGTTGAATTCCTCAATTTCCTCGGCAGATCTGTTTCCTGTTTCAAGCATCCACTTGCTGAGTGCTCCATCATCGTATTCATCTGCTGCTACCGCAAAATCATCTGCCGTAATATTCAAGAACGCTAATATTCGTCGGTCTAATCCGGAGTATTTTCCATAGACAAATTCTCCGAGTGTTTCATCGTTGTGTGCGCGTGCCTTGTCTGTCATTCGTGCGGCACCCACAATCCCCGCAACATCGAGATTAGAGGGGCGACGTGGTGGTTGGCGTGTTAAATCCATAATAAAAATTCATTTCCTTTCAAATTTTTTTAATTTGTGCTAACATGTCTACAGCGTTTATTATACCATAGTTGGCAGGAATGTCAATTTAAATCTCAGAACGGAACTCTTACACAGTCAGTAACCCCAAGCTAAAGCAAGGGGCTTGTGTGAAGCGCATACCAAGCGTTCACTCCACGAGTTAAACTATTGACTACAGTAAAATATCGCATTACGAACTATTGGTAAGTTATTGATGTTTCAGATGCTCCCCAAGTCTGATTCCGCTCTGTAATGTGATCTGGATGGGGCAATATATATCCTGAAAAGGAAATTACAAACTATGTTTGTTCCAGTTGTTGATAAAAACCAAAAACCATTAATGCCTACTAAGCCATCACGTGCTAAAAAGTGGATTAAATCAGGTAAGGCAACACCATTTTGGCGTAATGGTGTATTTTGTGTTAGATTAAACAAAAATCCTTCAGAAAACCATAGTCAAGACATAGCCATAGGTGTGGATCCTGGTAGTAAGAAGGAAGGATTTACCGTAAAATCAGAGTCTCACACGTATCTGAATATTCAAGCAGATGCACATAACCAAGTGTCAAGAAAAGTTGCTAAACGAAAAGAGTTGCGTAGGAGTCGCAGGTCACGAAAGTGTCCAAACCGAAAGAACAGAACAAATCGCCTTGCTAACACAGAGCGTATTCCAGCTGGCACGCGTGCAAGATGGGATTGGAAGTTGCGTATCCTTGATTGGTTATCTAAACTCTATCCAGTCACGCATGTGTGTGTTGAGGACATCAAGGCGCAGACAAAACAGTATCAAAAGAAGTGGAACACGTCTTTTAGTCCGCTGCAAGTTGGTAAGGACTGGTTTTATAGTGAAGTCAAGAAACGATGGAAACTGCTAACACTGCAAGGATATGAAACAAAAGAGATTAGAGATAGACTCGGTCTCAAGAAATCTACCAAGAAGTTAGCAGAAACCTTTGACGCCCATTGTGTTGACTCATGGTGTCTTGCCTATCATACCGTAGGTGGAGATGCGATTGTGGACAATACAAGTATATTCTGCATTTCACCGATACCGATTGCAAGACGCAATCTGCATCGTGAAGTTCCAAAGAAAGGTGGCATGCGTAGCAGATATGGTGGCACGATTCTAAAAAATGGGTTGGTGAAGAATACACTTGTTAAACATGCCAAATACGGCTTGACACGACTGGCAGGTATAAACTCAAAAGGGTTGTTTTCAATCTACAGCCTTGATGGAAAACGACTAACAACAGGTGCAAAACAGAAAGAATTCACAGTCTTGAGAAAACTAAACTTCAATTATAGGATCGGTGTTTCCTCCCCGTGCTAAAGCAGCGGGGTCTCCACACCGAAGAGTGATGAAAACAAGGTTATTTTTAACTATTTTGGTGTTACTCATACTTTTTGTAACATATAATCCTACCATATTCTCACAGGACTATACGCAATTAAATCTGCCTGAACATGCAAGAGCACGTCTTGGAAAAGGAACAATACGTGATATTCAGTTGTCTCCTGACGGTAATCGGTTAGCAATATCCAGTACCACAGGGGTTTGGCTTTATGACGTCAATACAAATGCCCGACACACAGACCTTATCAGATTTGATACACAATATACTTCTAAAATAGCATTTTCACCGGATAGTGAGACACTTGCGACCAGTGGGTATGACAAGATGATTCGTTTCTGGAATGCAGATACGGGTGAACAAAGACTGAAATTCGATACACCTGACGGACCTTTCAGGTCTATGAAGTTTTCTCCGGATAGCAAAACCCTTATATGTCAAAGTCAGAATTGGAATGGTGTCGTGTGGATTTGGAATGTTACCAACGGAGAACAGTTAGCAACTTTCAACCCGAATTTACCTAAACTCAGTCACAGAAAGTATAGGAATTGGCGACGCGCAATTGATACATATATCTACAAAACGGGTGATACTGTATTTGCTGTTGGAAAAAAGGACGGTACAATAGGCATACGAAATGCCAAAACCAATACAGAGACACGCACGCTTACTACAGTTGCGACTGATAGTATCTCATTACCTATTCAATATCTACGACCCTATTTCCCGGATCCAGATGTGAAGGATGGCGGTCAATATATTAAATGGGTGAATACACTAAGATTTGCTCCCGATGGCAACACACTTGTAAGTATTTCTGACTACCGACGCGCACGTTTAGATGGAACGACTGCACAAGGAGTATCAATTGAGATATGGGATGTAAACACAGGCGAGCAACTCGCTATGCTGCGAGGAAGTACAAAAGTGACTTTTTCTGGGGATGGCAAGACCGTTGCTCTGTTTGATGATAGAGGATATGTGCTATGGGATATCCCTTCACGTAGAAAGATCGCTGAATTTCCGAAGGATGTAAAAATAAGGTTTTCAGGTGACGGCAAAACGCTTGCTATTATTGATGATAATGGATATAAGATATGGGACATTGCAACACAAAGTGTCATGACTTCACACAGTCAGATTGTAGAATGGTTAGACGCATATCCATGGCGGTTTATTTTATCTTATGATGGATCAACCCTTACCACTTATGACAGCAACGGTGTAGTTGCTTTGCGGGAAACGCGAGACTCTCAGAAACTTCGTTTCATAACCACAGGTTATAAAAAGTTGTCGACTATTGCGTTTTCACACGAGGACAAATTCCTCGCAAGTAGAGAGGGTAGTAACGTTCAACTATGGGATGTGAACAGTGGTAGAAAAAAACAAAAAATAACAGCAAATAACATCTATAACTTCGTTTTGGGGATAGACGATAAAACTATTATCAGCGAGAGTGTAATAAGTAACAACGAAAGTAAGATTCAGGTTTTAGATGTTTCCACTGGAGAACATATTGATGGTTTTACTGTCAACAATGTCGATCGCAGACACTCCTCTACTTCATTTGACGATGGAACATTTATCAGTCTACATACCAAAAGTGTCTTTACGCCAAATGGCGAAAGTGTGGCTATCGAGACAAACGAAGGCATCGAAATATGGGATGTTCAAAATAAAAAACAGGTGAATACTTTTAATGATAATGCGAAAAACAGTCGGGTGAGTATATATGCTTTAGCACCTGATGGAAAGACTCTTGGCGTTGGAACGGATCGCGGTGTTAAGCTATGGGATACACAAACAGGTAAACATATCACGCTTAAAACCTCAGCAAACTGGGGAAATAGAATTTTAGATACAGTGGGCTTGCACAGAAATAGAATCTATACATTAGCGTTTTCACCTGATGGTAAATCGATTGCTGCAGGAGGAGGAGATAAGACAGTTTACGTGTGGAAAATTCCAGAAATTCGTCCAAATGCAATACTCAAGCATGACCATCCAAATACAATACTCAAGCATGACCACGTAGTTAGCAAACTGACATTTTCCCGTGATGGCAAACTTCTTGCAAGCGGTGACACATCTGGCAAAATTTACTTATGGGAATTAAAGGACGTGCAACGCATTACCACATACAACGGACATGGAGTTTTCATTAGTGGACTCACCTTTGCGTCAGATGGCAAAACACTTGCAAGTGTTTGTGGTGGAAATGGATACTTAGGATATAACGCCGGAACTATTGTGCTTTGGGACGTGCCTTCTAACTGAAAGCCTAAAGAGAATAAACCCGCTTTAAACACCCTATGATTCTATGTCCTTTCTTTTTATGTGAAAATGTTGTATCATATCTAATAGAGATCATTTATCATATTTTTAGTATGCGTTAATTGAAATCTAATACCATTTCTAAATCAAAATGCCTCTTTACTGTAGCACATTCTGTTAGATTGTGCCGTTCCCCGCTTCATTTCTAAACAGTCGGTAATGAGAGAAAAATTAATTGAAATGGTATAAGAACAGGTGTGTACAAACAGCAAAGGAGGAAATACCCTGGAAAATTCAGACCATATTCAAGAAATCTTAGAACGACTCAAAAACCTTTCGTCCGTACAACAGAGACAGGTATTAGATTATGTGTTGGAGTTGTCAGGAGAAACGCAAAAGGACTTATCAGGCAAAGAACTGCTCAAACTTGTTGGCGCAATTTCAAAGGAAGATTTAGAGATTATGAAACAAGCAATTGAAGAAGGTTGCGAACAAGTATACGGATCTTATTAAAACCAGGATAATGGGCGAAGGTATTGATATCTAATAGAGATATATTATCATATTTTCAGCGTGCGTCAATTGAAATCTTCATTTCTAAACTGGCAGGCAAATATATTTACAGAAACACAGAGGTATAAATTATGAAATGCAACATCAGATCTTTCCTTAGTTTACTTGGCATTTTAGGGTTTATCTTATCTTGTGCACAGGCACCACAGCAGGTTGCTGAAAGAACTTTAGCACAAGATTTAGGTACAAAGAAAGAACAAGATGCCACTGTCCGCATAGTAAGCCAAACTGGAAAACCAATTACGCTTGGAAGCGGATTCTTTGTAGGTAAGGACAAGATTGCAACAAGTATCCATGTTGTTGCACAACCCGGACCAGTTTTCGCTAAGTTTAGCAACACAGAAAAAATCTTGGAGGTTGAAGGTGTTGCTGCGTATAATGTGAAAAACAATCTCGTTATCCTAAAACTATCAGGGGAAGGGATACCGTTGCCAATTGGTGGCAGTGATGCGGTTCAAAAAGGTGAATCTGTATCTGTTTCCGTATATTCTGATGAAAAACACAAAACCGAACTTGGAACTATTGCCAGCATTCAGAAAAGCGATAAGTGGTTTGAAGTGAAAGTCTCTGCTTCTAAGGAGAGTAGTGGCGGTCCTGTACTGAACAGCAAAGGACAAGTTATTGGCATTACTGTTGGGTATGGTGACGGCTCTGATAACTACGCTATTCCGTCAAATACACTTCTGGCATTGCTTGCCAAATCAGTTCCGTTGCAATCTTTGGCAGAATGGCGGGAGCTGGAAGTTATCCGCGCGGAGGTGTACCACAGTCAAGGCGAAGAAAGAATTGCTGTGAAAGAATATAAAGACGCGATAGTTGTCTTTGATAAAGCCATTGCGCTAAACCCTGAACATGTTCGTGCCTATTACAAACGGGCAAAAGCAAAGTACCACATAGATAACTATATTGGTGCAATAGATGATTGTTCCCATGCTATAAAACTAAACCCTGAACATGCCAGGGCTTATAATGGACGGGGCGCAGCAAAATTGGGGCTCGGTAGATCTAAACTCAAGAGTGGTGATACGGAGAAAGCATTACACCTATATCAAGAAACAATTAACGACTGTACACGCGCAATCAAGATTGATCCTGAAGATGCGGATTTCTATAAGAATCGCGGTGGTGCAATATTCATGCTTGGTGAATATGAATTCGAGAATGGTAATACGGAAAAAGCACGGCACTTGTATCAAGAAGCGATTAATGACTGTACGCAAGGAATCAAAATCGATCCTAAAGATGCTGGGGCATACAGGAATCGTGGCATAGCGATGTTTAGACTCGGAAGGACCGAATTTGTGCAGGGTGATGCGGAAAAAGCACGGAAGTTGTATTTTGAAGGTATAGTTGATATTGACAAATCCATTCAACTGAAACATTTAGAGGATATTGACGCAGCGACAATACACATAGAATCCAAGGAAGGCAGAGCGTCTACAGTCCGCGTGGCGAAATGGTTAGATGGAATTTTTTTTTGGGAGCGGTTTTTTTGTAGACAAAAACAAGATCGCCACGAATATACACGTTATAGACACACCCGGTCCCGTTCTCGTTAAACTTATGGATAAAGAGACAATCTATGAAGTTGTTGGCGTGACAGCGTTTGATGTAGAATACGATCTCGTTGTCTTAGAGCTTTCTGGTGAAGGTACACCGCTGCCTTTGGGAGATAGTAATAAAGTCCAAATCGGAGACCCTGTTGTTGCCGTGGGATATCCTAGCGGAAAATATAAGGTCACTGCCGGAAATGTCCATGGTATTAGAAATAGTGATAATTTGATCGGAACGACAGCTAAAATCTCCGTTGGAAACAGTGGTGGTCCCCTCCTAAATGATAAAGGAGAAGTCATAGGGATTAATAGTCGAACAGGCAAATATAGTCTTGCTGTCCCATCCAATATACTTAAGGCATTACTTACCCGGACTGGGTCGCCAGAACCTTTAGCACAGTGGCAAAAACGAGATAAAATCCAAGCCTCTGTCTACTACAGGGAAGGAGAAGCCAGATTTAATGATGGGGAGTATACCAAGGCAATAACTCACTTTGATAACGCTATTCTACATAACCCTAAACATGTTTATGCATACAACTGGCGCGGACGAGCAAAATACCAACTCGGTAAATCTAAAGCAGAACAAGGCGATGTGTCGGAAGCACAGAAACTATATCACGCAGCTATAGAGGACTGGACGCAAACAATCAAGATGAATCCAGTGTTTACTGATGCTTATAACGATCGTGGAAGGGCGCAGACTTATCTTGGTAGATTTAAAGCGGACCAAGGCGACATGACTGAAGCACAACGGTTCTATCAAGCAGCAATTAATGACTATACACGTTCAATTAAGATTGATCCAAATTATACCTTTCCTCATTATTATCGAGGATTGACGAGAATTGTCCTCGGTCAATCTATAGCGGATATAGGAAATATAACAGAAGCACAACAACTCTACCAAGAGGCAATAGATGATTTTACCTACGTCATACAATTAAACCCAGAGGATACTGATACTTACAACAATCGCGGATCAGCAAAAAGTAACCTTGCGGAATCTAAAGCAGAACAAGGCAATGTAGTAGAAGCGCAACAACTTTATCAAGAAGCGATAGCCGACTATACGAAAGCGATTAACATTAACCCTGAGTATGTTCGCGCATACAATAATCGCGGGATAGCAAAGAAAGCTCTTGGACAACATGAGGCAGCAGAAATAGATTTTAAAAAAGTAAAAGAACTGGAAGCCGATAATTGAAAAACAAAACTATTCTTATCATCTCCATACTCGGTGTGCTGCTATCAATAATCCTAAGTGGCATCTATCTGAATTTCTCATACTTTGAACCAGATACCGCTTCGTATCTATTTCAAGCAAAACTGTTTGCGCAAGGAAAAATATCTATTCCTGTCCCGCCACAAACGATAAACGGTGAGATAACGATTGAACCGAATGGCAAACCGATGCCAGAATATGGATTTTCTCCTTCGCCGCACATCAACATGCTGAACGGTAAATGGTATTCCAAATACCCGTTCGGTAACGCGCTGATGATGATGTTTGGCGTATTTATTAACGCCCCTTGGCTCATTCCAGCTCTTGCAACAGGTGGAGCACTCTTCCTGTTATTCTTGCTGGTCAGGGATATGTATGGAAGACAGATCGCACTGATTGCTGCAGTCATCGCACTTATTTCACCTGCAACTGCAGGAATGGGGTCAACGTGGTTTAGCGAACCCGTCAGCAGGTTTTTCCTAACACTCTTCCTGTTCACATTGGTCAGAACACTGAATAATCCAGGTAATGTAATCTATCCATTAATTTCAGGTTCCGCATTGGGTTATGCATTTAATACACGTCCACTATCTGCCATGGTCTTCGGTTTTGTAGGCGGTGCTTTTGCTCTATACCACTTATACAAACCCGCAAAAAGTGATGAGTCAATTCCTGAATCTAATACGGAAGTTTTGGATAATTCGCAAACACGGAGACAGTTAGTTCGTCAGTTAGGTGTTTTCTTGATTCCGTTTGCTGTGTTCGTCCTTATATGTATGTCATGGAACTACCACTTTACTGATGATCCCTTTATGTTCACACATACGGCAGCACAGCCTTACGACAAAATCGGTTTTGGAAAGCGCACCGAGGGGTACTATTCCGATATTGAAAACGCATGGGAATTTAAGCCCGAATGGTCAGTTAAAAGAACTTGGCGACACATACTACCTTGCATCAGTTTTAACGGACTCGGTTGGGGAAATTATCACCCCAGACTACTTGTAGAACCTAAGCTAACTTTCCGTTTTTTCATAGATTTTTTACCACTACTGATACCGTGGTTTCTTGCATTCATACCTTTTTTCCATAAATCACGAAATAGATATGATGTGTTATGCATCTCTCTCATCGTTGTAAGTCTATTACTTTATGCATTCTTCTATTTTGAGGGTTCTACGTGGGGATTCACACCTGTCAATGCACGCTACTACACGGAAGCGATTTTCCTCGGTTTCATTCCTCTGGTCGCGCGTGGGGTCTATATTATCTACGAACGTGCAAAAGAACTGACTTGGAGAAACGCGCTTGCTTGTGTAACAGGCGTGTGTCTACTGTTGCTCAGTGTAAACCTTGTATGGAGTTATGTACGTATTGGTAAAGTCTATCAGAACTGGAGTAGCGTGTATCAGAAGTTACCGCCGTTGGTTAAGCAATCCGATATTCACAATGCTGTCATCTTCATACCCGGCACGAGAGATGCCCCGATTGGCGACTATCCGTTCAAAAGTCTGGATGAAGCGGATATAGTCTATTTCAAGATAGGACCAAATCCGAGATGGGGTTTAACGAACAGCGATTGGAAAGCAGTCTACACACAGTATTTTGAAGGTAGAGATGCTTATCTTTACGAAGCTGGTCCGAACAAACTAAAACCTTTATCTCTTGAAACCGAAGAGTGAACTTCGATTATATGCTTGACATTATATTCGTGATTAGTAAACTATAAGAATGAAATATCGTTTTAGATAAGCAAATTAATACGCATTGAGAGGAATCATTCTGAATAGTTACCCAAAATTCTATTACCCTATAGGTTTGATGGGTAAACTAACAATCAGGAGAAAGTATCATGTTTAGATTACGGACATTTAAAAGATTGGCTATATTTGCAATTTTGCTGACAGTTCCTGTTTATGTTTTTACCGGTTGTGAAAGAATAACGGTAGACAATGTTTTTCAAAACGAGGATTTAGACTTCATTGATACCCTTGGGAAATTGTATCGGTTAATGACCAACCGATTGAATCCCTTTTAACGCCAGTACCTGAAGAAGGATCCCCACCATCTACATTCGATATTACCTCAAAATTTGTTTTTGATGCTACAGGCAAATTGACTGGCGAGTTAATATTTACCATCTCAGAACAATACCCAGTGGACCCACCGAGATCGTTAACGTTTGTGGTAACCAATACAGTAACTGGGGAATACACAGCGGGAGCGACAACGCTAACAATCGAGACACAAAATGTTGAGAGTGATGTGGCTGCAATTCTTACTCCCAGAGACGCATGGGAAAAGGAATTAGAAAAAGCTCCATTGGAGTTTAGATTGACAGTAGAACAACTACAAGATCAATTAGCAGCTGAATCTGAAATGGGATTAATACAAGATGAGTCTACATTTCCATTCACAGTCGGTGTCGATTATACGCATCAGACCGAACAAGATACACTCACACTGTCTATGCCTGGAGAGAAATTACTGTTTAGAAAGAAAACAGAATAATGTAGTTCTTTGGCTTTCCCAGGCCGGTAAATTGACACATAAGGGATGGGGTTTCCACGCCCCATTTTACTTTACTACTTTACCATAAATTCATGCAACAGCAAATTATCTTACCTATTACAGGCATGCATTGTGAAGGGTGTGCCTCTACAATCTCACATAACCTTGAGCAGATGACGGGTATACTTACTGCAAATGTCAGTATTGCCACGGATCAAGCGGCAATCACATTTAATCCCACTGATCTCAACGAGGAAATAATTGTTGACAAAATCCGTTCTCTCGGATTTGATGTCGTTGATCCAGATGCTGAAGCGGAAGAACGCGATGCAGAACGCAAACGACAGAAATTACAATTTGGTGTAGGTTTGCTCTTCACGTTCCCGTTGTTCCTTCTCAGCATGGGTAGCGATATGGGATTGCTTGGCGGATGGTCACATGCCATAATCGTCAAATGGATCATGTTTGCCTTAGCATTACCTGTCCAGACTTATGTCGCCCAGGATTATTATGTCGGCAGCATGAAGGCACTTCGTAACCGTTCTGCAAATATGGATGTCCTCGTTGCGATGGGTTCATCTGTGGCATTTCTATTTAGTGTAGTGGTTATGATTGCCTTAACAGGTAATAGTCAACACTTTGGAAATCATATCTATTTTGAGACAGCTGCGGTTATCATAACCCTCATTAAACTTGGTAAGTATTTGGAGGCACGCGCCAAAGGAAAAACAGGTTCTGCCTTAAAGAAACTGATAGGTCTATCTCCAAAAACAGCCTGCCTCCTAAAAGATGGCGAAGAGGATCATATCCCAATTGAAAAGGTAACCGTTGGTGATATGCTCCTCGTACGTCCCGGTGAAAGCATACCTGTTGATGGGATAGTTCGTGAAGGTTCAAGTGCTGTTGACGAAAGCGTCTTCACTGGCGAAAGCATACCTGTTGACAAGTCAGTAGACGACACAGTGACCAGTGCAACAATAAATCAGAGCGGAATGCTTAAAATTGAAGCAACACGCGTGGGGTCTGAAACCGCACTTGCACGACTCGTTCAGTTAGTACAACAGACACAACAGAGCAAAGCACCGATCCAAAGAACTGCTGATGCTGTTGCAAGTGTGTTTGTTCCCGTTGTGTTGTGCATTGCTGCGATAACGTTTTTCATGTGGTTGTTTTTGGTTGGAGAAGGGTTCACGCCTGCAATGCTACGTTTGGTAGCCGTGTTAGTCATTGCCTGTCCATGTGCTTTAGGTCTCGCAACCCCCACTGCGATTATGGTAAGTACGGGTATTGGTGCACACCGTGGCATTTTATTCAGGAACAGTGAAACATTAGAACATGTCGGTGAAGTCTCTCAAATTGTTCTGGATAAGACTGGCACATTGACCCAAGGCAAATTAACACTCACAGATATAATTACAAACGGTGTAGACGAGAATCTTCTGCTACAGATAGCCGCATCAGCGGAACGTGGCAGTGAACATCCTATCGGTAAAGCCGTAGTATCTGCTGCATCTGAACGCGGTATTGAGACTACCGTTCCTTCAGACTTTACTGCTGTCACAGGCAATGGTATCATCGCAAAACTTGATGATAAGACCGTGATAATCGGTAAGCAGAACTTCATGCAACAGCACGATATATCTACAGAACTGCTATCACAAGACGCAGAGCAACTACAAGATGATGCCAAGACAGTGTTATGGGTGGCAATTGATTCTGAACTGTGTGGACTGCTGGCTGTAGCAGATACTGTAAAACCGGAAGCAGAAACAGCTATCAAAGAAATCCGTGAGCTTGGGTGTGATGTAACCATGATGACAGGGGACAACAGTGGTACTGCAAATGCAATAGCAAAAAGTGTTGGGATTTCAGATGTCATGTCTGAACTTCTACCTGAAGACAAAGCAACAGCAGTCGAACAAGCACAAAAAGAGACAGATGGATTCGTCGCGATGGTGGGAGACGGCATCAACGATGCCCCCGCGTTAGCACAAGCAGATGTTGGCATGGCACTCGGTACCGGAACAGATATTGCGATGGAGACAGCTGATTTGACATTAATGCACGGTGACCTGAAGACGATCCCCGACGCCATTAGACTAAGCCGTTCCACGCTCCGAACGATCAAGCAGAATCTCTTCTGGGCATTTTTCTATAATGTGCTGTTGATACCTGTAGCTGCAGGTGCATTATATCCGCTGGAATTCCTCCCAACGATGCTGCGCGAGTTACACCCGATGCTCGCAGCGTTTGCAATGGCGTTTAGCAGTGTGTCTGTTGTGTTGAATAGTTTGCGGTTGCAGTGGAGGAAATTGTGATAGAGATCGTGATTCGCCAAAAAACTGGTCAATCCAGTTCAATTAATAATTCTGAGCCTGCCTCTTTGATTATTGGCGTGACAGAAGTTTGAATGTCATCTGAGAGAATTTCAGTTAAGATATTTTCTAAATCTTCTTGGAGGTCTCTATGATCAGGATAAGGTTGGCAAGGAATTGACAACTTATTTAGTATGTTTCCAAGTTTTTTCCATCCATCTTCAGTCCGAAGTTCCACCCAGTGAATATTTGCTTTATCCATCTCACTTTTCATCGTATCAGAAAGTGTTCTGCCAACAAGGAGACTGCTACCACGAGCAAACGCTGAATCTGGTCCTTCTGGATTGCCTTTTCCCTGTAACTTCACCTCACAACGACACGCCACTCTGTTAGGGTCAAACAGGTAAAAATCGGATTCGCGCACTGAATCTGGTAAATCCTTCTGATCGTAGTATTTTGTCGGAACTTGAAATAGCGCGCAAAGTGTTATCATTAACGGTTTTTCCACTTGTTTTCCGACCGTACTCCACATTCCGCCGTTGATTGCAGACTGTTTAACAGCGAGAGTATTGATAACAATCAAACTTTCTTTGATATTTAAATCAACACTAACGCCTTGAAATTTTATTGTAAGGCTTATATCCACATCATTCTGTTCAATCAAGGTTTTGATAATTTCCTTAAGCTCATGATAATACTCTATAGAAGCGTCCAACACAATTTCTTTCCTCGTTGTGTTGTGTGCATTGTTGATTGTTTTCATGTTCAGTCCCGCATGGATAGAAACATCTTCTTTTGGAAGAGATGATGAGAGAAGTTCAGTTTCATACCAATCGATTGTCACGTCTTGGTTATCCAACTTAGCAGAAACTATACGTTTGAAAAAACCAACAGCATATTTCAAAAACTCATCAGCAATCGCCCTATTGACTTCGATTCCGTGATCTTCCGCTGCGAGAAGCCTTCGGATAATTCTTTTGATAAAAAAACCATTGATAGTCAAAGTTATTAACCCCTTTCAGACATATTATTCCTTAAATCTGTTAGCGAAAGAATTTTGAATTTAGATGCCTGAAACAGGGACGCATCCCATGTCTTTTTTACATATTCAACATATTTAGGTTCTTTTTCACAGAGCAAAAAGTACCTACCATGATCAATAGCGACGCGTCCAACAGTCCCACTACCACCAAATGGGTCAAAGATGAGGTCGCCTTTAAAAGAATAAAACTGGATCACGCGCGATGCTAGTTCAGTTGGAAAAACAGCCGGGTGTCCTTTATCTGTTGCTGGATTGATTTGCCAAGCATTTGATTTTTCATACTCACCCATAACTTTGCTTGCCTCAACTGTTTCGTCATCATACTGCCGGAGATTCCAGTCAATTAACTTGTCTGTTTTTTTACGATATACCATAACACTTTCAGTAACAGAATTCGCTTTGTAGCAGAGGGGTTTACGATGCTGGAAGAAACCACCATTTCGATTTTTCGCGGCATATTCTGGTTTTATCCAAATGATGTCGTCTATAAACTCCCAACCCATATCAGTAAGACGTGGATGCATATCATAGGGTATAGCATACCGTTTACTCGAATGTGCGCGGCTAATACGTGGCACGATAACAGGAGAAGTGTTAAGCACAAAGAATCTTCCTTCTTTAGTAATACGATGTGTTTCCTTGAAAACGTCTGTTAGAAAGTCAAGATATGCATTGTAACTTTGAAAAATCGTATAATCACGAGCATTGTAATATGGTGGGGAAGTAAAAGTTAAGTGGACAGACTCATCGGGTATTACCGGAAATGTTTCTTGAACATCAGCACAGATAATTATGTTTTTTAGGGCATCTAAACTCTTTGCGTGGTTTTGTTTAGCAACGTTTAGGTTTTTCGTTGTTTTCTCGTATTCAAAATGTTCTCTAATCATCTCGTTTGGATGATCACGAAGGATGGATAGTGCTTCCTCAACTCCTGGGTGTCCTTTCAAATATAAGAGTGCGCGTAATCCTTGTAAAATGACTTTAGGATCTGTGTCAGTAAGAAACTGCGTTAAAATCGGGATCGCTTTCTCGCTCCGCATGCGTCCAATTGCAGAAATAGCCTCGCGGCGGGTTAGAGAGTCCTCTTCGTTACAAGCAAAGGTTTTGAGTTCATCTAAAAAACATTCATTTTTTAGTTTACCTACATTTTTTACCGCGAGTCTGCGAATTTTCGGGTTGGGGTGTGAGAATAGTGGTATGAATACTTCACCATTGAAACCTGCTGGCAACTTTCCAAGGTTATCAAGTAGACACAAAAGTTTTGAGTCTACTTGCGTTGGGGCAAGAGCTTCTTTGAAAAATGTTGAATCTGGATTCAATTTCTCCGAATCAATTTTGGTTTTCGCAAACATGTTTCTTCCCTGCTTACTTATCTGTCAACTTGCACCCTTATGACACAAACTAAATGTTTGTGCTACATAGTCAGTAACTTGGATTAAATTAGTTTAAAAAGTATATCAAAAAACGAAAATTGTTGCAAAAATAAAACGCAAAAATTATGCTTTTATTACACCTGTTGCCCGCAACAACGTCTCCTGCACCAACAGTTCATGAGCCAGAGGACGATCAGAGGGTTGTTCGCCTGCAATCGTAGCCAAAAAAGCTTCTAATTCCAATTCGTAGGTCCTCTGACGACTCTCCCCATCAATCTTGACAATCTGTTCACCTTGTGAATATCCCTCTTTTGCGGTTTCTAAACAGAGTCGGATATTATGTCCCGGTTCAAACGGTTCAACAATAATCGCGCTCCCCTCAGTGCCGTAAACCTCAAACCTCCGTGCCATCGGACGCGGTTCCAAAGCAGAAATAGAGATAAACGCCATCGCATTTTCATACTCATATACCGTCAACGTATTATCTCTAAAAGGTTCAACAGAACCGCCATCATTCCTGAGAAAACTGGTAACCTTCTCTGGTCTACCGAGCATCCACACTACCTGATCAAGCACATGTCCACCTAAATCAAAGAATATCCCACCCACATGTTGACTGATACGTTTGCGAGCATCCTCAGATACATTGGTTGACATGTGAGCTCGCACTGAGAACACATGCCCCAGAAATCCTGACCGTGCCCAATCTGTGACCTGTCTAAAACTTGAATGGTATCGTAACATATAACCCATCTGAACATGTAGCGATTTCTCTTGTGCAGTTTGTATAACGATTTGCCACTGTTCCCAGTTTTCACCTGCGGGTTTATCATACCACACATGTTTACCTGCATTCACGATCAGTTCGGTTTGGTCTAAACTCTCAGCATTATTCCCTTCGGAAGCAACTGCAACGATAGTATCATCACCTAACATCTCGGTTGCATCTGAAAAAAAATGCACATTACTGAAACCACTCCCATCTGCTTGTAGTTGTGTGCGTCGTTCCTTATCAGGTTCATACACCCCTGCGACTTCTACATCTGGATTCCCCAACATCGCTTGCAATTTACCGCGTGCATGTCCGTGTTTCGTCCCATATTGTGCCATCCGTATCTTTGCCATACATTGCCTCCTCTGTTAAAGATTTTAGTGTTATTTATTGTATGCACAAATAATCTGATGTCAAGTAGTTTTCTTGTAATCGGGTCTGTACTGTTGAGGTTGAACACGAAATGCAAGAACCTAAAATCGTCTGTTCATTAAGGTTTTTTTCCTAATAGAGGTATTTCATTACAACACATCCACCGGTTCCTGTCTTCCCCTATCTGTTTGGTCAAAATCTGTATCAAAACTGATAAGCTGCAGATCATATTTTTTGGCGACAGCATATTGGTATGCATCATCAAAGTCAAGATGGAATTGTTGAGCATGTTGTCCTAACGTCTTGTGATCTTCTGGGGTCAATGAGAGGACACCGACACCGTTAATTACTATATCTTCCAAAAATGTGAGGAATAGCGGAAAATTTTTCAACCGGAACAGAATAATACCGATGGAATGAAGAGACAAATCCGTTATAAAGATTGTGCTCAAGTCAATGGATTGTAAGAACAATCGAACTTCGTTTGTCCTATTTTGTCCTAACAGAGATTCAAGGAAAATGTTAGTGTCTACAAGATACACTTAATCTCTCCAATCCGATGCCTTCTTCTGAAGTTCAAGTGCTGTGTACTGTCCTCTATATTCTATTAAGCCACCGATCCACTTCAATTTCGGTTTCTTTTTTTTCTCTGAAACCTTTTTAGTTAACAAGGAATCAATAAAGTTTAGCACTTCTTCGTAGTCTTCTGGGGAAAGATACTTAAGTTTCTCAATAATGGTAGTTTGCATTGTCATTTCCTCGTTAGGCTTTTGCAATGGGTTATAAACTGCATGCTTAAAAGTATACCACACAGCATAAATAAATAAAAGAAAAGTTACTATATCAAGTAATCTATACAATAGTATGGAATTCTGATTTTGTTTGACGATGATTCAAAAAAGATGTATACTTATAGACAAAAGCACATTGATGTAGAAAAGTTCCAATAGGAGTTTATCAGATGTTCAACGTAGCGAGTTCTTTTATCGGACTTATAATCGTTATAATGCTCTATATATCGGGAGTAATCTTAGCAGTCGTAATGCTTGCAGTGGCAATCTCATTGGGGATTAGATGGGGAGGCACATGGTTGTTAAAAGACATTTCAAAAGATCCACAGCTCGTACATTGGTTAAAACACCTTCTAAATTCCTCAGAAAAGTAAATGTTAGGGAATTAAACAAGATATTATAGCAGTTTAAAAATGTCAGAAAAACATCATTCGCAAGAAGAATTCTATTCCCAGTTGCTGGATAGAGTAGATAGTTTCTTAAACAGATTACAAATCACGCAAGTGCAATCTTCCAATGTGGAAAT
Organism: Candidatus Poribacteria bacterium; assembly: GCA_022828145.1. Taxonomy (GTDB): domain Bacteria; phylum Poribacteria; class WGA-4E; order WGA-4E; family WGA-3G; genus MSPOR6. The sequence goes on along the minus strand of JAJEJA010000024.1, from coordinate 146,859 downwards.
GGACAGATACATCGCCTTTCGGTGGTTATCACAAAATGGCACTGGACAGCTTGTTCCAGTCAAACATCCGCATTTTGTTAGCACAGGTGACCTCATCGGCATAGATTCACAATGTGAAGCATTAGACAGAAACACACGGCAGTTCTTACACAGTCTCCCAGCTAACCATGTGTTATTATGGGGGGACAGAGGAACAGGCAAATCCTCACTTGTGAAAGCAATGCTTAGTAAATATGCTGAGAACGGACTGCGGGTTATCAGTATTGGAAAAGAGGGATTGATCCATCTCCATCAGATCACTGAGCTACTCTGGGATCGTCCTGAACGATTTATCCTGTTTTGCGATGACTTGGCATTTAACGAAGATGAACCGGAATATAGAGAACTTAAGGCGATGCTTGAGGGGGGAATTGCAGCACAACCTGAAAATGTCCTCATCTATGCAACCTCAAATCGTAGACATCTGATGCCAAGACTTGTGAATGAGAACAGGTTTCCACAGAACGATGAAGATGAACTCTATCCCCGTGAAGCAACTGAGGAAAAGGTTTCACTGAGTGATCGGTTCGGATTACGTCTGGCATTCTATCGTATTTCGCAGAACACATATCTACAGATTGTCTTGCACTATGCAGAGAAACTCGGTATAGCAGTGCCAATAGAAGAATTACATCAGTCGGCATTAGAATGGGAGTCGTTATCAAGCGGACGTTCAGGACGAGTGGCATATCAATTTGTAACAGACCTTGTAGGTAGAATAGAATTGGCTAAGAAAAACGGGCATACCTAATCACAGGAAAATCTGAGAGGAACAGATATATGGACGATCTACAAACGCTACAATACCTTTTTGACGTTCAAGGGTACTTAGTTTTGGAAGATGTTTTGGATGATGAACAGCTCGCAGCCCTCAACCGACACATTGACGAACAGAACTTACCAGAACCGGGAAAAGTGCAAAGATTCGGCAGTGCACCTGATGGATCCGGTTTCTTACAATGGGGTAAAGGGTTTTGTGATTTACTTGATCATCAAAGGGTTATGGATGTGCTGCGATTTCGGTTAGGAGACTGCTTTCGTCTTGACAGGATATACGGTATGTATATGCGCGAAGGCATGCAAAGAGGTGGACTGCACGCGGATTACGGCGCATCATCACCGACATCCAGAGCAGAGCACGGAGAGTACTTTCCATTCCGTGATAGCGAGATACATAACGGTTTTGTTGTCGTAACGTGGAACTTGGCAGATACGGGTCCAGAATATGGTGGATTCTGTTGTATACCGGGAAGTCATAAAAGCAATTACAGGTTACCTCATGATATAGCTGCCAATCCTGAGGATTCACCGTGTGTCATCATTCCAAATGCACCCGCCGGATCCGCAATTCTTTTCTCTGAAGCATTAACACACGGAACCGCAGCCTGGAACGGTAAACATCAACGCAGGTCCTTATTGTATAAGTATTGTATCTCATATTTAGCGTGGACATCTCGCCGCGTTGCACTACCAAAGAACATTGAATTGACAGAACGGCAAAAGATACTATTCCGAGAACCCGCTGATCCGCATCGACATTTCCCATCCCTATTTTGACGTTGAATATTAATCGTATAGCGGGTAAAATAATAGTAGTGAATGATTCCTTTAGAATCAAGACACAAACAACAGGGCAAGTTCAGATAGACAAAACTTGCAAAATGATTAAAAACTAAAACAAAGAATGGAGGGATAATATGACTAAACGTTTTCCGATCGGTTTAACACTATTATTGTTAATGTTAGGTAGTTTAATACTATTACAGATAGCAGACGCTGCACCGACAAAAGGCACAGTGCGAGTCAGTGGTGATAACACTTGGGTCGTCTTTATGAACGGAGAAGAAGTTGCACGTAATGGAAATTGGCAAGTTCCAACTGTTAGCGAATTCACACTTGACAGTGGATATGCATTAATCGCAGTTTATGTTCACGATGCTGAACCGGGTGCTGCGGGTAGAGGTGGATTCCTCGCTGACATCATACTCAATGACAAACCTAACTACATCGGTACCGGTGAAGATGGGTGGCGATGTCAGGCTGGTTCCCCTATTGCTGACCGAAAGGATGGTTGGGAGCAGATAAATTTTGATGATAGCGACTGGGAAGATGAACTGCAAATTTATGAGAAATTCGGTGGCGGAATCTGGGCAGGCGGTACAGGTACAATGCGGAATGTTCTCAAAGATCCGGACTGTGAGGCGAATTGGGTTTGGTGTGGACCAAATGATGGAGAAGACGACATTTATTTCCGTTATACAATTGGTCAACTCCCTGTTGAACCTAAAGGCAAAGTCACAACTTCTTGGGCGAACATTAAAAATAGTGTAATGTAATACTAACACAAAAAAGGAGAATACAATGAAAAAACTTTTTGTTTTTACTTTTATAGGTATCTGTCTAACGGCATCCAGTCTATGGGCAGCAAAACTTAGAATCAATGGAGACAACTCTTGGGTCGGTTTCATAAATGGTGAACAAGTGGCTGAAGGGGACAACTGGCAAATCGCCACTGTAACTGAATTTGACATGCCTGACGGTTATGCTATCATCGGGGTCTATGTTCACGATGCTGAACCTGGAGCAACTGGACGCGGTGGCGCACTCTTTGATGTCATACTTGATGATGGCGAATATATCCCATCGGATGAAACATGGAAAACAGATGCGGGCCCACTACTCGCTGAACGAAATGATGGATGGGAAACTCTTGATTTTGACGACAGTGGATGGGAAAATGCAACACAACTCGACCAATTCGGGTCAGGTATCTGGGCAGGGGGTGCAGCTGCAATGCGACAAACACTCAATAACCCTGATTCTACCGCATACTGGGTCTGGGCAGGTCCTAATGATGGTGAAGACGATGTATATTTCAGAAAAATTGTCGGTGAACTCCCAGCTACTCCCGTTCAACCACGAGGTAAAGTAACTACCACATGGGGTTCTCTAAAGGCTGCCCGTTAAATTGGACTGATTGTGAACGGTTTCCAAAACCGTTCACAATTCCTTTACTAACACGAAGTCATAGGAGGATTAAATGGAACAGATACGAGAACTTGTTCTACTCTTGGAAACCGGGATTGCATCATACGACGAACAGTTGAAAGCACTACAAGCGGAACGATTGAAATACATACGCCTGCAAATGACCGATGGATTTGGCACTGATGAAGGTGAATCTAAAGATTCATGGTTGCTGCACCTTAAACAGTTGGAAGATTCATTGGAGATACGATTAAAATCGTTAAAAAAAGCCATTCAAGACTCCGCCTCATCCTTCCAACAATCTGAAACAGAATAACAGATGACTATCCTCACCCCCTCTCTAAACAACACTGTCTCCTGCCTTTGTATTCTCTTTTTATTCGCTACTGTAATGTGTGTTTCTGCCCAGGAGACAGAGTCCGAAAACATAATTCAAGAAGCGATTCGTCAACAGAACTTAGGGTTAGCGTTTCTGGAAGAATCACAACCTTCAAAAGCAATTCCAGCGTTTACGGAACTCATTGCATTACTGCCTGATGAAGCAATCGGGTACGGTAACTTGGCAGTTGCACATCTACGTCTTCAACAAGCGGATATTGCTGAAGAGTGGGTTAAGAAAGGGATAGCGGTAACGCCAATGGAGAGTCAATTGCATTTTATACTGTCTGAAGTCCATCTATTGAAAGGACAGATAGACCAAGCAGTGGAAGCGATGAAAGAGGCAATCCGATTAGCACCAGATGACTTAGAATTTCGGTATAGACTTGTCCGTCATTACATCGGACAGAGAAATGATCCTGAAGCACAAAAGGAAGCACTCACACATCTACAGGAACTTCACTTTCGCACTCCTGTCAACATCGTAATACTCATGAAATTGTCTCAAGCACTCATCCGACAAGCACAGTACGATGCAGCAGAAAAGATATGCCTGCAATTAAAAATCCTCTTAGAAGACACCGATACAGATAAACTAAAATACCTAACACAAGGGATAGATGCAATACAGAAAAGCGATCAGACATTAGCTTCACGAAACATCCAAATTTTTGAGAATGTGCATCGGGCAAGTCCAAGATATCAACAAGGAATCGGTGAGCTTGTTACCAATATTATCGGACATCCGATCGAGAAATTTCCATCGGGACTAAAAGCAAGACTTACTGCAAAGCAGAGCATACCTATAGAGGTAGAATTTGTAGATTCTTCTGAACAGATAGGTTTGGCAGCGAGTCAGAACCAACGTTCTGGACATAAGCAGTTTTCTTTAGTTGACTACGACAACGATGGTGATATGGATATATTCTCAACGCGAACACCAGCACTATTCCATAATAAAGATGGAGCGTTCGTACCTGACTTACATTATCAAGAAATCATACAGCAGTTTTCACTTAACCCTTATGCATCCTACTTTGCGGATCTAAACAAAGATGGAAAACATGAGATTCTGTTACATTCAACAGCCGGCATTACGGTTCTTAAAACAGCCGAGGATAAATCTTGGGACGCAACGCCAATAATACAGCATCAGGCGTATGGACCTATAAGGAATTTCCTCCTTCCGGTGGATTATGACCATGACGGTGATCTCGACATCTTTATACAACATGTAGGTCCTAAGATGTATCGTAATAACGGTGACGAATCGTTTGTAGATGTAAGTGCTCAAACCTTTATAACAATGGATGCTGATAAAAAGACACAGAGAGAAATAGTTGTAGATGATGCACTCGCAGCGGATTTTGATGACGATGGTGATATTGATATTATTGCCATTCATAGCAATAATGGATGCATACTTTTTGACAATTTAAGACAGGGAAAACTACGCGCGTTATATGAAGAGACTGGAATCCCACAAAATGAACGTTTCACTGCCATGACAATAGGCGATTATGACAACGATGGGGATATTGACATAATGCTCGCATCCCAAATAGGTATACACTTCTATAGAAATAGGGGTGATGGTACTTTTGTTGTAGACAAACGATCAACCCAAATATTAGAGAGAAGACCTGTCAATGTAACAAAGCTAATAAGTCTCGATTATGACAATGACGGCTTTTTAGATTTATGGTCTATCACGTTAAATGGGTTATTCCTATATCGTAATGATGGCACTGGTCGTTTCACCGATGAGAGTTCAACTTTAGACGAAAGCTTCCGAAGACAAGAAGGTATCTCTGGTGCAATTGCCGATTACGACAATGATGGAGATTTAGACCTATTTTTCAACAACAGAAATGGACAGATACGAACATTACAGAATAACGGTGGCAACAAAAACAACTGGATTAAGATACAGTTAGAAGGTATCGCCACAGGCAACAACAAAGTCAATAGGAACGGCATCGGGTCAAAGCTTGAAGTAAAAGTTAGCGATCTTTATCAAGTGCGTTATACATCAGAACGGGTCTCACATTTCGGTTTAGGGTCTCATGATATCGCGGATGTCATCAGGGTTGTCTGGACGAACGGTGTCCCACAGAACGTTATTGAACCGAAAGCGAAACAGAAGATTCTTGAGAAACAGGTACTGAAAGGCTCATGTCCTTTTCTCTATGTGTATGATGGCGAAAAGTATCAGTTTGTCACTGACCTACTGTGGCGTGCACCCCTTGGACTTGTAACCGCTATGGGGTTCGTCGCACCGGATGAGACCAAAGATTTCGTAAAGATTCCGGCATCACAGATAAAGCCAAAATCGGGTAAATATTCCATTCAGATTACAGAGGAACTTTGGGAAACCGCATACTTTGATATGGTCAAACTTATCGCGGTCGACCATCCTGAGACTACCGAGATTTATGTGAACGAACAGTATACACCGCCACCGTTTTCAGAATTCAAGATATATAAGGTGTCTGAAAAACGGTATACGAAGTCTGTTGCACTTAGAACAACTGACTATCGTTATGCTGTTGAACATAATCCTGGTCCATATCAAGGCGTTGTAGCACCGCATGCAATCACTCTTGATCTCGGTGATGTGCCGAATGATGAACAGATTACGCTCTATCTGAACGGATGGATATTCCCAACAGACACGAGTATCAATGTTGCTTTATCTCAAAACCGATCACTTATACCGAGTTTTCCTTCACTCGCAGTGAAGAATGGAGCAGGAGATTGGGTTACTGTGAAGGATATGATAGGAATTCCCGCAGGTAAAAATAAGACGATAACGGTTGATCTGACAGGTATTTTTCTATCGGAAGACCGACAGGTTCGTATTTCCACAGATATGCAAATCTATTGGGATGCAGCCTTCTTTACGGTCGGAATTCAGGATGTTCCTATTAAAATAACAGAACTGAATCCAGACAGTGCAGACCTGCATTATCGCGGTTTTTCTGAGATGTATCGTCCAAACGAGCATGCACCCCATCTGTTTGACTACGAAAAGTTGACAACAACGCCACAATGGCGAGACTTAGCTGGATACTATACACGCTACGGAGATGTCAAGTCTTTATTACAGAAGGTTGATGATATGTATGTTATCCTCAATGCGGGAGATGAAATAACAGTTGAGTTTGACGCATCGCGTTTACCCCCACTAAAAACTGGTTGGCAGCGCGACTTCATCCTCTATAGCGATGGATGGGATAAGGATGGGGACATCAATACACTCACTTCTCAGACAGTTGAGCCATTACCCTTTCATGGCATGTCATCATATCCATATCCGAATAATGAGCATTACCCTGATGGTGAGGAACATCAACGTTATAGGTTAGAATACAACACCCGTCGTGTGACACATAAACTCCCCCCAATTCTGCCTAAGTAAATGAATTCAGAAATTAGGTTTTCTGTTCAACATGACGCAAAGGAAAATACAGAAAACCGGCTGCTATTAACAGAATATATGCCAGAACAACATAAGAAAACGCACCGTTACCATATAACCCATCAAGATGCGTTATACTAAAAAAGTTCTTAAAAATTGGAGGATGCAAAGTCCTATCATAAAGCCATCCACTGAGAATTGGACCTAAGACACGTCCCAAACTCAAGAATGCATCCATGATCCCGATTGCTGTGCCTTGTCCGATATGTGTCTGTTTAGAAATCCATGAGGTATTCGTAGGACGGATTAATTGATAGCCGATACCAGTTATTGTAAGATAAATCGTGAGTGTAAGAAAGGAAAACGCATTGACAAGTAACACCATTCCTAAAACATTCAGCAGCATACCTGCTATTATTATTTTACGTTCACCGAATGTGTTTATCAATCTTCCGAGTAATCCGCCTTGCAATGGCACGACAATAACCCCCATGATCATGAACATATATCCCAATTCTTTCTGTCCATACTGCCACGTATTTTTAATAAACAGTGGAAATGTTGCCTCCAAACCGGCGAAGCTGAATGCAGAAAAAAAGGCGATAAGAAACAACGGTGTTAGTGGTGATTTTATTGAAGTCTTGCTGTATAGTTCGCGAGGAGAAACCCATGTGTGTTCAGATGCTGTCTTTTTTTGGAGCGACTCAGGTAAGGTCATAAGAACAAAAATAAACGTTAAGAGCGATAGTGCACCAGCAACAAAGAACGGTATATCATGTCGCCCCATCACACCGCCAATTGCGGGTCCAAGAATGAACCCGAGGCCCATAGCTGCACCCATCAGACCCATACCGCGTCCACGTTCTTCAGATGTGGTTACATCTGCAACATACGCCATGACAGTCGGTATCACAGCAGCGGAAGCGATCCCGGCAGCACTACGGGTTAACGATAGCCAGATATAATCAGTGCTGATGCCAAAACCGACTAACGCGATTGCATTACCTAACAATCCGAGCAGTATTGCTGGTTTTCTGCCGTGTTTATCAGAAAGTCGTCCCCAGAGTGGCGCGAATATCAGATGCATGCCAGAATAGATAGAGATGAGTATTGAAATTTCGGTGGGAGATGCCCCAATATCTTTAGCGTAATAAGCAAGATTTGGTATGATGATTCCAAACCCAAGCATCACGAAAAAGAGGGTTAAGAACAGGAGAAGAAGTCTGGATTTTTGCATTCGTAAGTTAATATACCTGTTTCAACACAACTAAGATAGATACAAATTATGCAGTATGACCTATTATAGCAGGGCAGTGATGATATGTCAAGGTTGGTATTAGGGTTGGGTGTGTAAAACTTTTGTCACCTTTTTCATGAGAGACGGCACTCGGATGAAGATTAAGAATTTAATCGGATAATTTTCAGATTTCTTGTAGAATCCGGCAGAATACGCGTTTGGTATTCTGCATTTGTTAGGAAACCGTACCATAGGTGTCAATTTAGTGATATTCCCAGGTCGGTAGGTTCGGTTTCCTAACCGAACCGGATACTTCGCGAAAACCTTTATGAACGTCACTGGCACAAAGTCAGTGGGTGCGTAAAGTTTTTGGCCCTATAGGTGTCAATTTAGGGATTATCTGAGAGTTAGGGGCACTCTTTAGTCCCGTAGGGACGATATGTTTATAAATACCGTCGCATAACATATCATCCTTACGGGACTAAAGAGAGGGCGGGACACGTTTTCTGTAAACATATCGTCCCTACGGGACTGAAGAGAACTCTGATTTTGGAAATTCCTTAAGTTGACACTTATGGGTAGAGGAACGAAACCCGAACTACAAGTTTAACTTGGACTGTCCACTAATGGCATTACTTGATTTAACTCACAACGAAAATTATTGTCAAATATTAGAGTGTGTGATATAATCAGAAAAGATCGCTCACATTGTGTTGATTGTCTTTAATACTGCATATCATCAAAGGTGTTTGTTTTGAATCATGTTTCGCATCGTTTGTATATTTTGCTTTCTCTTGCCATGCTCTGCATTCTTGTGAATGGTTGTTCCGAGTATTTGTCTGGATCTGGCATTGTGTGGGTTGGGTATTCAGTTATTACTAAGGATGACCGCATTCCCGTAGACATTGCTGTGAGAGAATTTCTTCTTCAAGAAGGATATACTTCACGGGTAATAGAAACATATTATGGAGAGTGTGGATATAAGGTACAAAAGATGTATCTTGGGTCAGATGTGGATCCATCTCCGTTAATCAATGATCTCCGAGATCTCCCCGGAGTTCTCTTGGCGGAGCTTGATGTGGACACAGAAGATCTTAGTGAGAGACCTCCTGTAGTAATGTGTGGTGAATAAGTTGTTGACTAACCCTTTACCCCGTTTTTGCGGGGGTGTTCTATTACACCCTACGTCAGCAAACATTAGAAACACTACCAGGGTAGTTAACCAATTGCACTTTCAGTAAATCTGTTAGGATTTGCTTGAAATGCTATCCCTCATTATATTTTGCATACCTGTTGTTACACTTTGAAGATCTTCAATAATATTGATTAGGTTTTCAATTGAGTTCGTATTTTCGGAAACCTGTTTATCTATTTTTTGAATCAATGCTTTATTTTCGGAAACTTGTTCATTGATTATATGAATCATTGCTTTATTTTTAGCAACTTGTTCATTGGTTTTTTGAATCAATGCTTTATTTTCAGCAACTTGGTCCTTGATTTCTTGAATGTCCTCTTTAACGTCTTCCCATAATTTTTCATTTTTTGCAGTTTCAAGTGCTGAACGTTCCAAGCCGTTAGCAATTTTGTTCCTGATATCGCTAATTTCATTCAAAATATGAGACATTTGGTTAGCTCTCTCGTCTGATTGTCTTTTACGGTTAAAAAGCCAGACAAAAAAGATTCCCAAGCCTGTTGCAATAAGGGATGTAAGAATAGGCAATATCGTAGTATTCCACATTTGTATATCTCTTCACTATGACAGATGATTACAATCAAAGAGTTTTAACAATACATTCTTTTATTTAAATTATACCACAGTTTTTATTATAAAGTCAAATGGAAGGATTTCTTATCCTGGTGCTTGTTTGAGCCTTTATTTTCAGGATTATAGGATTTTCAGGTTAAGAGTAATTTTCTCGGATTTTATTTTTCTGAAAATGTGAAACCTATTGCGTTTCATCTCTTTTCTTATCCTGGTCAAATCCTGCTAATCCTGCTAATCCTGGTTCAGACAAGTAACCAGAACTTTACACACCCTGTCTTAGGACCTTAGGACATAATTTGCGTAAATCCGGATATTTATGCTATAATTAACGTGATTTTGAAAAAAGATTAGAAGTTAATAGTATAGGTAAATCGTTGATTTCCTCAAGTTTTCGCAGGTCCCCTTCACCAAGGGTTTGTTCTTCAAAAGTTGGTAAGCAATCAAAGCGGAAACCACATTCACCCGAAAGTTGACGAGACTACTATGTCGGCTGTGTTCCAACTGCGTCACATATCCGATGACAATTGGAAAGAAAATAAAATGCATATATTAACTGAAGATAACCAGATAATCAATACTGTCATTTACAGTAATATCAGGGTACATCGTAACAATGTAGTTGCTTCCTTTCCAGACTTGGGATTAGGTGCACAGAAGATCATTATCGCGCGTTGTAATGATAAATCTGAAGCTGAGAAAGTTATTCTGGATATATTTGAATCTCTGTTTCACGAAGAAAAAACATGGAATGCTAAAGACCGTAAAAATAGAATATAGGATATTTGCCATAGCCATCAGAGAACCCCTTTGCTGGTTGTAAAGGATGTCGTACGGGAGGATTTCTCAATGAAGAATCTTGTTGTTTATTTAGTAATGGCGTTTTTGCTACTATCTCAAATAGGCTGCAGTTCCGACAATACGCATAAAATCTCAACAATAACGTTAGAGAAGGTAGGATTTGAAGGAGATGCTTCGAGTGGATATAATATAAGTTGGCGGCTTGTCGCGGATCCTGCTCCTGATAAAGACCTGGTGGTGGTTATCGGAGGTTATCGTAAGTCGGATGACTGGTTTGATTATAATAGAAGGGAATGGAAAATGAGGATCAAGTCTGATAATGTACCCCCTTTTTATGCTGTCATTGAAAAGTCTAATCGTCATTCAAGTACCTACCAAAAATTCGTTCCTGCTTCCTCTTTGTATATCAATACGTTACCGAGTGTGAAGATTGTTGGTCAGGATATCTCTATTGACACAGACACGCTTGCAGAGACTTTGCCAGCGAAGACTCTTGGGGGTCAGGTTATCCCAGAAGGACACGAGTTTCTTCCCTATTGGGTTGGCAAGGAGTACGGACTTAATAAAAACGGCGGCATTATCATCAAGTGAGATGACATATCGCAGAAAAAGATGAAGAAGGATAGTTATGATTCCAATTCTCCACTACAAATTACTTGAAAACTAAACGCATTTTTTTGCGTAAATTTAAATATAAATCTGGCACAGGTAGGAAATGTATGTCTTCAGAATTTGTCCATTTACACAACCATAGTGAATATAGCATGCTGGACGGGGCGTGCCGCATCTCAGATATGATTCAATGGGCTGTTAAGAATAGTGCGCCAGCAGTCGCTCTTACCGATCACGGTAATATGTTCGGGGCCCTGGAATTCTACACCGCAGGAAAAAAAGCAGGTGTAAACCCCATTGTTGGATGTGAGGTATATGTCGCTCCCGGAAATCGCAAAACACGCGGGAAAGAACAAGGGAGTGCATACCATCTCACACTACTTGTTGAAAATGCAATTGGATATCAGAACCTCATCAAACTGGTATCGCTTGGATATACAGAAGGTTTCTATAGCAAACCCCGTATTGATATGGAAATCCTTCGGGAATACCGTGAAGGTATAATCGCTCTAACAGGTTGTATTCAAGGACAAGTGCCACAACTTATATCTTCAGACAGACGCGAAGAGGGTATCAAGAACTTTAAGGATTTGATGGACATCATGGGAGAACGGAACTTGTATGTTGAGGTTCAGAACCATTATATTGACAAAGAACTTCAAGCATATCCGATAATGGTGGAATTGGCAAAGGAATTTGAACTTCCGCTGGTTGGAACAAATGATTGTCACTATCTCCTGAAATCAGATCACAGGATGCATGATGTACTTCTCTGTATTCAGATGAAGAAGACAGTCAAAGATCCTGATAGAATGAGATTTGATAACCATTTCTACTTTAAAAACGTTGATGAAATGCGTGAAGCACTTAAGGACTTTCCACCTGAGGCAATCACCAATACATTTGAAATTGCTAATCGCTGTCATCTTGAACTCGATTTTAGTGAAAGTGTGATGCCAAAGTATGATGTCCCAGAAGGACATACGAACGAAAGTTACCTGAAGGAGCTCTGTATTCAAGGATTACGCGAAAAATTTGGTGGGGAACTATCAGCAGAGGTACAGAAAAGGTTAGAATACGAACTTGATATCATCAATCAGACAGGATATCCCGGATATTTTCTGATTGTATGGGATTATGTTAAGTATGCACACCAGCAAGGATATCCACTCACTGCCAGAGGGTCTGCTGTCGGGAGTCTCGTGCTGTATGCCCTTGATGTGATTGCAATTAATCCGATGGATTATGACTGTCTTTTTGAACGTTTCCTGAACCTTGAACGTATCAGTCCGCCAGATATTGACATAGACTTTTCTGACCGGGCCCGCGCATTTATTGTTGAGTATCTTGTTGAAAAATACGGACACGACTCCGTAGGCAAGGTCGCTACATTCGCGACGATGGGTGCAAAAGCGTCGATTAAGGATGTTGGACGTGTGCTTGATGTTCCATTGGATAATGTTAACAAGTTAACGCAGTTAATTCCAACCATTCCGGGGATAACGCTGGATGATGCCTTGGATCAAGTTCCAGAGTTTAAAACGCTTGCTGGACAACCAGAAAATAAGGAACTGATGGATCTCAGTAAAGCAGTTGAAGGGATGAAACGGCACGTATCCTGTCATGCTTCTGCTTACGTTATTTCAAACGGTCCACTAACAGATTTTGCGCCCCTTTTCAAGGATAAAAACGATCAGGTCGCAACCCAGTATGAAGGAAAAACCGTTGAAAGCGTAGGTATTGTTAAATTCGACCTGCTTGGGATTCGTACACTCACAGAAATTTATGACTGTATCCAGATGGTTAAAACCAACCATGACATTGATATTAAAATAGATGAGATTCCGTTTGATGATGCGAAGACTTTCTCACTCATAAGTAAAGGTTTACTTGAGGGTCTATTTCAGTTGGAATCATCATCAGGGATGTATAGGGTTGTGACCCAACTCAAAGCAGATAACTTTGAGGATTTCGTTGCAATTCCCGCCCTTTACCGTCCGGGACCATTGACAAGTGGTATGACGCAGCAGTTCATTGATAGGAAAGTCGGTTTAGAAAAGGTAGAATACAAACACCCATTGCTTGAGAACGCTCTTAAGAAGACCTACGGTGTCTGTGTGTATCAGGAGCAGGTGATGCAGATTGTTCGGGATCTGGCAGGTTTCACGCTCGGAGAGGCAGACGTTCTACGTTCTGCAATGGGTAAGAAGGATCCAGCACTGCTCCAAGCACAAAGAGAGAAATTCGTTGATGGCGCACAAAAAAATGGAATTAACAATAAAGAAGCAGAAGAAATCTACGATCTACTTGAGCCTTTCAGTGGATATGCATTCAATAAATCACACTGTGTCGCTTATGCTATGACAGGTTATCAAATGGGCTTCTTAAAAACGCACTACCCACGAGAATTCATGGCTGCGATGATGACAGGAGAATCTGGAAACTCAGAAAAAGTCACGAGATATCGAGCTGAATGCGCAAAACTTGCTGAATACCTTGACGTAGAAATAAACGTACTACCCCCAGATGTCAACACAAGCAATAAGGATTTTTCAGTAGATGGAAATGATATCTGTTTCGGTTTTGTAGCGGTGAAAAACGTTGGTGATAACGCAATTGATGCAATCATTGCAGCGCGAAATCAGGAGGGTAGCTTTACCTCAATACAAGACTTCTGTGAAAGAGTTGATACAAAAGTTGTTAATAAACGTGCTGTTGAGGGATTAATACTATGTGGTGCTTTTGATTCACTGGATGCCAATCGGGCAAAACTGCTTGCAAACTTAGAAGTTATGCTCAAAGCTGCTCAGAGTTCACAAGCAGAACGCGATAAAGGACAGACGAGTCTTTTCGGTAACACAGATGAGGCAGAATCTGCACCTGTCCCACTTACAGAGACAGCAGAATATGAACCACTTGAACGTCTAAAGCTAGAGAAGGAACAACTCGGTTTTTACGTATCAGGACATCCGCTTGAACAGTACAAAGATATAATAGAATATTATACCACTGCCAGCACACAGACACTTGGAGAGCACGCGATTGATTCTACCGTTTCTGTCGCAGGAATGATAACGGAAGTAAAACATATTACGATAAGAAGGGGTGAAAGAAAGGGTGATTCAATGGCGGTGATCGCTCTTGAAGATTTAGAAGGTTCTGTTGAAGTCGTTATCTTTCCAGATACATATAAAGAGGCTGGAGAGTTATATGAAGATAGAATCGTTTGGATAGAAGGCACCGTTAAACTCAATCAGAACAGCAGCAGAAATCAGGATTCCGATGAGGAATCGGAAGAGGAACGGCAAATTCAAGCAAACGAAGTCAGCAATATAGATGTTGTACGTGAGGAACAGACTTCTACCGTTGAGGTTATTATCCAAGAATCTGATTTGGAGAACCAAGACAAACTGAAATCTTTAAAAGAAATCGCACTTGCAAACAGAGGAAAACTTGATTTAGTCTTACGTTTGATGACGCCACGATTCGGTGAAGTGATTACGAGATGTAATTCACAGTATAAGATTTCAGATTCAGAAACTGTTTTTAGTCTGGTAAAGGATTTATATGGAGAAAACTGCATTAAACGCAGCAATCGGACGAAACCGAAAAAGAAGAATAACAATAGACGTAATTCTCGGAGGAGTTATGTCTGATAACGTGAGTTTGATAATTAAAGGCAATGTTCGTTGTAGGTTGGGTTTAGGCACGCCAATCAAATATTAACTGGCAACATGTATTGTTCTATAATGGGTCAAGATGTTGGGTTTCGTGCCTCAACCCAACCTACGTAAATTATTTGTTCTGATTTATCAAACTCACGTTCTGATAACATTTGCTACAATTTAAAAACTTCAGAGGAGAACTGAATATAATGCAGTATCGCACACTTGGCAAGACTGGACTTCGTGTATCAGAGATCGGTTACGGTGGCGGGAGAATTCGTCCTGAGCATGATATAAATGAACTTGTGAATATGATCCACTATGCCATTGATTGTGGTGTCAATTACATTGATACCGCACCCACTTATGGAGACGGTTATAGTGAAACTGTTATTGGTAAGGCAATCGCTGACCGCAGAGAACGTTGTATCGTGGCAACGAAAACGAAGGCAGCGTATGATCCGGATGATATAGTCTCAGATGTGGAAGGCAGCCTAAAACGACTTAACACTGACTATATTGATGTTCTCCAATTTCATGGGGGCTGGTGGCATGTAGGGGAAACTCACTTGATATTTAATGAGAAGGGTCTGTGGACATACGAGCAACTCCAGAAAGAGGGTAAGGTGCGTTACATCGGGTTCTCAGCAGACGGTCCATCAACCGGCACAGATCAGCTTATTGACTCGAATGCGTTTGATATGATGCAAATCCATTACAATCTGATGTATCAAAGCACATGCGACATGTTCAGTAATCAGGGTGTGATTCCTGATGCAGTTGAACATGATATGGGTATTGTGCTCATGCGGTCTACAACGAGCAACGCCTTCCAGAATCTTATCGCACACTGTTTTGCAGAGGAAATGGCTGATGTTGATGTTGATAGTTTTCTACTGAACTACGCGTTGTCAAACTTAGATGTAGATGTTGCTTTGATGAGTATGCATAGCAAGGAAGATGTGGATTGGACTAACGCTGTCTCTGATGATGTGGACGCAAGGCTGGATTTAAGAGCGATTCACGGTAGATAAATGTTCGGATATTAACACGGTTTATAGGTATCCTGAATGCTTCACCAGAAAATCATAACCCTCATCCTACTGTTCACTATATTTACTCTGGTAACAGACTATAGTTCAGCTGAACCTACAGATTCAGGAACATATTGGTTGTTAGTTGATGCAACAAGTGATGCCCGGACGAAGCGACTGTTGAATACACTAACAGGTCAATTGGTCGGAAAAGGGAAAGTCTCCAAGGACAATATCCATCGTATTGAAGGTGAGATTGCAACAAACGAGGAGATTCATGCGGCACTCAATGAAATAGGTAACAATACCACCAAAATTGAGACACTCGTTTTTCTATTTCACGGTGAAGTGTCAAAACCGTCTAATTCAAACAGTATGCATTTTACGACACAATCGCAGGATACAATACAAGACTCCACCTTGAATAAGTGGTTCAAAGAAACCCGTGCAGACAAAGTACTCGTTATTATTGATGGCTACGCAAACGAGGAGAATTTAGGTATATATTACGCGAATAGGGAGATACTTGGTAATAGTGCCTTAAATGTAATTCACCCGGCTGATACAACTAAACCAATTGGAAATCAATCCTTTCTTCAGGCATTTATTGATGCGTTATCTACCGATGAAACGGATGCTGATGACAATAGACAGATTAGTGTTATAGAGACCTATCAATACATCCAGGAAAACAGGTCATTTGGTAGGTCAATTTTTGCACCTACAGGAGACGTTGATGACACGGTGATGAAATTAAGTCCTGCGATTAACGTTACGACACTTCCCGAAGGTGCACAGATTATGCTCAATGAGACAGAAAACGGTTTGACACCTAAGTTGTTCACGGAGGGACTCCTGGAAGGAAGTTACACAGTGTCTGTCAGCAAAGCAGGTTTCAATAGAACTGAACCCAAAACTGCTGAATTGGAATTAAAACAGGGTGAGGTGGTAAACTTGGCATGGGTATTGACTCCAATTTCTGTCTATGGCACTGTGACAACTTCAACAGGTGAGAATGTCGCTGGCACGAGGGTTTCAATTGAAGGAACAGAATATGTCGCACAGGTCAATGCGGATGGAACTTACATTTTTGCTGATTGGGACATTGCCAATATGCTGACACCGAGTAGTGAATATACAGTGTATGCTAAGAAAGGAGATTTCTACCACGGTTCTGCAAACTTCACTTATGATGGGTTTGAGTCAATTGATCAACCTATCAAGCTAAACAGAATGACTTGGTTTGAGATAGCTGAGTTTGAGTTTGCTCGGAACAACCACCAGCAAGCAGTCAATGCGTTTCAGAATGGGATCGGAGACACGATCGATTTTCCGGCTTTATCAGAGGATTTGACCACTTTACTCCTTAGCACCTTTGCTGATGCTATTGACCGTTCAGAGGTACAGGATGTGAAGTATATAATAGTGACTGCAAAATTGGCGGATTCGTATCAGCAACCGGAAGTCGCGAAAAAATATTGGCAACTGGCAAAACTAAATTCCCAGAAAGGTAGTCCAGAGGCAAAAATGGCTGGTCAACGTTTATGGCAGCTAAATCCTTGGCGTAATTATGTCAATATTGGCATCGTCGTCATAGTCTTATGCGTGCTGATCTCTGGTAGCTGGACATTTTATCGCTTTTTGCAATCAAGAAAAGCCGACACCGATACTTGATATATATATTTACGCTTATCCAATGAGATTATTCGCAGCCCGAACGGGTCGAAAGAGCGTCTGCCGTTTCGGTGGCATCTCTTCCAGCAACTTCGGATGTGGATTCCAATCGTGCCATTTGCTATTCACAGTGTTGTAACAGCTAAAAATTGCGACTCTGTTGTTTTCCGCGTTAGTCCATTTGTGCGTGCTATGCGTACACGCCTCAGTGAAAAACAGCAAAGAACCTGCTGGACATTCATAAGTATCCCATATCGGAGAATCCGGACTCTGAATTGAATCTGGAGCAGTATAGACCGCTTTATGACTGCCTGTGATGAAAAGCGTGCCTCCCTGTCTGTACTTGACAGGATTGAGTTCCCAAACGATTCGGGTTAAACCGCTATACGCTTTGCCGGGAATACATCTGTACAGATGCGAATCTCCAGGAAATCGTAGCATGCCATTGCCATTATGGGGTCCAAAGTTCCCATCCCCTACAGTCCGGTAGAACATGTGGCACGATTCCATGCGAAAACCGTAGCATTCTTGACTGGATAGTGCTGGATGTGCGAGGAACTCATTGAGAAATCCGACAACGTTTGGATGGTCGGACAACTTTTGCATCGGTCCACCTAAAGGGGAACGTTCATGTGCTGGGATAGACTCCGGTTCATGCCGTAAACGGTGGCAGAAATCTTGCATCTCTTTTAGTTCATCCCCTGACAATACACCGGGAACTAATAACCATCCCTGTTTGTCAAAGACATATTTCTGTTCTTGTGTAGGTGGAACGACAGCTAAACCGTCAGCATTTGTTTCTGGGAGATTGGCATTTTCTTCATCAAGTGCCCGTCCCAAGTTCTTATCAACAATAAAAGGTCTTGAATAATCTGTAGCAGGTGTCATAAAATTATCCTATTTCTTATTTTATAGTAAACATAGATTTTGATTTTAACTTTGACTAACCACTAATACCTACATTTTGGCTTTCGCGAGTTTTAACGCGTCTTCACACACATTGAGTGTCTTGGTAATATCGTCATCGGAGTGGGACATAGACATAAACCAGATATGTCCCTCGGGTAGATACAATCCTCCATCTAAAGTAGCTTCATAGAAAGTTCTGCGGAATAGACTCTCCTTATCACTATTTGCGTTTAGACCGAAAAAAGGCATTGGTGCGATTCCAGCGATACGTGCTTGATCGATCCCTAAACGGTCTGTTATTTCCTTATAGCCATCTAATAGTTTTTGCCCCTGTTTCCACATGAACTCAACACCGTCTTTCGCTTCCAATTCGGCGATGGTAGCCATCGCAGCGGAGACGAGGGATACCTCTCCGTGAAATGTAGCGGCAACCCAAACATCACTCACCTCGTCCATGATGTCCTGCCTACCGACAACAACGGCAGTAGCGAATCCATTTGCGAGTGCCTTACCAAAGACAGACATATCCGGTGTAACATCGAAGTATTCCTGTGCACCACCTAAAGCATACCGAAAACCTGTTTTGACTTCATCAAAGATCAATAAAGCATCGTTAGAATTCACAACAGATTTTACATTTTCCAAGTAGTTTTCTTTAGGGAGATCATGTCCTGAAGGCTCCATAATTAAACCTGCTATTTCCCCTGGATTTTCCTTGAACAGGTTTTCAAGAGCATCAATATCGTTGAATCCCACACTAAGTGTTGCCTCTGCACTTGCTGCTAAGTGTCCCCGTGTACTGTGACACCAGTCGTGCCACCCGTGGTATCCGCAGCGGATGACTTTGTCTTTCTCCGTGTATGCACGTGCAAACTTTAATGCACCCGTGGTAGCATCCGAACCCCCTACAAAGTAGGCGACTCTGTCAGCGGATGGGATAATCTCTATGAGTTTTTCTGCAAGTTCAATCTCTAATGTATGACCAACGTTATATACATTTCCTTGTTCCAGTGCATTTGCCACTGCTGTAATCACAGTTGGATATGCATGTCCGAGGATCATCGGACCGTATCCCATCAGGTAATCGATATAGTCATTTCCGTCTGCGTCCCAAAAGTGTGAACCTTTTGCGCCAGCAATCATAATTGGCTGCGGTGGATTGCTCTGTTTATGCGGTTGTCCTCCACCGACCAATGCATTTTTTGCCCGTTCTCGCCACGCTAACGACTTTTTGAATGTTCTACGCATTATTATAGTTCTCCCATAGAATTGAAAGATAGTATATCACAGTTCTTGCATATTTGGACGTTTTTTCTTTACTATGGTAGAATATAGATTTATACCATTTCTAATTGACAATACATTATTCTTCTGTAGGTCGGGTAGAGGAACGCCATTAAAATATTAACTGGCGACACGTCTTGCTCAAGCCTATCATGTCGGGTTTCGTTCCTCAACCCGACCTACGAAAAAATGTGATACTATTAAGCTGTAGCACATTCATCCTTGATTGTGCTTCTTTCTACAACCCCCTTCATCCTTCATTGAACTTCTCTGTATCCCATTCATCAAACGAAAAATCCTCCTAATTACTGAATTTCGTTGAAGACTAATACTAAGTATGTTATTATTATACAAGAATAGTGTGATTGTTTCTGTTTCCCAACAATTCCACTTTAGGTAATACCTTCTATGAACAGTATACACAAGATTCTATACCAAGATTCACGGAACTTAGAGGACATACCTTCAGAGAGTATTGATCTGATAGTAACTTCTCCTCCTTATCCGATGATAGAAATGTGGGATGAAATGTTTGGAAATCAGAATCCAGACATCCTAAAGGCATTATCCTGTGGTGATGGTCCATTGGCGTTTAATTTAATGCATGAAATTCTGAATTCTGTGTGGAATGAAGCCTTTAGAGTGCTAAAGAATCAAAACCAATGAGATACAATAATAAACACTACGGTTTTCCTATAGTAACCAGTCAAGAACAATCTATTCTGTTTAATAATTTAGAAGAAATACATACACTTGGAAATAATGCTTTTGAGGTTATGTATTCAAATGTTCCTCAATCTATTAAACCAAGCAATTATGATTCAAAGCAGTTTTTATCAGAAACAATAGAAGTAACACCTTCGCCATTTTTTAGTAATTCAGTTGTATGAGAATATTCCGAAACTTTTGGAGGAAAGTAAAATGCCTGAAAACCTATTAACTGATGAACAGATGCGGTGCTTTATCGTGAACGGTTTTGTCACCGTAGAAACAGCGTTACCCCCCGAATTTCACGATGAGATCTTTGCAAAAACTGTTGGTGTCTTTGATAAGGAGGGTAATCCAGGAAACAACCTATTACCAAGAATCCCTGAAATTCAGCGTGTTTTTGATGATGTGAATGTAATGGGTGCTTTGACAAGTCTATTGGGTCCAGATTACTATATGCAACCCCACAGACATCCTCACTACAATCCACCGGGGAGCAAGGGGCAAAACTTGCATCAAGATGGTGGTAAACGATGGTCTCATCATACACGTAGGTTGTTGGTGTTCTATTATCCACAAGATACACCAATTGAACGAGGACCTACAGGTGTCGTGCCAGTGAGTCATTACTTTAGTACTCAGGAGGGGTCTCAAGTTTCCCCGGAACAACCGATTACAGGTAAAGCGGGTACCGTCGCGTTCGCTAATTACGACCTTTGGCACCGTGCTATGCCGAACCAAACTGATGAAAAACGTTATATGATGAAGTTTCTCTATGCACGTATGACGGAACCTGTGGAACCGACGTGGGAGAACAGAGAAACGGTGTGGTCAAACGGAGAAGCAGGTGGACCTGTTGAACATCAGGAGATGTTCAGACATCTGTGGAATTGGCATCTCGGTGATAAGCGTAGTGATGTTTCCACTTCTCCTAACGGCGCGTCACTCTCTGAGTTAAT
This sequence comes from Candidatus Poribacteria bacterium, assembly GCA_022828145.1. Classification (GTDB taxonomy): domain Bacteria; phylum Poribacteria; class WGA-4E; order WGA-4E; family WGA-3G; genus MSPOR6. The sequence continues at coordinate 125,388 of JAJEJA010000024.1, read as the reverse complement.
TACCGCAATGAATAGTGAAACCGAATCAACAGGGTTAAAAGCTGCCTATAACGTATCAAAGTTTGGTGAAGAAGCAGTAAAACCGTTGGTGCGTTGTCTCTATGAAGAAGCAGATATGACGCGAAGGAATGCTTGTTATGCTTTAAATGCAGTCGGTAAACCTGCTGTGAATTCATTAAAGAGTGCATTACAGGATGCACCTGATCATGTTCGCGCTAATGCAGCGGAAGCTTTAGGAGACCTTGGAACGAAAGCGGAATCTGCAGTGCCTGCATTGATAGAAGCATTACAAGACGATTCCGGAGCAGTTCGGGTGCGTGCCATTGAAGCCTTAGGTACAACAAGTCAAGCGAGTACTTGTGCGGTAGAAGAATTGACAAAAGCATTGGCGGATGAAAACGAAGGCATCAGACGTACCGCTGTGTTTGCCATTTCGCGTATTGGAGAGTATGCTGGGGAGGCAGTTGAAGGATTAGAAAAACTACTGTTTGACGATAATCGTTACATCCGGGGTAATGCGGTTCATGCGTTACACCGTATCGGCACTTCAGATGCAAAGGATGTTCTGTTACGTTACCTCCAAACAACCCGTTGGTGTCCTATAACAAACCGTGATAGTACGTTTTAAATTGTCCGCGTTAAAACATAAATACTCTGATTGAGAAGATGTCAATCAGGGTATTTAATTGTAATTGTGTGTTTTCTGACTTTATGTAAAGAACTCCTCATTATGGGGTCGCACATCTACCTCAAAACTCCATGCACTGCGTTCCTGCTGAACCAGTGCCCAATAGGTTTCGGCAATAGCATCAGGTTTCAGTAAAGGTTCACTTTCCGATAACTTATACCTTTCACGTAGATTTGGTGAATCAATTATACCATCAATAATAACATGTGCGACGTGAATACCTTGTGGACCAACTTCCCGGGCAAGAGAGGATGCTAAACCACGCATCGCGAATTTTGCGCTACTAAATGCGATCGCGCCTGACCTACCGCGAACGGCTGATGTCGCACCAGAAAATAGGATAGTACCCTCACCTTTCTCAATCATTCCTGGCACAACTTGCTTCACACAAAGAAATGCACCGAGTGTACATACCCGCCATGAGTTTTCAAATGCTTCAGCAGTAAGTTCAGAAAGATTGCCCCATGCAGCATTACCTGCGTGGTTAATCAATATATCAGGTACACCTAATTCTTCACGAATTTTGGCAAAGCTGTCGATTACTTGTCCAGCATCCGTAATATCCGTTGGTATAGGGATTGCTGATATACCAGTCTCTTCTAATCTCTTTGATAGATTTATGCTATATGCAGATGAACGGGACAACAAAGCAAGATTGCATCCTTCGTCTGCAAATTTCCGTGCGATGGCTGCACCTAACCCGGGTCCTACACCTGCAATGACTGCGATTTTTGACATGTTTTGTCCTTCTTAATCTTGAATTGAATACAATCTTGTACCATCTTCTGGTTGATAGTCCAGACTAAATTAGTAAGTCGGGTAAAGGAACGCCATTAAAATATTAACTGGCGACACGTGATGATTATGTCTATCATGTCCAAATCAACGCCAAATGCGCTTTTGGCAATTGTCGGGTTTCGCTTCGCTCTACCCGACCTACAAAATAGGAATTGACAAAGCAATATTACCTTACCGGCTCAATTAATTCCAGTTAATTTTTTAGTCTGATATTTTTGAGAAAAGTTCGGTTTTTCCACGCATTCGGTAAGTGTGTTGAATTGAAGTAATGTATATTATCCTGTCAAGAAAACCGTAGTGGCATTCTAACTGCACTGTCTCGTCGTTCGTGCATATTTTTTTCCATGTTTTCTGGATATCGGTCAGGTAGAAATGAAATTTCATTTAAGCTTGCTAATGCGTCACCTTCTAACTTCCACTCGTTTGCACCAAGGTTATCCAGTAAATGTTGCGTATTTCGGGCACCGACAATCACAGAGGTAATCGCGCGTTGTTCAAGTACCCATCTGAGATCGACTTGAGCCGGACTTCGTCGTAATTTGTCCGCTACTTCAAGAAGCTTATGCAAGGTTTCATCTGCATTTTCAGCAAAATAACGGTATGGAAATGCCCAACCCTCTTCGGAACGTGAGCCTTGTTGGGTCCGTTCTCCTGGTTTGTATTTGCCAGAAAGGAATCCTCCAGCTAATGGACTCCACACGACTATCCCCAAACCTTTATATTCACAAAGCGGAACCAACTCTTGCTCAATGTCGCGGACAACGAGACTGTATTGTGGTTGATAGCATACAAATTTCTCCAAGTTGAGCGATTCACTTAGGTACAATGCTTCAGACAATCTCCAGGCTTGATAGTTGCTGCATGCAATATAACGCACCTTCCCGGCACGTACAAGGTCATCTAACGCACGCAACATCTCTTCTAAAGGAGTTTGTGTATCAACGTGATGTATGTAGTAAATGTCCACATAATCCATCTGTAGACGTTTGAGACTATCGTCAATCGCTTGCATGATATGTACACGAGACATGCCAGAATCGTTTATCCCTGTTCCCATTGGATTGAAAAACTTGGTTGCAACAACAGCATCCTGTCGTCTGCCTTTAAGTGCTTTTCCGAGAAGTTTTTCTGATTCTCCTTCCGAATATGAGTTAGCAGTATCAAAGAAATTGACCCCTGTATCCCAAGCCAGATGTACCATCTGTTTAGATTCATCTTCATCAGTACCATGACCGAATGTCATCGTTCCCAAACAGATTTCGGATACTTTCAATCCGCAGTTTCCAAGTCTTCTATATTCCACGATTCCTCCATAGCACAAGGATTTAGGTATTCAGTGGTTTCGTTTTATCTGATTTCAACCCTATCCGCGTTGGATAGCAATCCCGCTTCATACACCTTCATCACGTCCAATGCAAACTCAAGCGATCCCATATCAGCGGGTTCTCCTTTCAAGATACAGTCACAGAAATAACGCATCTCTTGGTAGAAACCTTGTATGAAAAGTCCCTTGTTTTCAAGTGTACCGAGTGAATTCTGTGGTTCCCACACTATTGCACCGCTATCGAAACCTTCTGTCATAAAACTTGTGCTGTCTCTATAGTCAAATTGCATGCCGCGTTGCAGCAGTACCTGCGTACCGTTCCGTATCTCAGCATGGCATCCATCTCCGAAAAACTGATAGAGTTCAGATGGTTGTCCATGTCTTGCCCCATCTGCTAAATGGAAGTTTGCCATTGCACCGTTTGTGAATTCAATGATACACACACCACCACCATGTTTTGCACGGTGAACAGTAACAGCAGAAACTTTTCCACCTACTGCCAACAACAACGATAAAGGATGAACACCATTTTGAAGCCAGTTGGTATGTTCACGTTCACGCAGGATCCGTTCCCCATCACTTGGAATAATCATCGGATAGACACCTAACAGAGTCCGCAAAGGACCGTATACATCTGTGTTGAAGATTTCTATGATCTTCTGTGTAGCAGGCATAAATGCCTTCTTGAATCCTACAACTACAATACGGTCATTTCGGTGACGGATCATCGTCTCAATTTCACTTACGAACATGCCTGGCGGTTTTTCTAACCAGACATGCATGCCAGCATCTAACGCTTCACACGTCAGTTCTGGGTGGAGGCGAGGCGGTACGCATAGAAATACCGCATCTAATTCCTCAGACCGTAACATGTCTCCCATTTCTTTATAACATCTTTTAACACCATACTGTCTGGCAGTCAACTTGGCGCGTTCAAGATTGACATCACAGAAGGCATTTAGCTTCACCGGAAGAAACGTCATAGTCGGCAGAACATTCCGATAGGCGTGTGATCCGATTCCGACGACTGCTACGTTGAGTCTCTTTTCAAAGTCTCTTTGATAACTCATGTAGATCCTTCAGTATACAAGTGCTAATTGATAGACTTGATAGGGTCGGGAATCGGAGTTCCCTCCTACCATAAGCAACCCAACGGTAGGAGCGATCTCCGAATCGCGACCTACAATAAAATGTTGACAAAGCAATAGATCAGTGCATTATAGATCAGCCATTATAATATAGAAAGCGTAGCATCAAGATACGCGTCCATATCCGCTTTCATTTTCTCTAACTCGTCCATATCAATATACATCATGTGTCCCGCACCGTAATATGCCATAGTAATGTTGTCCTGCAACGATTTATCAAGACCGAGGTGCGTAAAGGTATATTCTGAAGCCAGAAACGGTGTCGCTAAATCAAAGTAACCGTTAGCAACATAGACTTTCAAGGCAGGATTCGTTGTCATTGCTTTCCGCAATGTATCGGCAACGTTGACATATTCGTTCTGATGTCCCCCATAATTCCAAGGATGTACGCGTCCACTCAGTATTTCATAAGGGAGATCACTCTCAAACTGTAGGTCACCCCGGACATAATCGTTTAATGTTGCAGTATATGCACCTTGGATAACCGCAGAACTTGGATCATATTCATAGTTTTCTCCGGCAGAATCCCGGTCTATACCTTTAAAGCGGCTATCAAACCGTCCGACCGTTTCTCCTTCATCCCTGAGGAGCTCCTTACAGAACCGATTGATCTTGATTCTTAAATCTGTCTTCTCAATGTAATCAGTTGACAGACCCGTATACGTTGCTAATTTCTTAACTATCGCTTGTCTTCTACGGTCTGACAGGTTAGAACCTTGCATCAAAGCAAGCGTATAGTCACCTAATGCAAATTCTCTTACGTCCTCTAATATCTTCTCAAAACTGTCTTCAGTATCAGTTTCCAATTGATCTAACCTGTTATGCCAATAGGCTGTTGCTGTATAAGTTGGCAAAAAGAGGATATAGGGTAGATCATTCCCAGCAGCAAAGCGAATGGTTTGGAAGTTTAGCACGACCGAAACGAGCATGATACCGTTGAGATACATACCACGTTTGTCTTGCAGGTATCCAGACAGTCCGCATGCTCGCGTTGTTCCGTAGCTTTCGCCAATTAGGAATTTGGGTGAACGCCAACGCTGGTAACGTCCCAAGTAGAGTAAAATAAAATTACCGACTGACTCAATATCTTTCTGAAATCCGTGGAACTGTTTCGCTTCTTCACCCGGTACAGCTCTACTGAAACCTGTACTCACAGGATCAATAAAGACGAGATCCGTCTTATCCAGAATAGAAAATTCGTTATTCGTTAGTTGATATGGGGGTTGTGGTGGATTTCCGTGTTCATCAGGTTTTACGCGTCTCGGTCCCAACACACCTAAATGCAACCACACGGATGAAGAACCAGGTCCACCGTTAAATGAGAAAGTCACCGGACGTTTTGACGTGTCTTCGACGTCGTCTAAAGTATAGGCGACAAAGAATATTGACGCTTTAGGTTTTTCACCCTCTTTATCGGTTTCTTCCTTTAAAACCAATGTGCCAGTCGTTGCGGTGTAATTCAACTCCTTACCATTTATTGTTACACTATGCTGTGTAACAGAAAGGTTATCTTCAGGTTCTGAATTACTGTTTTCATCAGACTTGTTCTCTTCAGTATCATTCTTTTTGTCTTGACTCATAATTTGTGCCTTTCAATTGAAAATATATAGTGCCATTATAGCATATCTTATTGGATCGATGTTGCAAAAAACCTGTTAACGTGAGTTTGATAATTAAATGCAATATGCGTTGTAGGTCGAGTTGAGGTACGAAACCCGACACGTATTGCTCTATAATGGGTCAAGATGTTGGGTTTCGTGCCTCAACCCAACCTACGTAGTTATTTGTTTTGATTTATCAAACTCGCGTTGATAAGTTTTCATAAAAACCTTTTATATAAAACTAAAATGTGGTAGACTACTTGTAAGGAGAAACATTATGACTTCACCAATTCGTTTAGGTCTCATAGGTTGTGGGGGTATAGTTCAAAAAACGCATGCGCGTGCATACCATTCGCTCTCAAAGATGGTAAAGGTAACAGCGGTAGCAGATGTTGTTCCTGAGAATCTTGAGACGGTTGGTCAAGACTTCAACGTGCCGACACACAACCGATACACTGAATATCGAGAAATGCTTACAAAGACTGACATTGATGCTGTCGTAATCGCCACACCACATGCATTACACGCAGAACAGGTTATTGAAGCAGCATCAGCAAATGTCGCAATAATATCTGAGAAACCGATGGCAACCTCTCTTGAAGAAGCAGATAGGATTTTGGAAGCGATTAATAGCAATAGTGTGCCATATACAGTTGTGCATAACTACCTATATACGGCGGGTATGCAAACAGCAATTGGCATGTTGCCAGAAATCGGCGAAACCTATTATGGACGAAGTACCGGGATGGGTCTCAAGCCTGCTGACTTCTCTGCAAATCACCCCACGCCTGCTCTTGCATGGCGTGCAAGTAAATCCAGAGGCGGTGGTTGTATTAGTGATACGAGTTATCATGAAATCTATTCTGTCTGCACACTGATTCAGTCTCCAGTGCGTTATGTTGAAGCACGTGTTAAGACGATGCGTCTTGATATAGATGTTGACGACCTTGCGGCGATTCTCTGTGAACATGAAAACGGTGCAATCACGACAATCTCGGGGGCATGGTGTGTTCCGGCAACAGACTTTGGCTGGTGTGAAGTCCATGCAAATGAAGGTTCGCTGCGGATAAGACATCGCTATAATGTTAAAGACGCGCTATCTCAATATACACGGTCTAACGGATGGAAACAGGTTGAACTGCCAACCCTTGATGAGGAGGGACTCAAAGATGCAAGTGGACATCAAGGCTATTTTAAAGCCACATTTAATGCCCTCAGTAAAGGTGAATCGCTGCCAATTAGTCCAGAGAAAGCCTATCATAACCTGGCAATTATTGATGCTGCAAGAAAAGCAACTATAGTAAGACGTGCTATTGAAATAGGAGGTTAAGTCATGGAGAATAGTGTAAATCGACAACAGATGCAAATAGACGGTGAACGAGACGCTCAATCAGATACAAACAAGCTCCTCTGGTTTTTCGTTGGGTTAGCCTTAAACGTCGTTGGGATTCTCATTGCTTACATCTATCAACAGGCACCACCCGCAACGCGCACTTTTGAGAAAACACAGGAGTATATTGTATTCTATACCGAAAAATATAAATCAACATCACGGAATATCCAAGTCAAATTTGCAGTCATCGGATTTCTTGTCGTTCTGGCTTTGATGTTTACTTTGATACTAATTTACATTGCATTCATGTTCATAATGTATTCAGAGTTTTCAGATTTAAGAGAATACGTAGGTTGATTATTCACAAAGATTAAATGGACGTTTACGCTTAGCAGATGCTAAGTTTATGCTGAATTGTGTTTTACTGTAAATCCAAACGAGGAAAAACAGCGCATATTTATACAGATTGAAAAAAGGTTGAAGATGAATGCAAAATCAGGTAATATACAGAAGTAAAGGTACTAAATCTATGGAGGCTGGATGATGAATGCCAATCAACATCAAACGTATATTTCAGCTGAAACTGATGCCCAAAATGATGTTAACAAGATAATCTGGCTTGTTGCAGGTGTGGCATTAAACTGGATTGGAATACTAATTGCGTATATTTATCAACCACCACCACCTGCAACGCGTTTCTTTGATAAATCAGAGGAATTTAGACTGTTCTATACGGAAGCATATAAAAACAAATCAAGAAGTATCCAACTCACTTATTCAATCATTGGATGTATAGTGCCATTTGGGTTTTTAATAATAGGTTGGATTACAATGTTTACATATACGGCAGGGAGTTTTATGTTCTTTTCTAATTTCTTTTCTGATTTTTTCTAAGTTGACGATATGAAGATTGATTAAATAATCAGGTAATTCTGATTTCGTCAAGCCGGTAGGTACGATTTCCAAATCGCACAAAACAAATTGTAATTGACTATTCTGATTCTATTATCGCTACACAAAAAGGAGTTTAAAAGATGAACAATGATGTAAACCAAGCACGCATGGTTGCAGAACAAGATGCCGAAACTGATGTTAGTAAAATACTATGGGTAGTTGTGGGGTTCTTTATAACCCTCATAGGACTCCTCATTGCCTATATCTATCAACCGACACCCCCTGCCTCAAGGATGGTTGAAAAATCCCATGAGTATACAATGTATTACACCGAGGCCTACCAAGCAAAGGCACGTAACATCCAGTTGAGCTATGCTGCTATAGGTTTTGCAATAAGTTGTGGATTGGGTTTGCTACTTGTCATAGCAATGTTTGCAATGGTCGGTAGTATCGGTAGTATGCGATACTAATTTTTACGTATAACGTCGCTAAATAATTGGGGAGAATTACGGAAAAATGCCAAAGAACTTTCTTTTTAAATATACGTTGTTCTTTACTGTTCTACTCATACTGTGTGCTTATACTGAAGTTTTCGCGCAACAGCGTTCGTCCCCTGAAAACCCAAAATCTGCTACTGTATTAATAGGAGATCATCCTGGGATTGAGGAGATTGATGCTGAAAGTGCCGCCAGGTTAATCGTTACTGAATTGCGTAATCTCGGTGTCTCTGTTGACGATCCGGTTGACAGAACAAAGACCTCAGGCACGGTTTATCGTATCACATTTAACCGATTAGGACAAAAAATCCTTGTCAAACTCAGTCATGAAATGCCATTAGGGACGGTGTTAAACGAAAAACAGTTGTGGATTGATAATATAGAAGAGGTGATTAAAGCTGCACCGAGATTGGCTGATGCTCTTGTCAATGATAAAGAGATTGACCAAGCTATTGACATGGAAACCGTTACTGCTCATGAAGCCGCTGAACTCAATAAGACGCCTGGTGAATCGCTCTGGAATTTGGGTATTTTCGGTGCTTTTATCGCTGGAACGGACGCGACTGCCAATCCGGGATATGAATTTGGGTGGTCTTATGAAACACCTAAGTATGGAGTCGGAACAGAATTTCGGTTGAGCGCAAGTGAATATGAATATATGTTCGCATCTTGGTCAATTGGGGGTCGTTATTTCTTTAATGCAAAGAACATATCCCCTTATGTAGGCGGTGGACTTTCCATCTTTGGTGGATCTTATGAAGATTCGTATGACTATGATTACGATCCTTTCTTTGATGACTACTATTATGATGACGAATCAGGACAGGATTCTGGGTTAGGAGCATACTTTGTCGGAGGTATCTCAATGCTTCGTCTCACGAAGAGTCGCCTCAAACTTGAAGTACGAGTAGATAGACCCTTCTTCTCATTACCCGGAGACGATATGATGCCAATTACATTCGGTATATTTTTCTCTCAGCATTATGTTCCTGGGGGTGGATGTCTCTCATTCTAACAAAGAATAGAAGTGCTAACTTAAGTGAAATCTGCGAAAGGATACTAATTGAAATCCCATAAAACAAGATACGGCACAGTGGTTGGACCGCATCCACGAACTGCTAAAGCAGGTTTTGATATGCTTTTGGCGGGTGGGAATGCTGTTGATGCAGCTGTTGCTGCTGCCTTCACAGAAGGTGTCGTAGAACCTTCACAAAACGGAATTGCTGGCTACGGTGGTTGCGTTTTAGTATATTTGAAGAAGACCCAGGATGTTGTCGCAATTGACTATAACTCGGCAGCACCGGGCGCAGCCTCAGCAGATATGTTTACAATTGAAGATGCTCCTGATACTCCTGCTGGATACCGTGTGCCAGGACGTGTAAACATTCACGGACCATTGTCTATCGGTGTCCCAGGGGTTGTCGCTGGTTTATGTTTAACATTAGACAAATTCGGAACACTACCTCTCACTGATGTGTTACAACCTGCGATTAATTCAGCGCGATACGGGTATGCACCAAATTCATCCAACCGAGGCGGAATTTCGGGTAATGCTGAACGGTGGAAAAAGGAATTTCCTGAAACTGCACGCGTGTTTTTAAAAGATGGAATACCATCGAAAAAAGGTGAAGTCCTTACAAACCCAGACCTGGCAAATACACTTGAGGCTGTAGCTGAAGGAGGACATTCTGCATTCTATGAAGGGAAAATTGCCGATACAATAGCATCACACATTCAACAATTAGGGGGTTGTCTCACAGTTGATGACCTGAAGAATTACCGGGCAATCATAACAGAACCTTATCGGATACAATATCGTGATTATTCGGTATACACGTCCCCACTTGGGGCAGGTGGATTAACTACGTTACAGATGCTCAGATTAGTAGAGAAGTTTGAAGTGGCATCTATGTCAACGATTGAAAGATTCCATCTTTTCGCTGAAGCCATGAAAATCTGTTGGTATGAAAGGTTGAGTCGTTTCGGTGATCCAAATTGCGTTGACATAGACATCACGCGTGAACTTTCAGACGATTTTACTGAGGAATTAAGTGAAAAACTGCAGGCGGGACTTGAGAAACCACAACCAGGTGAGGTGGTCTACCATGAACCGATGTACTGCACAAGTCATATCTCTACTGCAGATGCTGAAGGAAATATGGTATCCCTGACACAGACACACGGTGGTGGATTCGGTTCAATGGTTACAGTCCCCGGTACGGGTCTACTCTTTGGACACGGAGTAGGTCGTTTTGATCCAAGACCAGGGTTAGCGAATTCCATCGCTCCTATGAAAAGACCCCTACATAACATGGGTCCGTGCCTTGCCACGGAGAACGGTAATCCCTTTGCCACTTACGGGATCCCTGGGGGACGTACAATTCCAAACAATCAACTTAATATTAGCGTTAGTCTGATGGATCTGCAAAGCACTGCACAAGCAGCTGTAGATGCGCCACGGTTCCATTGCGATGGTGCTGAACCAATTCAGGTTGAATCTCGTGCGGGGGCAGAAGTAATCGAAGGTTTGGAAAAACTCGGTCATGATATAACAAGAGATAGCAACATCGGTGGACCAGGACACGTTATACGTGTTTGGAACGATGGATCCTACCAAGATGGCGGTACTGATCCGCGAGGCGAAGGGAAAGTTATTTCCCGTTAACATACCATCATTGAATCTATTTCGCACGAATTCGTAATCACATATAATTTCTTTTTTTTGGAGTTTCAACATATATGTCACAGTTTGTAAAAGCAGCAACGACCGACGAGATACAACCCGGTACCTGTATCGGTGTCAAAGTAGAAGGTGTTTTCATTGGTATCTATAACGTTGAGGGTGAGTATTATGCAATGAACAATATATGTCCACATCTCGGGGGTGTGTTGACTTATGGATTCCTTGACAAAGGATGTATAACTTGTCCTATGCACATGTGGGAATTTGATGTGAAAACAGGAGAGTGTGTTTGGCCCGGTGAAGAGAGTATACCTGTTTATCCTATCAAAATTGAGGGTGATGACATACTTGTGAATGTTGATGAACCGATGAATATAGACAGACCATCGGATTAACGATTACTCAGTTATTCCAAAAGGAGTTTTCAGCATGAGTTATTTGATCACCGGTGGGATGGGATGTATCGGTTCATACGTCATCAGAGATCTATTAGCTGCCGGTGAAAAGATTATCATTTACGATTTCGCTTACGACCTGACTATTCCCAGAATGGTGTTGTCCGAAGAACAGATTGATAGGTTTGAATTTGTTCAAGGAGATATAACGGATTTACCTCACCTTTTACGAACAGTTCAGGAACATAATATTGATCGGATTATTCACCTTGCTTCCTGGCAAGTTCCCGCCTGTAACGCGAATCCACCGCAAGCATTGAAGGTTGTGTGTGAAGGAACAATCAATGTATTTGAAGCAGCACGTATCTTCAACCTAAAGCGCGTGGTTTGGGCAAGTAGTGTTGCGGTGTTCGGTTCACCTGAAGATTATAATCAACAACAGATTCTTAACGATGCACCACACTATCCTAAGTTTATCTATGGTGCCTGTAAGTCTCTTAATGAGAGATACGCGATGCACTATTTTGATGCGTACGGTGTAGATTCAATCGGACTTCGTTTTACAGCAGTCTATGGTGTTGGAAGGACGCGGGGGATGAGTTCGTTTACGACAAAAATGATAGAAGATGTTGCGTTAGGAATACCCCATGTATGTCCTTTCGGTGATGATGCGGTTGATTGGCAGTATGTAGAAGATGTATCACGTTCAATTGTTATGGCATGCACATGTGCACCAACGGAAACACGGGTCTTCAATGTCAAGGGCGGAATTCGTCCTGTCAGAGAAGGTATTGCGTATCTGAAGTCTATCGTACCGGAAGCACAGATTGAATTGGAACCCGGTCTGTTCGGAATTTCATGGGACTATGACGCAACACCTATTGCTGAGGAAATAGGATTTACCCCTGCGTATACAATGGAACAAGGTATACTGGAGACGTACAATAAGTTCCGTGAACGGTGCTTGAACACGCGGGATTAAAAAAACATCTATCACCACAATCGTAAGATACCTTGTGATGATAGATGTCTGTTTATACTCTTTATCTGTAATACTTTTTCATCTGTGCCCAACTGACAGCTAATTTTCCTTGTGCTTCAACAGCCATGATCTGATCCCACGGTATATTTTTTCCACTGGCATTTGCTTGATGGATATCATCAAAGTTTGGGTGTCCCCATCCGCCGCTGCTTTGATCAATAACGACAAGCTGTACGGTTTTACCTTTTAGATCAGAAACATCCCACTCTTTTCGTGTCATACTTTCATGGTTGTCACCGGTAACGGTTCGAACGACATCATCGTTCATCACAAGATTAACACAACACGGTTCGGGATTAACATCCCAAGGACGGTTACCACCCCCCATCAGGAAATTCATCGTTTCTCCGACAATTTTGAACTCTATTGAGGTTAATGTGCCTTGTGGAAAATCAGGAGCAACCCCACCTGCAGCATTCTGTTGCATATCACCCGGTTTCTGTCCCAACTTCGCGCCTTTGTCGGGTCCTTGGTATCTTTCAGCGAGACCGAGCCACCAGTCACCTTGGTGTTGTGAGGGTTGTCCTCGGTTCCTTGCCGTTGGGTTATCTCCCCAAGTCGGTTGGTAATCAAATGCTGTTCCTGTCTTCTCCCAATCCGTTAGGTCGCCTGTTTCAAAATCGTTGTTAAATGTTCGTGCTGTAAGGTCATTCACAGACACAAGCAACAAGAATATGAGGAGTAGAGAAAGCATTGAAAGTAACATCTTATTCATCTAACATTCCTCCTGAATTAATAGTAGTAGGCACACGCCGTGTGCCATCGAATTATATTCAATAGTAGTAGGCACACGCCGTGTGCCTACTACTATAAAGAACATAACCAAATATCCACGTGATTATTTGTAGAACTTTTTCATCTGTGCCCAACTAACGGCAAGTTTTCCTTGTGCTTCAACGGCTGTCACTTGTGCCCAAGGTATGTTCCCACTACTATCGGCTTGATGGATATCATCAAAGTTTGGATGTCCCCATCCGCCGCTGCTTTGGTCAATAACGACAACTTGTGCCATTTGGCCTTTTAAATCGGAAACATCCCACTCTTTTCGTGTCATGCTTTCATTGTTATCGCCGGTAGCGGATCGGACTACCTCTTCATCAATCACAAGATTAACACAGCACGGTTCTGCTGTTCCCCATGGACGAGTTCCACCCCCCATAAGGAAATTCATCGTATCGCCTACAATTGTGAATTTTATTGATGTAAGAGTTCCTTGCGGATAATCTGGTGCAACAGCACCAGCATCGTTTAGTTGCATATCACCGGGACTTTGTCCTAAATCGGCACCTTTATCGGGCCCTTGGTATCTTTCAGCGAGACCGAGCCACCAGTCACCTTGGTGTTGTGAGGGTTGTCCTCGGTTCCTTGCTGTTGGGTTATCTCCCCAAGTCGGTTGAAAGTCAAATGCTGTCCCTGTCTTCTCCCAATCCGTTAGGTCACCTGTTTCAAAATCGTTGTTAAATGTTCTTGCTGTAAGATCATTAACAACCAAAAGCAACAGGAATATGAGAAGAAGAGAAAGCATTGGAAGTAACATCTTATTCATCTAACATTCCTCCTTATTAATAGTAGTAGGCACACGTCGTGTGCCGTCCATATAATAGTAGTAGACTCACGCTGTGTGTCTATTACTATTAAGATCACAAATCAATATACACGTGACTATTTATAGAATTTTTTCATCTGTGCCCAACTGACGGCTAATTTTCCCTGTGCTTCAACAGCAAGCACACGATCCCACGGGATATTATTACCGTTTGCATCTGCCTGATGAATGTCATCAAAGTTTGGATGTCCCCATCCGCCGCTATTATTGTCTACGACGACTATCTGTGCAGTTCTGCCTTTCAAATCAGAAACATCCCATTCTTTACGACTCATAGTCTCTCTTGCGTTACCTGTAGCAGAAAGTTCTACCTCTTCATTGATAACGAGATTAACGCAACACGGTGCCGCACTTCCCCAAGGATGGTTTCCGCCTCCGATAAGGAAATTCATGGTATCACCAACAATCTTAAACTCAATTGATGTCAGTTCTCCGGTTGGGCCATCTCCCTGTACATCACCGGCACTCTGTCCAAGCTCTGCGCCTTTATCTGGACCTTGGTATTTCTCGAATAGTCCGAGCCACCAGTCACCTTGGTGTTCAGAGGGTTCTCCTCGGTTCCTTGCTGTTGGGTTGTCTCCCCATGTGGGTTGGAAGTCAAATGCAGTACCTGTTTTCTCCCAATCCGTGAGATCGCCTGTTTCAAAATCGTTGTTAAATGTTCGGGCAACTGACAGATGGATTAGCAGCAAAAACAGGGAAAGAATAAAAAACGGTAGTAAATGTGAGAAAAAAAATCTCTTCATCAGCAATATCTCCCTCTGTCTGAAGTTATATTAGTGTCGTGAATGTAAATGTGTAAATTTCATACACACTCTTGACAAATTCACTCTAATAATATAACATCTACAGTGAATAGATGTCAAGGTAAAACCAGTTTAGAGACTGCAAAATACAGAACGTTTCTTCTAAAATAACTGTCTTACATAAAGCACTGCAATAACAATTACTATAGCAGTTAATGTGCGTTTTTCACTTTTAAATGCTCGTGTGAAAGAAAAGTCGTGGGTTGATGGTGATTGATATGCGTTGAATTGTGGGAAGAACCGTGGCACTTGCGCGTGATATGTCTCGTAGACGCTACCACAAGATTCCAATAGGTATGCTTCTTCTACAGCGATAATCGGGAGATACTGTACAAGGTAACCGATAACCAGAATCGGAGTTAGCCATAAGACATTTGCAATGATGCAGATACTGACGCTAATCAAGAGATTCCCAAGGTAGAGTGGATTTCGCACGTGGCTGTATGGACCTGTTGTCACGAGATCACGGGCTGCTCCTAATGTTGTTGCGCGCGTTGAACCACCAGCATACCCCACAGTCCATAAACGTAACAACTCACCGATCAAAGTAATGAATACACCGATGGTGGTTGTAAGGAGAGTCGGTTTGGCAAAGTAGATCAATGCAAGGATGAAGGGGATGGGTGTAAAACTACGTACCCTAAAAAAGAGATTGCCTATTTTTGATGTGGACATATTAGAATTGCTGTAGGAGGGAACTCCGATTCCCGACTATTATTGGTTTCGTCGCGATTCGGAGATCGCTCCTACAGAATATATGTGAACTTATTCACGTAATTTAATATATATTGCCTATTTCGGTGTTCGCCAGATGAGAATAGTACCGACAATTCCGTATAGGATATTGGCTCCCCAACATGCCAAGAATGGATGAAGTTTCCCGTTTTCACTCAAACCTTCAAATGTTGCAAAAGAGAGTGCCCAATAGATGAAGACAAGGAAAAATGCGATGACCAACCCAGCAAAAAAACCGGCTTTACCAAACCGAATTGCGATCGGTGCTCCTAACATGACAACGACAACTGCTGCGAAAGGATAAGCGATTTTATGGTGCAGTTTTACCTGTTCTATCCGTGATATTTGTCCTGCTTCTTTTTTGTATGCGATCTGTTCTTTAAGTTCTTTAATTGTCATCGCTCTTGGGTCTTTGTCGCTTCCAATAAAACGTTCCGGTTCTTCGAATCGTTCTAATAGTTTCTCCTGGAATGTTTCAAAACCTACCTCGACCTCATTTTCAAAGTAACGGATATTCCCATCAGTGAATATCCAGTGTGTATCTGTCCATGTTGCCTTCTTAGCATAGATACTACGTTCAATTAGACCATCGTCGCTTGTTTCCCAAATTGTGATCCCATGAATACTCTTCTCATTGAGTTTGATACTATTTAGATAGAAGACGCGATTTCCTTTACCTATAAATGGCAGATATCTTCGGAAAGTTGGACCCGTTTTTTTCTGCATTAGGTTTGCTTGATGATAGGCTGGGGAGGCAACCCTATTATAAAAGATTGAGAACAGCACACAGAGAATTAGCGTTACAAGTATAACTGGAATTAAAACACGATATACACTAATACCACCTGCTTTCATTGCAACAAATTCATTGTTCCTTACCATACGACCAAGGACGAAAAATATCGCAACAAACCCTGATACTGGGACTATCTCCATTATGCGTCTTGGAGCCTGTAACAGGACGATTTTTAGCGCATAAAGGTAGGTGGTATCTTCATCAAAATACTTGATGTCTTTATCTAAAAGACGGACAATCACGACGAGTGCACTAAAGAAAAAGAAACCAACAAAGAACGCTTTTAGGTATTCTTTAATCAGATAACGGTCAAGGATGTTTAAACGTATTCCTGTGGTATCCATCAAGTTACCGCTCTGCTATCTACTACAATAGGCATTTTTCTTTCTCTATTCATAAATGACCTTACTTTGTTTTCGTAAAATATAGTGGCAATGAGTATGAGTCCTATAGTGCCAATAACAAGATTCGGTAACCACATCGCGAATGCGGGGTGCATTTGTCCGTTTGTTCCTGTGCTTTGCCCAATTTGCAGCAATAGATAGTATAGGAGTATCAAACTTAAACCGATGCCAAAGCCTATCATTTTTCCATTTTTCTTTACCATAATTCCCAGCGGAATTCCTATAAGACCGAATGCTAAACAAGCAAATGGCAAAGCGAATTTCTTGTGGTATTCAACTCTGGCATAACGCAGTCTGCTAATTGCATAAGTAGAAGGTTTATCCGGTTTAATTGAGGCAGCTAACTCTCCGATATATGTGCTGAGTTGTCCAATTCGCATTGTCTGTGGATGTTGTGATGTATAATCACGCCGCTGTAGGTCTTTTGTAAAGTCAAGTGCGATCTGCTGTTCCTGAAATTGCGTTATTCTATATCCGTCTGTTTGATCAATTATCGGTTCATAAGTATGTCCATCGTATAGTGTCAACTTTGCCTCGCTACCTTCATAATTGAGCGTGGCAGTTCTCGCTATTGTCAAACGTGGTTGTCCACGATAGATTTCATCCCATATTCTGACATTTTGAAGTCGCTCTGTTTCTGGGTCAGTTGACTCATACATCCAGAGTTTACCTTTCGTTTGGAGCTCCTTCATGATTGTCCCCTCCTCTAAAATAAGCGCAGGATTATGTTTTTGAATATCCCGTTTGAGTTTTACTGAAGCCTGAGTGGCTTGCGGTAGCACATATTCAATCACTGCGAGATCGATGACACTTAAGAGAACAGTCATTGCAAGTAGAGGGATCATGAGTTGGTGTAGACCGATACCGTTTGCCCGCATTGCCATAATCTCAGAATCCGTTGCCAGACGGCCCAACGCCAATAGAATAGCAACTAATGCAGCCATCGGAATAGATAAGACTACCGTCGCTGGTGCAATGTACAAGAGGGATTCGATGAGGTATATAGGACCTACACCTTTCTTGACGAAGAGTTTAATAAGACGAAAGAGTTCATCAAAAAGTATGATACAGGTGAAACAGATAAGCGATATTAAGAATGGTGGAATGAATTCTTTAAGGCAGTATCGTGAAAGGATTTTCATAATCTATGTTCAGAACACAAAGGATATCTTTTGCTGATAATATGACTCATTTATGGTGTATTATTTACATGCTTAAATCTGTTTGTTGCTCTATACGTTGAAAATATTCAATAAAACAGAAGATTTTTATTAGAAATTCGGTTGTGGACATGGTAACATGTCTATTATGAATATTACATTGGAATCAATTCAGTTAACGACAGAAGATTTATCAGAATACTCGGCGAGTTTAAGTTCTTCCCAGGAACTTTATTCTCCAACTGCCCCCGCCGAACCGATAGCACTTTTTGGTTGGCGGGATAGGTGGTGGTTGAATAAAAAACCCGCTGAACAAGTTGCGATACATTATTGGTTTTTTGATTCAACTGATAAAGCCAATACTGCGGCAGACGAAGGTCGCAAACGACTTACCTCACGAACGTTACTAAAACTCGGTGGACACGTTTCAGCCTACCAACCCGTTTCGTTAGATGAAATCAAACTCGGAGACTCAGTCTGGCAAACAGGAGCCAATTGGCTTTTCGTACGAGACACTATTGTGATACTTGTCTCAGAAATTGGCGGACTCATTACTGCTGAAACTACGCTTGCAATTGCACAAAAGATTCTTCAGAAAATTGAAAAAGTGTTATCCTCTTAATGATTCAAAGAAACGTTTGGAATAGAAAAGTGCCTGCCTATATTAGAATATCTACTCGGCCATTGTAGGTCGGGTAGAGCGAAGTGCCAGTTAATATTTTAATGGCGACAGGATAGTCCCAATCAACTCATGTCGGGTTTCGCTACGCTCTACCCGACCTACAAAACTACAAAACAAAAAGAGTGCTATGAATAATCCTGATACCAATTTTCGGATTGTTTAGATAGACTGACGTTTTCCACACTCCCGAAGTTACGATGCTCGAACCAAGGCAATGCTGTCTCTGCGGCAGCATTTGCGTTGTGGAAATTAGTCGTTGCTTCATTTTCAAGAAACTGTTTAACAGCAGCTGTATCAGGATAAAAATCCACTGCGTCTTTCCAGATAGCGCGTCCACACAAGAAACCGCTTGCCCCTGCAGCTGCAGCAAGTTTCACATTTTCAATAAACTCTTCAATATCCACACCTGCGCTCAAGATAACCCACGGTAACGTTGATGCTGCATCTAATTTGCGACATACATCCTTGACTTCATCTAAGTCGTAGGCAGAATCACCTGCATAAAATGCATGTTCTTGATATTCAGTCGTATACTTCAAATCTGCAGGAAATTCTAATTTAAGGATGTCTACTTTATATTCTGGAGCAGTGAATTCTTCTACACTACGTATCACTAAGTCCGGTTTCTGCTTAGCAAATTCGACACTTTTCGTAGTTCCTTCAAGAGCATAACTCACAAGTTCAAGCAGGAATGGGAGGTCATGTTTCTCACATTCATCCCCAACATGCTTTACGAATTTCTGTTGATGTTCCAATGTTACGGGTGAAGCATCTGGGTGGTAGTATGCGAGAAGTTTTATAGCATCAGCTCCTGCACGTTGTGCCTTTTCAATAGTCCAGTTTTCTATTGGATTGGATAGTCTTTCGTTTTCGCTGACACCTTCGCTGACATATCCCGATTCTTCATAAGCCAACAGCAACGCTACATCTCTCGGGATCTCCGTCAATGAATATGGATGACCATAGATTGGATCAGTCAACACAGCAGTTGCGTTAGGTGAAAGGATGCGTGTGATAAGTGTCTTGATAGCAGCGACATCATCGTATTTAACATCTGTTTTTTCAATATCAAGTACTTCAGCGAGTTTTGTAACCATAGAGCCACGCTGGTCTATTGCCATCATCTTAAATCTACCGTTTGAATCTGCCAGTTTCTTCAGCCCTCTCAATTTACCAGATGAAATTCCATTATGTGCCATAAAAATGCATTCTCCTTCTTTTAACGTGATTTTGATAAATGTAGCGCAAACTTTCCAGTTTGCGAAGATGTGCCACAAACTGAAAGTTTGTGCTACAATGCACGCCTCTTGAATACGAAAATTTGATTTATCAAACTCACATTTCTTTTAGTATTCGCGTTCAACGAAAAAATGAATTAGTGATAGAAACAGCTGCTTTGCTTTATTGTTAGAAACATGTTTGAAATTCTGCTTGAACTTTTCTGCTGCGTCCTTAAGAAACTTTGTAGAACACTGTTGTGCATATTGGATAGAATTGTATTTTTTCATCAACTGCAAGACTTTGTGTATTTCTGTTTCGTCTTTCTCATCCCTATTATGCGCCATGATCTCAATAACAGCGTTGGCTTCTGATGGACTACATGCATTAATGAGATGTATCAGAACCAACGTTCTTTTTCCTTCGCTTATGTCTCCTCCGATCTCTTTTCCATATCTGCCAACGTCACCGATTAGGTTTAGGACATCATCCTGAATCTGGAATGCAATGCCGAGGGATTTCCCTATTTCATAAAAAGCATCAGTCTCTGCAACGGTTGCACCCCCGATGATTGCCCCTAATCGACAAGGTGTTATACATGTATACCAAGCGGTTTTCTGTATACACATCCTGAGGTAATCGTCTTCGTCAATATCCCACTGATTGTTGTGCACCCAGCTCAGTTCTATGTGTTGTCCTTCAACGACCTGGTTACTGAGTTGTATAAATTCTGACAAGATTTTGAGGGAGAGTCTGTCGCCGAGGATTTCGGTATTCCTGTGTAGCATCTCCCACATTTTGCAGTGTAATGCATCGCCGACGTTTATAGCCATAGGGACACCATGTTTATGATGCAGACACGGTTCACCTCTACGCAGTTCCGATCCATCCTCTATGTCATCATGTATAAGTAGCCAATTCTGAAGCAGTTCTAAAGCTGCTGCTGTATTGACAGCTTGTTTAGGATCACCGCCAAACACTTCACATAAAAGTAAGCATAGAGCAGGTCTTAGTCCTTTACCCGCACGTTGAGGATAGTCTAATATCATCTGATATAATTGCTGTATATCCGGATGTTCATGTGTGGTAGGAAGAAAGTCAAAGATACATGCATCTACTTTAGTTTTGACTTCCTTTAGATATGCTGTTACAAGTTCTTTTTTAGGTGCTGGTTCAGTGTCAGAATTCGGCATTGGTCTCCTTACCTGTATCGACTTTTACTCCCAAATTTACATGTACCGTTTGTAAATTATACTACATTTCTGTGTTTTATTCAAGTTTTGTTGATGGGTAACACCAGAGATACATTAGAAATCAATCCAAATTATTTCTCACTGTTATGCTCAAGGTCAACAGCAATGAATCGGAAACCTGTAGACTTTAGTTTTTCAACAAGCTCGGTTCGCATATCAAGGATACGTTCAAAATCTGCATCGGTGACCTGAATTCTCAATACGGGTTTGTGATCAAACAACTTGACATTGTTTATCTTATGTTCAGCGAGGGTCTGTTCTGCGTGTTGCAAATCAGTTTGCGTTGACTCAGAGTCCATTTATCTTTGTCGTCTCCAATCGCTACCTGCCATAAAACCGCCATCAACAAATACCATCTGACCGGTAACAAAGTCGGAAGCATTGGATGCAAAGAAAATTGTCAAACCGGCTAAGTCTTCGGGTTCTCCCCATCGGTCTGCGGGAGTACGGTTGAGTATCCATTCGTTTCTACTGTCTTCTCGTGCGGGAGCAGTCATCTCAGTCCGTATAAAACCGGGTGCGATTCCGTTGACCTGTATGTTATGCTCTGCCCACTCAACAGCAAGTAGTTTTGTTAGTTGCAGGAGACCTCCCTTTGCAGCAGTATAAGCCACACTTGTCGGTAATCCAATTGCTGAAGTTAGGGATAGTGTATTGATAACTTTACCGCCACCGTGTTGTTTCATGACGTGACCACACGCTTTTGCCAGGAAAAAAGCACCTTTCAGGTTCACATCTGTAACAAAATCCCAATCCTCCTCAGAGAATTCCAGAGCAGGATTGCGAACGTTTACACCAGCGTTATTCACTAATACATCTATTTTGCCGAAATCTTTGACGGTTTGCTCAACAAGCGAATTAATTTCATCAAGGTTGCCAACGTCTGACTGAATAGGTATGACTTTCTTATCAGTTTCGTTTGTGATCTGTTGTGCCACAGGTAAGAGCGTTTCCATCTTCCTGCCTGTGATGACGAGGTCAGAACCTGCTCCCGCAAGTCCTTCTGCCATGGATCTACCGATGCCGCGACTTGCCCCGCTCACGAGACTGACTTTACCATCTAATCGAAATTGCTGGATTGTGTTAGAAGCCGATTTATGATCCATAAGATAGTGTTATATAACGTGAGTTTGATAAATCAGATTTTCCCAGGCCGGTAGGTTCGGTTTCCTAACCGAACCAGTTTTGTGCCAATGCGTTCATAAAGGTTTTCGCGTAGGATCCGTCAGAATACGCGTTTGGTATTCTGAATTGGTTAGGAAACAGAACATACCGGGTCTATGCAAGTGATATTTTGGGAAAAATGAAGTCCATATACCTATTATCAAACTCACGTTAATAATAGGTAAATGGAGTTGCCTCCACCTGTAAGATTATTTACTTTCTCTGCTTAACTTCAGCAATTCATCTGAACCAAATGCCTTGATATCTCCCTTAGTTTGATATGCAAGGGAAGTCAGCAAAGGCGCTCCAGGCGAACGTTGTAAATCTATCTCAAATGCTACGACAAATATTCGAGCATTATTGACATTTTGCTTTGTAATGTATTCGAGTGTTTTTTCAGGATCATTTTCTATATTCTCACCCTTCAGGGTTTGAGGAATACCATCAGTTACCAGAACAACTACTGAGGATCCTTGCTTAAAAGCTTTATCAA
This sequence comes from Candidatus Poribacteria bacterium, assembly GCA_022828145.1. Lineage (GTDB taxonomy): Bacteria > Poribacteria > WGA-4E > WGA-4E > WGA-3G > MSPOR6. The sequence continues at coordinate 102,668 of JAJEJA010000024.1, read as the reverse complement.
GTGCAGCGACTGTATTAGTACCACCAATATTATTCTGAATTCTTTCAGGAGTGAAAGTGTCAAGATACAGCAATGCACGGCTTATGTTTGTTTCATTTGCTTCAAGGAGTCGCTCACTCATTAGTCTCGCGGTGGAAGAAAATGGAACGATGTTGAATCTATCATCAGATCCGAGCATCATCACTGCATCCTTAGTCTCATTAAGTGCCAATTCAAGTTTAATTTCAAGTCCCGCAGCTTGCATACTTGCTGATATATCAAGACAGAAAACGACATCTTTAGGTCCATCAAGACTATTGAGAAATTTGCCTATATCGAGTGGATCGTTACCGCCAGGTCTTCCGCCCCCTTCAACGAGTCCGCCGTCCCCACCATCTTGACCGTGACCGTGATATATCCCTGTTCCGTCTCCTCTGGCACGTACTCTACCGGTAACATCGCCTCTACCATCTGTTTCGCCAGGTTGTGAAAGCAAACGACTCAGATTTGAAGCTTCAGCTTCTCTCAACTTTGCATCCGTCATCACATCTGGTAGAATATCATGAACGGGTGCTTCGTTAAGTTCAACATCGTGTATCACGATTTTTTCACTCAGTTTTACAACTTCAGCGCGTTCGTTTTTTGCGGAGTTGATCTTTTTCTGTTCAGCATCTCTCGCCAGTTTCTGAGTCGGATCAAGCCGTTTCTGTGTCAAAGGCGTCTTCGGTCTGATTCTCCGTTCTAACAGTGGATCAGGTTCCTTAAATAGGTCAAAAGCCATAGAGTCTTCAGGATGATCAGCAATTCGACTTAACGGCACAAAAATGTAGACAATGGCAATAGCCATGTGGAGTATAAGCGACAACAGAACTATTGAACGCAGACGATTTCTACGTTGTGCTTTTTCAGCCATGCGGTCTCTCATTTCATCAAACATTATGGTCTCCTTATGTAATTATGTAATTCATTCAGATTGGGGTTATTGCTGAGTTGTATCTCTCTCAAATATCTGTATCCACTGACTCCCTTCTGGTGTCAGTTCATAGTATGTATGATTTCGATGTTTTATCCATTTACCTTTAACTCTGTTTTTCCGATAGTGAATGATCCGTCCTTCTACACGTTTCAAACCTCCCAGTTCCCTGAGTTTACGATGTCTCTGATGCATCTCCTCAAGCGGAAGTCTTATCGTTTCTGCGACAACTATAGCGTAATCCATTCCCATCTCTTGATGATGCTTTAGGATGTAGTAGTCAGTTTCGTCTATTTCAGCGGGAATCTCCAGTGGTATTTCAGGTTTTTCTGATGTATGAATCTCGTCCCACGTTACATCTAATAGTCTCTCTGGTCTCAATCCAACAATTGTCTTACAAGATGTATCGTGTACTGTGATTGAACCATCCTCCTTAAAGTATCCTAATATTGTCTGCTTTTCATCCGGATTACAACACTTCGCAATTTTGTATGTGAGTTCGTCAACCATATTGTTAACCTAACGTGAGTTTGATAATTAAATCAAGAATGTATCCGTAGGTTGGGTTGAGGCACGAAACCCAACATTTAGGTGCCTATAATGCGTAAAGATGTTGGGTTTCGTACCTCAACCCAACCTACGTAGTTATTTGTTCTGATTTATCAAACTCAAGTTAACCTAATAGGGATAAATTTATCATATTCGCGCAAGTAAAGATGTTGGGTTTCGTACCTCAACCCAACCTACGTAGTTATTTGTTCTGATTTATCAAACTCACGTTAACCTAATAGAGATAAATCTATCATATTCGCGCAAGTGCTCTATATCCGATGTCTTTTCGCCAATGTGCTTTATCAAAATGAATTGCAGAAACACCGTGATAGGATTTTTCAATTGCAGCTTTTAGGTCGTTAGCCAATGCTGTTACCCCTAACACACGACCACCGGCTGTTACAATGTTATCACCTTTTAGTTCTGTTCCTGCATGAAATACGTTTACACCTTCCAATTCTGCAGCATTTTCCAAACCTGTAATATTCTTACCTGTTTGATATGTATCTGGATACCCACCAGAAGCCATGATGACACACGCTGCAGCGTCATCGTGCCATTCTACATCGGTCTGTTGATCGAGTGTCCCATCAATGCAAGCAGTTAATAGCGGTACTAAATCACTCTTTAGTCGTGGCAGCAAGACTTGTGCTTCTGGGTCTCCAAAACGGCAGTTGTATTCCAGCACTTTAGGTCCATCGTCTGTAATCATTAACCCTACATATAGCACACCTTTGAAGGGACATCCGATCTCTAACATGCCATTGATTGTTGGGTGTACGACCTGTTTCATGACAAAGTCATGAAGTTCAGGTGTAATGACAGGTGCGGGTGAATATGCTCCCATGCCACCTGTGTTCTTTCCCGTATCCCCATCATGCGACATTTTATGGTCTTGCGAGCTGACAAAGGGCAGACAGTTTTTGCCATCAGTCAGGACTGTAAAAGACGCCTCTTCACCGATTAACTCCTCCTCAATGACGACGTTGTTCCCTGCTGCACCGAATGCTTTGTCAACTAATATTGTCTGGACTGCTTTGATTGCTTCATCAGGCGTTCGACCGGGGATAACACCCTTTCCTGCAGCAAGTCCATCTGCCTTGACGAAAACAGGGGATCTGATATCCTGAATGTAGGTTATCGCTGCATCAGCATCTGAGAACGTTTGATGTACAGCGGTAGGGATATCGTTTTTTGCCATAAGCTGCTTGGCGAAATCTTTACTCCCTTCAAGTCGTGCTGCTTTTTTGTCTGGACCGAATGCTCTCAATCCACGTTGATGAAAATCGTCAACAATACCTGCTGCCAGTGGCACTTCTGGTCCCACGACTGTTAAGTCAATCTTTTTGGATATAGCCCAATCAGCAAGTTCATTATAATCATCTTTGCATGGTATTAACGTTGCGATTTGTGCTATACCTGCGTTTCCAGGGGTGCAGTAGATTTTTTCAACGAGTGGACTTTGTGCGAGTTTCCAAACAAGTGTGTGTTCTCGTCCTCCCTGTCCAATTACCAGTATTTTCAAATGTGATTTCCCCGCGTATTAAAAAAATGTCAAAGGTATTGATATCTGTTATTGCTTACCAAGTTGTTGACGTAATCTTTCTAATTCAGCTGCCTGTTCTCGAATCTTTTCTGCTTGTTCATCTGCGAGATTCTTTACATCTCTTAATTGCTCTGCTTGTTCTTCAGCTTTTGTCTCAGCAATTTCACGAAGTTCTTTTTCTTCTTCATGAAGTTCTTGTACTTCTACAGATGTGGCTACTGGTGTTCCATCCGGTAGGTACGGACGCAGATATCGGACTCCCAAGTCTACATTTACCTCCCATGTGAACAATAGATTTAAACTCTCACTAAACAACGTTCTTGGTGTGTCTTGTGTCATCTCAATGATTTCACCGGAGGTGTCCCGATACCATCCCCGGAACTCCGCAGGTTTTTCCGGAATAGGTTCATGTATAAAGTATTCTTTTGCTCCCATATCCTCTAAATATATCTGAACTTTTTTATCTTTATCATCTTTTTTTGTGCTTTCCGATAGAAACTCAAATATAGTATCAGGTACAGCCCCCTCTGCCCATGTATAGAAGCTGCGTCTCAGTGGCGTTTTCTTTGCACCCAACACCACATATACATCGGGAGCAACGCATTTCTTCCTGTCTCCTTCACTATAATAGATAAAACTATCACATCCGACAAGGATATTCGGTTCTGATTGATAAAGTCTATAAAGTTGGTCAAAGAACAAAGTTATCTGTAAAGCATGATAATGGGTTGCTGCCATGGGTTCATCATCCTCAAACGGATATCCTTCGATATAATTGGTCGGTTGTCCAGTTGCTTTGGGGAAGATGGGCATGTATTTATTCACTTTGGCGTAAAATTCGTTGATGCTGTCCATTCTTATCTCCATCGCTTTTCAATTCATTTCAAACCTGGCGAAGTATTGCATTAAAGATATATTTTAACAGATTTTCATCTTATGTTCAATACAAAATGCAGTTTTCTTCGGGCCTCTACTATTGTCAAATTCTATCGCTTGTGATACAATTATCTCCGCTAAAGCAAACTTATTCTCATGGGAGTGTTTTATGAAAATAGACAAAATAGAGTCGTTTTTTATTGCTAACGGATATGTCATCAGAATACATACAGATACAGGAATTACTGGTATCGGTCAAACTGCGTGTTGGGGTTATCCGGAAGCTGTTGATAAGATAGTTGAGACATTTAAGAAGTATCTCATCGGTCAGAATCCTTTACGTATTGAACATCATTGGCAATATCTCTATCGGATGGGTCCTTTTAAAGGAACTGCGCTCAGCGGTGCCATCAGTGCGGTTGATATTGCATTATGGGATATAAAAGGGAAACACTTTGAAGTACCGATTTGGGAATTGCTGGGAGGCAACTGTCGGGATAAAATCAGATTGCACCTGCTTGGTGGCGGCAGCACACCCGAAACAATGTTTGCAGCTGCGAAGTCAGCAGTTGAGGAAGGATTTACTGCGCTGAAGTTTGATCCGTTAGTAGGAAACTTTCAGGATATGACATTGGACCGTCTTGTCAAAACTGCGCGTGATCTCGTCGCAGCTGCACGAGAAGGTGGTGGACCGGACCTTGATCTGATTGTTGAAGTACATCGCAAACTTACACCAATGAACAGTATCGTATTAGAATCTGCCTTGGCACCCTTCAATCTCTACTTTATAGAAGACCCGATACAGATTGATACGATCACAACTCAGGCGGACTTAGCAAAACGGATGACAACGCCTCTCGCTATTGGTGAACGTAATGTAAGTATTTGGGAGTTTCGTGAGATTCTGGAGGTAGGTGGACCGCAGTATGTTCGTCCTGATGTTGGTTTGGCAGGTGGCTTGACGCACTGCAAAAAGATCGCTGCGATAGCGGAGGCATATCACAGCGCAGTTGTCACGCATAACTTTCTTGGTCCGGTGATAACAGCAGCTTCACTTCATTTAGACGCAAGTATTCCGAATTTCGTTACACAGGAGTACACAAAATCAGATGAATCCGACAAATTCGCAGTCTACAAGGTTGCATACCAACGCGAAGGTGGATATATACCTATTCCGCAAGCACCAGGATTAGGTGTTGAACTTGTTGACGCTCTGATTGAGAAGACGCCGTTTCAACCGATGAACAGCGGAATGACACCCTTGCGGGAAGACGGTTCTGTTGCTTATGCAGTATAGGTCCGATAGATCTATATCATATCACAATAAAACTACAGTGAGGAGTTAGAGAATGAACGCAGAAGAGAAGTATCTATTTGACCTGAACGGTTATCTCATCATCAAGAATGTACTAAATGCTGAAGAGCTTGCTATCGCAAATGAAGCAATTGATAGACATAGTGATCAGATGCGTATTCGTCCTAAGGAGCAGACGCTTGATGGTGGTTCAGAAGCGTTAATGGGTGAACATGGGAGAGGTGAACTCGGTGGTATGCTGGGATGGGAAGAGCCATGGTGTAATCCATTCAGAAATATGTTAGCACATCCGACACTTGTCCCGTATTTAAATGTAATATTGGGTAAAGGATTCCGTATGGATCATCACATGTTTCTGCTTTCTATGGATAAAGGGGCAGAAGGATTCATATTTCATGGGTCATCGGGACCCGGTTTTGATCCGAATCAGTATTATATTTTTCGTGATGGAAGGATGCACAACGGGTTGACTGTTGTGACATTTCAACTCACAGATGTGCCCCCTGGAGCAGGAGGATTGATTGTCATTCCCGGAAGTCATAAGAGCAATTATGCGTGTCCTCAAGAGATGCGACTCTATAAGAAACATCAAGAACACATTAGACAACTCGTCTGTAATGCAGGAGATGTTATTATCTTTACTGAAGCGGTGACCCATGGCACTTTACCGTGGACAGCAGAGCATCCTCGACGTTCTATTTTAACGCGATACACCGCAGGAAATATGGCTTATGTACCTGCATATCAAGTACCAGAGTGGGCAGATGAACGGGAACGCGCGGTTATGGAACCACCGTATCACTCTCGGTTGAATCGTCCTATATTGGAGGAATAAATCTCAACTCTGAACGAAATAACGAAATATATAGATATTTCCAGAAAATATACTATTGACGGGTGTGTAGAGTTTTTGTCCAGAAGATTCAGGAGCATATCCACCTTCTCCGCGCTTTTCCGCAATTCAGACAGATTACACGTCAGAATCGCGGAAGGCACGGAGAACACGGAGAACACAGAATAAGAGGGTTTAGCTGAAATCGCCCTATAATCATCAATTTAGCGACTCCCAAGACCATGCTTGTAGCACATTCTGTTAGATTGTGCTTCTTTCTCCAATGCCATTCATGCTACATTTTGTGCCTCTTTGTAGCACATTCTGTTAGATTGTGCCTCTTTCTCCAAACCCATTCATCCTTCATTACCTTTCTCCACCCTGCAAAAAACTTGATATTGCCGTAGCACATTCATCCTTGATTGTGCTTCTTTATACACCATTTATCCTTCATTATCCTTCTCTATACTAAATTCCGAATTACTCACCATACCAACTCGGAAAAGCAACTCCCTTCAGCTGAAGCCCCACCAACTCCGAATCAAGATCGCATGTAGACTTTTTCCCACCGTGGATGCTCGGTTCAGCGCAGAGCGTCTCGCGGATGCGATATTAAAGGTTTTCTTGCAAATCTTACATTTTTCGTGTATCCTATTCTTAGCATAGTAGGTAGGGAATACGACCCCCGTCCCTAACCTAACCGAATGGAGATGTTTAATATGGTGATTAATTGGGACGGTATAATTACCTATTTCATTTATAGTGAATTGTTTGATGAAACCTATACCGCGCATATTCAAAAGACTATTGAAGACTCTATAGCTGGAGAGAAAATTCATGGAACAAATGAAGACTGTAGATATTCATGACAAGATCTTTGATGAAACCTATACTGCCCACATCCAAAAAAACGGCGCGAACTGGCTTGGACAGATACAAGACGTTCCAATAGTCAAGTGTGAAGCACCTACAGAAACCGCACTCATGAAAACCCTCGAAAAAAAGCTTCATGAGGCACTCATCGCCGAAGAAGAAACTTGGGAGGAACAATTTGAGGAAGACGTGAAAGCCGGACGGTTGGATCACCTTGGCGATAAAGCTATTAAGAATTATAGAGAAGGCAAATACCGAAAGGTAGATGAACTACAGAAGTTATTGTAGTATGGAACATATACTTGATGACGATTTTTGGGATGCCTATGCAGAACTTCCGCTAAATGTCCAAAGACGCGTCCCTCAGAAATTTCAACTCCTTCGGCAAAATCCCAGACATCCTTCTCTCCGCTTTAAAAAGGTTGGAGACTTTTGGGCAATCCGGCTGAGTAGAGGTTATAGGGCTTTAGCCCGTGAAGAAGGAGATTTCATCTGGTTTTGGGTTGGAACACATGATGAATACCAGCGGCGGATATGATTATCTCTCCCTTCTACACCCGATTCGATTTAACCTGAGAAAAAATCACCTAAAAATATACATTAAATTGTAGCATTACGTTAATCAATTTCGTTTCTAACCATCATACCAACTCGGAAAAGCAACCCCCTTCAGTTTAAGTCCCATCAATTCCGCATCAAGATCACATTGAGACTGCTTCCCTCCGTGGATACTCGGTTCAGCGCAGAGCATCTCACGCAGTGTCTGCATTGATGCCAACACGTTATCACTTGTAATTCCCAATACCTCAGTCAATAGAGAACGATCTAATTCTGCACGCACGGGATCATGCGCGCATTCATTGACAGGCAGCATCCGCTTATATTTCAACCGTTCAAAGATTACGTCAGCGTTTGCCAATGCTTCATCGGAGAGTTCACGGACATCCAGCGTAGGTAGTGTCCCTAATGTATTGAGTGTTAGAATACCGCGACCCGCTTGTTGTTTTCCACTATGTATCCAGTGACTCATTAAGCCCAATGTCGAGTTGCACCACAGCGCGAAAGCGGTCTCATGGTGTGGACTTTCAAATGCTACGTTAGTTATCCTGTTAACCCCAACCGAAAGGTTTTCTGTGAAAAGGACAACGGTTGAGTTAGCATTAAATTGTAGGTATAGATTATAGTGAGCCCTACTGTTCCTTGTAAGGATTTTTGAAAGTATATTCTCTGTATTTCTGCGCGGAATACCGATAGAATCAGGGTTAACAAGCATCGATCGCTGAGTTTCACTTTTCAAATTCCACAAGCAAGGATACCCATAGACTTTGGTATCACCTTTAATCATGTCAAATGGACCTCTCTTTCCATAGACACTTTCTGGGTGCCATCCAACCTGTGCTATATCCTCTACACGACACATAGGGACTTCAACGTTAGTTGTTTGCATCGGTAAATATAGGAAACCTCTTTGTATGCTATATGCAGACTGAATCAATGCCATCGATCGGACGCGCGATACCCCCCAACCCTCACCAAGTAAGAGTGGACAGTCTAACATCTGTCCAACAATGTCATTGCCAATTCTGATTATATCTCCACCATTAGGAGCGTCTTCTAAGCGTCGTGTGCTGTCGTTTCGGTTAACATAGTTTGCAATTTCCACTGCTTCTAAGATGCTCTGTGGTCGCCTGTTCAGGGATATGAATTTCCCTCGTCCTGTATCGGTACCCGTTCCTTTCTTTGCTACTACAATACATTCTGCCATGCCAGTATCCGCGGAGAACGCTGCGTCTTCTGCCTTTGCTTCGGCAATGGTAAGGACCGTGACGTTGTGGTATTCTGTTGCCAACATGTCACGCATTTTTTGCATTGTAGATGATGTTAGAATTGTTGCTGGTAAGATGAAACCCATTGTGCCGCCGTACTTAAGTTTCCTGTCTGCAAGGTCTACAAAGTAGGATGCGAGTCCGCTCAAGCCATGCGCTATTCGCGAATCTTTACTTCGCAGTACTGCCTGCATTGCCTTCTTATCTACCTCTGGACGATCACTTCCCTGGAATGTCGTTTTTGGTATACTACTACCTTGATCTGTTCCTGGTTTCGTAAAGGGAGGGTTTTGAATTACAATGTCAACATCACTATGCTGGAACGTCTGCTGGAGTTTGACTACGGTGTTCTCCTCACCGCCTACTTGTTCAGCCTCTGTGTCAAATAGTTTCATATCATCAAGCAATTCCAATGAACCGATAGCGTAACCGCCTGTATCCATGATCCCATAAGGTGCAGTTACTATTTGCGTGCCACCGATTTTGATGTCAGCATAGGTACTTGCAAGTGCTGCAGCAGTAAGGTGTGTAGCATTCGGCATAATATCTACACCGCCAATGTTCTCCTCTAACATTTTTTGATGGATTTCCCTGCCGTTGCCACCCAATTGTTCATACAGAGACAGAATACGTTGATAGACACCGTTGAGCAGCGCGCCTGTGCCGCATGCAAAATCTGCAACTTTCGGGAGTTTCCCTTTCGGTAGTTCGGGCATCACAAGCGTAGAGAGCAGCACCGCACTTTCGGGAAGTGTGTAGTTTGCTTTGACGTATTTTCTATCGGTGATAAGCTTCTGAAATACGATACCCGCGAGCTCATGTATCTGTGCGATACCGGTATCAACAAGGTCTTTGGCAGCCTTACACAGAAGCCTTAAGATATGTTTGACAAGTCTGTCATCAGTCGCGAGTGCTTCAACGAGGTTACGGGCATCTTCAAAGATGGGACGGTAGTTAACCTTAAGGATTGTGTTCCAGTCATCAATGACATCGGCATAATCAATTGTCGGTAGGAGTTGACGGAGTGAGCGGACATATTCCATTTCTGCTTTACCAGCGAGAGAACTCTGAAAGACAAAGGCATCGGTGATAATCAAGGCTGCCATGCGGAGCGTTTGAATGTTGGGGAGTCGAGATTCTACAGAAGAATCGTCTTCAGAAAAGACCTCTTGGTGCAGAATTGTCTCAATTTTCTTGCCGATAGCAGAATGTTCAACGATAGCATCTTCAAGTAGGTAAGCTGCCCTATTGACGCTTTTCTCCATTTCTTCAGCTGCCGCTTCAAGATGAGAGTTCGGCATTGCACCCACGCGGAGTGCGTTTGCTATGTCCGCAACTGTACCTGTTGCCCATCCGTTTTCTGGGAAATGTCCAACGGTATCACCTACGGTATTCACGAGTTTGTACTGAAGATCATCCGCAGCGCGTAGTTGTGAATTGACATCCCTTCCTGGCATCGTCTTAAATCGACCAGGATATAGGATTGCCATGACGTTATTGAGGGTTTTTCCAACGACGTGGTATTCCGTTTCAAGTTCGAGAACAAGTCTGTCTTCTGCTTGGGTAATAAGATTCCTGGCGTTCGTCGGGGTGTCAAACTTTGCTTCAATGCCGACAGGTTCTCTACCGCGTTCAATAACAATAGCGTCAAGTTCGTTGTTACCTTTGAGAAAAGCGTTGACTTCGGTTTCGAGTTCCCATCCGTGGCGCATGTGCCGTAAGATGTTCACTAATTCGTTTGTGATTGTGGTTTCGCGTCTTTTTGGCATGATGTTTCTTTCTCCTAACAATTTAAATTAACACAGAATAATTTAAATTAACACAGAAAATAGAAAAAAGCAATTTAAAAGGAAACACGGGTGTGTAAAATTATTGTCACTCTATTTGTCTGAATCGCGGATTACGCGGAGGACACGGAAGACGCGGAAGGGGTTTCTGGTTCATTTCGTATTGACATTTAGGTATGAAACAAGGTATACTTTTATTTATTAATATACAATCAGAAAACATACTGACGCATGCAATTTTCATACTATCTACCATTGTGGGGCATTCTTCTTTGTATTGTAATTTCAGTCAGCATAACCGTATACGGATATTTGAGGATTGGACAACCCCTACAGAATACAGTCCGTAACATATTAATTACGCTAAGGTTCTGTGCAATAACGATTCTATTGGGTTGCTTGTTAGCCCCCGTAATCATTGAGAAGAAAGATATTACGCCTCCTACTAATTTATCAATTCTTGTTGATACATCATTAAGTATGCAAATGGAGGATAATTATTCTGGAAAATCCGATCAATCACGATTAGCTCAAGTTAAGCAGATCCTTAATGAAGAAACGCATCAATTCATCTCAACATTAAGTAGTGATTACAAGTTACATATATACAATTTTGATACAAAAACGCACACAGATTCAGTTGATGCCTTAGATTTTTCGCCTCAAGGTTTACTAACTGATATTATATCAAGTATTCGTGATGTTGTTAGTCTATGGAAGGGACAACAGAACGCTGGTGTAGTCCTGATTAGCGATGGGGCACACAATGCATCAAATATAAACGTTAAAGAAATCGCAGATTTGGATACTCCCATATATGCAATTGGTGTCGGTTCAGCAGTGCCGCCAAAAGACCTACGTATTAGTAAGGTTGACGTTCTGCCGGTTGCACATATTGGACACGAGAGCATAGTCGGTATTACGATTACGCAATCTGGATATGAAAATGAATCGGTAAGAGTTGCACTGCGCAGCGTTGCCAGTAACAATTTTGAAGGTAATCAACTTGTTGATGCTACGATACTTGATATTTCAGAGGATACCTCTATTCAAGGTCAGCGTATAACAGACGCAAAGCAACATTATGTTGAACTCAAACTCACACCTGAAACAGAAGGTAATTATCAGTATTCAGTAACTATACCTTCACTTGAAGGGGAACTTACGTATGCCAATAATGAGAAGACGTTTTCATTGAAAGTTGTCAAAGCAAAGTTAAATGTGCTTTATTATGAAGGTAGACCGAGATGGGAGTATGCGTTTCTCAAACGGACATTAGAACGTGATCCTGATATAGATGCAACCATTGTGATGAGAACAAACAAGGTAGATCCAGAAACTGCATTGAGTCAAAATAGTGGATACTATCCCATTGAATCTACCAGAAGAACTGTTAACAGTAAACCTGTAAGGTTTCCAGAATCTATTGAAGAGCTGCGGCAATACGATGTCTTGATACTTGGCGATTTATCGGAACAACATCTAACAAAAACGCAACAGCAGGCAATATCAACGTATGTTATAGAGCACAGTAAATCTGTGATATTTCTTCCGTCCAGAACAGCCTTTGGCAGAGGCGGATTTAACTTAACATCTTTTGCTGATATATTACCGATTCAGATACCGAATAATGGATGCAATGAACAAGAGGGTGAGTTTACAGTTGCTCCTACACAAGCAGGTTTATTTCACCCGATATTACAGTTGGATGACTCTTATGAACGGAATACTGAAATGTGGCAAAACTTACCTGTGCTAACAATCTACTTCAGTGGTTATCAACAGAAAGCGGGGGCAACCACTTTACTCAATAAACATGATGGGAGTCCAATACTTCTGTTCCAGAGAGTGGGATTGGGAAAGAGTCTGTTATTTACTGCCGAAGGATTGTGGAATTGGAGATTTGGTGTCAATTCATACAAAGATTCAAAATACAGAACTGTCTATCAGCGATTTTGGGCACAAACAATTCGTTGGATGGCACAAGAATCTGAAGATAAGACCGTTTATATTTCAACAGACGCTTCAAGTTATGCACAGTATGATGAAGTTGATATTCAGGTCAGGACATTCTTACAGACATTTCAATCACAAGACCGTATAGATGTCCAATTGGAAATAACATCGCCAAGTGGCACAACGTTTCCATTGAAAACTCGGCGTGGTAAAATAGAATCCCAATCAAGTAATGTGGGACAGCATTCAGCGAAGTTAAAGTTAGATGAAAAGGGTAGATACAAAATCCGTGCTGTTGCTATGAGAGAGAATAGGATACTGGATGAAGATGAGATAAACATTTCTGTTCATCAACAACTTATTGAAATGGAGTCACCGCAACTAAATGAACCGTTGTTGAAGGAAATCGCACAACAGACAGGTGGTGTTTATCTGAATATTGATTCCATAGACAATTTACATAAGCATATAAAAACAGTTGACAAACCGGTATTTGTTGACACACAAAGAGATTTGTGGACAAATCCACTTATACTTATAATAATAGTCGGTTTATTAGGTTCAGAATGGATCATACGCAAACGCGTCGGACTCGTTTAAAGTTTGTTTCAATGAAAAAACAGTTTAATCTTAACCTCTTTTCAGTATGTAGCATATTCTTCTTCCTGCTGTTAAGCACACAAGGTGCTGGAGAACGATTCACGATCGCTCAGATACAATATGCGGGAGGAGGGGATTGGTATGGAGACCCTTCTGCTATCAAGAATTGGCTGAGTATACTTCGGGAAAGAACAGATATAGATGCAGCTGAGGATAGGATTATACTAAAACTAACAGATCATAACCTTTATAGATACCCTATGCTTTACCTCGTTGGTCACGGAAATATACGATTAACAGATTCTGAAGTTATTGCGTTACGTCAATATCTCACGCATGGCGGATTTCTATTCGTAAATGATGATTACGGATTAGATAAGAGTTTTCGGCGAGAGATAAGCCGTGTATTTCCAAAACAGGAATTACAACCTATACCAAATTCTCACTTGATATATCGCTGTTTTTATAACCTACCCGGTCTACCAAAAATACATGAACATGATTCCCATCCAGCCCAAGGTTTCGGTCTTTTTCACGATGGCAGAATGGTCCTCTTCTATGCCTATAGTTCGGATATAGGGGATGGATTAGAGGATGCAAGAGTGCATCCTGATGATACCCCAGAAGTTCGGGAATTGGCATCTAAGATGGCTGTTAACCTTGCTGTTTATGTGCTAACGCATTAGCAACTATTTGATATTGGAATATCCTTATGCAACAAAACACGCCTCATCAGGTCTATCAAACTATCATAGATAAACTAAACACTGTCAGAAGAAATTGGCGTTGGTTAATTTTCTCGGAGCGGTTGCTAAAATCGCTCAGTATTCTTACTATTGCCTTGACAGTTGTTTTGCTCATCTTTCAGTTACCCTTAAACCCAATTCTACATTCTCTCCTCTTAGTTGTTTATATCGGTTTTGGAGTCTACATTACACTTCGTGTTCTTATTATCCCATTGACAAGAAAGTTAACATACTCAAAAGTTGCTGCATTTCTGGAAACGTTTTATCCGAGTATTGAAAATAGGATTCTGAGTTCCATTCAACTCAGACCTACATTAGATGAAAATCGGTTAGGGTATGCTACGGATTTTATTGAGCGGTTGATCCTACAGACGCAAGACGACATTGTTAAAATTAAATCAGCAACGATTTTTCAAACTGAATTGAAAAGAATCAGAGTGAATTCACTGTTCGCTGTTCTTGGATTTGGGCTACTTATTCTGGCTAACTTCATACTCCCCTCTTCGCTGAATGGATTTACGCGTACTATTGAGTCTATACCGATAAAACCTTCAGATGGATTCGCTGCAAGTATAGAGGACGTGAGTCCCGGTAATATTCAGATCAAAAGAGGAGAGGATATCACCGTTACAGCTAAAGTGAGTGGACATCTTGATGCACCTGTTGCGATCTATTATCAACTAACAGAAATAGGTGAAACAGAAAGTAGTGAAGATAATGATACCATTGTCCAAGATGAAATCAAGGGAAATGTAGTTGATGCGGAAACACAATTACCACATGATTCTGATCCTGACAGATGGCAATCTATTCAGATGAATCGGAACGCTAATACAGCTTTATATTCTGCTACGATAGAGCAAATTGACCGTTCAATTCAATACTATGTCTCAACGAAAGATGTAACCTCAACACACTTTCAAATTACGGTCAATGTAGAACCGATTGTGAAGACATTTCAACTTGAACTCACCTATCCCCATTATACACAGTTACCTTCACAACAGTTAGATACAAATATTGGTGATGTTGAGGTATTATATGGAACACAGATAACGTTTACAGGTGTTAGCAATAAACCACTTTCTGAAGCACATCTGATTTTTCAAGATTCTGATCCTGTCAATATTAATGTAGAAGATGGGACGAATATGAAGGGTAGTTTTATAGCAGAACAGGCAAGCACATATCATATTCACATTCAGGATGAACACGGTTTGTCTAATAAGGTACCACTTACGTACACGTTGAATGTGTTCAAGGATGCTGCACCACAGGTTGACATCATTGAACCTGGCAAAGACCTTGTATTGGATACAGATTTGATCGTCAATTTGAAGGTTGATGCCACTGATGACTACGGACTCCAAAATGTTCAATTGGTTTATCGTATACAGAAAGATGACTTTAATCCAATAAAAACGACTTTGAAACATGTGCCGCATAACACTTCACCTCCTCTGACAACACAATTTCTTACTTATGCTTGGGATATCGCTCCGATAGGATTATTTCCCGGTGAGACACTGTCCTATTACGTGCAGGCAATAGATACTGATGATGTCTCCGGTCCAAATATTGGAAAATCTCGGACATATACACTCCGTTTTCCAACACTTGATGAACTCTATGAAGGCATTGCAGCAGAACAGGAGACAGAGCAACAGAGTCTTGATGAAATCTATGATGAACAGGCTGAAGCGACCAGTGCGGTTGAAAATATACTTGAGAAATTGAGAAAGTTCAAAGATCTATCGTTAACAGATGAAAAACTGCTAAAGCAGGTAGTTGAATCGCAGAAGCAGATAGAAGAAAAGGCAAACGATCTCATCGATTCAATGCAACAGACAACTACTGATATGGAAAAGAATGAACTCTTTGAACCAGAAACTATTCAGAAATACCAAGAACTTCAAGAGTTGATGAAGGAAGCACTCACAGAAGAACAACGGGAGATACTCAAAAAATTGGGTGAAGCGTTAGCGAAACAGGAACTTTCTCAACAAGAGAGTGATCTTGCTCAAGCCAATTTCAATCAGGAACAGTTTCAACAGCAGCTTGAACGGCTCAAATCTCTATATGAACAGCTCATTTTACAACAGAAGCTTGAGGCCGCAGCAAAGCAAGCACAGCAATTAGCCGAACAACAGAAAACGTTAATGGACTCGTTAGATACTGCTGTATCTGAGAATACAGAAGCTATGCAAGATTCTGTAGGTAGTGATGAACAGACTGAGGATTCATCGGAGACCGCTCTTTCAGATAAATCTAAGATGAATGACGCTGCACAGAAAGAGGACATGATCAAAAAAGAAACAGATAAACTCAGCGACAAATTAGAGTCAATCGGAAATGAATTGGCGGATACTGCAAAATCTCAGGAGAATACGGCGCCGCAGATTCAGAAAGTTGCGGATGAGATAAACCGACTTAATCAATATACAAAAGATCAGCAACTTCCCGATAACTTACAGAGTACCAGTCAGAGTTTGCGCAATGAGAATAGACAACAAGCATTAGAAACCGGTAGGGAAGCAGAACAGACTATGACTGAGTTAGCACAAGGATTAGACAACGCTTTGGAATTTATGGAGGGTTCTAACAGTGAACAGGCTTTAGCTGCTATGAATGAGGCTGTAAAGAGCAGCCTGTATTATTCGCATCTCCATGAGAAAGTAATTGAACAGACGGAAGGTTTGACTATATCCAGTCTTGAAGAATATGTTCCAAGCGAGATTAAGCGGCTTCAGGAACTCGCTGCTAAAGAACTGAGCGCGTCTCAAGGTATATCTCAAATTGCTGAAGATTTGTGGGAGCTGGGTAAACAGCAGATGGAGGTGGACCCTAAGATCGTATGGCGGTTAAATGCGTCAAGTGATGCACTGGGTCGTGCTGCCCGCGCTTTGGAAGATAGAGAAGCATCGCTCGCGCTGCCTATTCAAAGAACAGGACTCGCTGACATCAATCAGGCAATTCTTGATATGTTAGATGCAATGGCACAAATGAATCAGCAGATGGGAGCAGGTGGACTCCAAAGCATGTTGGAACAACTGCAACAGCTCGCTCAGAGTCAAGAGCAGCTCAATGATATGGCAGAGAGGCTTAGTCAACAGATGCGGGAACAGGGACGCACACCCAGTCTGCAACAACGGCTTGAAAGGATTGCTTCACAACAACAGCTGATCAGAGAAGCAACAGAAAGACTGTCAAAAATCGCTGAAGAGGCATCAGAGATCTTGGGAAGTTTACAGAATGTTGCAGAAGAGATGGAGAATGTAGAAACAAAACTAAAACAAGGGGATCTGGATGAGGATGTTGTTGAGCAACAGAAACGTATTTTGACGAGGATGCTGGATAGTTTAAAATCTTTGGAGAAACGAGATGTCGGCAGAAGACGTAAGGCACAAGTCGCTAAAAGACCTTCAACTCCCGTTCAAGATGTGCCGCCTCTTCATCCAGACCTTTTAGAATATGTGAGAAAACTTGATATAGCTCCCAACGCAAAGGAATTTGAGAACATACCTTTACAGTATCGTGAACAACTTCGTCAGTATTTCAAAGCACTATCGGAAAAGACAGTTGATGAATAAACCCGTAAATTAATGGAGGATTCCTGTGCAATTATTCTATAAAACCCTTTTTGTAATATTTCTTATTGTATCTGTCTCAATTTCTTCTTATGCTTTGTCTGATGCAGAAATTGAGGTGATGTTAGGTAGAATGACGACAGATGAAAAGATCGGTCAACTTCTATTATACGGTATTGGCGGTAGAGAGATCGGTCCTGTCGCAGAAGCACACATATCCAAACGTCGTGTCGGTGGCATTATCCTTTATAGCAGAAATATCCAAGAGGCATCGCAAGTCGTTGCACTGACAACATCACTTCAACGATTGGCGGCGGAGAACCCGAACAGCATACCGTTGTTTATTGCAATTGACCAAGAAGGTGGCATCGTTGCAAGGTTAAAGAAAGGTGCGACAGTTCTACCCGGGAACATGGCTTTAGGCGCGACACGATCTCAAGATTTAGCGGCAAAGACCGGTGAACTGACCGCAATTGAATTATCCGCAGTAGGGATTAATTTCAATTGTGCACCTGTCCTGGATGTAAATACCAACCCGATAAATCCAGTTATTGGGGTTCGTTCTTATAGTGAAACACCTACCCTTGTATCCCAACTCGGTACAGCCTATATCCAGAGTCTTCAAAAGAATGGTGTTCTTGCCACTGCGAAACACTTCCCTGGTCACGGTGACGCAAGTTTGGACTCACATTTTAAACTACCAGTTATTGAACACAGTCAAGAGCGAATTGATGAGATTGAATTGCTTCCATTTCGTGCTGCTATTGATTCAAATGTAGCAGCAATTATGTCTGCACATGTGCTATATCCAAAATTAGACGCAGAATACCCCGCTACATTATCTCCAAAGATACTCACGAGACTCCTACGTCAACGTCTGGGATTTGAAGGTCTTATCATGACGGATGACATGGAGATGAAGGCAATTGATGACCAGTATGAAATTGGAAACGCAGCTGTCTTAGCTATACAGGCAGGAGCTGACATTATACTCGTGTCAGCAACTTTCAAAATGCAGCAGAGAATCTATGGTGCCATTCGGCAAGCAGTCCAACAGAAGGTTATCTCACCCATGCGTATTGACAATTCTGTGCGGAGAATCTTGTACTACAAAAGTGCTTACGGTCTGTTTGATCAACAGAAGGCATTATTGAATAATCCAGATAGTATCGGAACCGAAATAGCAATTGTAGGCAACAGGCAGCACAGAGATGTCGCACAAACAATTGCCAACAGGTCCATAACCGTTGTAAAGAATACTGGGAACATTCTACCGATGAGTGCTGAACCAAAGGAACCGGTTTTGCTACTGAGTCCATCTCGTAATTTTACAAATGCTTACCTGAAGGCACATACCGATCTAACACACATCACACCTGTACTGATTCCCAGAGATGTAAATCCGGAACAGGTTGCATCACAACTCTTACTCTCAAAACCATCCAAAATTGTTGCAGGCATTATGAACAGCGATCAGGCGAAACTGATGCACATACTGAGTCAGAAAACGGATGTTCCCATCGTTGTCATATCCCATGCATCCCCTTATCTACTGAGTATATGTCCTGATGTTGAATGTGCCATCGCTGCGTATGATACGAATTACTATTCACTGCTTGCGGCAGTAGAGGTGCTATTAGGTAAAAAACAGGCAACAGGTAAGTTACCAGTGACGCTTCGGTAGTGTATCTTATCTTTTCTCTTTTCTTTGGAATCCAGCCATTATCTCTATTCAATATTGAATTCTTTATACTATTCTGATATACTATTTATACCCAATGTATCTTACAGTTACTCAGGAACGTTGTTAACTTCAAGGTATCTGAAATCATGAATATCGTCGATCAACATCTTCTTAAAGAAAGTCTATTAGAGAATAGAGTAATGACCACCGACGCACTTAGAGATGGAAAACGCATTGAACAGAACATGAAGGAAGACATACTCATCAACACAATTATCGCAGCAGATACAACGAAGTTATTACCAGAACTTATCAAGGCAGATAAGCAATACGATGTGATTATTGCGGATCCTCCCTACAATATCGGTAAAGATTTCGGGAATGATACAGAAGTAATGCCTATAGACGATTATGTCCAATGGTCGGAATCGTGGATTAAAGACTGTCTTCACCTCCTCACTGATGACGGCTTACTTTACCTGTACGGATTCCCCGAAATCATCGCAAGAATATCTGTCTGTTTCCCTATTCATGAACAACGTTGGTTGGTGTGGCATTATACCAACAAAACTGTACCATCACTTAAGTTTTGGCAAAGGTCACACGAGACGATACTGTGTCTATGGAAACCGAATATGCCTCGCACAAATTTGGAAGTAGATCAGATCAGAGAACCTTACACTCAGAACTTCCTAAAGAATGCTGCAGGAAAAGAACGCAAAGATACACCTTCACGCTACGGTTCACCAGGGAAAAAAACAATCTATAACGCACACAAAAATGGTGCTTTGCCGAGAGATGTTATCAAAATCCCCGCATTAGCAGGCGGTGCTGGACGTTCTGAAAGATGGTTCGTCTGTAGAACATGTGGTTCACAAATCTATCCTCCTGCTGAACTATCTGAACACCGAGAACATGATATACTGAAGCATCCAACTCAAAAACCGATGGAATTGACAAGAAGACTCATACTATCTCGTATCAACGGGACTAATGGAAAGGTACTTGTTCCGTTTGCTGGTTCAGGATCGGAATGTGTCGCGGCACAAACATTGGGAGTTGAATATTTGGGTATAGAGATCAATCCGGAATTTGCCGATTTTGCTATGAAGTGGTTGGAACATGAAAGTAAAAACCATGTAACGCTCCAACTCTTTGAACACACTATGAAAAAATGGATTTGAACGATAATTAACAGAATTCCAGCATCTATAAGAAAGGAGTCCTATGAATACTGACGTTACTATTGTTGAAGATGCATTTTATATTAACGGAGAAATAACATATCCGGGTCGATACTATCAGGGAAACAAAATAGAAGGACTGTTGATGAACAGTCGCATGGTACAAGGTATCTTTGATGATAGGAATGCTGAAACCGTTCACCGTTGGGAATACCCTGATACTGGTAAATGGGATCCTGAGAGAAACACGCGGGAATTCCTTTCTGCTATGCCAGCATGGCGTGCACATGGTGTATTAGCATTTACTATCAACCTGCAGGGCGGAAGTCCGGAAGGATATTCAAAAGCACAGCCATGGCATAATTCAGGAATAGAATCGGACGGTAGTCTTAACCCGGATTATCTATCACGACTCAAACGAATCATCGATTTTGCTGATGAACTCGGTATGGTCGTTATTCTGGGGTATTTCTATTTTGGTCAAGATCATAGACTTTCAGATGAGAACGCTGTTATCACTGCTGTTGATAACGCGACACAATGGCTTTTTGATAACGAATGGACGAATGTGATCGTTGAGGTTAATAATGAATGTAATGTAAGATATAAGCATGAAATCCTGCAACCTGAAAGAGTACACGAATTGATTGAACGGGTAAGATCAACAACACACAACGGTAGGAGCTATTTAGCAGGTACAAGCTACGGCGGAGGACGAGTGCCTTATGAGAACGTAGTTCGCGCATCAGATTTTATCTTAGTGCATGGAAACGGTGTCAAAGACCCGAATCGGATTCTTGAAATGGTACAACAGACACGACATGTTCCTGGATATCGACCGATGCCGATTCTATTCAATGAAGATGATCATTTTGACTTTGATAAACCTATCAACAACTGTATGGCTGCTGTAAGTCAATACGCGTCGTGGGGATACTTTGATCCTGGTGAGAATGACTATCATCACGGATATCAATCTGTACCTGTGCAGTGGCAGATCAATACACCACGTAAACGGGCGTTTTTTCAGAAGATTAGAGAGATAACTGGAGTTGGAGCGTAGAAAGGAAGTTTTTTAGATGCCGGAAACAATTGGACTATATTATTTTATAATTGCAATCGTAGTAGTGATAATGCTTGCTACAAGTATAAGGATACTTAAGGAATATGAACGCGCTGTTGTATTCAGGTTAGGACGTTTTAAAGGGGCAAGAGGTCCTGGGCTTGTGATGCTAATTCCGTTCTGGATTGAACGTATGCAGAGGGTAAGTCTTCGCGTGGTCGTGAACGATGTCACGCCACAAGATGTTATTACAAAGGATAACGTTTCTGTAAGCGTCAATGCTGTCCTGACATTTCGCGTAACTGAACCGGATAAAGCGATTATTGAAGTAGAAGAATTCGGATTTGCTATCTCACAGATTGCACAGACAACACTCCGTAGTGTGCTTGGACGCGCAGAACTTGATGACTTACTATCTGAACGGGATAAACTCAATACAGATTTAGAGGATATTATCAAAAGGCAGTGCGAACCGTGGGGTGTTGAAGTACTTTCTATGGAGATAAAGCACGTAGACCTTCCTGCGGAGATGCAACGAGCAATGGCGAAACAGGCGGAAGCTGAACGGGAACGTCGCGCAAAGGTTGTGCATGCTGAAGGGGAGTTTGAATCTGCAGAGGTTCTTACGAATGCTGCAGAGATACTAAGTCAGACACCAACATCTATACAACTCCGTTTTCTTCAGGCATTGGTTGAAGTCAGTGCAGAGAAGAACTCAACCGTGATTTTCCCAATTCCAATCGACCTACTGACGCCTTTTATGAACAGGGATAATAAGCAGGAATCAGAGGAGGCGTAACCACTCTCGTTTTACCAATCTTCATCAAAGAATGGTGTGCTGGGATAACTATATATGTTGCCTTCATAGTTTTTGAGTTGTATTTCGTCATCGTCAAAAGTAACGATTGGGTCTGGAATTATAGCGATTTTTCCACCACCGCCTGGGGCATCTATCACATAATGCGGTACACCGAGTCCGGATATATGTCCACGTAATGCAGCGACGATTTTGAGACCTGTTTCAACTGATGTTCTGAAATGGTCAGTACCAAAAACAAGGTCAGCCTGATAGATATAGTAAGGTTTAACTCTAATTCTCAGGAGTCCTTTCATCAATTCGACCATTGTCTCCGGTTCATCATTTACACCTTTTAGCAGGACGGCTTGGTTACCGAGCGGTATTCCAGCATCTGCGAGCATACCACACGCTTTTTCAGTTTCAGGTGTTATTTCACGGGGATGGTTGAAGTGAGTATTAATATAGAAAGGATGGTACTGTTTGAGAATTGCACACAGTTCTGGCGTAATGCGTTGGGGAAGTGTAACTGGTACTCGTGAGCCGATGCGAATTATCTCAAGATGGTCAATATCGCGCAACCCACTAACTACCATGTCAATCTTCTTATCTGTCAACATGAGGGGGTCACCGCCAGAGATGATGACGTCCCGAATCTCTGGGTGTGATCTGATGTAATCAAGTCCTATTTCAATGTTATTTTCAGATATTGAATGTGGATCCCCGACTTTGCGTTTTCGCGTACAGAACCGGCAATAGATAGGACACATATAATTGACATAAAAGAGTGCTCTATCAGGATACCGATGTGTAACATTCGGTACTTCACTGTCGTGTTCTTCATCCAGCGGGTCATCAACACCAGTGCTGATCAATTCTCTTGTATCAGGCACTACCTGTTTCCAGATAGGGTCTCCTGGCTTTTCTATCAGGCTCAAATAGTAAGGATTGATGCGAATTGGAAATTCCTTGTGTATGCGTCGCATCTCTTCAATATCAACGTCAAACTTAGCTGCAAGTTTTTCTGGTGTGTTAACTGTATCACGTACAAGTTGTTTCCATGTTTCCATTCATAAAATCCTTCCAACAATCAACAAAAGCGTAGATTGTTATACCGGTTCTTTGATTTATTTAACCGACACCTGTGTCATTACATCCCGTTCTCGTAGTGATTGAACGACGTCCATACCTTCAATGACGCGTCCGAATGTTGTATAGTTTCCATTTAGATGTTCATAGATAGTAGGATCATCGCTGAGACAGATATAGAATTGGCTACCTGCGGAATCAGGTGAAGGTTTACGCGCCATTGCCAATACACCTTTTTCGTGTTGAGGCATTAATTCTCGGAGTTTCTTCTTCTTGAATTCACCCGGAATTGTCCAACCTGGTCCACCTGTTCCTGTTCCATCTGGGTCGCCACCTTGTATGACGAAACCTTTTACAAAACGATGAAAGGTTAAACCGTCATAAAAGCCATCTCGAATCAACTTAACAAAATTATCTACGGTTAATGGGGCACATTCAGGGTACAGTTCAATAATTATGTTTCCTTTATCGGTTTCAAGCGTTACAATTTCTAATGTATCTTTATCTTTTTTCATATCTTTTAATAGTATTAGGCACACTCCGTGTGCCGTAATATAACAAACAATGAAGCGTCACTACACAATCTCATATCATTCATGATACATATTTTTGGGTAGGAAGTCAAGAATAAAGTTGTTTGACTGTTGATGAGAAAGTGTATACCTCTACATAAGATTGCCTTGACAGATTATATTTTTATGTGTTACCTTATAAATAGTTGGAGGTGTAGGAAGTGCTCAGCATACCGACAGAGAATTTTATAGAGAGAGAACTTATTGCAACATTGAAGTTATTGTCACCCGGTACCGCGCTGCGTGATGGTATTGGATACATACTTCAGGCAAAAACAGGTGGATTGATTGTTGTAGGTGATTCGCCTGATGTGCTGAATCTTACTGAGGATGGTTTTCAAATAGATTGTCCTTACCTACCTTCGCGTCTTGCCGAATTGGCTAAAATGGATGGTGCTATCATCCTTTCATCTGATATGAAACGGATTGTGCGTGCAAACGTCACACTCAAAGTAAATCCATCAATTACCTCTAATGAAACCGGTTTACGGCATCGTGCAGCAGAAAAGTTCGCTAAAGAAACGGGTGAGATTGTCATTGCTGTTTCAAGACGTAGGAATACACTGACCTTATATACACCCTATCAACAGTATCTCTTTCGTGATCGTCCTATATTAATATCTGGTGCTAATCAAGCGATGTTATCGCTAACCCAGTATGCAAAAACTATGCAACACGTATTAGCAACATTAAACTGGGTGGAATTGAGTGGGACAGTCAGAATGCCAGACGTCTTGACAGCAATACAAGTCTGTGAACGTCTCAGAAGAACAGAACACGATCTAAATCTATATAGAATAGAATTAGGGAATGAAGCATTGTCATTACAGTTAATTCCTACTGAGTTAGCAACTGAAATTCAAAGGTCTTTACTCATTATAAGAGATTATTTTAATGATGAAATGAGAGACCTTGCAGAAGTGTATGAAGATTTATTCGGTTTGAGTGTGTCAGAATTATCAGATGTGAAGAACATCTATGAAGCACTTGGATATTCGCATGACGCAATTGGACCTGAAGAGACTTTAGAACCCCGTGGATATAGAATCTTGAGTCAGATTTCACGGATCCCAATTAACGTAGTAGAGAACATTATTGACCGTTTCCATTCCTTAGATGCGATCATCACCTCAGATGTTAATACGCTTAAAAAAGTAGAAGGCGTTGGAACAGTACGAGCGAAAGCAATCAAAGAGTCTCTTATTGAGATGAAAACTGGAGCAACACAACCACAAGTTTTAACATCACCCATTTTCGATTGGGATTAGTGGACAGTCCAGACTATATATGTGGGTCGCGATTCGGAGATCGCTCCTACCAATAGTCAGTTCTGTAGGAGGCCAGTTAACATATTTTTGGTCGATTCCCGACTATTGATGTTACACACAATAAAAACACAAAGGAGTTAATACATGAAAAAGAAAATGACGACATTACAGAACTATAGGAAGTTAATAAAACACCAAGCGGGTAACGTTATACAGACATTCTGTTTGCTTTGTCCACTCTTATTGATAGTTTCCTGCGGTGGTAAATTAGGTGCGATCAATTTACAGGACATTGACCCTCTTCTATCGCAAGCGGAAGCTGCATTAAGTTCTGCCCGAGAAGTCAACGCACAGTCCCTTGCTTTTGAAACTTATGAGCAAGCTGAAACGGAGCTTGAAAAGGCAAAAGATGCGAAAAGAAATAAGATGGGTGTTGATGCCATTAAGTATGCCAACAATGCTATCACTTATGCTAAACTCGCTTCAAGAATTGCTATTCAGAACACGAAGGATGTAGAAGCAAATGCTAATATCCTAACAAAAGATGCCCAAATTGGCGAGTTGAAAGAGCAATTAATGGCAAAGGATACAAAAATTGGCAGTTTAGAAAACGATATCGAGTTACTACAGGATTCTGAGTCTGGACTTAAAGCGACAATTAGCAACCTTGAGTCAGATAAACAGGATTTAATTGACGAACAGAAAACACATAACGAAAAAGTTGCAGAACTCAATGCTTCTATAGATTCCTTTCAAGAAAGACTTACGCAGTCAGAATCTAATGTGAAGAACTATGGCGTAGAATTAGAGAAGTTATCACTTAAGGTTGATGCAGCGGAAACTATAGCGAAAACTGAGAGCCGTTTGAAACGGGCTGCGGTTGCTGAAACTGAGGCAGTTAAAAAGCAGATGCGTGAACAAGCAAAAATATTCACGCAAAAACTCACTGAATCCAATAAGCAGAATATCGCTGTTGAACATCAGGAGTTTGTCAGAAGACAGGCAGAAAAAGCAAGAACATTTGCGACGCAACTCCCCAGTGCTAAAACCCCCCGTACAGGCAGAACTTCTCTATCTACTGCACAAATAAATGCGGGTAAAGCTGCATTAAATAACTGGGAAAAGACTTGGAAAAGTAAGAACATGGATGCACATATTGCCTTTTATGCACCCGATGTAACGACTAAACATATCGTAGTACGAGAGAGTAAGGAGAATGCAACAACTCTCAACAGGACACAATTTGAAGCAAAGCTACGAGAGATGAACAAACTTGCGTGGACAAAATCTGATGCGTTATCTGAAGTAGAACAGGAAAGTGTCATAGGTACATACAGATTTAGTAGATTAATATCACCGGCGGAAAATGAAGATGATACTGCATTGTATGAATTGTGGATTCGCGAAGTCTGGACACATCAGGTAGCAGGTAAATGGAAGATTTATCGTGAAACCTGGCAAGTTTATGAGAATATACCTAAATTATAAGGAGTGAGTTTATGAATGCCGAGAATTCATTTCAATCAAACCAAAACAGCCAGCGGGCACTGTCAAACTTTAATTACCGAGATTATATAAAATGGGGAGCGATTGCCTGCGTAGTTTTCATTTTGGTGTTCTGTGGACTTCTTCTCACTCGGTCTAATGAATCAGCATTAGCGTTTTTGGTTAAGTGGAAAAGTGCCCTGGAATCCGGTGAGATTGAAAAATATGATGATCTATGGGGTACGAATGCACGAAATAAAATCAACGCAGGTTACCAGCATACCGCTCAGTTACTTAAGGAACAACTGGACATTGATGTAGATATCCGAGATGCTGAAAACAGAACCCGTAAAGACCCACAAAGTAAAGATTATCTAAGGATAGAAGAAATTCCGATATGGATCCATGCCCCGGGTGAACCCCTGCTGCAATCCAGAACGTTGACTATCGCAAGAACCGGGATCATTCAAAGACGATGGAAACTTGTCCGAGATGAGGTAGATTCTGAAGAGATTGCCACACATATACCTGAGTTCGACTCTGACGCTGTAGACACTTCACCGCAAAGTATAGATAGTCCTGTCGCACCATTAGTCTTAGAATGGAAAAAGGCTTTGGAAACACAGAATCAGAAGAAGTATACCTCTCTTTGGGACAAATCTGCACGAAAGAAACAGAGAAAAAACTATACATTAGCCATCGGTCATATTTCCCAAGAATTGGAAGTTGACCTATCCCAAGCTAAGTATAAAGCGATTGCCTATTCTAAAACGAAACACCTCGTAGACAGTATCAATGTGTCTGTATATAGCAGTGGTACCTTCATTGAGACGCATTCTCGTCAGTTAACGATTGAAAAGAAAGGTTTCTTCATTAGGCAATGGAAAATAATCAATGACGAGATGGGTGATGATTATATTACCGATCCATCTATATCACAGAATGACCCATTAGTTGATGAACCTATAACAGAAGAATCTGTAGGTGGAATCTTTAATGGTAATGCACCATTGGATACACAACTCAAGGTTAGTCAAATTCTGGGAAAATGGCAGAAAGCATGGGAAGACAAAGACCTTGATACATATATGTCTCTTTATGCAGAAAAGGCATTAATTACAAGGGTAACTGTTAGAGGAGATAGAGAAACATCTACTTTTCTAACAAAAAATCAGTTAAGACAGAAGATGAAGCGGTTAAATCTGGGGTATTCAGGAATTCAGGTAAAAATATCTAATCTCATAATAAATGGTGATAGAGCTGTTGCCGATGTGACATTCTTGCAAGAATTCAAAGGTATGCCTGCTTCAGGAAGTCGTCCTGCCTATTCAGATATTGGCACAAAAAAGCTAAACTTGATGATAGATCCTGCAGATGGGTATTGGAGGATATACTCAGAAACTTGGAGTCGGTATAAGGAAGTACCGATGTATCCCAAGAACTGACCAGGATTTTCAGATTTGCACGACTTACAGGATTAGAGATCCCTTAAATGGTGCCGTTTCTTATCCCAATAATCCTGTAAATCTTGGTCCAATCCTGTAAATCTTGGTCAAAAATGCGTACTGAGTTCAAAACCAAAAGGAAAATAGAGTTTGCCGATACCGATATGGCAGGTATTGTGCACTTTACAAAGTTCTTTGTTTTTATGGAGACTGCTGAGCATGAGTTTCTGCGTAGTTTAGGTACCAGTGTTGTGACAGAGTGGGAAGGTAATAAAATCGGTTGGCCCCGCGTCACTGCATCGTGTGAGTATTTGCATCCACTCAGGTTTGAGGATGAGGTAGACATTAGACTTTGGGTGTCAAATAAAGGAGCAAAATCGTTAACATATCAATTTCATTTTACGCTTGACGGCGTTGATGTTGCGCGTGGAGAGTTGACAACCGTCTGTTGTATAGCAAATCCAGGTGAGAAACTTCAAGCAATTCCCATACCCGATTTTCTTGCAGCAAAAATATCAATTTAAAGAAGATAGACGGGAGTTGCTGGGCCTTGGTAGATGAGCTGCACGAAAATATGAAAGACTCCGAAGAAATACCCAAACATCTTAATATAACGAATTTGTCCAAAGATTTCGGTTCTCTACAAGTCCTAAGAGATGTATCTTTTGGATTTGAGAAGGGTGCATCAGTTGCCATTACAGGACCTTCTGGTTCTGGTAAGAGTACACTACTTCATGTTATAGGTACGTTAGAAGAACCGACGTCTGGTAGTGTAGAAATTAATGGAACGGACCCATTTTCGCTATCTGAACCTGACTTAGCACAATTCCGTAACGATGTCATCGGTTTCGTTTTCCAAGATCACCACCTTTTACCACAGTATTCTGTTTTGGAAAATGTTCTCATTCCTACTCTTGCATTCAATAATATCAATCCGGATACATCAGAAGAAGCAAAAAGACTGATTCTACGTGTTGGTTTAATTGATCGCATATTGCACCGTCCTGCCGAACTTTCTGGTGGAGAACGTCAAAGGGTTGCTATTGCGCGTGCGCTTATAAACCGACCGAGTATTCTACTCTGTGATGAACCGACAGGAAATCTTGATACGAACACTGCAGCTGCTACCGTGGATCTACTTTTTGAACTCCATTACATGCTGAAGAATATTTTAATCGTAGTGACACACAATCTTGAGTTAGCTTCACGGTTTGAGAATCGTCTGGATTTACGGGACGGTGTCTGTTCAGAAATCACCACTGACAAACCATAAGCGGTACTTGTCTTGTTCCTGATTGGAAAAACTATGCGGACTCTTTGGATTACATTCAGATACTATTGGCAAATACATTTGACAGTTGCCTTGTGTACTGCTGTTGCTACCGGGGTGCTTGCTGGTGCATTGATTGTTGGCGACTCAATGCGTGGCAGTCTGCGAAATATTACCTTAGAACGACTCGGCTCTATTCAACAAGCACTCATTGCCGAACACTTTTTTAGTCCAGAAATAGTTGACCATCAGAACATCGTTCCAGCCATAATCCTCAACGGTTCTTTCTCTGTGGTTGGTTCAGATAGTCGCGCATCTAAGGTTAACATTTACGGTGTGACAGATGACTTTTTCGGTTTCTGGGAAGATGACGTAATTCCAACATTGGATAATCAGGTACAGAGTCCTTTTCCTCATGTCGTCATAAATGCTTCACTTCAAAATGAGCTTAATGCAAACATTGGAGATTCTATACTTGTTAGTTTACCGCAGTCTTATGAAATTCACCCCGAATTTCTGCTCGGAAACCGCGATGCAGCAGAATCCATCAAACGTCTGCGGTTGGTAATACGTGACATTATCACCACTGAGAATGCGGGTAGATTTAACCTGCATGCAAGCCAGAGCCTTCCAATGAATGTATATATTGCACTACCAGAACTGCAAGAAGCACTCATGCAGTCAGACGGTGTAAATGCGCTTTTTACATCAGATGAGAATCCAATAACACACAATGACCTAAAACTTACACTTGATGAACTCGGTATATATCTGTCCGAACATGACGATTATTTTGACCTACAAAGTGATAACTTCTTAATTAAACCTGTTCTATCAGAAGCAGCCCTTACAGTTGCATCAGAGAACAACATACCTGTCTTGCCAACACTCACATATCTTGCCAATAGCATTGTTGCAGAAAAAACTTCTGATGAACAATCAGTTATATCAAAATCAATTCCCTATTCAACAATCTTGGCATTACCGGTTGAGGAAGGCCTATTTGAGGCGTTATTCAGTTCTAATACGACCGAGATAGATCAGAATACATATCAGGAGAAAGAACTTCTGGAACAACTCAGAATTGTAAAGGAAAAGGAAAAAAAGGTAGAGAAAGTATCAATAGATACAGACAATCTAAGCGAAGAGTTAGATAAACTGAATAACAGATTTAAAGAATATGGACATACTTATGAATTTAAAGAGAGACATGATACTGTTAAACGCACTTATGCGGACATAAAAAAGAGATTATCCGAATTAAAAGAACCAATTGAGGTTCATGAAATATACCTTAATGATTGGGCAGCGGATGATCTTGGCGCAAGAGTGGGGGATAGAATAGCAGTCAAGTACTTCAGCATAGATTCTAACGATGCATACATTACAGAAACAACACATTTTCTCTTGAAAGGCATAGTACCGATTGAGAGCATCGCAGCTGATACCGATATAATTCCAGAATTCCCCGGTGTCAGTGCCTCCAACGACATTTATGATTGGGATCCGCCTTTCCCATTTGATAATGGTCTCATTCGTCCAAAAGATGAAGTCTATTGGGATGATTATAAATCTACACCTAAAGCATTTATTCCTTTAGAATTAGGCAAGAAACTGTGGCGGAATAGATTCGGTGATCTAACAACAATAAGAATGGAAACCGCTTCCGGAAAAGATATTAAGGCTACAAAAGAGCTCTTTGTATCTGAGTTTTTGAAGACTATTCATCCTGAACAGATCGGTTTTCAGTCTATAGCACTCCGTTCAGAAGGTCTAAAATCATCTAAAGGTTCATCAGACTTCGGGATGCTGTTTAGCAGTATGAGCGGGTTTATCATTATTGCAGTTGCGTTGTTGGTTGGTATGGTTTTCCGATTGGGAGTAGAACAGAGATCGCGAGAGATAGGTATTTTTCAAGCAGTTGGATACCCAGTTGCTCATATTCGCAAGAGATTCCTATATGAAGGCGTAATTATTACATGCATTGGAAGTATCTTAGGATGTCTCCTTGCTATAGGGTACGCACGATTAATGATCTATGGCTTGGAAACATGGTGGCTTCCAGCTATCGGTACACCTTTCCTTCAGATTCATATCAGCATTTGGAGTTTACTTATAGGGGCATTCATCTCTTTTGTAGTGGTCATGTTCTCAATATATAGAACTGTAGGAAGATTGGGTAAGATGTCAACAGTATCACTACTTGCAGGTAAAACAGATTTTGGTGATACCACAATTTCGTCAAAGCTCAGCAAAAAGAAATTGATAGGTAAGAAATTGGCTTTAGTATTGTTAGGTCTAATCGGCATCCTTGTCGGTATTTTGGATAGAGGTATGGTATTAACAGGCGATTGGTCAAGTCTAATCATGATTCTGATCATAGGTGCATTGCTCATCATTCTTATACGATTGCATCAACTTGAAGTCGCAGAGTATAGTTTTGCGAACTTCTCCAAGAATCTAATGTTGCACGTATTTGTGTATAGTATCTGTGCATTTATGGGAATTATGCTAAACATCCTGCCATTTTCCAGCACATTAACAGAAGCATTCAATGATTTTGCGAACCAACCCGTGTCTGTGTTCTTTCTGATTACACTCACAGTACTTTCAATCGGTTGGTATTATTTCGATAAGTGGATAAAATACCAAAGTTTCTCATCTCAGTTGAGTAGAATTCGATTTGCTTTGAAGAATACTGCAAGGCAACCCTCCCGGAGCAAAACGTGTGTTCTAACCATAAGTTTAGCCTGCTGTATAATTGTGGCAGTTGGCGCGAACAGACAAGACACCGCACCTGTGAGTGATTATACATATATTGCAGAATCCGCATTACCCTTACACCATAGCCTAAATTCTTCCGACGGACGATTTGAACTCGGTTTTAGTGGTGAAGATGCTGAAATATTGTCAAAGTCTGTCATATATCCCTTTAGAGTGCTGCCGGGGGAAGATGTCAGTTGTCTGAATCTATACAAACCGGAGAAACCCCAGATTTTAGGCGCGCCGGATACGATACTTGCCGTTGAGGAGTGGAATAACTTAGCAGATTTAGAACATAATCACACATACATCCCAGCAGTAGGTGATGAGAATTCACTACGTTGGATACTACACCACAACCCGAAGGACGACTTCGTAATTCATGATGAAGCTGGCAATAACATACGTCTAAGGATTAATACAATAAGCAACAGTCTGTTTCAGAGTCAGTTAATTATCTCAGAATCCGATTTTAAGAACGCTTTTCCGAGTCAGAATGGCTATCAGTTTTTTCTCATCAAAACACCTGCTATTTTGCAAGAGCAGACATCAGATATACTGGAAAAAACGCTGGAGGATTATGGATTTGATGTTACCTCTGCATCACAAAGGTTGGCAAATTTTCGGTCTGTTCAGAATACATACATCTCTACATTTCAAAGTCTTGGAGGATTAGGTGTACTGTTAGGTACATTTGGATTAGCGTTAGTACTTGTCAGAAACATCATGGAACGTAGAGGTGAATTAGCCACGTTACGTGCGATCGGTTTTAAACGAGAACTTCTCTCTCGGATGTTATTCCTTGAAAGCAGTTTTCTACTGTTCGTTGGCATGTTCATCGGTGTTGTTGCCGGTCTATTGGGTGCAATTTTTTCTCAAGATAGCAGTCCTTCTCTTCCATGGAGTTCAATGACAATTACATTGTTTTTGATATTTGGTTTTGGTATAATTGCTAATGCAATAGCAGTCTTCTTTTCGCTAAGATTACCTTTGTTAACATCACTGAAATCTGAATAAAAGAGTATCCATGAAAAACGTAATTTGTACATTTCCAATCCTCTTTCTAATCAGTGTGGCATCAATACTTCACATAAGTTGTTCTAACGATACCAACGTTGAAGTCACTACCTCATCTAACCATATTCAGCAAGGATGGGCTGCTTACGATTCAGATGATTTTACGCAAGCAATATTGAACTTTGAACGTGCATTGAATGCAGACCCCGAGTTAGCAGATGCACATAATGGGGTTGGTTGGAGCAATTTAAGCCTTGGACTGCCTTTGTCGCTTGCGCAAGAGGCTTTTCAAACAGCGATCAGATTAGATACATCAAACGGAGATGCATGGGTTGGCCTCGCGAATGTACTCTATTTAAGACAGAAGGATAAAACGGATTTTGAGTCTGCATTATTAGCAATTGATAATGCACTGCAAAGTGAGAAACAGTATTTATATAGACACGATTATACTGCTGAATCAGATCTCTACGCGTTAAAAGCATGTTGCTACTTTTACCTCGGAGATATTCATAAGGCTAATCAAGAAATTGAACATGTATTGAAAATGGATAAGAATAACAAGACAGCAATTGTACTTCAAAAACTAATAAACAATCTTTAGGAGAGTTTTATGACAAGTACCGTGATGAGTGATATTATCACTTCAACAGAACTAACCAACTTAACGGCTTCACATAACGGAAAAGTCCGTGATCTATATGATCTTGGCGATGAATTTCTAATCATTTCTACTGATCGCATTTCGGCATTTGATGTCGTCCTGCCAAATGGCATACCGGATAAAGGTAAAGTCTTGACCGGTCTCTCCGAATTCTGGTTTGAATATACAGAATCAGTCGTGGATAATCATGTTATCACGACAAAAGTTGATGATTATCCAGATGTTTTACAACCGGATTCTGACATATTGGCTGGACGGTCTATGCTCGTAAAGAAAGCGGAAAGGGTTGATGTAGAATGTGTTGTCAGAGGTTACCTTGCGGGTTCTGGTTGGTCATCATATCAGAAAACTGGTGAGATCTGTGGACAAAAATTGCCAGCAGGTTTAAGGGAATCTGAAAGGTTACCTGAACTGCTTTTTACACCGACAACAAAAGCAGAACAGGGTGAACATGATGAACCCATTACGATTGATGAAATGCGTGAGCAGATTGGATCAGAGCTGACAGACAATTTGATAGAAATCAGTTTTGCCCTGTTTAATAAAGCAAGCCAACATGCTGAACAATCCGGCATCATCCTTTGTGATACAAAGTTTGAATTTGGTCAACGGGATGGCAAGGTAATTCTGATTGATGAAGTTTTTACGCCAGATTCTTCAAGATTTTGGCCAGCAGACCAATATGAACCGGGTAGACCCCAACAGAGTTTTGACAAACAATTCGTTAGAGATTACCTGTCAGAAATTGGATGGAATAAGCAACCCCCAGCACCAGAATTACCTGATACTGTTATTGAAAAGACGAGTGAAAAATATCGCGAGGCATACCATCTAATTGTTGGTGAAGAACTACGATAGTATAAAGTGATTGCGTATTATTCCATATAGAAAAAATGACTACGTTCAAAGAGATCATCAAGGAAGACTTCCACAGTCCAATAACCTGAGGTAAAGCGATTGAGACTTAATCCGCCTTCTGGTGCATCAATATAGAACCATGTTATTTTTTCACCCGTAGTTGAGGTGATACGTCTTTCTTCACTCCAAAACGGTGCATCATCCTCGTCCTGATCTGGAGAATACCAATCAACTCTGACAGAGTGGGTTTTATCTATATTTTCCCATAGCATCCAGAGATAGACCTGTTTATCCAGTTCCGGGTCGAATGTATCTGTAATACCTTCTGGTCTATCCTCAAAGACTGATATTGCGAGAACTGATTCAATGACATTTGGTTCACCGCGAGGGAGGTCAATGGTTCCACTGCCGCCAGACCTCGATTCTTCGCAACCGTGCAGAAAAAATGCAAATGAAAGTAGAAATAGGGTTAATGAGATTCTGTAAATATTTTTCACTTTAGTTACTCCTTTTTTCTAAATATGATTTTTAAAACTGTTTCATACTGGCTTTGGTTCGCTGGTTTTGTTGGTCTATCATGCGTTCTTACGACAATTCCCTTGTTTAATGTCTTGGGATATGAGTTCTGTGCTATAGTAACCTTATGTATATCATTTGCTGCAGCACATGTTGCTATCACTGAAATTCACGTTCTAAAGAAACAACCGGAATTACTGTCGGGTTCACCTAAACGAGTCGTCCTTGAATGTCTCATCCGTGCGCTATACGCCAATACTATTCTCCTAATTGTCCCGTTAGTGATCATACTGCTAAACTCGTTACGGGTAAAAAACTGCGATTACAGTGAGGGTTTTCTTTTTTATCTTATTCTACCCGTGTTAAGTTGTTTAGCAGTAACGGCTGCGGGTGTTTTTTCGGTCTATTGATAAAGAAGAGATGGCTATCCTATTTCTCATACATAGTGCTACTGTTATTGTCGTTAATTCCTGTTATTTCTAATTTGATATTTCACCCGCCTGTATTTGCATATCATCCAATTCTCGGTTATTTCCCAGGTCCGATTTATGATTTTGTAATCTCCATTACAGATGTGTTGATATTTTCAAGAACTGAAACGTTAGTATTGGCTTTTTTGTTTACATCTGTCTCTGTCATGACGTGTGAAATCGGGAGAGAGAGCGGTTTTATACCAAAACTGAATTGGAGAAAACTGAACGTTCTGAAATATAGAAAATCAGTTTGGGGGACTGCTGTCGTGTGTGTCTTATTCATTTCTATTATGTGCTTTGAAGTATTCGCTGGGAAAATAGGTATACGTCCATCACGAAGTGATATAGAACAAGCATTAGGAGGATTTAGAGAAACACCCCATTTTAAGATATACTATTCACAAGACCTTGAAGAAGATATAGACCTATTCGCTGACGATTGTGAGTTTCAGTATTCACAGTTGGAAGAATATTTGCAGTCTGACATTTCCAGAAAAGTTCGAGCTTATCTATATGTTTCACCAGAGCAGAAGAAACGGCTGATAGGTGCTGGCAATACTTATGTTGAGGACCCGTTTGGGTACGGATTTCATTTACATGTTCAGGGATTCCCACATCCTGTCTTAAAGCATGAACTTGCGCACGTTTTCACAGCCGATTGGTCTCCATGGAAAGTAAGTCTAAATGTAGGTATTCACGAGGGTATTGCAGTTGCAGCAGATTGGGATGAAGGAAAGCTCACAGGTCACCAATGGGCAAAAGCGATGCGTGAACTTAACGTCGCGCCATCTCTATCCAGTGTAATCGGGTTAGGGTTTTGGAGACATGCAGGATCACGGAGCTATCTACTTGCTGGATCATTTATACGTTATCTTGTTGATGAGTACGGTGTTGACATGTTAAAGGATGCCTTTCCAACTGGTAATTTAGCTAAGGTCTCTGGGAAGGATTTAGCTGAATTAGAGCAAGAATGGGTGAACTTCTTATCAGACAAAGTCCTCTTGACAGAAATAGAAAAGAGGTATGCAGAACGGCGACTTAAACGTGGCGGAATATTTGAGCAGGTGTGTGCACACGAGATGGCTTCATTACGCGAAAAAGCTTGGAACGCATATTACAGAAAGGATTACAGTGCTGCTGTAACAACATTTAAATCAATGCTATCCCATGAACCTGACAATCCACTGACCTTGCGAGGACTGATGTATAGCACATTTCAAGCGAAAGATTATGCTCTCTCGGAATCGTATGCAAGACAGCTTATGGAGAGACAGGATTCATCTTATAAAGCTGAAGTTTCATTACTGTTAGGAGATATGCAATGGTTGAATGACAATGTAAACGAAGCACTGATTCTATATGAAAATGCGACATCTTATGCGCCAAGAGATTCGACCAGTCGCAGGATATTATCTCGCATTGCGTCATTGAATAGTCGCTACGGCAAAGAAACACAAGACCTGTTAAGAGATGTCCTAATTTCCGTCAGTTCGGACGGACAGGTAGGAAGTGCTACTAAGATGGCACTGCTGCATCAGATAATTGATGAAGAACCTGAAGAGTGGTTAGCTTACTACTTAATTGCTGAGTTACTGTATAAAGAAAGGTCATGGGATTTAGGTATACGTTATCTGAACAAGGTATTGGAACTCAATCGAGTTACGGATGACCAAGAGATTCATTTAGATATACTATTAAGAACCCGAATGCTATTAGGTATCTGTAATTATTATCAGAAAGATTACGCGACTGCTGCGGCTATATTTGCAGAGATAGCAGATAATGAAACACTCCATAAAGGAACAAAACTCTCAGCGCGTTATTGGATAGATAGGTGTCAATGGTCAGCAGACAAAAGTAAAGAATAACGTGAGTTTGACAATGGGTATAAGAACTTCATTATATGTCGTAAATTTCACAGAAAAGTGTTATAATATCCAATAGAAAACTCTATATATTAGATACACGCAAACGGAGAAAACTGTGAACACTCTATCAGACTTTGACATTAAACAGCGAAAATATATGCCCGTTTTTCCAATGGCAATAGGTAAAACGACTGTTTATATTGAATGCTATCCGTATGAGGACGATGACTTGCCTAAGATCACTTGACATCTTAAATAATGTGTAAGTCCTATATGAAGGGACAATTCATGACTGTAATTGATTTTGTAGAGAAAAAACAGAAAGCTTGGCAAGAGTTAGAAGGTTTGTTAAACCGATCGCGTCATGCCAATGCACACGAACTTAACCGACTTGGATACCTTTATCGTCGTATCACATCAGATTTAGCAGTTGCACGCCGAGATTTCCCTCAAGACCGTTGTGTCGCTTATCTAAATGCGTTGGCATCGAGTGCACATTCAGCAGTCTATCAAACATCACCGCTGAAGCGAGGATCCTTCTGGAAGTTTCTACGATTCGGTTTTCCAGGATTATTCAGGGATAATGTCTATTTCATTCTCGCAGCATTTCTATTTTTCACAATTTCATTTGCAGGTGCGTATTGGACAGCGTTAAAATCCCCCGACTATACCGAACAACTTATTCCTCAGGAAATTGTCCGACACATCAAAGAATTGGGACACGGTCAATGGAATGCGACATCTGCTGGTAATAGAAATTTGTTCGCTTCCTTTGTTATGACGAATAACATAAGAGTCGCATTCTTGGCATTTGCTGGTGGGATTCTGTTTATGGTCGGTACTGTCTACATATTAGTCTTTAACGGCATTTATATCGGAGCCGTAGCCGGCCTGTGTCATGCACACGGTGCATCCCTCGCGCTTTGGTCATTTGTCTCTCCACACGGGTATATTGAACTCACAACGATTTTTATTGCAGGGGGTGCAGGTATGCTATTAGGCTATTCACTCATTGCCCCTTCTCGATTCACCCGTAAACAGGCACTGATAAATGCGTCGAAAACAGCAATTAAGTTACTCGGCGGAAGTGTCGTCTTGCTTGTAATTGCGGGAACAATCGAGGGTTTTATTTCACCCTCAGAGTTGTCAAACGGCATAAAAATTGGTTTCGGTGCAATAACTGGTATCCTACTGTTTATCTATTTATTTGGTATGAAATCCCCAGAATTCAAATCCAACTATAACAGACCGAAGTGAACAATCAAATCTTAGATTTTGCCTTCAGTTCCAAATACTTATTTACTACTGCCATCGTCAATTGATGTGCGGGAACATCAATGGTTATCAATCCTTGCCGTCGTAAAATACCCAATGTGTTGTGTTTTTCTTGTAAGAGGCGTTCTGCAATAGTTTTCTCATATACCGACTTTGAGTTTGAAGGTTTCTGTTTTGCAATTTCAATAACCCCGGAATCTGTTAGCGTCACACAGATAACAAGGTGATGTTTAGAAAGTTGCCTGACATAAGTTGCTATACCTTCCGCAGAATCTGTATCAAGGATGTCGGTGAAAAGTATGATAAGTGCGCGTTTCCGCTGCTTTGATGCCAAAAAAGTAAAAGCACTTTCAAAATCCGGTTCAACAGGATGCACAGGAATAGGATAAATTGCCTCTAACATCGTCAGAAACTGCTTTTTCCCGGGTTTAGGTGAGAGATATTGATGGACCGAATCAGCAAAGGCTATCAGACCGACTTTGTCACCTTTC
This sequence comes from Candidatus Poribacteria bacterium, assembly GCA_022828145.1. Taxonomy (GTDB): domain Bacteria; phylum Poribacteria; class WGA-4E; order WGA-4E; family WGA-3G; genus MSPOR6. The sequence continues at coordinate 63,439 of JAJEJA010000024.1, read as the reverse complement.
AGTGTTGAGACATAAGCAGCCATGAGCGTTGCATTGATAGCATAATCCAACTTTAACATTGCATGTTGTAAATCCTGATCAGTTTTAGAAATATCAACCGAATTCAATAAAATGGGTGATGCCATCAGTCTACCTGTATCCAACATGATCACTATATCTTGACTCTTTTCGGTCTCAAATTCACGCACGATCGGTTTTCGTTGTCGTGCTGTGCCTTTCCAATCAATACGGCGAAAGTCGTCATCTGGTAGGTATTCTCGTAATCTCTCCATCTCGGTTCCTTCGCCGAAGAGACGTGAGTTTTTGAGTCCTATCCTGTGCAGCATACCCCGTTTTACCAAGAGTTCATACTGACGAACTGCTTGTAGATTCGGGTATACCTTAATCTCAGTCCCTGCTGGTATGATACGTTGACGCACAACAAGATCCAAAACGCCACTACAACGTACATGCAAATCTCCGAAATTGTATAATCCACGACGCAGGGGTGTTAGTCTATAAGAAACTTCGGTACTATCATTAGCGGGTATTATGCAATCGTGAATTAGCTGTTCATGAAGAAACTCGGATGGAAAATCATCTTTTACTTCCATTCGGACCTGATGTCGAGAACGGTTGATAATCCTTATTCTCACTATATTCGCTACACCTAAAGAGAATTTCGTGTTCATCTCCCGATTAATCTCCACAGACTGATACAACGGATTAGACCTGTAATCAATTATTCCCACAATCAGCAGTAGGAGGAGATAGACGCCACTTAGATATAGTAGACTCGGTGCTAATCTGTGTAACAGAATTGGCACAGCAGCAAGTAGCAAAAAGTAGAGAAATCGTCTTGTAATATGCATAAGTCTAACGCGGTATTTCTACCTCAGCAAGCAATCGGTCAATCACATCATCCGGTGTCAATCCTTCAATTTCAGCATCTGCTTTCAATAGAATTCGATGCCGATAGACATGGGGTGCTAAGAACTTAACATCATCAGGAAGAATATAGTCCCGTCCTTTCATAGCAGCGTAAGTTTTGCTTGCTAACAATAACGCAATTGATGCCCGTGGACTGCCACCCAATATTAACTCGTGTGAGCTTCGCGATGCTTCTGCTAAGTTGACGATATAGTTGAATATGGATTCCTCAACAGTGATATCCTGAATGGCAGCTTTACAGTGCTGAAGTAATGTGCTGTCTATCACATTTTCAATTCCCACATCTTCTAATTGTGTAGCATTGAATCCTTGATGGTAGTTGATTAAAATCTGTGTCTCCATTTCTGATCCAGGATAATCAACATTGAGTTTAAACAAGAACCTATCAAGTTGTGCTTCAGGGAGTGGATATGTTCCTTCATATTCAATAGGATTCTGTGTTGCTAACACAATAAATGGGGGATCCAGTTCATGGCGAACACCATCTATGCTGACTTGTCTTTCTTCCATACATTCTAATAGAGCAGATTGTGTTTTAGCGGGTGCTCTATTGATTTCGTCAGCAAGCAGCACATTTGTAAAAACAGGACCCCGTTTTAGGTTAAACTGATTTGTCGTGAGATCATAGACACTTGTGCCTACAATATCAGATGGCATGAGGTCAGGTGTAAATTGGACACGGCTGAATTTTCCTGAAATTACCATTGCAAGTGTTTTCGCCATGAGTGTCTTTGCAGTTCCCGGAACCCCCTCTAATAGCACGTGACCGCCAGCAAACAGACTTACAACAAGCATTTCAAAGAGTTCTGTTTGTCCGACAATTACTTTCTGTGCTTCTTCCTTTATTCTTTCATAAACGGATTGGACTGAATTTTCCATAATAGACTATTGTTCCTCGATCTGGTAGATTATAGTATTGATTATGTCTATCCTGTCGGGTTTCGCTTTGCTCAACCCGACCTACAATATAACTTGAAAAAACACTATGACCCTTTTAGTTTATACATTTCTCGGTATTCTTCAACGCGTTTTGCAATATCAAGTAGCTGCCTGTCTGTTCTGTTTTCCACTCTGTCAAGGTCTTCAATTAAAACAGTGAGTGTTTCATCTTCATCAAGCGCGCCCTTATTTCTAAGTTCTTCCAAAAACGCTGATGTATTCAAAGTCGCATCAACTCGCCAGCGAAGTCCTATTTCTGTCCTGAACTGATGACGTATGTGTCCCAATATATCTGTACGCGTGTTACCCTTCTGGTAAAGCGTTGTCATTGCATGGATGTATTCTGTGCTCATACGCCGATGACTCTCCACAATATCCATCGGTCTACCGAAACGTCTGCCACGCAGTGTTAGGAAAATGTAGAGAATTAGGCAAACATAAACTGCAGTCAGACCTCCAGGCGTTTTGAATACAAGCTCTACAAATGCGTTAGGTGGTTTAGACTCATCTGTGAAATACATCGATTGTGCAAGTCCGATGCGAGCTCTGTTGGGTAAAGTGGACATCAAATTATAGAAGAACGTAGCATTTGGTGTATGAATCATCCCGCTCCATGAGAACAGATAAGAGGATGTCGTAAGATATACTCTACCTTCTCCATGACGAAACGAAAGAACAGTGGCTGCATTATCTGAACCGTATAATATAGCGACATCCTGATTCTCTGTTCTGACAACATAATCGGTCTCAACTGAGATTTCATCAACTGGATTCACAAACAAGGGATCATCTTGGTATCTTTGTGAAGTTCTCAACTGATTTTGCGTAGTTCTCAGCTTCAAATTATAAGAAGTGACAATTCCTTCTACCGCTTCATATTTCCCGCCACACACAATCAATATACCTCCATCTACTACGAAATTATATACAGCATCTATTTCTGATTCCAATAAGGGTTGGTGAAGGTTGTCAATAAACAATACATCATATCTTTTCAATTCGGAAGGCGTATAAGGTGTTATTTCTGAGACGCGGAATTTCATTTTACGTAGAATGCTGAAAATCAGACTCCTCTCTTCCACTGAGTCACACGAAAACTGTGAGAGTATGAGTATAATAATTAGAAGCGTGAAAATGGGTTTAGATAGAAAAGATAGTGTCTTCATTGTCAAAATGTTAACTGGTATAGACATCTTTTATAAGTTCTCTATAAGTCGAAACGGTATCTTCATCACACGGTTTATACCCGTACCACACCTCATCAAAAACTGTGATAGCGGGTCCTAACGCGGTCTGCAGGTTGTCATCTATGTCGGTCTGTTGCAGATACTCACGATTGGTCATACTTTTGTCGTAAGGGAGGATACCGTTTTCCTGTAGATGGAATATGGCAGAGAGATAAAGGTATCGGATTGCGCCGCGAAAATCGTTGGATTCAATAGCGGTATCTGCACGTGACAACGCAGCTTTTTCTGTCTGGACTTCGTCAACAATGGTCTCAGATTCATCCGCATCAACATCTCTTATGATATTCAACTGAATTTGCTTAATGAAAAAGATAACGATGACTGTAAGCGCAATTGCAGCAAGTGGAAAGATGATGTACTTTAAGTTCAAATCCCATGTGTCGTGAGGTTGTAGTAGTTTTGCTAATTCTTTCTGGTATTTTTCAAGCGACACATCAGGCACTTCGGTGTCTGAATGTAGTTCATCCCGAAATATATCTTCTTCCGTGGCATAAACTAAGAGTGTGATGAGACTAACAATGCAAACTATCAAACAAAATGTGATTCTCATTCAATTAACTCGTTTGACCGACTAAGGTTGTAACATCTTGGGATTTCTCTAAATAGAGGTACGTAGTGATAATTGCCCATATAGGTATGAGAAAGGTCGCAATTAATCCTCTGAACACACAAATCAGGATAGTAGGAAGCATATTAGGCAACTCGGATAAGAAGACATTAACATTGCCACCAACAAAAAGAGTCAAGAATCTTAACGGTGTAATTGCTGAACGTATCGGAGAAAGTTCAACGAAAATGAATGAAAGAAAAAATAGGAAACACCCAAACATTACAGATGTGAATACCGCAGCAAACCATCCAGTGCCAAGATATGTCAACAGGAACTGAATCCGTGAACCACTAACCAGATTATGACTGCGACGAAATATTCCGATTAATGTATTATCCTCAAGGATAAGACAAGGATTATATAGACTTAACGTCACCAACAAATAGATATAAGGGATATGTAAAAGGATCAACAACCAATTGTTGCCTAAGGTTGGAACAAATAGATCAAGTGCTACATATATATAATTGCCTATATCCACGATAAGCAGAAACACTACAAACGCAATAACCAGTTTAATTGCTTTCTTACCTGTTCGTTTCCATGTTTCAAGAGCAGTGAATGATGTCGCTAACGTTTTAATATCTTCATTTTCTATATCCGATGACTTGCTGGCAACTGCTAAAGACAGTGGACAAAGCGTTAACAACATAAGAACCAAAGGCGTATAATCATAATAAATACGAAAATTAAGTGACCAACTCCATAGGACTTCATCACTGTTATACGTTATGATAGTTGGTAATGGTAGAAAGTGAAAATGTGCTCCTTTTGGAATATCATATTCTTGAGTGAAGTGTCTTGTAGCAAAAATACCATTAAAAGTATTCAGATTCCCCGCTACCGAGTCCTCAAATACGCTTGGTGAAAGAACTTGCGAATCAGAATCTTGATTGTTGGATTCCATATCTCTGGATACATCAAGATGTTCATTGATAAGAGAGATACTGCGATAATGTCCTGATATATCCAACAAAATAGCAACAACTGCTACAGGTAACATAATACGCCAAAACAGCCAGAAATTATCTCGATAACAGCCATATACAGTTGTAAGGAGTTGATTAAAGCGCATCCTAATGTCCTGATACCTATTAATTTAGACCTGTTGCTGTGTCGCTTGCATTTCTAAATCATAGGCTTCTTTTCGTACCCGTAGATCAAAGTAAAGTAGTGTAGAACCAATTGCAATGATTGGGATTGTTATTGCTTCAATCGCTGTTGTAACAAAACTTCGAATGAAATATGATCCCCATCCGATATCAATTGGTGTAGGAAAAAACACCTGTCTAATCATTTCAAAAATCCCTGCACCTTGTGAATCACTAACTCCTGTAAATAGGTAGAATACGAGCCCAAAAGAATTACTCAGGATGGACTGTATCATTATATAAATTAGCATCATTGCCAAGACGATTCCAAAGACGCGCCACCACATGGTTTTTACTAATTCTCCGCTGCGACGCAACGCACCCAGTGCCGAGTGATCTTCTATTAGGATTGGGAGCGAATATACACCCCATCGTATGAATAAGAACACGGAAAATGGTATGCCAATGCACGTAATTGCTAAACCCGTACAAACAAAAATACATATAATATAACAAACAAGCAGCGGGAAATACTTACTGAGTGTATGTTGATAGGCTGCATTGGTGGTGATAGTCCTACCTAAGACCACTTCAGCACTTGCATAAGATAAAGTACTACTGACCAGAATCGTAATTAAGGTTGCAACAAAAATCATAACAAACAGTGCAGGTATATTTTGATCAGTTAGACTCCCAAATAGAAAAAACATAGTTATCTTATCAAGAACATAAGATAGAATGAAATAGACCACAACGATACGAAAGAAGAGGGGGAAATGTTTACGATAGAGCGAGAACATGCCATCCAATATTTCAGAGAAACTCATCGCTTGCAGTGAATGAGTCTCTGTCTGCTGTGGATTGTCTGGAACAGATATTTCGTTTTCTTGCATTGTAACCTCGGTTGTGAAGTAGTATTATTTATGCATAGTCTAACTGATTCTTGTTTTTCTGTCAAGATAGAGTGTAGGTGTGGGTGTGTAAAGTTTTTGTCAAAGCATTGATTTTTTGCTTATGTTCGGTTTTGTTTACATAGCACTCCGCTGGAGTGCGGACACTTGACGCACATTTTTCTATAGACATATTGCTCCGCTGGAGCAAAGAGACAATCTATGTAATCAGCGATTCAGACAAAACGGTGAGAATTACTTTCCATACCCCAAACCAGAAAAATATTTGACATCAACTGATTAAGTGTAGTAGAATTAAGGTATAGAGACACAGATTTTACCCAGTTTCCGATTAGGAATATAGGGGAATATAAGATGTATTATCTTTCGCTTACTACGCCGACATTGCAATCTGCAGAATGTGTGCGTCATGCTTGCCTTTCGCAAGAGTCTGATCGTGCCATACAGATTATTATTGCTATTCGTCGTGCTGTGGTGGGCTAATCGCAAGCAGATAAGCAGTTATTCTAAGACGTCCATCACTGAAACAGCGTATTCGGTGGGGCGTTTTGTTTTTTAAACTCATGAGGTAATCTTCACATGTTTAAAGAGGTATCACCACAATTCACATTTGCTGAGAAGGAGAAACAGATCCTTGAGTTCTGGCGTGAAAATGACATCTTTGAAAAGAGTATGGAGATGCATCAGGACGCGCCACCGTTTGTTTTTCTGGAGGGACCGCCATTTGCTAATGCGCCTCCCGGTGTGCATCATGTCCTTGCACGGATCATGAAGGATGCGGTCTGTAGATACAAGACGATGACAGGACATTACGTCCACAGAAAAGCGGGATGGGATACTCACGGATTGCCTGTCGAATACCAAGTTGAGAAACAGCTTAATATTAAAAATAAAGCAGAACTTGAAGCGTACGGTGTTCAAAATTTTATTGAAAAGTGCAAGGAAAATGTCTTTCAATATGAACAGGATTGGCGTGAGATGACTGAACGCATCGGTTTTTGGGTGAACTTGGATGATGCCTATATTACACTATCAAACGACTACATAGAGAGTGTGTGGTGGGTGCTACGGCAGGCGTGGGATAAGGACTTACTCTATCAGGGACACAAGGTACAACCCTATTGTTATCGCTGTGGAACAACTTTAGCAAGTCACGAAGTTGCACAGGGTTACCAAGAGGTTGATGATCCATCAATCTTTGTGCGTTTTAAATTGAAAGATAGAGATGATACCTATCTGCTTGTATGGACGACAACGCCTTGGACACTGCCATCTAATGTTGCCGTGGCTGTGGGTGAAGATTACGATTATGTTGCAGTTGAACAGAACGGACAACACCTTATCCTTGCGAAAGAGTGTATGGAAAGTGTATTTGCGGACGAATCGCCTCAGATTGTTGAAACCTATAAGGGTAGCGATCTTAGTAGTTTGGAATATGAACCGCTTTTTGATGCTGGCACATATCAAGAAAAATCGTATTATATTGTCACTGGGAACTTTGTTACAACGACAGAGGGGAGTGGACTGGTGCATATTGCTCCCGCCTTCGGTCAAGATGACTATGACATCGGACAGAAACATAATCTACCTTTGATACAATTGGTCGGTGCCGATGGTAGATTTGTGTCTGAGATGAAGGATGTGTGGAGAGGAGAATATGTCAAAGATGCTGACCCACAAATCATTGAGAACTTAGAGAGTCGTGGATTGCTGTTCAAAGCAGCTGAATATACGCACCAATATCCGTTCTGTTGGCGTTGTGATAATCCGTTGCTATATTATGCGCGCGAATCGTGGTTTATCCGGACGACTGCTATCAGAGACCAGATGCTACAGCACAATCAGGAAATCAACTGGTATCCGGAACATATTAAAGAGGGACGATTCGGAAACTGGTTGGAAAACAATATTGATTGGGGATTGAGTCGGGAGCGATATTGGGGAACACCTTTGCCTGTCTGGATATGTGATGATTGCGGACACCAACATTGCGTTGGGAGTATTGCTGAATTGAAAGAACTTGGTAAGGAAGTAGCGGATGACATAGAACTACACCGTCCTTACGTTGATGATGTTGTTCTTACCTGTGAAAAGTGCGATGGTACAATGCATCGCATACAGGATGTTATTGATTGTTGGTTCGATTCAGGTTGTGCACATACTGCACAATGGCACTATCCGTTTGAGAATCAAGAGTTGTTTGAGGAGGCATATCCACCAGATTTTATCTCTGAAGCTATTGATCAAACCCGTGGATGGTTTTATAGTCTGTTGGCGACAGGTACCCTTCTCTACGACAAACCTGCTTACAAAAATTGCTTATGTCTGGAGCTGATTCTTGCTTCCGATGGACAGAAGATGAGTAAGAGTCGTGGTAACACTGTGGATCCTTGGACAGTATTGAACGAACAGGGTGCAGACGCGATGCGATGGTATATGTTCACTGCTTCACCGCCTTGGGCACAGAGGACTTTCAAGATTGAAGGAATTGATGAAGCGTTGAAAAAATTCATGGGAACGTTTCAAAATGTCTATAGCTTCTTTGTAATGTATGCTAACTTGGAAAAGGTTGATGTTCTGCAGGATGCACCACCAGTTGCTGATCGTGCTGTCGTAGATAAGTGGATATTATCCCGCTTGCATAGTCTGATACAGAAGGTCAGAGATGACATGGAGAATTACCATCTCACTAACGCACCACGTGCTATTGAGACGTTTGTAGATGAGCTAAGCAATTGGTATGTGCGTCGATCTCGCGACCGATTTTGGGGTGCAGAAGCGGGGATAGATAAGCAAGCTGCTTACGCTACGCTTTATGAAGTCCTTGTTACTGTTGCGAAACTTGCTGCACCCTTTGTTCCGTTCTTAGCAGATGAACTCTATCGTAATTTAGTTTGTTCGCTTGATCCTGAAGTACCTTTAAGCGTCCATCTGGTAGAATATCCGGTATCGGATGCTGCATTGATAGACACAGAATTGGAAAAGGATATGGAATTCACGCGTGATGTTATCAGTATGGGACACGCCGCACGGAACCGTTCTGGAATAAAGACGCGTCAACCACTTGCTGAAATCACGCTTGGTGGATTATCTGATTCCGAGAAAGAGACAGTCAATCGTTTATCTGCATTTGTTCACGATGAACTGAATGTCAAGGAAATCGTATTTACAGAAGAATTAGATGCATTTGCTCAAGTTACACTCAAACCGAACTTCAAGGTATTAGGACCAAAATACGGTAAAGGTGTTCAAGCAATTGCTAAAGCACTTGCAACTGCAGATGTTATACAGATGAAGACGGAATTGGAAGCGAATGGGAATTTGCAGATTGAAACGAAAGATGGGGAGTACACGCTTGATTCATCAGAAATTGACGTGCAGACACAGAACCGAGAAGGCTTCTTTGTAGAGGTGGATGCAAGGAAATTCGTTGCATTGTCAACGGAACTGTCGCATGCGTTAGTGCTTGAGGGTATGGCACGTGAATTGGTTAACAAAATCCAGAATATGCGGAAGGAGGCAGACTTTAATGTGTCTGATCGGATTAAGCTGAGTTTGAACACCTCATCCGCGCTTGTAACGGAAGCGTTTGATACACATCGGGATTATATTCTTGAGGAGACGTTAACGACTGAGGTCGTTGAAACATCGGGTGAAAAGGCGTTTCGCCTTGAGCAGAAGTTAAATGGTGAACCTGCAATACTGAGTGTTGAGCAGGTATAGTGCGGCGATAATTTGGAGATTCATAATGAGTTCTGTCTTATAATCACAAACACAAGCAGGTAATCTAAAAATACCTGCTTGTGTTGTAAAGATAAATCTATATTTGCTAATGTTGTGTATATTCAGTAAATATTTGGAGTTCTGACCTCCCCACTAAATGCATACGGTATATTAGGAGGGTGAAGAAACAGTAACAGTATAAGTCTGTGTATAATCAGACATATCTGAATATCGGTAAATAGTTGCAGTTATCAGAAAATCTCCGGTATTCATGACACCACTTGGGAACGTATAACTGAATGTATGTTCAGTTGACACCCATCTCCAAGTACACCATTACCTAATTTTGTTCCCTTTTCACTCGTGTCCCATGGTGCTTTAACCCACACATCTATCCAGTAAAATTGTGAGTCACAGGCAACCTTAAAATAAAATGTGTCGCCGGGAACTGGACGTTGATCTCTATCGGTTGGAGAAATTCCTAATTTGTCGTTATTTGCTCTATCTTCAAAGTTTTTTGTCAAATAATCAGAATCTGAACATCCAACACCATAAAGATAAGAATAACTCGTTCCATAACCTGAAACTTCACTAGGACGTTTACCAGAGAAGTAATCTGTATCTGAATGGCTTTCGTATACACCAGATGTATAGTATTCTGTTTTTTCAGATACAACACCATTTAGATCAACGGTAATATCGTACCATCCATCGTTTCGGTCTCCCATATCATTAAACATGTCTGCCCAAACAATACCGGACGCAGATTGTTGCGTGCCAAAATTAGGTTGATTAGGGAAGACCTGAACTGTGTTGGTATATTCTTCTTCTTTGACAGAACAAGTAGCATCACACACGCCATATGTCTGATCAGTTTCATAATATGCAATCGCATTAAGTGGAAATAATATAATTGAGAGCATGCATAAACTCTTTGCAATACAACTTAAAACATGTAATGACATTTTGTAATCCTCCATTAATATTCAGGTTCATCTAAATTAAGAAATTCATAAGGATCTATTCCTGCCTTTTCCAAATCAACTATCCTATAGTGTGGAGGAATATCACCTTCTAATGCTTTAACTGGATCCAGTCTGATCAACGGTGATGATTTTATGCTAGAAATGAAACGGTAAGTCTCACCGTTTTCAGTTACTTTTTCTTTGTAACCAACATAGACAACATCGGGATAGTGTGGATAGACTTTACCATTGTGCGTGCTACCCCCTATGATAGCATGGTCTCCTTGTACCCAAAGTTTGACAAGAACTCGATCAATTAGTTCTATATTCATAAGTGCATGATCAGGAAAGTCGTTTATGTTTGATGGATCATGTATCCAGATGGGTTTGCTAAAATAATCAACTGGTACTTTTGGATATGGTCCGAAACCAAATGGTGAAATGAAACTGTCCGCTTTTTCTATGTCTGTTGAAGCACTCTTAGTTTTACTTTTAGACTGTATTGATGTCGTACCTGGCACCAGCACGCTACTCGTATTAGTTAGATGTTTTTCAGCAGTTAGAGTGGATTCATCAGCCATAGGGTTATTCTCACTATATATCACTTTGTTGGCATTTGACTTGTGGTTGTTCTCCAATCTTTGCACATATTCTTGAGCATCGGTTAATACTTTTCTGTCCTTTGCAGTATCGTATTGATACCAGAAAATACATGCAGCTGAGAATATAATCAGAAAGGCAATACATCCAATAGCCCATCTGTTCATGAAAAAATCACGATACATAATATACCTCATTGTGTGAAAAATGTTATGTAGCATTTTGATAATTAAAGTTTATTCAGTCTAAAGTAATATAGAATTATATCAATTTATGCAAAAAAAATCAAGTTAAAAATGTAAAAAAATGGGAAATTATTAGAATTTTGAGGGATTAAGAGAAATAATCTGCCCTATTTTTGGGTCGGATGCTATATTTAAGCACACCATCAGCATTGATAAACCTTAGATACAGTGCCCAAGTCCAACTGTTCTGCTCAAAGCTACACAAGACTTCGTTCCAACCAACTTTCATCTGACAAGGAATTTTATCAGCATCGGGTGTGATACGTCTATAAGTGCGTTTTTGATGAATTTCTGTGCCGTTTAACCATACTTTGGTTGTCTCATCGCTGCCTAACAGTAAGACAGTATCAAATGTTTTTGGAGAATAGACATAAGTAACCGCATATCCAACCACACCAGTATTCATCCCGATATTTGCACGGAGATCAAGCATTCCACTCCGTTTTGTTGATGCTTCATACCAACGGATCGTTTTACCGTCAGTTCCTGTGTAAGTTTGGTTCAGGTTGAGTGTGTTTTCAGTAGAGGGTAAAGGCGGTGTCGCCTCTGCTTTTGGAAATGGACCTAAGATCATATAACGTCGGACAAACGGGGAAGCGTGTAAGACCTGATAAGAATCAATACCAACCTTGTAGCCTGTTGAATTTTCTGATTTGTCTACGCTTTTTAGTATAATCTTATTCTCACCCTGCTGCAATGGTACTTTACCAAATATTACCAACGTGCCTGCTATTCGTTCAGAATTGTAGCAATCGTAGGATTTACCGACTTTCTTTCCATTTACTGTGAGTTCTGCAAGTCCATATTCTGGACCGCGCGTCAAGATAGCACTGACTTTATATAGGTTTCTATAAGGAACGTCAATCTTTTGATGTATTGCATCCCCTGAAGCGTGTGCATTCAATGCGACATGTCCACCGTCTATCTCAATGCCTGCATCACGATAACTTTCTATTGCATATTCATCGGAATCTTTTTTGACTAACAGAGATACTGCGGATTGGGTGTTTTTTGGTGGTAATTGCAGTTGTTTTTCATACCAGAATTGTGGGAGAGCGTAGATATCGCGTGCTTCATTTGTCAGGTATAGATTATACCCCTCAAAGCATATCGCTTCCCCCTGAAAGTTGTGCTTTAATACCCACGGTTTCGTTTTGATCATCTGTGCTAAGTCACCATTAGTGTTGTGATATACCCAGAGAGAATTATAGGTGCAGACGGCAATTCGTTTGCCATCTGCTGAGATACCAGCACCTGTGACAAGTCTTGCTTCTGATAACTGTCCGACACGTTCTAAGACCTGTTTCGTGTCTGCTTTCATTTCAGGGAAACGGAATAGCACAGCACTTGTTTGTTCTTTGGTCACAATATACGGAATTCCATCAGCAATAAACAGACCCTCTGCATCTACGTTTTTTTCTGGGTATGCATAAGGATATTTTGCTATCACCTCTGCTTCTGTTTCGGTGAATGGATTTGGTTCTTTTATGACTGCTACATTTAGGTCAATTCGCATTCTGCTATTGTTTCCGATGTCACCTATCCAGAGTTGTCCTTTATCGTCATTGGCAAGTGCTTCCCAGTCAAAGTTGCGTGTACCGCGTATCTTGATTTCTGTGATTAATTCACCATTCCTTTTTGTTGCGTAAAGGGAGGAAGGATTTCCTGAGTCATTTAACGTCCAATAGACACCTTCATACTGCCGACTTGCGACAATCCCGGAACTCTCTCGGATTTGTTGATGTGTATATTTACCAATGGGTTGCCAGGGTGGTGTGCCTAAGGAGTCTGGTTCTTCTGCATAAGACAATGAAGCTGTGATAATAAACAGAAGTAAATAGTGTAGGAATTTCATGTATAAGAGTTCCTTTAATGTTGTGTTGTTGATGTAATACCAATTTGAATTATTTTTATTCCATTCATCCGTAGGTCGGGTAGAGGTACGAAACCCGACATGATAGACATAATCAATACGTGTCGGGTTTCGCTCCGCTCTACCCGACCTACGAAATGGTATACTATATAGTAGAAATGGTATAAATAGTATAGCACATGCGGATAGAAGTATCAAAGAGACGATCATGATCAGATTACAGGTGAGTAAAGTTTTTGGCAGAGCATTGTTTTTTGGTTATGTTCAGTTTTGTTTACATAGCACTCCGCTGGAGTGCGGTCTCTTGACATACATTTTTCTATAGACATATTGCTCCGCTGGAGCAAAGAGCGTTCTTGACAGGTAAGAGATATCTTCACGCCAGATGAAGTTTAAGAAAATATTCAGGTAATTAGGCGAGGTTAGGAAACCTCGCCAGCAGTGTAGTGAACCTGCATTATGCAAATAGACAATTACCCAATTAATTATTTAAACTTCATCTGGAGCAAAGAGCGTTCTTGACAGGTAAGAGATATCTTCACGCCAGAGGCGTGATATGTCTATAGAACTCACAATGTCCAAAACCCCGCACTCCAGCGGAGTGCTATATCTTGGCTTGAGCTGATATGCAAACGCTGCCAAAATATTTACACACCCTGTAGGTGTGGGTGTGTAAAGTTATTGCATGGTCTGCAAAGAAGAAGGAGAATGCATGCATGGCACTCTCCTCCAAATAAAACACAACCTTTTATTCAACACGTTGTGCTAACGCATTGTCGTAAAACGTTTTTGAACTGATAGACACGTTATACTGAAGGTCTATTCACCTTTCTTGATAGTAAGACGGTAGTGTTCTCCTATCTTCTTCGTATCAAGAATCTCATGTCCGTCGTTGGTCAGACTCTTCGGCACGTTCTCAATCGGTTCTCCGTCATCAATGGTGATTTCTAAGAGCTGACCGACGTCCATTGTTTCTAACCTAACCTTGGCTTGGACATAGTTAAACGGACATGTAACACCCTTCAGATCAAGACTATCCGTAATTTCCTCAACAGGTTTCTTTTCTTTGACAACTTTCGGTTTCGGGGCGGGACGCGATCTGCGTGTCCTCCGTTTACTCGCTTCCTCTTCTTCCTGTTTAATCCGCATACGATTATACACATTATGCGATTCTTCAACAAAAAGCGTTGCCTCTTCTACACGGCGATGTGCTCTCTCCTCATCAAAAGTTGAAGTGTCTTCCTCTGTCGCCTTGAACAGATGTGCACCAAATCCAGCAAAAAAGTTACCAGCATCAAAGAAATGTTTACGAAACTCACTCACAGTTGTTGCATCGTCAATATACTGTAAACCGGCAGTCGTTAACAGACCATCTGCTGATCTGACCATTGCATCAAATGCTTTATCCGCAGATTCTTTATAGGTCCCATCCTCCAGGTTCAATCCCGCTTCATAGATGAGACGGTCTGCTTCTTCCAACTTCATTGAAACGAGAGCGACCAACTTACCAGCACATTCACCTACACCCGTCTTGAGTTGGAAATCCTTCGTATCTCCAGTGTCAACATAGAATTCAGGTGCTTCCTCGTAAGGTGGAATCTTATCGTATTTTGACAGGATAGTCTTGATTTCCGCTTTACCGAGTCGGTTGACATAATCCGTAAAGGTTTCCTCTTCACCACGTTCTGCTGTATACATCCCCGTCAACTCTTCAATAAACTCAGGGATATACTTCGCGTGGATTTTACCTGTCGCGAGTCCATAAGAACTGGCGTTTTCAACCATGTGTCCACCAAGTAAGACAAGGTAGAGTGGTGCTATATGTTCACCCATACGTTTAGACGAACCGAAGAACCCAATATTCGCAATATGGTGCTGTCCACATGAGTTCGGACAACCACTGATCTTTATGCGAAAATCCTTGATATCTTCCTGAAGTCCGTGTTCAATGAAATGACCACGTAGATGTGCCGCTAAACCACGAGATGATGAAACACCAAGTTTGCAGGAATCAGTGCCGGGACAAGCAGTGATATCTACCAGTGATTCTGCACCAGGATCACCTAAACCGATAGCTTTAAGTTCACGATAGAGTGCAGGTAAATCTGTCATTGATACCCAACGCAGCACAATGTTCTGCTCAACAGTTGCACGAATCGTATCCTTCACATACTTACGAGAGATGTCAGCTAAGGCACGAGTCTGATCCGCTGTTAAATCTCCAAGCGGGAGTGTTATCGTGACAAACGCATAACCGGGTTGACGTTGTAAGCGAATGTTTGATTTGTACCACTCGTCAAAACCTTCCGGTTTCGCAGCACCGTTCAGTTGTGTCGGTGGTTTGAGTGGACTTTCATCATAAGCATCAAGATTATCAAGATATTCTGTCCAAACAGGATCATGTCTGAGTGTCTCACGATCTTCAAGTACTAACCTACGGAATTCTTCAATACCGTGTTTGGCAATAACAAACTTCAATCTTGCCTTATTCCTGTTTTTGCGTTCACCTAAACGGGTAAACACTCTGCAAATAGACTGGGAAATCGGTAGAAGTTCTTCAGCGGGGACAAAGTCATCAAAAACTTTTGCTTGATGTGGCACAGCACCCAGTCCACCACCTACATATAGTTTGAATCCTTTTTTGACTTCACCATCAATTTCTTTAACAGCAGCAACAGCACCGATGTCGTGCATATTTGCTAAACCGCATGCATGTTCTTCACAACCAGAAAATGCGATTTTGAACTTACGACCAAAATCCTGTGCATCTGGGTGTCCTAATAGGAATGCGGACAGTGCCATTGAGTATGGTGTAACGTCAAATGTTTCATCTTGACACACACCACTGATAGGACATGCTGTGACGTTTCGGACAACATTCCCGCATGCTTCTTTTGTTGTGATTCCGACGCTTGCTAACCGTCGCATCAATTCAGGTGTGTTGTTGATGTCAACGTAGTGGTATTGGACATCTTGTCGGGTGGTGATGTGTATGATGTTATCAGAAAACTCTTCGGCTACATCTGCCAACATTTCAAGTTGGTCGGCAGTCATGCCGCCGAAGGGGATCTTGACCCGAATCATCTGCGATCTATCATCACGTTGACCGTAGACTCCGCGCCGTAGTCTTAGTTCTGTGAAGATGTCCTCTTCCATCTGACCCGCTTGTGCGCGACCCAGTGTAATTTCGTATATCTCAATCTCGCGGGCAATATCTGCCGGTATAGCAGATGCATCATAGGCTCCCGCCCCGCGATCTATGCTATCAATAGCCATTCTATGCTCCTTCTAACCTCATTATCTCTGTAGAAAGTTGATTGAATCTCCAGTATTTTACGCACGTGATATTCTTGTACGACAATAGTTCAGGGTGACACTTTAATTTGTAAACTGCTCTTAAATCAATTATTATATCTTAAAATGTATTTAAAAGCAAGAATATTATAAACTTTACACATCCTCAATCCATAAACCTAATCTGTTGGTGCGTCCCCCCAGTCAGGAACTTTTAACACTTCCCCATCTTTCAGAGCTGATTCATGTGCTACCAATCCCGGCGCACAATATCTTACCGCTTCCCATACATTGATCCGGGGTGTCCGTTGCCGATTTACCGAATCTACAAATTCGTGAACAAGATAGGCGTGTGAACCTCCATGACCGCCTAAATTATCCAAAAGTGCCTCTGGTAGATATTCATGCATCTGGGTCGGTTGGACGTTTTCTCTGCCGTGTTTAGTTGCCCACACACTTCCCGCAAGACTCTGTTCGTAGCTACCCTCAGTTCCATAAATCCCACTTGGACGTTCACAACCGGGATGACCAATCCTTCTGAACTCACAAATCTGCATGGTTGCGCCATTACTCATCGTGAAAAGTCCTACCTCATTTGAATACGGATTCTTGTGGATTGTGTCTAATCGAAACCAGTCGTCATTTGGATAGACATATCCCTGTGCTGAAACTGAAGTCGCGTGTGCATTCATCACAGATATAGGAAAACAGGTTGAATGTGTAGGATAATACATAGGGATTCCACCGCTCTTGTCCATACTCCACTGTGCACCCCAACGGTTCTTTGCTACATTATACAGACCGTGATCCATATCATGGAAATACTCAGCACGACAGTGCACAAACTCCCCAAATGCACCCTCATAAGCCTTTTGACGACAGAAAGCTGCTTCTGGACGAAAATAACTCGTTTCACCGTTCATGTAGATCATGCCAGTTCGTTCAACTGTCCTCACCAACGCTTCACATTCATCCAAAGATACTGCTGCGGGAACGGCAGTATAGACATGCTTACCTGCTTCCATCGCTTGTATCGCTTGCGGTGCATGCATCCAGTGCTGGGTGATGATGACGAGTGCATCTAAATCGGATTTACAGATGTCATCAAGACTTGAATAGGTTTCAGAAATCTCAAACTGCTCTGCCCATTTTGATAGTCTATCGGACCGCAAATCACATAACGCAAGACGATTAACATCTGGATGTGCTTTATAGGATTGAATAAATGAGGGACCGAAACTCCCTAATCCAACCATGCCGACACTTATACCCATTTAGTTTCTCCTATTCAATAGTTCTATTATTCTATATCTTGTCCTAATGCTGAACGATACGCTTTTACTGCTACATATAATCCAAAATAGAGTGCATCCGCCATCAGATGATGTCCGATGGATACTTCAAGAAGTCCAGGTAATTTCTGCATAAGTGGAAGGTTTTCAAGATTGAGATCATGTCCAGCGTTCACACCGAGACCGACATCAAGTGCCCGTTCAGATGCTGCTCTGAGTAGAGCAAATTCTCGGCTTATTTTTGGTTTTGTCTCTGCCATCGCATAAGGAGCAGTGTAGAGTTCTATTCTATCTGCCCCTATCTCAGCTGTCCTTTCAATCTGGTGAATGTCTGTTCCACTGAATAGACTTACACGTATACCTGCCTTTTTCAAAGCGGAAATTATCGGTTTCAACATCTCACCGTCTTTTTCTATATTCCACACAGTGTGGCTTGTGATTTCACCACTAACAACAGGGACAAGTGTGCATTGCGTAGGACAGACATCCAAGACCATCTCAATAAGTTCTGGACGCGGATCCCCTTCTATATTGAATTCTATTTCGTTGTTTCTATCGGCATTGATGTATCTTAGTTCCTCTGAAATTTCATAGACATCTGAAGGTTTAATGTGTCGTTGATCTTCACGTGGATGTACCGTTATACCTTGTGCACCTGCATTGATACAAGTATCCACAGCAGTAATGACATTTGGAATATCACCGCCTCTTGAATTTCGTAGGGTTGCGATTTTGTTTACATTGACACTCAAACTGATCATGTTTTCTCCTTATTAGTTTATAACGCTTATGCCAAAATGTATGGCACGATGGTCTGTGTTACTATGGAAAAATACCGAGTTGCATGTAGGATTGTGCGATTTTGTGAATAGCTTTGATGTATGCAGCAGTTCTGATATCTATCTTATCTTTTCCATGCTCTAATTGGATTTCACGAATTTCTTGATATGCGTTGACCATTGTATCTTGGAGCCCGGAATTGACCAGAGCTTGTTCATCAGCCCCATGCACAGGTCCGCGTTCATCATCCGTTAATTGATAACCGGTTGCTTGTTCAATAAAGTGTAGCATTGCATTGAATGCGCTCTCTTCATAACGTCTACCGAGTCTACCAAATCCAACGTGCGACAGATTACGGAGCCATTCAAAATAGGAAACAGTTACACCGCCAGCGTTAAGATAGGTATCAGGAATTATCAGAACGCCACGTTCTTGTAGGATTTCGTTTGCTTCAGCAGTTGTGGGTCCGTTTGCAGCTTCAGCGATGATCTTTGCTTTGATACGATTTACGTTTTCGGCAGTTAACTGATTTTCAAGTGCAGCTGGAATGAGAATGTCGCATTCCAATTCCAGGCAGTCATTCGGATTCTCAATAAATGTTGCATCTGGATAGTGTCGTATTGAGCCGTTTTCAGCGCGGAATGTAGCGACTTTCTCAAAATCTAATCCATTAGGGTTATAGATAGCACCATCAGCCTCTGCGATACAGATAATTTCTGCTTCATATTCGCTCAAGTATTTTGCAGCATTGTAACCAACATTTCCGAACCCTTGTAGCACAACGGTTTTACCTCGGAGTCCGGGAGAGAGTCCTGCCCGTTTCATATCTTCTTCGTAGCTGCAGACCTCTTCTAAACCGAAGACAACCCCGCGTCCAGTAGCCTCTCTTCGTCCTTGAATTCCGTTCTGTTCAATCGGTTTCCCTGTCACACATGCGATTGCATCAAGTTTGTCTGGAGACATCGTGAGATAGGTGTCCAATATCCAAGCCATCTCTTGTTCACTTGTCCCGAAGTCAGGAGCTGGTACATCTATACCTGGACCGATGTAGTTTTTCTGGATGAGTTCATACGTATAACGGCGTGTGATCCGTTCTAATTCACTTTCTGAATAATCACTCCTATCCAGTTGGATACCACCTTTTGCGCCGCCGAAGGGTATATCAACGACAGCACATTTGTATGTCATCAAGGCAGCAAGAGCCATGATTTCATCTTCATTAACCAACGTGCTGTAACGAATACCGCCTTTAGTTGGTAGGTTATGATGACTATGTTCTGCTCGCCATCCATGAATAGTTATTATAGTGCCATCATCACGTTTAACAGGGAAGGTGAAATGACACGAACTATTACAGACTTTTATCTGCTCTAATAGTCCTTTCGGATAGTCTGTGTAACGCGCAGCTTTATCAAAATTCAGATTCACTTTATCGAAAAATGAGAGGTCTTGTGTCATCGGTATCCACCTTTCTTAGAACAAAAGCAGAATAAAAACACATCATAGATTATCGTTGTCTGATGAATTTTTGTAGTCTTGCATCCGCTTGCACTTCTCCGACATAGACATCACCATGTGAATCAGCCCAAATACCGTGTGGACATGCGAGAAATTCACCTGGCACTGTGCTTCCCCGTTCACTCCCCCATTGCGAAACAACTTCACCATCTAAAGTCATGATGGTAATACGTTGGTCGAGTTCGGCTATGTATACCAGATCATCTTCGTCTATGAAGATCGTATCTGGATGCAATAGGTCAGTCCATTCTTGGATAAAATCTCCGTCCAAAGTAAAGAACTGAATTCGGTTATTTTCACGATCAGCAACTAATAGTCGATTACGCGGGTCAACTCTAACGCAGTGAGGCAGGTCAAATTCACCGGGTCCAGAACCGGGGTTCCCCCATGATTTTATCAATTCACCATCTGGAGAGTATTTATGAATGCGTGCATTTCCGTATCCATCACTGATAAACATTTCACCATCAGGACCGAGTGCTAAATCTGTCGGTAGATTAAAGGGTTCACCCTCTGCACCGGGTTTGTCCATAGTACCGAGTGTCATTAGAAGTTCACCATCGGTGGTGAACTTGTGCATGACATGCGTTTCACGTTCCACGCAATAGATATTGTCTTCTGCATCAATAAAAATACCGTGTGCGTCTTTAAGGATTTCATCACCCCACGCGGTTAAGAAATTACCATCCCGATCAAATACAACCATCGGATGCTCACTTCTACTATAGACATAGACACGGTCTTGTGAATCAACTGCTACAGCGGGAATCCAACCGAATTCCCATCCATCAGGTAAAGTCCACCAATTTTCTTGTATTGTATACTGATGAGTCCCTTGTCCAAAAATCATATCTTGCTCCTAATTCATTTTATTATAACGTGAGTTTGATTAATCATTTCGGTTGCGTTCACTCACACCATTTCGTATCCGAGAGGCGTGAATTGTAGCACAAACTTTCAGTTTGTGGCACATTTTCGCAAACTGGAAAGTTTGCGCTACATTTATCAAACTCACGTTATTGTAAGTCATTCTAACAGAAAAAGGGTATAATTTCAAGTGTATTTACCCTCATCAACGTGTTACGTTTTTGACAAAAGAACATCAATGCGTTATACTGACAACTAAGAACATCAGCAACCGAAGAGCTTTCTATAAAATCTCAGGAGCATGAAATGCATAGACAGGTAATACCATTTCTAAATCATTATGTAGCATTATTTCGTAGGTCGGGTAGAGCGAAGCGAAACCCGACACGTTGGATTAGACCGGGTTTCCATGTCGGGTTTCGCTTCGCTCTACCCGACCTACAGTTTATTTATGACAATTTGTCAATTAGAAATGGTATAGCTATAATACTACTGCTACTGTTCTGTGTAGCTGTCGTATCCACAACTGCACAGAAACCTATTTTTCCTGACAGCATGCCGATAGTAGACCGTCCATTCACAGACGATCCTGACAAATTTACATTCGCAATCATTGGCGATAAGACGGGTGGAGGACTCGACAAATGGCATGTATTTGATCGTGCTATTGATGAACTAAATGTTCTGAAACCTGACTTTGCTATCATGATCGGAGACCTTATTCAAGGTGATACCACACGTAAGGCACTTCTCGATTCTCAATGGCAGGAATTCTGGAAACACCAAACAAAACTTAACATTCCTTTCTTACCTATACCCGGGAACCACGATATTACCAATCGCGTCATGTATGCGTACTGGAAAACGAATATTGGACGCACGTATTCCGCATTCACCTATAAAAACTGCCTATTTCTATTGCTCAATACGGAGGAGTGGCATCAAGACGATGAATGGACAAACTGGTTTGGAAAAGAACAGATAGCGTATGTAAAAACGCAACTGACACAACACACCAAAGTGAGACATACATTTGTCTTCATGCACAGACCCTTATGGTTGCAGAAGAACTCTGGGTGGGAATTGATAGAAACGGAACTCGGAGATAGAGACTATACAGTTTTCGCGGGACACCATCACAAACTGACACTCTATGACCGTAAGGATAGAAGGTATTTCGTATTAGGTGCTACAGGTGCTGGTTTCACACCCCAAGAAAATCGAGAAATCGGTGCTTTTGATCATTATAGCCTTGTGACTGTAGATAATAGAGATGTCCACATTGCAATTATTGAACCCGGTAATGTCTTTCCTGCGGATATATCTATTCAGGAATTTAGAAGCAAAGTTGCAAGACAACTCAACTTCAAACATAACTTCAAATTTGACAGAAGTACAGAGATCTCCAACGGAAGTATTGATATTACCCTCAAGAATACACTTGAAAAACCTTTGATAGTTGATTTAGCTTTTAACCCGAATGAGAATTGGATGATCACACCAAATAGACTACAGATACAAGCCGAACCTGGACTCAGTAGTAAAGCGACTATCAAAATATCTGTCCGTATCGATTCCATTACACCATTACCTGTATATAGGTACTCTATGCAATACGGTGGTGAACAGTTGTCAAGTGGGACGAGACTATTTCATCCAATTCCACACGAATCAATGAAAGCCATAAAAGATTGGATGCTACTTGGGCCTTTTGACTTAGGATTGAAAAACAGACCATCAGATGGCTCTGAATTTCCCATCAACTTTCAAGCAATCCAATTGCCCGATACCGATTTGGAAAAAACCTATAATGGACATTCAGGTGAAATCTCTTGGATAGAACACCATACTATACCCGACAGCATTGAACTTCGGAAGTTATTCGGGGATGCTGAATTGACTTACGGATTTGGCAGGACTTACATCAAAAGTCCAGAAGCAAGAGATGTATTTGCACAGGTTAAATGGGGAGGGAATCTCGGAAAAGTATATCTAAATGGCAATGAGATTCCCACCGCAAGGATCCCAAATAAACATCTTTACGGTTGGTGGGTACACTTTACACTGCCGCTGAAGAAGGGTTGGAACAGTTTTACATTCCTGACTGCCGATTATAATGGATATTGGGATTTCCGGTTGGAGGTAGCCGATTTTGACAATGTCCTTGAATTTAGATCTAATAGTTCCCTTTCAGAGTAACACTTACGATATTATGGTTGTAATCAAGAAAACTCAGTATCTCATTCAATTCATTTGTGTCATTATGAATAAATTGATAGTCCGCGTTCAACGACAGGTTAGATGTAAATCTCCAGTTCATAGATGCATTGATACCATATTGCGTATCCTTTCGGATTCCTGCATTTTCTATGATTCTCCCGTCTGCGTCCCTTAGGTTTCTACCTTCAAAATTCACCCACAAGTGGAACAAGCGAAGCCTTATTGCGTTACCGACATTAAATTTATAATAAGCACTCAATGCAGTTTCTGTGCTGTTGAAATTAAAGTAGTCTATGTTTGATTGGTTGAGAAATAGGTTGACTTCTTGTTGAAAGACATACCGGTCAGCCGCAGTCTGCAGTAACTTTATCGTTCCGATATGCCTCCAATCTGTTCTCCGTTGATCGTCTGCTATGTTTGCTGCCCCTAAGATGAACTTATTCAGATTGGTTTGGTAACTTCCGTGTTCCATTGCATATTCTGCTTTACCAATCATCTGCTTAAGGAGACCTAATTCTAATCGGGTTGTAACCTTATGGTTTGTTGAACCGACGAGTAAGAAATCTTCTCTTTTCCTTTCATCATCATCAAAATGCTGTAGTCTGAAATTATATTCTAAGAATCGTCCAATACGTATGCCGCTTTGATATTCATTGTTATTATACACATTTAGAGAACGGGATAGCCGTTGTAATTGTTGAGAGACTGCAATTTCGGGTAAGTTTGTAAAGGGGCGATAGCGCAATTCAGTCAAGAGAAAATTGCTTGATGCATCAAATTCGTTGAGTTTTCCATCTGCACCAGAATAATTTTCATATTGTGGTGCGTATTGTAGTTTGAGATGGAGCTTCTTATCTATAATCGGTAATTCACCACGTAGGTTAATACCGAACTGGTTAATCAAACCTTGCAGTTGTGGATTTTCTTGTCCCGCAAGACTACTGATATATGGATCAACACTCAATCCAAATTCGATATGGTCGTTATATGTGTTTGATATATGTGTATCAATAGTGAAAGTAGGCGGAACAGTATCTTTCTGTTTAGGTTCGGGAAGAAGCAGTTCTTGCCCGAATTCTGGCGGCAACTGAGCAGAAACTTCTTGTATAGTAAATAGGAGTGTTAAGCTTAATAACTGTATGAGCATAAGACTACAAAATCGTTTCACGGAAAGAGGTAAAATCAACGGATACATTGTCAGTGCAGTTCCTTTCTTTTTCATTGATGAGTTGCTAATATAACCCAAGTTGCCACCTAATGTAGCACATTCTGTTAGATTGTACCTCTTTTGTAGCACATTCTGTTAGATTGTACCCCAGTATTTGAAGTGTAGCACATTCATCCTTGATTGTGCTTCTTTGTAGCCGATCAATGCCATATAATGAACCAAAACCCCTTCCGCGTCCTCCGTGTCTTCCGCGATTCAGACATTTATTTTCTTGATTCTTTAAAGGATGCTGTAATTCGTGGAATACTCTCCTCACAAGCAAACCGTTCAATGCTGGATGCCCCGACAAACCCGACAGTATCCGTATTTGCATTGATATACGCAGCATCTGGTGCTTTTGCGATGGGACCTCCGTGCGACAGACAGATTACATCAGGATTTTGTGACTGCGCTGCATCACAAATTTCCTGCACCCGTACCGCTGCATCCTCAAGGGTGAAGGCGGTCTCTGCACCGATAGTACCACCGATAGTTGTATTCATGTGTGCAATAATAACATCCGCACCGACTTTCGCCATCTGCTCAGATTCTTCGGCGTTGAAGACATAGACGATGGTGAATAGGTCCATCTCATGTGCAATGCCTATCGTTTCTACTTCCTTGTAGAACCCCATGCCTGTTTCTTCAAGCGTGACGCGAAAAGTACCGTCAATCACACCAACGGTGGGAAAGTTATTGACACCATCAAAACCGACATCTCGCACCTGCTTGAGGAAGTTACGCATGCGTCTTGTTGGGTCTGTACCGTTGACACCAGCGATGACGGGGGTTTCTTGAACAACTGGCAAAACCTCACGTTCTCCCATCTCCATGACGATGGCGTTTGCATCACCGTAGGCTAAAAGTCCAGCGCATGATCCGAATCCTGACATGCGATAGCGACCAGAGTTGTATATGACAATTAGGTCTGCTCCACCCTTTTCTGCAAATTTTGCCGTGATACCTGTTCCTGCACCGACTGCAAGCAGGGATTTTCCTCTGTCCAATTCCGCATTGAGTCGCCCTAAGACTTCATCTCGTGTATAGTCTGGCATTTCGTTTCCCTTTCTTATAGTTAAAATCTAAAATATATGCCCGCTCCCTGGTAGATGCGGTTTCCTAACCGCATCGGACGCTAAGGTTCAGTTAGGAAACCGAACCTACCGTAGTGTGTAGATAATTACGGTTTTTACTATAAATATGATATGGTCTTCGACTTTCAGTTTTCGTAGGTTGGGTTTCACTGCGTTCTATCCAACCTACGTAAAACTAATTCCTATTCTTCCCGTGCTTTTGCTTGTAAACGTGCGGCTTCACCTGGGTTTCCGATGTGCAACGTGTTATATGCTTGGTCAGATGACTTGAAGGGACCTACACCCTGTTTGCCGTGCCAATCACCTTGGTTCATGATAGGATTCGGCAGACCTGTTTCCTGCTCTCTTTGCTGAATCCAGCTCTTCATGCGGGTTTCCAGTAAATTGACGATATCTGGATGTGTACCAGCAAGGTTTTCATTCTCATCGGGGTCATGAATGAGATTGTAGAGTTCGACTGGCGGTTTATAGTGGAAATCGGGTTCAAGTGCAACGATGAGTTTCCATTCAGGGGTACGCCATCCGTGCTTACGCATCCATGTGCATTCTGTGATATAGATTTCACTTTCGTAAGAAGCGACTTCACCCCTTATGAGCGGTGTGAGACTGTTTCCATCAAATGCAATATCAGATTCAATATCTGCTAATTCAAGGAGTGTCGGTACAAGGTCTTTATGCTGGTTATATCCTGAAACGCGCTTACCTGCTGGAATACGACTGGGGTATCTTATGATCAGTGGCACATGTAGCGTAACATCGTAGAGCCCATGGTGATCAAACCAACATTCGTGGTCGTAGAGTGTTTCACCGTGGTCTCCGTTGATGATGACGATTGTTTCATCTAATACACCACGCGTCTCAAGCGCGTTAAAGAGCGTTTGAATACAGGCATCCATATAGGCTATTGCGCCATCGTATTGTGCAATGACGTAATCTTTATCTGTAATACCTACCGGCATCCATGAAGCGAAGTAATCACAAAACGGTTTGAATGACATCACAGGTTCCATGGATGTGTTACTCGGATCGCATTCATCACCATGATAAAACATCCGTTCATAAGGGGCAGGAGGGAGATAGGGTGAATGTGGGTCCATGTGTCGCAGGAATAGAAAAAACGGCTTTTCATCACTCTGGTCAATGAGTCGATTCAATTCGGGGAGGGTTGTTTTGTTGAGGTTTTCTGCTTTTGGACTACGTCCTGTGTCATCAGGTCCCCATCCTGCAAAGTCGAGATAGGTATCAAAACCGCGTCCACTCGGTCCACCGAATCCAACGCAAGTCGTATCATAACCTGCTTCTCGCAGTATTTCTGCTAATGTTTTCACTTCTTCGCGGAGGGGTCCCTTGTGTCGGAGTGCCACGACTTGTGTGCTAAATGTGTCCATACCCGTGAGCATGGATGCATAAGCACTGGTTGTCGGGATGTGTGCACTATATGTCTTCTCAAATAGGGTGCCGCCTTCAGCGAACTTGTCAATATGTGGTGTTGTCTGTCTGTGATACCCGTAACAACTCATGTGTGTTGCGAGTAGGGAATCAACACCCATCAGGACGATATTCGGTTGTTTTGCCATGTTTTTCTCCTTTTTGTTAGTTTTCAGTCTGCCAGCTGTTGTGCCAAACGAGGGTATTCTGCACATCGTCATCAAGCACATCACCTATTTCGAGCGAGTTGAAGTAGTCTTCTGGCAGGATGTTTCTTTTTCCGTTGAAAGTGCATCCATCGGGCATGAAACCGCATGTCATTGCTCTTCTGTGTGAAAATGTCATGTTTGCACCTGCACCGTGCGCGACTAAACCGTTGTGCCACACCATAGAACCTGCAGGACACGGTGCTGATTGGGGTTCAAGTTCTTTCCATTCGGGATAAACATCAAACAGCGCACCGATGTTTTCTCCGATACCAACATTGTCAAAACGTGCAGTCTTATGCGTGCCAGGGATATACCACATACAACCGTTTCCGAGTGTAGCGTCATCTAACGCAACCCAAAACGAGACAGCATCGCGTGAGTCAAAAGACCAGTAGGGTACATCAAGATGCCATGCAGTTGGGTTACCATTGGGGGGTTTAATCAATGCTTGGTCGTGCCAAATCCGCATGCCGTCAGTTCCTGCCAATTGTGTTGCCATGCGTCCAATTTTGGGATCATGCACTAACTTTCGCATACCAGGATGTGAATCTGATAGGCGTAAACATTGGGTGAAGACCCGTGCATAAAAGTTGGATGGGTCTAATTGGTTTGTGAAGAATTCAACGGTGTTCCCGAGGCGTTCGGTTACGGATTCATCTGTGCATTTTCGCCATACTTCTAATTCGTCAGCATCAAGGAAGTTCTCAATGACAAGGTATCCATTTTCACGATAAAAGTTTATTTGTTCAGTGGTGAGTTCGTGTCGCATTCCACGTTCTCCTTCCGTAGGTTCACTTGAAGATTAGAGTATCTCTGCTGCAGGATAACTCTTATTCCCTGGTGAAATGTCATTCGGGTCGTTTAGCACAGCAGTCTCTGGTGGTGGCATAATCTGATTCTCAGTAACAGGATCGTCTGTATCCGATCTCCACTGTTCTAACCGTTCATGCATCTCATCCAATACATCAGCATAGTCAGGGTTTTCTGTTAGGTTATGTGCTTCTAACGGATCAAACACGAGATCGTATAACCGTTCAGATTCTACGGGTTGATCTCTCCAATCGTTGTCCAACATAAAGGTCTTACTGATGCTATCGTCACAGTTGGGGAGTGCCCACTGTGTTGCGTTGTCATAACGTCGGATGTATTTCCACCGTTTGGTTCGGATAGCGCGTTGGGGTTCATAGCAACAATGATAGTTGACTTCAGCAAATATTGCATCACGGATTTCATCTGTTTCACCACGTACGAGTGGAAGAATAGAGTGACCTTGTAACCACTCAGGCGGTTCAATCTCGGCAAGTTCACAGATAGTTGGAAATAGGTCAATTTGGCTGACTAATCCATCAACGACTTTCCCACCATCAAATCCATTAGGTCCTCGGACAATGAGCATCACACCGATACCGTGGTCCGTTACGTGGCATTTCATTCGTGGAAAGGCGAGTCCGTGGTCTGTGGTGCATATTACAAGCGTGTTGTCTGCAAGCCCGTTTTCCTCAAGAGCAGCGAACACTTTTCCCATTTTCATGTCCAGTGTCCGTGCAGAATCTATGTATTCTGCCATGTCTTGTCGGGTTATCGGTGTATCTGGGAATGGTGCGGGTGGTTTTACATAACGTGCGTCGGTTTTTGCTTCTCCATCTGGCGGTGGTGCGAACCCTTTCCCACGACGGTGTGTCTCACTAAAACCGATATCTAAGAAGAAGGGAGCATCGTGTTCTTCAGAGAGGAAGTTACAAGCACGTTCTTCTGCCCCTGCTCTCTGGATTTCATTAGAGAGGATGCGTTGATAACCTGTATCCTTCACATTTCGTACTACATGTTGGAAACCCGCTAAAGCGGTCTGATACCCGGCATCATTCAGTGTGTATGGGATGAGATGTTCGGGGACAGGCAGACTCCATCCACGGTTTGCTAATCCGCCCATGCCGCAGCTGTGTGCGTATTGTCCTGTGAGCAACGCTGCGCGGGAGGGTGAACACGTTGGATTTGCACAGAAAGCATTTCTGAAAAGAACACCCTCTTCTGCTAAACTTTGGATATTAGGGGTCGGTATAGCATGCCCGTAGGGTTGCACGTAACGACCCGTATCATGTGAATGTATATAGATAATATTTGGTTTTTTCATAATATGGAGTTGTTGGTTAGCTGGTATTATCTTAGATTTGTTTCTATATTATCAGGTATTACAAGTTTTTTCAAGCATTATTGTTTTAGGTTAAATTCTTGCATTGACTTCGTTTGCGGATTGTGTTATACTGTCTAAAGTATGCACGTGTGTTGGGTCAAAAGGATATAATGATGTTAGATAACAACGAAATTCTTTCTCTGTTAAAAGCCCCGCTTGAAAAGTTCGCGGATCGAAGTGCTAAATGGTTATTGGCAAACACAGATAATCTCCAAGGACTACTTGAAATCATTGGTAGCGACGTTGTTTCACGCCTGGATTTTAGGAAGGTGCAACGCGTAAATACCACCTTTATCCCCGACAACTTCCGCCAACAAGAGGCAGATTTGGTTTTCCTCTTGCCTTTCAGGGATGCTGATGAAACAGAGGTGATGATCTACATTCTCATTGAACATCAATCTACAGTAGACCCCGTGATGGGATTTCGCTTACTGTTTTATATGTGTCAGATTTGGGACCAACAACGGCAAAAGTGGGTATCGGAAAATGTGCCTAAGAGTGCGTGGCGATTTCGTCCGATCATTCCGGTGCTGTTTTACACAGGTGAAGAGAGATGGCAAACGCTCCCGTCCTTTGAGACGTTGGTGGACGCTCCCGAAATACTCACCCGGTTTATTCCGCGGTTTGAGACGCTTTTTCTTGATGTTAAGAGTGCATCGGATGAGACGCTTCTGAAGACAGATCGTCCATTTGGCTGGTTGTTGACACTGTTGAAACAGGAGTTTGCTGACGAGACAGCGTTTATCGCTGCGTTAGAACAGCTGGGTGTGCATCTTGACACGCTCAGTGATGCGGATAAAGCGTCGTGGAAACAAGTTATCTACTATCTCTATCTTTTGATTATCCATCGGCGTTCACCCACAGAACGTGAGACGTTAGATGAGATGGTATCGGAACACCAGAAATCTTTACATTTTTCAGCTGAGGAGGTAAAACAGATGCAAACTATAAGAGAATATTACGAAGAACAAGGTATGGAAAAAGGGTCGCGTACAACCGCCATCCAAAATATTCTCACAGTGTTACAAACACGTTTCTCGGAGCGTAATACCCAAAGTGTAGAACAAACACTTGAAACTATCCGGGACCTTGAGCATCTCACAGAACTGCATCGCACAGCATTGCAGGCTTCTACCTATGAAGACTTCTTAGAAGTTATTGATCGGTAGTGGATTGCCGAGGTCTAAAATAGACGTCGTTCGTCCACCCGAAAAGAAAAAAATAGTGAAGGGAGTATTAAGCACTTGAGTTCCAAAAAGAACCCCAACCAAGACGCGCTTTATGATGCACTCAACATCTATCGTGATGCCATGCGTTCCTTTGTTTTCAAAAGCATGAAGGCGGTGTCCGGTTTACTTGCCGAAGAAAATATTCAGAGTGAAACAGATATTGATATAAACGATTTTCCACATTTATTCAGAAAACATTGGAATGTAGCATTTGCACAACGTTTTGATCCAGATCGTGAGGTTCGTAGTGCTGTAGGGGTCATCACAGAAGCACGTAATAGGGTCTCACACCCTGGTTCAGAAGATCTTCCTTCGGGTTACGCTAGTGGTAGACTTTATGAAATTGCTGATATACTCAGACAGATCCATGCCCCGGAACAGAAACGAGAAGTAGAAGCCATTCGTGACAAGTTGTTAACCAGGTCGGTGTCAACGCCAGATGTTAGATCTGATAGACCGAAGTTGCCACGTAGGAAAGTAACTAATCTAACCCCTTGGCGCAATGTAATACACCCTAACAATGATGTTATTGAAGGCACTTTTCGTAACTCGGAATTCGCAGCGGATCTCCAAGAGGTTTATGAAGGCAGGGCAAAGACTGATGAATATGGAAAAGCCGACATCTTTTTTAACCAAACATACATCACCCCCGGACTCCGTCAACTGTTAGTGAATACCCTAAAACGTCTATCGGGAAAAACAGGGAATCCAGTCATCCAACTCAAGACAGGTTTTGGCGGTGGAAAAACGCACAGTCTTATTGCTCTCTATCATCTCATTAGCGAGACAAACACCTTAAGTGCACTATCAACCGAGGGAGAATTCGCACGGCTACGCCAAGAAATTGACGACATAATGGTGGAAGCAGGATTGGATCCGGACGCTCCGATCAATGCCAATATCTCTGTTCTTGTTGGCACCTATCTCTCCACAACCGATTCGGATAAAACAAAAGAGGGAGATCCACTTAATACGCTATGGGGCAAAATGGCAGATCAACTTGGTGGTCAGGATGCTTACGAGTTTATACGCGAAGCCGCACTTGAAGGTATCTCCCCTGGCGGTAAGCAGTTGGACGAACTTTTTGAATACGTTGGTCCCTCTGTTATCCTAATAGATGAACTTGTCGCTTATGTGCGTAACGTACAAGCAGTAACCCAAGAGAGTATCTACACCTTTTTTCAGACATTGACAGAATCCGTAAAAAGATCTCATAATGTGACGCTTGTTGCGACGTTACCAGAAGGAAAACAAGCTGGGGGACAAGGAGGAGTGACAGTTCTTGATGAACTTGAGGAAATTCTTAAACGGGTTGATGCTGTTTCAATTCCATTAGAAGTTGATAATGCATTTGAAGTTGTTCGCAGGAGACTGTTCGGTCCCGTAATTGACAAGACAGAGCGGGACCAAACCTGTGAAGCGTTCAGGAAAATGTATCAGAACGCGCGCAGCGAATATCCCGATGGTGTAAACGATCAGCAGTACTTACAACGGATGAAAGACTGCTATCCAATCCATCCTGAGATATTTGATAGACTTTTTCAAGATTGGTCTGTCATCCCTGGATTCCAAAAGACCCGCGGCGTGCTACGGATTATGGCAACCTATATTTCACGCCTCTATAGAGAACAGGATCAATCCCTCTTGATAATGCCCGCAAACCTCCCCTTGGAAGACCCCGCACTTGCAGATGAATTCACTCGGTTGCTGGCTCAGTCTGGAGGAAATTGGGATCCAGTGGTCCAAGAGGTAGACAGCTACGGTTCTCGCACCGACGAAATTGACAGAAAATCCACAGTATTTGTCAATGTCGGAGGGGCAGCACGCCGGATCGCACGGACTGTGTTTTTCGGTAGTGCGACAGGCGGTGCTTTTAAAGGTATAACGACTCCTCAGATTCATCTTGGGGTTGTTGAACCGGGACAAACCGTTTCCACATACAACGATGCACTCGGCAGAATGACTGGCAACTTATACTATCTTTATCATTTGGATGATAGATACTATTTCCACACTCAGGAAAACCTCAACAAGGTTGCTATAGACCGTGCGAATCAATATACCGATGAAAATGTTTACAGTGAAATTGTATCACGATTAGAAAGAGCAATCGGACGCGATCCAGCTGTAAAAGTTTGTCCTACGTCACCAAGCATGGTAGAAGACACTGAGGATATTCAATTCGTTATTCTTCCACCACAGGCATCCTTAGCAAGTCGAGAAAAGGATGACGATACTGCTCACCCAACAGCACTTGATATCCTCAAATACAGTGGTGATGACGAAAGTAAACAGCGCATCTTCAAAAATACGCTTCTCTTTATTACAACAAAACGTGATGATATACGAGAACTGAGAAATCTTGTGAAAAGCTATCTTGCATGGAATTCTATTATGAGCGGGGATGATATACACAGTAAAGTTCCTAACCTTGTGGATACACGATTTGATCAGACGAAGGGTAACCTTGAATCCGCTGATGATGCGATAGATACAACGCTCTTTAAGGCATACAGATGGGGACTTGTGCCGACTCAAAATAATCCACAGAGAAGCGAATACGATTTTTCTGATGTTTCCACAAAAACAGATAATCCCAGAATCGTATCTCGCATGCAAGAACAATTTATCGCTGATGATACTGTCATTAAAAAAATCGACCCCTCAGTATTTTCCGGTAAGCTTCAGCAATATATCTGGAGTAGTGATACTTACCAAGAACATATTGAAATAGACACGCTTTGGGGACTTATGGCGCAAAACGTCTACATGCCACGCCTGAAGGATCGAGGTGTTCTTTCAGCATGTATCAAAGATGGTGTTTTGGCAGGCACATTCGGATTCGCCCACGCCTATACAGACGGTGCTTACGACAACTTCCGATTTGAAGAAAACGTTGGAGTACTCCGAATAGATAAAGGTACAACTGCTGTCTTGATAAACCCAGAACTGGCGAAAATAATAAAGGAAGAAAAAGAAAAACAAAAGGCGATCGAACCTCCTGAACCAAAACCGGATGAAGAAAGAGAAAAGGAAGACAAATCAACCGGATCTATTTCGGACCCGACACGAAAAAAGGGACCTAAGCATGTTGTCATAACCAAAACCTTGCAGTTGGAACTACCTTTTGCCGACGAAATTGGCGTAATCCAAGACGAAATTGTCCGAACATTGAAAACTGATGGCGGAAATGTAAAAATTGAAGTCGTTGTTACTGCAGATAAATCCGACGGGTTTTCAGAAAACACTACACGTTCTGTAAAATTGAACAGTGAACATATTGATGCAGAATTTAAGAGTGATTAGAATACCTTGATTTTGCTAACACACTGTTGCACAATGACAGACGAAGATAGACAGGATTTCATCAATGATGTTGTCCACGAGGACCGTGAATCACTAACAAAATAACATGCCTAATTACCGAAAAAAACTCATTGAGGTGGATATACCACTACAAGATATCAATAAAGAGTCTGCAAAAGATGCTTCCCTAACACATGGTCACCCCTCAACGTTACACCGCTATTGGGCGCGCCGCCCCCTCGCAGCATGCCGTGCCATCATTTTTGCCAGTATGGTGGATGACCCATCCGAATGTCCTGACGAATTTCCAACCGAATCCGATCAGGAAGCAGAACGCAACCGGCTCCACAACATCATTAAACGCCTCATTATTTGGAAAAACAGTAATGACGAATTTATCTTAGCAGCAGCACGGTACGAAATTGCGTACTCTGTTGCGCGGAACAATGGAGATGATCTGAATGCCTTTCGCGAAAGATACGAAAACGATCCGAAGGCAGTCCTTCAATATCTCAACGACTGCTGCCCTGCTGTCTATGACCCGTTTTGTGGTGGTGGGTCCATTCCGCTTGAAGCACAACGATTAGGATTGCGTGCCCGTGGTAGTGACCTCAATCCCCTTCCAGTTCTCCTCACCAAAGCAATGACTGAACTGCCGCCAAAATTCCACAATCAGCCACCTATCAATCCAGATGCCTTTCCGACCCTTCCCCCGCTTGCGGGGGGACAAAGGGGAGTTGGAGGATGGAAAGGCACTGCAGGTTTAGCTGACGATATCCGATACTATGGAAAATGGATGCGCGAAGAGGCGTACAGACGTATCGGACACCTCTATCCGAAAGCAACGCTACCAGATGGGACATCTGCAACCGTAGTTGCATGGCTTTGGGCGCGCACAGTGCCATGTCCTAACCCCGCATGTGGTCTTCAGATGCCTTTGATGAGAACATTCCAGATCTCTAAAAAGAAAGGCAATGAACATTGGGTAAAGCCAGTCGTTGATAGAGAATCGAGGACACTCTCGTTTGCCGTTCAAACGCAGGGTGAAGGAGTACCGGAGAATGGCACCGTGAACAGGAACGGTGCCTTTTGCATTGCTTGCGGCACCGTAGTCAGATTGTCTTATGTACGTGAGCAAGGGAAATCGGGTAAATTGAGCGAAATCCTGGCTGCAGTAGTTGCTGAAGGTGATCGCAGGAAACTGTACTTATCTCCTACTAAAGAACATATCCAAACGGCTTTGTCTGCTAAACCTAAATGGCGACCAGAACAAGCAATAAAAAACACACAAAAGATTAGCAGCTTAGGTTACGGTACGACACACTGGCATCAACTCTTCACAGCAAGACAACTCACAGCACTAAATATCTTTAGTGAATTGTTGTCTGAAGTTCGCACCCAGATTGGACGAGTTGGCGGGAAGAATAAATATGCAGATGTTGTACAAACCTACCTTGCCCTTGCTATTGGGAGAACTGCTGAAAGCAGTTGTAGTTTTACGTGGTGGGAAAACCAGGGAGAAAAAGTCCCCCCAGTTTTTGCACGCCAAGCGATCCCGATGACGTGGGACTTCGCTGAAACCAATCTATTTTCCACTTCAACACAAAACTGGATGGCACAAGTGCAGTGGATTGCAAAGACCATTGAGAATTTACCAGTTACAGCGAACTTAGGTGAAGTGCATCAGGCAGATGCAACCACGACGCGGCACGCTACCGATAGCCCAATTTTTGTTACAGATCCTCCCTACTATAACAATATCCAGTACGCTGAGCTGTCTGACTTCTTTTACGTTTGGTTACGTCCATTGCTTCGTGACAATTTTCCTGAGCTATTTGGCAGTATAATGACTCCCAAGGATGATGAAATCATTGCAGCGCCACGATTTGAAAACCCAGCACAACACTTTGAAAACTTGTTAGGAAAGGCATTGGGACAAATGCGGCAGCACTGTTCTGAACAGTTCCCTACATCCATTTTCTATGCCTATAAACAGCAGGAAGAGGTACGTGATGGAACTACATCCACAGGGTGGGAGACAATGCTCACGGCAATTGTCAACGCGGGGTTCCAAATAGTTGGTACCTGGCCAATGCGCACTGAGCGTACGACTGGTGTCAAGACAAATATAAACGCATTAGCCTCCTCCATTGTACTTGTATGCCGACCGCGTTCTGAAGATGCTCACATTATAACCCGCAACGATTTTCTACAAGAGCTCAAAAAGGAGATGCCCCCTGCACTCGAACGACTTACCCGCATCGCAAACATAAGACCTGTGGATTTAGCACAAGCTGCTATTGGACCTGGCATGGAAATCTACTCACACTACAGCAAAGTGATCCGAGTTAGTGGGGAGATTGTTACAATACAGGAAGTGCTCATGCATATCAATAACGAAATCGCAGCATTTCATGAAAAAGAGACAGGTGAACTGGACCCCGAAACTCAGTTTTGTTGGACGTGGCTGCAGCAGCACGGCTACATAGAAGGTAATTATGGGGATGCAGACGTACTTTCAAAAGCGAAAGATATAGATGTTGATGCAATGCACAATAAATTACTTATCAGAGATCGTGGCAAGGTTCGGTTATTGAAAGTTGAAGAATATGCGAAACGGGAGAATAGTGAAAACATGACTGCCTGGGAAGGGTGTCTGCGAATGGTGTGGCATCTATCTGGTGCAGAGAACAGTGAAGGCATTACGGGTTGTGCTGCAGTCGCGCGTGCAATGCGCGATTTTGAATCAGCAAAACGTCTGGCGCGTGTGTTGTATGATTACTATGAGAAACGTGGTGATGCGGCAAGTGCATCAGCCTATAACAATCTCGTAACCGAATGGCAGTATATATCTGAAAGAATGGGTTCACCACAGACAGAGACATTGAATTTGTTTGAAGATGTGTAGGTACACGACGTGTGCCATCAACCAATCTATGGATTCTGGTTCATGCGCGATACTATTACTCCTTATGTCTTACAGTATCAACTAAAGCGTAACCTACGTCCCTTTACGCGCGCAGAAATTCAGAAATTGCCAACTAAACAGAGTGGCGTATATGTCCTATGGCGAAAAACTGGAACAGAAGGAAGAAATGAGTGTATCTATGTGGGAGAGTCAACAACATGTGTGCGGCGGCGCCTGTTACAGCATTATGATAGGGCAACTAATCCAGATCTGCACTCGCAGCTAAGGTTGTTTCGGGGAATTATCCAATTCGCAGTAGAATTCATAGATGGGGCAGAGGAAACGGTTTTATTGGAGACAGAATTAATCCGTGCATTGCAACCAAAAACAAATAAGAACAAGCTAGTGGACAGTCCAGACTAAATATGTAGGTCGCGATTCGGAGATCGCTCCTACTAATACTCTGTTCTGTAGGAGGCCAACTATATATAACTGGCCGATTTCCGACTATTGATGATACACACAATATTAGAATAGACAATAGAATCTTGAAACTGATAACATTTCGGCACTTGTCAACTACCCAAGCCTAAAGACTTGGGCTTCCTGCCCGAAGATTAGATAAGGGACACCATTCACTGTCGCGACCGTCGTCTGCGTTTTTGGGGACGCGGGGGGTTTTTCTTCGGTTCAGGCTCTGGCGGTTCACCCGTTGCTAAGGTTGGCACAGTTTCTCTTGGACGCTTGTACATCCATACTATAAAGAAGATACCGAAACAGAACAAGATAATACTAACTAATTGGGGTGAAGTCATCCATGCCAGCGATGATGTCTCTGGGAAGACATGCGGTGTCAAACGCCAGAATTCAACGATGAATCTCTCCACTGCCAGTCCGATAAGACTCGCTCCGAAAAGCAATCCCGGTATTGATGCAGACTTCTTGCGTTGGGACCAGAGAATACCGAAGAATAAAAAAGAGATTGTCGTTTCATAGATAGGAGTAGGATGGACACGGTCATCTGTAGGAACTGTGCCGTTGGGAAATGCCATCGCCCAAGGTACATCAGAAGGGGGTCCGTAATCACCGTCACCAGCGAGTAAACAACCGATCCGACCAATCCCGTAACCGAGTAGGAGCAGTGGACCGATGATGTCAACAGTCGGTAAAAACGGGTTTGAGGATCTGAAGATTACGAGTGCTACACCTGCACTGCCACCAAATAATCCGCCATACCAGACTAAACCACTCGGACTGAAAAGGTCGTGTAAATGGAAAGGGTCCGCAATGAAAAGGACATAATATAACTTTGCGCCAACAATTCCACCGATAGCACCAGCAGCGACCAAAGCAGTTGCGATCTCTCCTTTAAATCCTCTACGGTTCAACTCACGTCCTAACAGGAGACTGCAAGTGACAAATGCAGTTGCTAACATGACACCGTAACTATGTATTCCTACAGGAAAAGATCCAATTGTGCCGAAGTTAATTAGCGTGGGATACATTTAATCATTCTCCGAGATAGGCTTGTCGCACCCTTTCATCTGCTAATAGATCGGTTGAATTCCCTTCAATTGTGATTTCTCCTGTCTCCATGACATAACCTCTGTCAGTTAGGTTCAAGGCGAGTTGTGCGTTCTGCTCAACTAATAGGATCGTTGTTCCTTCTTCATTAATTTGCTGGATGATTTCAAAAATCTGTTTTACGATGAGGGGTGCTAAACCTAAGGAGGGTTCATCTAATAGTAATAGTGTTGGGTGTGACATGAGTGAACGTCCGATAGCCAACATCTGCTGTTCTCCGCCACTGAGACTTCCGCCGCGTTGTTTTCGTCTTTCAAAAAGTACTGGGAAATAGTCAAATATTTTGTTCAGGTCTGCTCTGATTCCTGCGGTATCCTTTCTTAGGTATGCTCCAAGTTCAAGGTTTTCGAGGACAGTCATATCAGGAAATATCAGTCTTCCTTCAGGCACTTGTGAGATTCCCCATTTAACTCTTTGCTCTGGTGAGGATCTGGTGATGTCCATCCCATCAAAAGTTATTGTTCCCTGTACAGGTTTATATATACCGGAAATCGTCATCTGTGTTGTAGATTTTCCAGCCCCGTTTGCGCCGATCATGCATACCTTTTCACCGGCGTTTACTTCGATCGAGATTCCGCGTACGGCTCTGATGTTTCCGTAGTATGTGTGGATGTTTTCAAGTTTAAGCATCGTCAGAAGTTCCTAAATATGCTGCGATGACGCGTTCATCGTTTTGGACAACTTCGGGTTCACCATCACAGATTTTTTCTCCGTGGTCAAGTACGGTGACCCAATCGGATATTTGCATGACGAGTTTCATATCATGCTCAATCAATAGGACAGAGATTCCTTGATCACGTATCGTATAGATAAGGGAGATCAGTTGTTGTGTTTCATGTGGGTTCATTCCTGCTGCGGGTTCGTCGAGGAGTATGAGTAAAGGTTTTGTTGCTAATGCTCGTGCGATTTCGACTCTCCGTTGGTCGCCATAAGATAGATTTCCTGCTGTCTGGTTGCTAATCTCTTCTAATCCTACGAACCTGAGCATTTCCATTGCATATTCCGTAATCTGTTGTTCTTCTCTTTTCTGTCTCGGTGTATGAAATACTGCCCCTACAAGTGTGCTTGATGTGCGCGGGTGTCTTCCTATTTTGACGTTATCTAAAACCGTGAGTTCGGTAAAAAGTCTGATGTTTTGAAATGTGCGAGCAATACCGAGTTGTGTTACCTGATCAGGACGAAAACCTGTAATGCGTTTCCCTAAAAAAAATGTTGCACCATAAGTAGGTCTGTCTAAACCGGTAACGCAATTAAAAAGTGTTGTTTTACCAGCACCGTTGGGCCCTATCAGACTGGATATCTGACCTGGATGTATATTCATCTCAACATCCGACAATGCTATTACACCGCCATAGTGTCTGCTTAATCCTACTGTTTGAAGTATATTTATAGGTTTATCTTCCATCTGAATCTCCCATTCTGTTTTCCTACATATAATAACGTGAGTTTGATAATTAAATGCAATATGCGTTGTAGGTTGGGTTGAGACACGAAACCCGACAGGTATTGCTATATAATGAATCAAGATGTTGGGTTTCGTTCCTCAACCCAACCTACGTAAGTCAAGATGTTGCAGTGAACGGCACAAACTAAAAGTTTGTGCTACAAATGAATGTTAGTATTCAGGTATTATTCTAACTGATTTTAAGATTAGGGTCAAGTGTATTTTGTTAGTCTATTTTTCTGCGTTGATACATGAACCATTCCACAACGCTCAAGATAACAGCGAGAAAAACAAGGTATATCCATGGTGGAAACCGGAAGAATGAACTACCACTGATCAATTCTGTTTCTGTCACCAATTCTTCTATTCCCTCAACAGCATTGATACTTGCTTCGGTTTCACTTGCGAGATTTACTGCCCACAATTTTTTGAATCCATTGTCATCTGTAGTTTTCTCTTCTTCAAGATTTTCATCAGTTTCTGCGTTCTCCTCAATACTTGCATCCGTTAGGGTTAACGCGTAGAAACCTGCAAGATGTGTCTGATCAAAGAGTAATTCGTCACCATCATAATCTTTTATGTCTATAGGTATGTCCCATGTTTCTTCATCAGGACCGGTGATTTTTACGGTCATTTGTGGATTTTCAGATGTTACATCTTGCGGGAGTTTGTTCTTTATTTCTGCTATCTCTTGAGCATCAAACTTATACCGCAGGACTTCACCTGTAAGTAAATGATACTCTTCTATTTTATCGCCCTGGACAAACCATGTTATGGTATTTGCCATGATGACAGGGAATGCAATGCGGAGTGGTAGATCGGACTCCAGTATGTTAATTGCGGCGAACACAATTTTTCTTTTCGGCGTAACATCTACGAACACGACAGGTGTTTCAAATGAACGGACGAGGACTTTTGATGTTGGTGGAGGTGTTACTGCATAAGCCTTGCCGATAAGTACGTTTTCTAACTGCACATGTTGTAGTATCGGATGTGTTCGCTCCCACTCTGTGATAATGGGTGTTTCTATCTCTTCTCCGATCTTCCACGTGGCAACAGAATCGTCTGTTCCTATATTTGGCGGTGTATCAGAATTGGGTGGATAAATGAACATGAAATTACCATCACCGAGCGAGGTGGGACTGTAGCGATCAAAAATAACTACCTCAAACTCTTGTGTATTTGCTTCGTATTCTGTAGGTGTCGCGACGGTTAGGTCTATTTTCTCATCAACTGCAAGTGCATTTCTTAGGAAAGGATTCTCCTCTGTTACCAATAGGACAGTGATACTTTCACGTATAGGGAGTGTTGCGTAGGC
This sequence comes from Candidatus Poribacteria bacterium, assembly GCA_022828145.1. Taxonomy (GTDB): domain Bacteria; phylum Poribacteria; class WGA-4E; order WGA-4E; family WGA-3G; genus MSPOR6. The sequence continues at coordinate 22,416 of JAJEJA010000024.1, read as the reverse complement.
GACATTGTCTGTTTTAAGTGCGTCCTCAATGTCCAACACTGCTTTGAGTTCCCCACCTTCAAATGTAAAATTACTGAATATCTCGGTCTTTATTTCACCGGGGGAGAGTGTATAGGGACGGACATCGAATAGGCTTTCGTTGAAATAGAGTTCAACACTACACCGCTTTTCTTCATCTGAGGTATTTATGACGCTCAGTAGTGTCTCATAGTCAAAGGCGTTGACAATGCTCTTTCGGACACGGAATTGGGTAATACCGACATTATCGTTCTCTTCGCCGATCTGGAGCAGATGGAGTTTGATATTTCTCTTTTCTTCTTCTTTATCATCATCACTGTTTGTGTTTTTCGATTGTAAGTTCTGAAAGTCAGTGAGGGTCTCTTCGGAGATTTTTTGGAAATCACTGAGGATAATTATTTCTGGATTAGGTTTCGTTTGTGCAACGGCTAATGCAAGGTCTATAGCAGGTTTTAGGTCTGTTTTTATATCTGTTGGTTCAATAGATTCGATCGCTTCACGTATTGTTTTCTGATGCCTTGTGAACGGTGTATGAATTATGGGACGTGTATGACAACTGATGACTGACATTTCATCCATAAAACGTAGTCCTTGCACAATTTGGAGTGCTGTTTCTTTTGCAGAATCTAAACGCGATTCTGTTTCAGGATTTTCGGGATCGAAATTTAAAATAGCATTCATACTCGCTGAACGGTCAACAATGAGGATGAGTTGTCGTGCTGATTTTGTGATGAAAGCGAACTGAGGCCTAGCGACTGCCAAAACTAACAGCGCAAGGAACAGTAGTTGAAGCAAAAGTGATAATAGGTGCTTAAGTCTTTGAAATAGGGATGTCGTCTGTCTCTCTTTGAAGAGTTGTTCCCAGAACATGAGTGTAGAGACAGGTTCTCGTCTCCGTCTTAATTTGAGTATGTAGAGTGCGATAATCGGAATTGCAAGTCCGAATAAGAATAAGGAGGCAGGTGATAGGAAATTCATCAATCAATATCATCCGGACAATCTAATACCGTTTCTATTCATAATTGACTCATTTATGGCTGTCCTTCTACGGGACACAAACTGGAAAGTTTGTGCTACAAAAGAGACATTATACATTAGAAATGGTATAAGTTCAAAAGGTGTTAGGTTACAAAACCACCCATTCGGAAAATGCGTAAAATGAGTTCGTCAAATGGTGTTTTCGTCATTGTCCGAACAAGACTTATTTCTCTCTGCGTACAATACCTGTCAAGGTCATCACAGTATTTTTTGAAGAGGTCTTGATACCGTTTAATGTGCGATTCATTTATGGTTACAGGTCGGAGTTCATTTGTTTCAACATCAACGAGATGATAGTCACCGAGTAGATTGGGTTCAGCTTCTTTTTCGTCAATTATATGAACAACAAACAAGTCATGCTTTTGAAACTTTAGCATGTTGAGTCCGGCAGTGAATCCTTTTGGGTCAAATAGGTCTGAAATGAGAACGACCAATCCGCGGCGTTTCGTCATGTGTACAAAATTGTGGAATGCTTGTTCCAGATCGGTTTCTCCCGAAGCCTCAATTTGGTCAAGAAAATTGAGGACGGTGAAAATCTTCCCTTTCCCGCGTTCTACGGGTAATCGGGTTTTGTCAGTTGTATTGAATGCGGTTATGCCGATTCTATCAAGATTTGAGAGTCCGATATAAGCGAGTGCAGCGGCGACTCGTTTTGCGTAGATGAGTTTTGGCAAATCGCCATACGTCATGGATTCACTTGCATCAACGAGAAAATAGATATGTAGGTCTTCGCGTTCTTCATAGAGTTTTAGTAGCAATTCGTCTAATCTCGCGAATGCGTTCCAATCGATATAGCGAAAATCGTCTCCGGCGGTGTAGTTTCTGTAATCAGCAAACTCTACACTGACGCCTCTTCGTGTACTGCGGCGTTCAGCCTTGATACGTCCAGCAAAGATCTTTTTTGAGACGATGTAGAGGTATTCAAGCTGTTTTAGGAAATCACTGTCAAAGGCAGATTGTGTTTCGTTCATTTAATTATGATATCCGCAATGGAGAGACTAATCTGTTACTTCTAACAAATTGTTAATGATCATGTCGGGGTCTATTCCCTCAGCTTCCCCTTCAAAACTGAGTATAAGACGGTGGCGCAGACTGGCTAATGCGACAGACTGGATATCCTCGCGTGCTACATTGTATCTTCCGTCTAAAATAGCCTTTACTTTGCTGGCAAGTATTAATGCTTGTGCTCCACGAGGACTTGAACCGTACCGCACATATTTCTTTGTCATTTCTGGGGCATCTTCTGTTTCAGGATGCGTTCCCATGACAAGACGTAAGGCATATTTCCGGACATCTTCAGCGATCAGGATATCTCTGACGATCTGTTCAAGTTCGTTGATAACGGTACCTTCGCAAACCTTTTCAACAGCAGGCATTTCGCGTTTTGTTGTGCGTTCCATGACAAGATCAAGTTCCTCTATACTTGGAAACTCAACCTTAAGTTTGAAGAAGAATCTGTCAAGTTGTGCTTCCGGTAATGGATATGTTCCTTCCATTTCTAATGGGTTCTGTGTTGCCATGACAAAGAAAGGTAGATCTAAATTGTGATGTACGCCTGCGACGGTAACAGATTTTTCTTGCATTGCTTGAAGCAGTGCCGACTGAGTTTTTGGTGTAGCGCGGTTAATTTCATCTGCCAGGACGAGATTTGCGAAGATGGGACCCGGTTGAAATTCGAAGAATTTTTTTCCAACGTCATCCTCTGCGACAATTGTGGTACCGACAATATCGGCAGGCATCAGGTCAGGTGTAAACTGAATGCGTTGTTCTTCTAAGTCAAGGACATCATGGAGTGTACTGATGAGTAGTGTTTTGCCTAAGCCGGGTACACCTTCTAATAATGCATGTCCACCCGTCATCAAGCAGATTAAAACACCTTCAATAATTTCTTTTTGACCAACAATCCGTTTAGAGACCTCTTCTTGTATTTTCTTGAACGTCTCTCGGAATTCATCGTGTTTTTGTTCTAATTGTTCGGACATTTTTCTCCCAACGGTGGATATGCGATAAATCACCGCAAAGATTGCCATTTATCTCTGCGGTGATTATTGCTTAGGTGTGTTCTTACTCTTCAGTCGGTTTAATGGATTCAAAATAGCGTTTCACATAGAACTTATACCCGAGGGGTATCTGTTCCTGTGTGAGTGCATCTTCTGAGAGTTTCTGATACTTCATGTAAGCATCTTTATAGCTGAGTGAAGATTCTTGTCCTTCAGCAGAAACTTTTGAAGTTTGCACAGTGGAGCTACCTTCGCCTTGAACACCTGTGATCTGCTGCAGATTGAGTGTAGAATCGAGTGAAGTAAGGTCTCCCTGTTGAGATGTGGAGGTTTTGCTCCCTGCTTTATTAGAAGGACTGTTAGACAACAGATTTGACAGACCAGTGGCAGGATTGATACCTTTTCCTGCACAACACGCTGCGATACATGCCTTGCAGTCTTCACATGCACAGAGTAGGTCGGTTAACTTCTGATTACGATTCTTGAGCAGGTCGAAATTTCGGATCTGCTTACTTGAGGCGTTAAGTTTACCTTGTGCGCCTTCAGTATCGTTTCCTTCCATTGCTTCTCCTGCTCCAGCTATATTTCCTCCGAGTCCATCAAGGTCGGAATCCTTTAGACTTTTGCCTGCCCTTTTGAGTTCATCAGAAAGGTTTTGGCGTTGTTCTTGGTCGAATTTTGGAACATCTTTTGCAACTTTGTCAAGTTTTTCAGCAGCTTTCTTGTAGTCGCCGCGTTTCAACTGTTGTCCGAATTCTCCAAGAATAGGATTACCGATGAACTGTTGTCCGAGTCCCTGCATGAGCTCTTCTTGTTGTGCAATCTTGACAGGGTCAATTTTGGTTTTCAAGAGTTGCGTTAACTCGGTCATTCTTGCAAGAGCTTCCTTCGGTGTCATCTCAGACTTTTTCAACTCCTGAGTTCTTTTCTCAATCTCTTCCAAAATTTCCTTGAGTTCCTGATCTTCATTCTCTTCGGTTTCTTTCTTTGCTTCTTCAATTTTCTTTATCAGCGAATCAGCTTCGGCTGCGATTTCAGCTGAATAATCAGCTTCTGCTGCAGTAGTAGGTTGTGCGAAAAACTCTACATACGTGAAACCGACGAGGAAAATTGCCACTAAAGCGATAAAGAAAGTTTCTCGTGGGACTTTGTACTTCGCGACCTGTTTGATTGGGATTGCTTGCAATCGCTTACTTGTATCTTGTAGTTGAAGTGCGGTTAAGGTTTCACTGGTCTTACGTTCAATTTGCTCTAACCCACTGACGACACGGTCTTTCAAGGATGCATCTACATCAATCGCGCGGGCTGCTTCCAATAGGTTTATTGGACGCACTAAGCGGACGATAAACGCAATGGCTGCGATACCACATGCCACCCATAGGAATGTCAGGGGCGGTATATTGAATGATGTGGCAAGACTGTCAACAATGACTGCCGGAACACAAACAATTAGTCCGTATAGCAGGAAGATTGCCAGGGTTTGTAAATAACCTTGGACATTTAGGCGTCGACGGACTTGGCGTATTTTTTCAAGAATCAATTTTTCCTGCATGAAGTATATCTCCTGTTAGACATGATGTTAATAACAACGCGCAAATCCGTGCGTCATCGTTATCAGGTATACTTTGGTGAATGACGTTCTTGAGACTCTACTTTAGATTAGATCCTGTCGGGAACTGACATACTCCCGTGCTAAAGCATGGGGGTTCTTAGGTTTTATATTGGAAGCATTTCTTCCAAACACCTTTTACTGTTTCATCGTTCTTTGCCTTCTTCCTGAACTGTTGTAAGGTCTTACATGAACTCCGCAGTCGTTTATACTCTCAGCGTGCCCCGCCGCGAGTTCAACGAATCTCAAAGGGACGTTGTAGAAACAACGTTATATTTGGTTTTCTCTTCAAGATTCTTATAATAATTGTGTTTAATAGTTTACACCATTAATAAATGCTCTGTCAAGGGGTTTTTAGCAATTTTATTGAAAAAAACACCTAAATTGTTGGAATTTTAGTGAATTTTAGTGAATTTTCTGGATTTGCGGGATTATATCTTTATATGTAAAAATTAATTGACACTGTTTTCAAGTTGGACATCTCTCATGACGAGATTCCAATCCCATAATAACACAGTGCCGTCTTGAGAACCACTTGCAAGTATTTTGCCATCGTGTGAGAATTTCAATATCTCAATAGGTTCAGTGTGCCCGGGTAATGAAAGGAGTTTTCTACCGGTTTCCAGATCAATCAGATCAACTTCATCTATGGATTTGGAATGAATAGGTAGCACACTTGCAACACATAGAATACTTGCGTCAGGTGAAAAAGCAAGTGCAAAACCATCTGCTCCTTTAATGTAACCCGCCCTGGAATCTAACTTACGTTTCATTATTCCGGTGGTTAAATCCCAAATAGAGATACCGCTAAATTCTTTAGCAGCAAGGAGTTTAGCATCATGAGATAGGACTAAATTATAGGCATCAACGGGTAATGTGTGAATTAATTCATTTGTCTTTAAATCCCATAGATATGCGGAATCTGAGCTACCAGCTGCCACCAATTTTGTTCCATCGGATGATTTTACAATTGTTCCGGATGGATTAGAATTGTCTATCGGAAGATGGTGTGCGATGTTGTTTTTCTCTATATCCCATACATAGATTCCACGACTGCTGCCACTTCCACCAGATCCCCCATTGCTGACAATCCATTTGCTAACATTTTTAGATGATAAACAGGCAAGCATTTTATTGTCCTGCGAAAAAGCCATCCTACCGAAGGCTTGCATGAGAGGAGGTAGTTCTTCACCCGTATTTAGATTCCAGATTTGAATTTTCTCGTGTCCTTGATAGGACTTGTCTGTACTCCAGTTTTCCCTTGCGTTAAACGCTATGATGCCGTTTACAGGATGGCAAGCGAGGTGTGTGCCATCAGGTGATAATGCTGAGGAATGGGTTATTCTTTGAATACTGTCTGTAAATTCGGATACTTTCTCGCCTGATTTTAGATCGTATCTATGAACCGTGTTATTGAAGAGTGCGGTCGTAATGGTGGTGTTATCTTGTGAAAAGACCAGGTCGCTCATCGTTTCGGTAAAATCTGTTGACAAAGTTTTGATTTTTTTACCATTTTTGGGGTTCCAAAACTGAATTGTTCCATCTGCGCTTCCAGTAGCGAGTGTATTCCCATCAGGTGTGAACGCCACCGCAAGCACTTGGTTGATGTGACCTTTAAGCTCTACTATCTCTCGCTTCTTCTTAACATCCCACACACGCACAGTGCCATCCGTATCCCCACTTGCTATTATGTTTCCATCAGTTGAAAATGCTAATGCTGTTACCCAACCCGTATGTCCCTTTAAGGTTGCTTGTTTACGTTGTTTTTTTGTATTCCATATCATGACTGTCATGTCTTCACTGCCGCTTGCATAAGTATTGCCATCTGGCGCAAAAACTAATGATCGAATTCCTACCTCTTTTTTCGATCGATTCCAGATGGGTCTATGACCTCTCATTTTTGCTAATTTTCCACCAGACTGTGTATGCCACAAACTTATCTGACCATCTGGTCCGCCACGTCCACGACCTACACCGGTACCCCTTGCAAATATACTTCCATCATGGGATAGTGCCAATATACTCCCGTCCCTATCATCATCAGTCTCAAGTTCTACTATTTTTTCACGTGACGTCATATCCCAATAGATTATTTCACCTGTATGACTTACGCAGACAAGTGTTGTATCCTTAACTGCAAATGCTAAGGCGAAGACAGAGTATATTTGGACATCAAAATTATAGGTATAGGCTATGGGTATCGTAAAAGGCGGTAGTTCAGTATGCGTTTCAAGATTCCATAACTGGATCATTGGTCTTAAATATCCACCAATCGCGATAGTGCGACTATCTGAGGAGAAAGCAATCGCATTGACCTGACCGATTTTCTTATTCGGTAAAGTTACTTCATTACCGGTTTCTACATCATATAGATATAGACCAACATCGCTGCCAACTGCAAAGAACTTTCCATCTGGTGAGAATCGCATTATGTTGATGCCACCTTTACCAAGACGCGCAATCGCACCTTCAGGTAGTTCAGAGCGAGTATCATGTTCATGAAAAACACGGGGATAATATGGGGTTTCTCTTCTGTGATATAATCTTTCAAGTGGATATATCGTTTCAGGATGATTCAGGTATAGATTGTTAGCAAAAAGCTTCTGGATAGGAGATGTATCTTCAACAGGATTGTGCCTTAGGTAGAGAACTGTGAGTGCATCTAATCTCTCTATCGGTCTAACATTCTTGATTTGGTTCCGTTCAAGTCCAAGCACACTGAGTTTTGTTAAATTGAAAAGCGGTGATATATCTTTTATGTTATTACCTTCCAACCGTAATTCTGTAAGTTCAGTCATACCTGCAAGTGGAGAAATGTCGGCGATGTTATTCTTATAGAGTTCCAATTTCTCAAGTTTGGTCATTCCGCTTAGGGGTGTGATGTCTTCTATTTGGTTTCGGTATAGTATCAAACTCCGTAGTTCTGTCATTCCTGCCAGAGAAGAAATATCACTGATGTTAGCATCAGCAAGTTCCAAAGATGTGAGTTGTGTTAAGGGTGCAAGTGAATCTATCTCAGGTGGTGGCACTTCAAACTTTAGTGTTTTTAGTTGTGTCATTTCACCAATAGGAGAGATGTCTGGGATTGGATCACGGAATTCCAAATCTTCAATGTTTTTCAAATTTGCAAGTGCTGAAATGTTCTCCAATGGATTATTATAGAAATGTAATGTATTTAGTTGGACCAACCCGTTAAGGGGTGTTAGATCACTAATGAGATTATCATGGATATTTAAAAATCTAAGATTTATTAGACTTGCAAGCGGTATTAGATCGCTGATCAAATTATCATCTATAGATAATGATGTGAGTTGTGTTAAACCCGCAAGTGGCTTTAGATCGCTGATTCTATTGTCCTTGAGGTATAGAGCATTGAGATTCCTCAAATTTGCCAAAGGTGAAATATTACTTAGAGGATTCTCGTGGATGTCTAATCTTGTGAGCTCTGTTAAGTTTTCAAGGTGTGTAATATCTCGGACCATATTTCGACCTATATTGAGTTCAGTAAGTTTCGTCAATCCTGCAAGTGGCGTCAGATCCTCAACATAGCCTTCTAATAATCTAAAATGTGTTAGCTGCGTTAATCCTGTTAGCGGGGATAGATCAGAAATACTACTATCGTTTATATACAGTTCTTGCAGTTTCGTCAGTTTCGCAAGAGGTGTTATATCACTAATATCATAAGGGTGTGATAAGTATAGGTATGTTAGATTGGTTGCTTTGTCAAGTCCTTTCAGGTCGTACACATACGGTTTTGAATATTTAACCTCTAACCTTGTTAGTTCTTTGATTTTACTATGGGTTATAGGTTCAGATTCTTCTAACCCTAATGTTCTCCTGACATATCCAGCTAACTGTTCATCGGGTATGTTTACAAAATCTGATGGATTCTCTGTTCGCGAACAACCAAAAACGGTGATGAATATTAGAATGACCGGTATGATGTGTTTCATAGTTTTCCTCAATTACGCGTTTCCTGCCATCTGTGTTCAAGCCTGATGTCTCTTATTATATCATCCCAGTTCCAGAGCAGGACAGTGCCGTCTTGGGAGCCGCTTGCAAGTGTTTTTCCATCATGTGAGAATTTCAAGGTTTCAATCGGTTCTGTGTGTCCGGTTAGAGAAACCAGTTTTGCGCTTGTTGCAATATCCCAGAGTTGTATCTCTACATCTCTGCAATAAAACGGACCCGTAGCACTGCTTACCACAAGAAGAATCTGTGCATCAGGTGAAAATATCATGACATTTCCATCTCTACCCACATTGTCAAGTGTATGACGTTTCTGAATATGTGTGTCTGAGATAACTTCCCAAAGATGGATCTTTAGTCCACCATCAATAGCCAACATTCTACTATCAGCTGAGAATATCATGCCATTACCATGATCATCAATCGTTGTAGCGAATTCTTGCTGTGTTTCCAAATTCCACAAATATGTTGGACCGGAAGTAGTCGTTGAAGCGAGTTTTGTTCCATCGGGTGAAAAAATGAGAGGTGAGCTGGGACGATCATTCTCGATTTCAAATGTGTATACTGTTTTTCCACTCCGGACATCCCAGACACCGATATTTTCACTTCCTCCCGTAGACCAAGACACTCCCCGATTTTCTACCCATGAAATTATACCATCTGATGTGTTTGCTGCCAGCAGTGTATTGTCATAAGAGAAAGCCATCTGACCAAAGGCATTCAATGGCGTAGGTAATTTATTCCCTTTTTTCATATCCCATACGTTTATTTTTCCAACACCTTGATGGTATCTGACTGTGCGCCATCCTTGTGTATTGAACGCCATCGCACCGTTCACTACGTGACACGCCAGTAGTGATGCATTATCAGAAATTGTCACAGCATAAGTTTGTTGTTGGGGTGCATCGTTAAAGTCATTTAGTTGATTACCTGTCTTGACATCATAAGTTTCTCCCGTGCCGTTAAACATTGCAGTTGAAACGGATGTGTCATCATCTGAGAAAGCGATGTCCCGCACCCACTCTGTGTGTCCACTGGCAAAGATAATTTCTTGTTTCCATTTTCGCGTCGTCCAGAATCGTATTGTACCATCAGCACTTGCACTGGCAAGGGTTTTTCCATCAGGTGTAAAGGTGAGTGCTACAATGGTATTGGTATGTCCTCTGAGAATAGCATGTTGTTTCTTTTTCTGTACGTTCCATACGTGAATAGTGTTATCTGTATCACCACTTGCGACGGTTTTTCCATCCTCAGAGAATGCGATAGCAGTTATCCATCCAGTGTGTCCTTTCAGCGTTGCTTTCTTGCTGTGCCGTTTCGTATTCCAGAGTCGCACTGTTTTATCTTCGCTGCCGCTTGCGAAAGTTGTGCCATCTTGCGAGAACTGCAATGCGCGAATTCCAGTATCTTTCTTTGCTGCCCCGAAGTAAGGTTTATGTCCTCTCATCTTCGCTTCTATTGCGCCAGAGAATGTATCTCGTAGCCATATCTCACCGTTTCTATATCCCCGTGCAAATATATCTCCTTGTTCAGAGAGCGAAAATGCGCTTGACCAAATTTCATAATCGGTATGGAATTTTTCAATGATGTTTCCCGTTGCAACGTCCCAATGTGTAACATGACCGTTTTCAGCTATGCTAACAAGAGTTGTGCCTCCTCTTGAAAATGTTAATGCCATAGATGATCTGAATGGTTTAAAACTGACTGTCTTGGCACTGGGTAAGGATAGAGTTGATAATTCCTCTCCGTTCCGTACATCCCATAATTGTATGACAGGATTTGAGTGGCCACCGGTTGCGACGGTGTACCCATCGGGTGAGAATGCAACAGAGTTGACTTGACCGATAGTCCTTTCTGATAGAGGTATCACAGTTCCTGTAGGATTATCATAGATCCAAAGACCGATGTCAGTTCCTACAACCAGGTATTTTCCATTAGGCGAAAAACGTATTACGTTGATTCCACCTTTGCCGAGTCTGACAATAGCACCATCTGGTAGACCGTTGGGTTTATCATGTTTTATAACAATTGGTGGATAGGGTGGATCGCCAGTGTTTAAGGCACTGTTGTTTTTATAGAGTGTGTAGATAGGGGAGACATCTTCTATTGGATTCTGTTTGATGAATAAGGTCTTTAGATTCTTAAGGTTTTCAATTGGTTTGATGTCCTGAATGTTATTGTATTCAAGACCTAAAAATGTGAGTTGCGTCAAGGAAGTAAGCGGGGATATATCAGTGACCTGATTCCCCATTAACCTTAGTTCTTTTAGCTGCGTTAGTTTTTCAAGTGGAGAAATATCAGTGATACGATTACCGTATAAGACTAATTTTTCAAGTTGTGTGAGTCCGGAGAGGGGAGAAATGTCGCTAATTTGATTTCGTCCAAGTGTTAGTTCTTTTAGCTGAGATAATTCGGATAGTTGGGATATATCATGAATCTGATTTCCGCCAAGATATAATATTGTCAGATTCTTCATTTCACTGAGGGGTGAAAGATCGCTTATCTGATTATCATTAAGGTATAGTGTCTCAAGTTGTGTCAGTTCTTTGAGTATTGTGATATCGCTAACCGGTGTGTCATAGATCGATAATTTTGTCAGCTGTTTCAAATGTGTTAAGGGTATAATGTCGGCAATCGGATCATCTCCCAGATATAACTCCTGCAATTGTGTGAGTTCAACGAGTGGTGAAATATCAGTGATCTGATTATTAGCGAGGACTAATTCTGAGAGATTTGTCAGTTGGTTGAGTGGTGAGATATCCTGAATTGGATTTCTGTATAGCGATAATTTCGTAAGGTTTTTTATTTTCCCGATTTGTGTAATATCATTTATCTGATTACCACCCAGATAAAGATCTTTCAGGTTTGTCAAACCTGTTAGAGGTGTTATGTCGCTAATGCTATTATCAAAAAGTTCTAAAAAAGTAAGATTTGTTGCATGTTCTAAACCTGTTAAGTCTGCTATACCTTTGTTATATGCCGAAAGGGTTGTTAATTTTTTGAGTTTTTCGTGTGTTATACGGTCTTTTGGTTTTAATGCTAATGTTCCTCTTACTACGGCAGCTAAGTTCTTATCAGGGAATATTACATTTCCTGATGGTTGCTCCGGTTGTTGTTCTGATTGTTGTTGAGAACAACCAATAATGAAAATAAGCAGGAATGTAAAGAGTATATACAGATGTTTCATTTTCTGAATAAGTCGTTTTGGAATTGAAAAAAAGCTGTTAAAAACACGATCAACTCATTTCCATAAAGGGTTTTTATGGTATAATATTAGTAAGAAAAAAGAGGGTGAAACCTCCTATTTGAACGATATAGCGAGGTGCTTTGCTCGTTTATAAATCTCACAGTTATTATATCAAAAACCGTCAGAAATAGCAACTTGTAAGAATAGGAGAATAAGGGTATTTTCAGAAAAAACTTGACATTTAATTGCATTTAATAAATATTATAGATTTATTGACAGCGTTTTCTGATAAAGATATAATTGTGTACATCATGTTGAATTACTTTTCAATATATGAATATCTATTAGCAAGTTATGTAACACAATGTTTAGAAATTGTGTTATAACTATTCATTCTATATAAGAGGATAATTATGAAAAAGTTGAATATCTTAACGATGAGTTTAGTTATTGTGTTTTTAGTTAGTGGTTCTCACCTTGTGATGGCACAAACATTAATTAAAGGTGGACCGCTCGCTGAAGCCCAAGAATTAGTGAATCCTGCGAATCCCGCAAATACAGAACATGGTGCTGATGCACCTTGGATCACCAAATGGTATGGTCCCGATGGTAACTACACAAACAATGGTGGCTTCCCCACCTCAGCACGTATGGATCTTATGTCAGTAGGTACAGGGGGTAAAATCACCGATGTTTCCCTTTCTACACTTGCAGGATTGATGTTGACTAAAAACCATGATGTTGATTGGGGTAATGATCATGGTGGCACAAGAGCTTGGACAGTATTTGATATGCCTCCCGTTAATAACAATATGGATAGGGGTGGTCCCGTAGATTTTTATGATACTTATGGGGTACTTTTTATTGAGGCGAAAACTGATCTTACCTCAATTATGTCTCCTGCTCACGATGATCACGCACAGATATGGATAAACGGAGAAAAATGGTATAACAATTCAAGATGGACAGGTGGTGCAACATCAGTTTCACATAACGTTGAGGTTAAGCTGCAGAAAGGTGCTAACGTTCTACTCTATCGTTGTGGAGACAGTCAGGGTGGGGCATATCTAAACTTACACTTTGATGATGAAACGCATGACGCTGTTAAGATTTATCCTAAAGATTCGACGGATCAACAGAGTTTCCTTGATGAAATCGCTTCTGCCGCATCAGTTGAAGCTGCAGGTAAGTTAACAACTACTTGGGCAGACATCAGACGTAAATAGACTGTTTTTACTTGTTGTTTGGCGCGCTTTTTAAGCGCGCCCTTTTTTAAGTGGTGCCATCCCTTGATTCAGAGAGAATAACAATGAAGGATGAATGCTGTAGAAGAAGCACAATCAAGTCAGTCATTTTCCCGCAGGAACGATCTCCAGATCCTCATAAGGATTGCCATCTATGTCCGTAATCCGTAAATAAAATCCCCATCCACCCGTTTCTTCACAAACCTTGACGAGTATGATGTTTCTACCCTTTTTAAGGTTTGCATGAAAATCGAAAAAATCAATCTGAGCAGTAAAAGCTTTTCTGTGTTCAAATATCTGTTTTCCGTTTAACCAGACTTTACCTTGGTCGTCTGAATCAAAACGAAAGACAACTTGGCGATCTTCAGGGGAGATGACAACTGCATAAGCGTAACCCGTTGCCCAGTCTTCATCGTCGCCGAGACCGATGTATCCGTTTAGGACTTCATCCTTGTATTTTTCCCAACTGATCTTGCCATGTTTCCCATCATATTCTGTTTTGGTGTCAATCCTGAGTGAGTTTTCATCAATGAACTTAGTATCATAACCGTTACCTTGTCTGTTATTGAACGGAGTCAGAACCATCCACGCATCTTCCGATACGAATCCTGTTTTTTTGATGCGTTCATTTGCCTGTTCATCAAGATCGTTTTCCTTGTAAAACTGTACCAATGCAAACATTGAATTGAAATAATTAGGTGAATCTGGTGGCATAACATCTATTAGACGTTCCAACACCTCTATATAACCGACTTTGTCATTAACATATCTTCCTGCCCTGGTGATACGACGGAACAATCTTCGTTCCATAAATGGGAACGGCATTGCGAATAGGTTTGCTTCGATGAGTTGATACGCTTCATCATACAGTTCATTGATAAGTAGTGCGTATCCGAGTGTCATAATATAGTTTGAAGTTGCTGTGCTTTCTGTAGAATCTATTACAAGATCCAGAGCACCTTCAGGAAAAAGGTTCTTGTTAAGGAGTTTCTCAGTTAGATGATTATATTCCTTAAATATATCAGCAGGGTCCACATCTCTATTCTGTATTCGTAGCCATTGCCTATATGCAGTTTGCGCCTTTTCTTCTTCCTCAGCCTCCATGTATGCATCACCTAACAACTCGTATAGAATTGCCCTACCTTCCATTCTCGGTTTCAGTTCTTCAAGAAGTTTAATGAACGCTTCGTTTGCATTTCTGAGATTAAAGAGTATCTGGAGTTCGGTCAGGATAACGTCCTGTTCATATTTTGAGAGGTCAAGTTCCAAAGCACTAAGATATATCTTTTCAGCGTCAGCAAATCGGTTTTTTCTCATGTGTATTTCAGCCAACGATAGATATGCACTTAGATCATTAACATCTTCCTTGATTCTCTCTTTAAAGATATTGGCTGCAATATCCAGTTGTGCATCATCCAGTGTTGAAACTTGACGTATATAATCACCGGTTTTTGCATCACCCATCAACCGACCGTGGATTTTATTGGGTGAAAGATCAGATACAGTGTCATCTGCTATCTTATCAAAATTCCAGTATGCAACTAACCCTTCTTCTGTACCGGTCAATTGTCTGTTGATACTATCTTGGATCTGTTTGTCAGTCAGTGCAATATTCCAAACACTGACATCATCAATTTGTCCGATAAACAGGGAATGCGTTGGTCTTTCTTCTTCGTGTGAGTTTCCTATCCTAAGTGGGAGGAAACTCTCATAGATACCATGTGCGCCTTGAAAAAACGAAACACGCGATAAAGTCCCATCTATATATAACTTCATGAGATTGTTTTCAGAATCAATGACACCTGTTACATGATGCCACCGATTAGGTATAATTGAACCAGGATGAGAAAAAACATAATACTCACGCATTCCCTTTGGAGACGAAGCTAGCTGAATTCCTCCATCTTCACGTAGGAAGAGTAGGAAACTTCGGTTGGTAATGTCGGGTGTTCGCGGATCGCCTTTATATACGATAGATGAATATCTATCGGGATAGGTGCTTGTTTTTATCCAAGCGGACACTGTCACTTGTGTGTTAAGTGTGTTCAATACATCGCTGTCCATGATTTCTACGTAGCTTGTCTCACCATCCAGTTCAAGTGCAGATTCTACGATGGATGCATCTAATTCTTGTAGTGCTATATTCTCTCTGTTTTGTGCGAAAGTGGTATCAGCAAAGCATAAGTTAAACATCAATACGGATACCGTACAGAATACAAATAATGCGATAGATAGTATGCTCATTGTCTTCCTCCAATTTGGAGCAGTCTTGTTATTTTACTCAGGTTTGTTGATTTTTAAATCATCAAAAGGATTTCCATCCGTATCCGTTATTCTAAGATAGAATCCCCATGGTAGAGATTCGTTGCTTACTTTGACGAGTATGGTGTTCTTTCCAGTCGTGATGGTGATGGGAATTGTGCGGCGGTCAATTTGTGCGCCGCGTGTTCTTCTGTGAGCATACACTTTTTTGCCATTCAACCAAACTTTACCTTGATCATCACTATCAAAACGGATCTGTGCTTGTCGTTCATCGGGTGAGGTAAAGGTTATCCACGCATAAGATGTAAGCATTTTCTCATCATCACCGAAAGAATAAAACCCATCATAGACTTTGTCAGTTCCCTGCTGCCATGTTACCTCTCCAGAGATACCTTCATATTTTGCATTTAGGTCTACCTGTGTTGTCTCTTCAGGAATGTATGCGGTGTTATATCCTATACCTGCTGTGTTGTCAAATGGACCGAGTGTTAACCATTCAGATTCAGGCAGGAACCCGGTTTTCAGAATATAAGGTTTTGCTTTATCATGCATACCGAGTTCTCGGCAGAACTCTGCAAATCGCAGGTTAGCATTCACATTTGTGCCAAGTTCAGTAGGAATATGATCAATGAGTTTACCTATCATCTCTTCATATTTTTCTCTGTCTTTTACGTGTTTGCCGGCATCGGTGATACGTTTTAGTATATGACCTATATTTTCTGACTTAAACTTGGGGGAATGTCTAAAGGAACTACTTCCGCTATGAGATGGTGGATTTAAACTTGCAGAAAACTGTTCTAATGCTGCATCATACTGCTCGTTTAGTAAGTATGCTGCCCCTAAGGCTGGAACGGTTATATGGTCCGGACGATATTGAACGACATGCTTTAGAAGCTCTAATGTAATTTCAGGCAATATGTTTTCCTTGAAAAGTTTTTCAGCAAGTTGATGAATTTCTGATATTTTACTTTGCGGTTCAGGTTCATTTTTCAGCAATTTCAACCAGTTCTTATAGGCTGCTGCGGCTTTTTCTGTATCACCGGTAGCGAGATAATTATCTCCAGTCTGTTTTAGTAGAAACGGACTGTTTGTGGACTGAGTGCTTAACTCGTTGAGTAATGCAAGTCGCTTATCAGCATTTATTGCGCCGGGGTATAGGTCTAATAGTGACTTAACAATTTCGTCATGCTCATGTGGTTCAAGGGACGCTTGCAGTGCTTGACGGTAAACGAGTTCAGCTTTAGTCGGGTTTTTCATCAGCTTATATGTCTTGGCAATAGCATCAAAGAGTTGATATGATGTGGGTTCAAGCGAAAGTGCTTTCTCATAAGCCTTTGCTGCTTTTTCAATGTCTTCTTTACTTTTATCCTGTACTGCGTCTGAAGATAATAGGTCACCAACTTTTTTGTGCCATTCTACTTTGTCAGGTTGTATCTCAGTTAGCTTTTCATAGTGTATGGCTGCTTCTTTGAACATATCGTTCTGTTCATAAGTTTGCGCAAGTTTAAGTCTTGCATTAGCATCGTTAGGATTATCTTCTACAGTTTTGATGAGTTCAGGTAACTGCTTTTCAAACAGTTTTCCATCTTTGTAAGCTTGTTTGATTGCCTTCTCTGCTTCCTGTTTTTTTCTACTATCCCGTGCGATATTCTTCAATTGTGTATAAGCCTCAACTGCTTCTTCGTACTGTTTTAAGGCAAGAGCACTCTTTCCGATCAGATCGTAGATAGTTTCTTGTTCCCAACTACTGGCACCTCGGTTATTTGATTCTATGAGTGCTATCTTAAGATGTTTTATTGCAGGTTCATAAAATTCTGCTTCATAGCAGATAGAACCGATTGCGCAGAGGAACCACATATCCTGTGATCTATTGCTTGATGAGAGAGCTGTATTCCCGTGATTTATGAGTTGATTAGCAAGTTCTACATTACCTGTCTTTTTGAATGCGGCGGCAGCATAGAAGTATGCGCGGACATTGCTTGGGGAAGCTTTTGTCAGAGCTTGATATGTTTGTGCGGCTTTTTCATGGTTTTCTGCTTCTCGGTATATTTCTGCCACAACTTCAAGGCTTATCGGATCGCTCTTATTCTTTTCAAGTCTTCCCTCAAAAATGGTTTTCAACTGGTCCAACCTTCCACTATTTTGAAAGGCTGTAATTATCGTACGTCTTGCTACATCTCCGCCGAATGCCACAGTGAAACCGTTTGGACCGCTGGATATTGAGGTGCCGCTTGACTCTGATTGTACCATTGACTCGTAGAGTTTGACGGCTGAATCGTCTTCACCCAAGCGGACATACTCCTGCATGAGTTCTCGTTTTACATTACCAAGGTCGTAACTTCTTGCTGACATTTCAAGTGCGTCCTTATATGCCTTAATAGCCTTTTCAGCCTCCCCTTTTCTCCGATATTGTCTTGCAAGTTCTACTTTCATTGAGAATGTGAGTGTCCCTTTCTTCTCTGCTTCCTTAAGGTGTTCTTCTAATTTTCCTTGTTGTCTGAGGAGGGATAGCATCTGTCGTTCAACGTCTCGTTTTTGCCAATCATCCGTTGTTAATTGTAGTGCTTTCTCATAAGAGTTAATGGCTTCATCAAACTTACCAGCATTCTGATATGAGCGTGCCAGATTTCTTTGCATATCGAATGTCATCGTGCCTTTCTTTTCAGCTTCCTTCAGGTATTCATCAATTTTTCCTCTTCGTCTATATATCTCCATCATTTGACGTTCAATCTGTGTGTGTGCATGTGAATTTTGCAGATATTTTTTTGCTTCGTTGTATGCTTTCTCAGCATCATCAAGTTTGTCAGTACGCATATAGAGATTTCCTAAACGCTCATGTGCTGCTCCATCGCCGGGGGATAGTTCAATCGCCTTTTTATAGTTCGTGATAGCTTCTTCTAATTGATTACTGGAGCTGTATAGTCTTGCGAGTCGTGAATAATTTGCACCAGCTTCGGCATCTTCTTCAATGTATTCTTTCGCGAGTTGAATTGCCTCATTAAACTTACCTGCACTGCTATATGCATTTATAAGACCATCCTTATACTTCGTATTTTCAGGGTCCACTTCAAGCAACTTTTTCCATGTATTGATAGACTTATCATGCTGATTTTGTCTTGAATAGAGCGTAGCGAGCTGCGAACGGGATTCCAGGTCTTCCGGCATGATTTCTGCTAATTGTTCATAAGCTTTTATTGCTTCAGGAATACGATTTCTCCGCATGTGTTGTTGTGCAATTGTTCTTTGTGCATATACACTCGTGGTCTGATTATTCTGATTAGGGGTTTCTGTTCCTGATATACCGCTGCGTCTAACTTTCAAGGTTGACAGTTGCTCTTGTGCCCGTTCTTTATAGTATGATTGTGCGGACAGGTCATTTATGATTTCAGTGAGAAGTACTTCAGCCTCGTCCCAGAGTTCGTGTTGCATGTATATACGTGCTACACTATCTTTCTCATAGTATGCTGGATAACTTTGCCGCATCAGTCGTATTGTACCCATTTTTTTGATATTGTCCTTTGCTATGTCTTTTTCGCCCTTCTTAGCATAAGCTGTACCGAGCTTGTTATAGACAGAAGATATTTGGTAATCGCGCACAGGATCAGCATCTTTTAAGGATGCTTTGAGCACCCGTATTTCACGATCAACGTCTGCCTGTCCCTGATAAGTATTGGCAACTATTGTTAACCAATTGAGTCTATCCCTTGTCGGAATAACTTCAAGCAGTCTGTCTACAATCGCGTCTGACACTTCAAAGTCTTTTGTCACGATCTTTGTAACTGCGGTTAAATATAACAGAACAGGTTCTACTTCCTCCGCAGCGATCAATTCGTCGTATTCTGCTGATAATGCTTTCAAAACTTCAGTTAATTCAGAGAATTTTGCTGATCTGAGTATGACGTTGATTTTAGCGGTCGTATCTTCTATCTCAAGTTTCTGACGTAAGAGTTGAATTGCCTTATCACGGTTTCCCGAAGCTACATAAGCATTGGCTAAATCAATGTAAACTGGATAGGTATTGGTACTTGATTTCATCATTTCTTCAAAGATTTCAACGGCATATTTTGCCTTTTCATCACTCGTTAATCGCTGTGCCACATTTCGTGCAAAATCATGTCCCCTTGAATGTTGGCTCTCAAAGGGAATCACTGCTTTGGTGATTTCAACTAACTTCGCGATTTCTCCTGCTTCTGTAAAAGTCCGCACGACTTCATAATAACTTGGATACATTGCTTGAACGTTTTTCGGATCTTGCTCTGATAGAATTGTGTAGTGTTTTACAGCTTTCTTGTATTGACGGTTTCGTTGTAAAACTCAATGTACCGTTTGCGTGTAATGTAATCCTTTGGTCGCAATTCCAGTGCCGCTTCATAAGCAGTTGAAGCTTGTGGTATCTGATTCCTACTTGCATAGTATGTGGCTAATTTTATTTGTGCTGGGAATGAATTTGGATTATTCTTTGCGGCTTCAATTAGTTTTGTAGCACGGTTCGTATACGTATGAGTGGTTGAACTACGTGCTATGTTTGCTGCCTGTTGAAAGTTGTATGAATACATCATCTGACCGTATCTGTCTGTCTGGTTTGCGTACTGTAAAGCTCGGGATGCAATCTTTGCTGCGTCCTGTCCGCGTCCTAAGTTACTGAGATGTCGGCTGAGTTCCACAAGGAAGTTCGGGTCACGTTCACGTAACGCTAAAGTGGTAGTTTTCTTGGCTACAGCGATAGCATATTGTGTAAGACCTGCCTGTTGAAGTTGTCTTGAAAACTGATAAAGTTCCCGGACACTATTTGGTGAGTTAAGGACTTTTGTCATCAATTCTCTCACTGCAAAAGTATCACCGATATTAACAGCTATCTGTAGCGTTAGATCAAAATACTGTCGTCGGTTTCTTGGGTCTGCTTGTGTTAGATCTTGAAGAAGTTTTAAAGCTTCTTTATGCTTACCAGTCTGAATTGTAACCATGGTTGTACTGAGTTTTAGTGTTATGTCATCAGAAAACTCCTGCTCTAATCCGGTTAGAATCTCCAGTGCTGCATCTCGATTATTTTCCCACCAATAGCAGTAGCATAATGCTAATGCGGGATAGATACGTTCTCTTCCTTCAGTTTTTTCTATTTCAGTTTTCAAGTGGTTATATAGTGCTTCATGTTGGTCATTTATCCACATCCGATTGAATGTCTGTTGTAGAGTCCTCAAACGGTTCTGGTCATAATATACCGTTGTAGACGGGAAACCTGATTGGATCGGTGTATAACCTCCGGATGAATAATGTGATCTTTGGAGTGTCAAGGCACGGCGCGGATTGGTAGATTTCGGTTTTGTAAGTTCAAAATACTTCCAATAGTATGTGACTGCTTTATCTACTTCTTTCTTCTTAAGATGTATGGTGGCAAGCGTCTGATATGCATAAGAGAATTGCTGTAACATTTGGGGGGTTGCTGATTCAATATACGCTGTTATTAATTCTTCTGCTTCAGCTGCTCTTTCCATTGAAATATAAGCATTGACTAACATTGGAATGATCTTTGGGTCATCAACTGATTCTTTAGCGAGTTCATTCAATAGTTTTTCAGCATTATCTTTCGGACCTTGATAATCTCTAAAGTTAGACAATCGGATGAAATCTGCCAAAAACCATTGTCTCGCTTGAGGCGTTAACCACTGCATGCTATCAAACCGTTGCATGATCTCGTCAAAACTGAGTTGATTCTCAAACACATCGCGCTGAAGCTTAATACTTTGATACAATGGATCGTTAGGTGCAGCGGCAAGCAGTTTTTCAATAGCTAGATCTGACTTATCGTTGTATTCGAGTAGTCTGTAGAGTTGTGCTAATAATTCAAGATTCTGAATGTCCTTAGGATTTGCTTGACTTCTATTCTCAAATTCCTGAATTAACTCACCTAATTTACCATCTTCCGCCATAATTGTCTTCAGCTGTACAAGTGCAGCTGACTGTGCCTCTTCAAAACTACTTGGACTCCAGGTTTGTCTGGTCGTATAGCCGTAAGGTTGTCCTTGGATTTGATATTGTAGATTAGATGCGAGGTTTAGTTTGTATAGGTTGATACCAGGAGGACCATAATAATTTTGCGGGGTAATCGGTGTTGGAGTTTTTGCTGCAAGATTGGAGATAGAGGCCTCTATGGGTTTGTTCATTGCCAACACACGTTTAAAGTGTGGTATCGCTCTTTTAGGTTCGTTCATGGATTGGAGTGTTGTACCGAGTTGATAGAGTGCGAGATGTGCGTCCTTGCCAGAGATTTTTTCGCCTGCGCTGTCTAACGCGGAGAGTGCTTCCTCCTGTAAACCGTGACGTATCAACAGATGAGCGAGTTTTACTTCCGCCTCAAGTGTCTGATTTTTGGCATGGAGTACTTTTGACCATGTTTGTATTGCTTCCTGTTCGCGTCCCACGTCAAAAAGCAGTTCACCGAGTTTCTGTCTATGGATTGGATCAGGCTTAACTTTCACAAGTTTTTCTTGGTAATCAAGTGCTTCTTGAATGTCTCCAAGGTCGATGCTAATGTCAACCAATTGGGTTAATAAGTCTGCATTATCCTGTTGACGATCCAAAGCGTGTGCGATCTGGAAACGTGCACTGGGTAGGTCCCCCTCAGTACGATGCACTTGTGCAAGTGCTAAGACAGGAGCGATGTCGGCAGTATTGGTCTTTGCCATCTGTTTCAATTTTTCTTCAAGTTCTTCGTGTCTGCCCAAATCGTAGTAAGCATTTGTCAATGGCTTAATAAAGTTCAGTTTGTCATTTATGTTATCGCTGAGTTCCCAACATCTCCAATATTGTGCGACAGCTTCACGATATTTCCCAGCAAGACTGTAAATAGCAGCAAGTTCTATTCGGTTTTCAATGATTTCAGGACGCAGTCTTATTGCCTGCTTGTAGCTGTCAATTGCTTGTTCGTATTCGCCAGATTGCTTTGCGATCTGTGCAAGGAGTTGATGTCCTTCAGGGTTCCGTGGACTATGTGCGATTACCTGTCTTGCAGCCTCAGTAGATTCTTCAAAATCAAATCCTTTCAGATATGCGTTTGCGATGTTTGCGTAGTATTCTCTGGCGTTTTTTGCG
>JAJEJA010000119.1 GCA_022828145.1 Candidatus Poribacteria bacterium | reverse complement strand
TCGTGGATTATGGAGAGTCGCGGATTAAATATATTTTGTATCTATAGTAAATTATATAAATAAGTTTACATATATTCTGTAGGAGCGATCTCCGAATCGCGACGCAACCCCTAATAGTCGGGAATCGGAGTTCCCTCCTACTCAGATGTAAAGTTAATTGTAGAATCCACTATAAACCCATGACAATAAAGAGATTGAAGAATCTCACGGAGAATAAAACATGAAATCATACAGGCAGATAGTAGATGAGGCAAAAACGGAAATTCCAGAAGTATCTGTTACCGATGTGAAAGCAGAACAGGATGATGGAAAGGATTTTGTGCTTCTGGATGTGCGTGATGAAGATGAATATCGCGCCGGATATATCCCTGATGCTGTGCATGTAACACGCGGTATGCTGGAGTTTTCTGTTGAGGATTACATCCCTGATCGAGATCAAAAAGTTATCGTTTATTGTGCTGCAGGACTACGTTCACTGCTCGCCGCCAAATCGCTACAAGAAATGGGATATACGGATACAGTTTCAATGGCTGGTGGTTACAGAGATTGGAGTGCAGCTGGATTCCCAACCACACAAGACAAACAGATGTCGCACGAGCAATTAGATAGATATAGCCGACATTTTATGCTGACAGAAGTCGGTGAACGCGGACAAGCAAAACTACTTGATGCAAAGGTCTTACTCGTAGGTGCAGGCGGATTAGGTTCACCGGCAGGTGTGTATCTTGGGGCTGCAGGTATTGGTCATCTTGGTTTGATTGACTCAGATGTCGTGGAATTAAGCAACCTTCAACGTCAGATACTACATCGCACAGAAGCAGTCGGCACACCGAAAGTTCAATCCGCAACGACTACGATTAAGTCTCTAAATCCAGATGTTGAGATAACACCTTACAATCTAAGATTGACAGCCGACAATGTTGAGGAGATATTCTCGGAATATGATCTGATAGTTGATGGGTGTGATAATTTCGCGACCCGTTTCCTCGTCAACGATGCTGCGGTGTTAATGAATAAACCGGTAGTGCATGGTAGTATATTCCAGTTTGAGGGTCAGGTCACACTTTTCAAACCGAATGAAGGTCCGTGTTACCGTTGCATGTATCCTACACCGCCGCCACCAGGCATGGTACCGAGCTGAAGTGAGGCTGGAGTCCTGGGCGTGCTCCCAGGCGTAATTGGTGTGATGATGGCGACTGAAGCGATTAAGTATATAATCGGCATTGGTGAACCGCTTATCGGCAGACTTATCCTATATGATGCGTTAAGTATGACCTATCGTGAAATGAAAGTGCCTCGTGATGAGAATTGCCCGCTTTGTGGGAAGAATCCGAGTATAACCAAACTCATAGATGATTATGATGCTGCAGCGGAAAACCCTGAAACTTTTGCCCCTGCTGCTGATTGATAAAAATGAAAGGGTCTGTAAAGTTCTGGTTACTTGTCTGAACCAGGATTGACCAGGATTATCAGGATTTCACCAGGATAAGACAAAGAAATAAAACACACAATGTTTCTCATTTTCAGAAAAAGAAAATACGAGAAGATACATCTTATCCTGGTAAAATCCCGAAAATCCTATAATCCCGGTTCAGACAAACAGAGTGCAAAAACTTTACACACCCAATGAAAGGGAGAATGGCACAATCTGGAAGAATGTACTACAATAAAGAAGAACTCAATAAACTTGTTTAGGAGATGACTGTCAAAAAGAGAGGAGGTTTGCCTATGCCGAAAAAACCTATAAACCATTATGAGCATGCCGACAAACTACCCAACAATCCAACCCAAGAACTGAGCGGCTTTGCTGAAGATGATGACTTTGCACCGACACGTTACCCGCGCGATGTTGCACTTGACCCGCAATTAGTTTGGAAAGGTAAAGACCAACAGAACGATAATGACCTTGAGGTACAAGCCGTTCCAATCTACATACAGGAGCATATTCAACCGCAAGCCATAATTGAGGTACTCCGCGCGCAACAGCAGAAAGAGGAAGACCAGATAGCAACGCTTTTTGAAGGATTCAATGACCTTGACTTTGAGCAGAAAATTGAGTTTTACCAACACGAACAGAATTGGCATAACCGCTTTATTTTAGGTGATTCGCTGGCAGTGATGAATTCCCTTGCAGAAAAAGAGGGATTTAAAAATAGTGTGCAAACTATCTTTTTTGATCCACCTTATGGGATTAAGTTTAGTAGCAACTGGCAGGTTAGCACGCGGAAACAGAGCGTTGATGATGCAAAAATAGAAGACGTAACGCCCCAACCCGAACAGATTAAAGCATTCCGTGATACGTGGGAGTTAGGCATTCACTCTTATCTTGCCTATCTTCGTGACCGACTTGCCGTTGCGTACGAACTACTTAGCAATTCTGGCAGCATCTTTGTGCAAATTAGCGATGAGAACGTTCATCTTGTCCGATGTGTGTTAGATGAGATATTTGGGGGTGAAAATGCTGTTACTACTGTAGCATGGACAAGAGGTGAATTGACATCATCTTCTTCCATATCTTCAGTTTTTGATTATTTATTATGGTATGCTAAAGATAAAGATGTGATAAAGTATCATCAACTCTACATGGAATGGGATGAACGCTCTGCTGATCCGCTCCTCAAGTCCTATGAAAAAGTAGAATTGCCAGATGGTACGCACCGTGGAATGACAAGAAAAGAGAAAGAAGACCCTTCTATATTGTCTGAAGGAAGTCGGAGATTTGTGGATTATTCAGTAACATCACAAACTGCTGGTGATGCAACGTATCCTTATGAGTTTGAAGGAAAAGTTTTCGTTCCTACAAGCGACAGGGGTTGGGCAGCAAGTCGGGAAGGCTTAGACAGGATGGCAAAACAAGGTAGACTTTTTGCTCCTGGTAAATCTTTGCGTTACATTCGATATCCCGCCGATTCTCCTGGGCGTTCTACTACTAATCTCTGGACAGATACCGCGGGCGGACGTTCAGGAAAAACTTATGTAGTTGAAACTAATCCTAAGGTGATCCAAAGATGCATACTCATGACAACAGATCCTGGGGACCTCGTACTTGATCCAACTTGTGGTAGTGGCACAACCCCTTATGTTGCAGAAGAATGGGGAAGACGTTGGATTACGGTAGATACTTCAAAGGTGGCACTTGCATTGGCACGTACCCGTCTTATGTCCGCAAAATATCCTTACTATCGTCTTGAAGATGCAGACGATATCAAGCAAGGTTTTTCATATAAAACAGCACCGTATGTCAGTCTCTCGGACATGGCAAATAATACAGAAATTGACGATATCCATGCAGAGTATGCAGAGAAGTTAGACCCGCTCCGTGCCGAAATGAACGAAATCTTTGGAGAAAATTGGGAAGAGTGGGAGGTGCCAACTAAAACTGATACGGATTGGGACAAAACATTTCAGAAACTGCATCGTAAATGGCTTGAACTTAAACGTGAACGCCAATTAGCAATGGATTCCTCCACCGCAAAACGCGCTAAAAGTGAGACGCTATACGATCAACCACATCAAGACAGAAAACGGATACGTGTAACAGGTCCCTTTACGATGGAGAGTTTGTCTCCACACCTTGTTCCAGACTCTTCAGATGCAGAAAGTGATACGCCAGAAAAAGTTTCTCCAGAGAATGCACAAGATTACCATAAACATATTTTAGAGCATCTCAAAACAGCGGGGGTGCAAAATCGGCTTAAGGAAGACCGTATCACCTTTGATTGGTTAGAGGAACATCCCGGCGAGTGGCTTCATGCTGAAGGTGTTCGGACAGACAAAGACGAAAAAGTCCAGAACATCGCCATTAGCATCGGACCGCAGTATGATACTGTTGGGCAGCAGTGGGTGCGGGAAGCTGCGAAAGAGGCTGTGCGAAAACTTGCTAAGTACGACCTCCTCATTGTAGCAGGATTCGCTTTTGAGGGGTACACCGCTGATGAAAGCACACAAATAGGAAGTTTACCGATACTGCCTGTCAAAATTAGTCCTGAGTTGATGGTGCGTGAGCTCAAAAACACGGGTGAGGGCAATCTGTTTATGGTGTTCGGAGAACCGGACGTGGAGATTGTAGAGAATGAAGATGGCACAATCTCTGTTCAACTCTTAGGTGTAGATGTGTATGATCCTGGGAAGGGATTGCTCCGTTCTGACACACCAAAGGACATCGCGTGTTGGTTCATTGATACTGCTTACAATGGCGAGGCGTTTTTCGTGCGGCATGCCTATTTCACAGGTGAAAACGAACCTTATAAGCAGCTACAAAAAGCACTTAAAGCAGAAATCAACGAGGAAGCGTGGGAGGCACTGTATCGCACAGAGAGTCTACCTTTTGCCAAACCTGAGTCTGGTAAAATTGCTGTAAAGGTTATCAATCACTATGGTGATGAGGTGATGAAGGAGTATAAGGTATAGCAGTTGGTGTTAATTGTCTGAACCAGGATTTTCAGGATTATAGGATTTCTTAGGATAAGAGGTTTTTGGTGCTATCAGACAAATAGAATGCACAAACTTTACACATCCTGAATGGCTTTTTTCCATGACTTCTGCTGAAAAATAGGGTATGCTATATCACAAATACTTTATCGTAAACCAAGGAGAAAAAAATGAAACACACAACAAAGATAGAACTTGCAAATAGAAAAGATCAGTTTTTAGCAGAAGCGGGTGTTATCAAACCTGAGGATATTCGGCAAGTGACCGTCGAAGACGCAATCGTTGATACCGGTGCAACTGGATTGTCCTTACCCAAACCGCTTATTGAACAACTCGGTTTGACTCCCGTTAGGAGTAGAAAGGCACAGACCACGAACGGTATTGTAACGCGGACAGTTTACTCAGATGTTCGGTATACAGTTCTGGCACGGGAAGGGACAATAGAGGTGGCGGATCTACCAGCCGGATTACCTGTTCTTGTCGGGCACATGGTACTTGAATACCTGGATCTCTGTCTTGATATTAAAAAAGGGCTCATCTATAATCCAGCCCACGACGATGAATGGATTGAGGACCAGCTTTAACAGGACACGTCAACGTGGAGATACATAGAAAATGATTACACATATACGAATGAAAAACTTCAAATCATGGAAGGATAGCGGTGAAGTGAAACTTGCGCCATTGACAGGCTTTTTTGGGACAAATAGTTCTGGAAAGAGTAGCTTGTTACAGATGCTGCTGCTGCTTAAGCAGACTGCAGAACGCAAGGATGTAGAGGAAGTTATCTTTTTTGGCGATGAAAGTTCCTATGTGAATCTTGGTGATTTTCGGGAAGTGGTTCATGGACACAAATTGGTAGTCCCACTTGTATTTGAGTTTCAGTGCCAACTTACCCATCTCCGCTCTCTCATCAAAATTCCTGAAGATGGTTCTCCGTGGGAGCAGTTAATGGATCAATTTGCGTATGAGAGTATAATTCGAGTAGAAAATGGGAAATCAATCATGGAGAGACTTAGTTACGGGCATTCTTTAAGAGGAGGCGCAAAAATAGTGTGGAGCGAAGGACGCGCGTCTTTTCCATCTTCTACTCTTAGTAATAATGGGGAAATTAACATACAATTAGAAAACTGCTATGGCAGGGTGGCATCAGGAACAACGGAATCAGTAAAGGTTTTACAGAAATATGTATCAGCATTTGAGGAATTGTTTTCACATGTTTTCTATCTCGGTCCAACCCGTGCACATCCACAGCGTTACTATCATTGGGAAGGGGCACATCCGAAGATGATTGACCAGTGGGGAAGTGGGGCAATTGATTCCATCCTTTCGGCGGGTGTGCGGAAGTTAAAGTCATCTAATAAAGAA
Organism: Candidatus Poribacteria bacterium; assembly: GCA_022828145.1. Taxonomy (GTDB): domain Bacteria; phylum Poribacteria; class WGA-4E; order WGA-4E; family WGA-3G; genus MSPOR6. The sequence goes on along the minus strand of JAJEJA010000119.1, from coordinate 17,899 downwards.
GACGCAATACTAATTGAAGATCGGATTTCAGAGTGGCTTCAAAGGATGGAGCTTGCCTATACCTTTCGGGTTATTCCCACTGTGTCTTTAGACGATAGAAATTACGAGGTTCGTATCCAAAAAAGCCCCAACAGCGCGGAAGTTACATTAGCAGACATGGGATACGGGTTAGCTGATGTTTTACCGATGCTGATCTATTTTTATTATGTTGATGAAGGTTCAACCTTCATTTTGGAGCAACCCGGAATTCATCTGCATCCGATGGTACAAGCACAAGTTGCAGACTTACTGATAGAGGTTGTCAACGAAAGAAACCTGCAGATTCTGGTGGAAAGCCACAGTGAACACTTGTTAAATCGTTTGCAGCGGCGCATCGCTGAAGAAAAAATTGGCGTTGAAAAAACTGCCCTCTATTTTTGTCGTAACAATGAAGGTGTATCTAATATTGAACACCTAAAAATGGATGAGTTCGGTAATATTTCAAATTGGCCAGAAAACTTTTTTGGCAATGAGATGGGTGAACTGTTTGCAAGAGCTGAAGCAGAAATGGAACGCCGAAAAAAAACGGAGGGTGAATGAACGCAGTTATCGTAGATACGAATGTTATTGTCATCGCAAATGGTGAAGCAGACCATGCGTCTTTGGACTGCATAAAACGTTGCCAGCAGCGACTTAAACAAATTACTTTAGAACGTGTTAGGACGGTTGTTGACAACAGATGGCGAATTCTTAATGAGTACAAGAGGAATGCAAATATAGTGAGACAAAAGGGAATCGGTGATGGTTTTGTAAAAAGATTGTTGCAAAATTGGAGGTACCCAGATATTTGCACAATGATAAAGATTACACCGTTAGCTGGAAACGGAACAGATTTTGAGGAATTCCCGATCGATGATGAAATATTAAAAGATTTTCATAAAAATGATAGGAAATTTATCGCAGTTGCGCTTGCGTATCAGCGCGATACCGGGCAAGTGCCAACGATCTTATTAGCGATAGATCGAGGTTGGCTTAAATTTATGTCCGCGTTGGCAAGCCACGGAATCACCGTAGACCTAATCTGTGTAGAAGAAATCCAACGTCCACGACAGAACTAAAACAGAACTTACGCATTTTATTAAAATAACGTGAGTTTGATAAATCAGAACAAATAACTTCCGTAGGTTGGGTTGAGGTACGAAACCCAACATGCAACGGGTTTTTTACACGTTCAAAATGTTGGGTTTCACCTACGGTTCAACCCAACCTACGCGAACTTTATCTATGTACTTGTAGGTTGGGTTGAGGAACGAAACCCAACACATTATTGAAAATACAGGTTATGTGTATGAGATATCGTCGGTCACAAATCAAGGGGGGAAGATACTTCTTTACACTTGCCACTCACAATCGTAGACGTTTCCTTTGCATTCCAGATAACGTAAATTTACTAAGGCAAGCCTTTCGATATACGATGCAGCGGCATCCTATGAAAATCAATGCTTTCGTCCTGCTCCCTGATCACCTGCACAGTATCTGGACTTTGCCCGAAAATGATGCCGATTATTCAATGCGGTGGGGGTTAATCAAAAGTTACTTCAGTCGTCATTGCCAAAACAGGTATGAAGATGTTATATCAAAATCACGCCAAAGTAAACAGGAACGAGCATTTTGGCAGCGTAGATTTTGGGAACATACCATTCGAGATGATAAAGATTTTACGAAACATGTCGAGTACATTCACTACAATCCGGTCAAACATGGTTTGGTGAAATCCCCAAAGGATTGGAAATACTCAAGTTTTCATAATTATGTGCAAGCTGGATTATACAACATATTGTGGGGATCAAGTGGTGAGGTTTCATTTGATTTGGATGTTGGTTATGAATGAAAGTATCATGTGTTGGGTAGGGTTATTTAGTTAGTCTTGTAGGTCGGGTAGAGCACCAGCGAAACCCGACAAGACCCGCACATGTCTGCATAAAAATGGAAAGCATCATTTGTTGGGTTTCGCAAGCTCAACCCAACCTACGGGCTGCTAATCTTGCAAATCCTATTTCGGACAAAATAGCAATCAACACGGAGGTAGTGAAAATGATTACACATATACGGATGAAAAACTTCAAATCAACGTGCAGAAAATGATGAAGATTGAGGAGGAATAGGAGCAATAATGTCAAAAGTTACCATAGACAATCCTGTAATCAACAGTCCTTTTGAGGAACCGCAACGGCATTTCATATTTACACCACGCGGAATTACTGAAGACATTGCTGAGGGTAGACGACAAAGTGAATACTTTATCCCGATGCCGAAACCGAAAAAACAGGCACAGTCCGCGCAAATGAAACTTCTGCCCGATCCAGAAGTTCGGGAGGCGAACCTGTTTATCAACAAGGTGCGCACCCAAGTAACAGCGTGGCGTAATAGCGGTTATCCTGGCGTAACGCTAACAACAAGGCGTTTGCTTGAGCATTGGAACAATCCTGATAACGAACCGCGCCTCTTTTTCTGTCAACGCGAAGCAGTGGAGACCGCTATCTATCTCAATGAGTGTGAAAACAGAAATCGCAGCGATTCATTCCATAGACAACTTTTGACTGCGAACAACGAAGCGAACCCTGACCTATACCGAGTTGCATTCAAGATGGCAACAGGTTCCGGTAAGACGGTCGTTATGGGAATGCTTATTGTATATCACACGTTGAACAAAAGAGCGAATCCCCGAAGCGAACGTTATGCTGATGCATTTCTTATCGTCACACCTGGCGTAACAATACGGGATCGATTGCAGGTGCTCCATCCTGAAAATCCTGAAAACGATTACCAAAAAATGAAACTACTTCCACCCGGGGACTTTGACACGTTATGTCAGGCGAAAATTGTGATTACAAACTATCACGCTTTTCAGACACGCAAAAAAGAAAAATTGAGCAAAGTAAGCGAACAGGTTCTGGGAAAAGAGAGTGCAAAGAATTTCATAGAAACACCTGATGAGATGGTTACGAGAGTCTGCCGCAGTCTTGGTAGAAAGAGAAACATCATTGTCCTGAATGACGAAGCACATCACTGTTTCCATCGAAAAAACGATAAGGAATCTGAGTTAACGCAGGACAACCCGCGTTTGTGGATAAGTGGACTTGATGCTGTGAAAGCAAAACTCGGTATAAAAACTGTTTACGATTTATCTGCTACGCCATTTTTCCTGAGCGGTTCGGGTTATTCAACTACTACGCAGAGTGGAAAGAAACTCAAAGAAGGTGTTCTGTTTCCATGGGTCGTGTCCGATTTTGCGTTGATAGATGCGATCGAAAGTGGTATTGCAAAGGTACCGCGCGTTCCTGTCGCAGATGATACAATGGCAAGGGATCCGATTTATCGCCGCCTGTGGGATACTATTCGTACTAAGCTTACGGGTATTTCTACGGATGGAGAACCGCAGCTGCCACAAGAGTTAGAGGCAGCACTCCAAAGTCTCTATACCAATTATGAAATGGCTTATGACTTATGGCAGAAAAACCCGCACGGCTTAACACCGCCAGTCATGATAGTCGTTTGCAATAATACAAAGGTATCCAAACTCGTTTATGATTGGATTGCGGGTTGGGAGAAACTGACTGCCGATGGAGAAAAAGTAATTGTCAAAGGAAATTTGCCGATTTTCAACAATGAGGAGAACGGGGAGTGGAGTGAAAAGTTAAGCACACTACTAATTGATAGTAAACAGTTGGAATCTGGTGAGGCATTAAAAGGCGAGTTTAAAAAAGCCTCCAAAACACAGATTGAACAGTTCATGCACAAGATGAACGTAGAGAAAGTTACAGATGAGGACCTATTACGCGAAGTGCTGAACACTGTCGGCAAGAAGGATAAACTTGGCGAAAAGATTAAGTGTGTTGTTTCAGTGTCAATGTTGAGTGAAGGTTGGGATGCAAGGCGAGTAACGCATATTCTTGGTGTACGTGCCTTTAGCACACAACTACTCTGTGAACAAGTCGTTGGGAGAGGTCTGCGTCGCTCAACTTATGATTTTGAAAAGACGACAATTAAAGTCAATGGCAATGATATAGAGTTGGAAACGTTTCCGCCAGAATACGCTGAAGTATATGGGGTGCCGTTCTCATTTATTCCCGCCACTGGTAGTGGAAGAGCGATACAACCTAATCCTGTAATAGAAGTTAAGGCATTGCCTGAAAGAAAAGCGAAGTGCGAGATCACGTTCCCGAGAATTGCTGGATATCGTCCTTGCCTCCCTTATGAGAAGTTGGATGCCACTTTTACTGAAGATTCTCATTATGAGCTTTCTACAGCAGAGATTCCGTCACGTATAGAAATTGAAGCAATTACGGGTACGGTAATAGAAGTTGAATCCCCTTTTCTGAAGAAGTTTCGACAGCAAGAAACCGAGTTTTACCTTACTAAAGTGCTTATGGATAATTACTTATGTGACACTGAGAAAGATGCGAAATGGTGGCTTTTCCCAGAATTGCTTCGTATCACGCGCCGATGGATGAAGGACTGTGTTACCTATAAAGACAACACACATCCCCAGTTTTTTCATGTTGGCGAAATTGCCCGAAAGGCTGCATTTCGGATTCACATGGGGATTCTTAACGCAGAAAAACGATCCGAAGGAGCAGATTCAGTAGACACTGCTTCAGAGAAGACGTTCCTTCCGATTTTTGCTCAATCTTCTCATCTAAAAGGATGTACAGGCTCAACGTCAGATGTCCTATTTGAAACCTCACGTCCCACATGGGAAACAAAACCGGACAAATGCCACATTTCGCATGTTGTTGCTGACACGGACTCATGGGAACAGAAAAGTGCACAAGCACTGGAACAGATGGATGAAGTAATTGCCTATGTCAAGAATCACTATTTAGATTTTACGATTCCCTACATCGATCACAACGGCGAAAGACGGCAATATGTACCTGACTTTATCGTCCGTATTAGAAGCGGAGAGAGCAATTCCACGGATGGAATTGTGAACCTAATTCTTGAGGTCTCGGGAATGCCGAGGGAAGATAAAGTGCAAAAGGTCAACACGATCAAAAATATGTGGCTACCAGCAGTGAACGGGTGTGGTGAGTTTGGAAAATGGGAATTTCTTGAGATCACGGATCCGTGGAACATTCAGAACAGTATTCGTCAGTTTTTGAAACAGTATGCGTCATAAATACCGCCACATAGTCCTACTTTCACCTGTTCTATTCTGGCTAATCATCTTCTTCATTCTTCCCCTAATCTCCATATTCATCTTTAGTTTTCTGGAGCGGGATACCTATGGTGGCATAAGATGGATCTTCACCTTTGAGAACTATCTACGGTTTTTTGATGGAGTCTATCTTAAAACGTTCTGGCGTTCAGTGTCCACCGCATTCGTGTGTACAGCAATATGTCTGCTGGTAGGTTACCCATTTGCCTATTATCTTGCATGCTACCGACCGAAATGGCGAAATGTGTTGTTAATTCTTGTCGTAGTGCCTTTTCTTACGAACTTTCTAATACGCACTTATGCATGGATTTTAATCTTACGGACAGAAGGACTGCTAAATAGTTTTCTCACATTTCTCATACCCGATATTCAACCTTTAGAACTTCTCAATACACCCATAGCGGTTCAGATTGGCTTGATTTACGGTTATTTGCCGTTTATGATTCTTCCACTGTATGCAGCATTGGAACAGTTGGATATGTCTTTAATAGATGCAGCGAAAGATTTAGGTGCATCACCTCGTCATGCTTTTTGGCATATCACGTTACCTCTCAGTCTCCCCGGTATTCTTGCGGGTTCAATGTTGGTGTTTATTCCGACAGTCGGAGCATTCCTAACACCTGACTTACTTGGTGGAGGAAAGGTGAATTACATAGGGAATGTGATTGAGGGACAGTTCAAATCTTCACGTGATTATCCATTCGGTTCTGCACTCTCTTTCATGTTGATGGTTATAGTCACAGCAGGCACAGTTCTCTACTTTCGAGCATTACGGGATAGTGATCCTGCAGAGAATTGATAAATCAGAACACATAACTTACGTAGGTTGGGTTGAGGCACGAAACCCAACATTTTGCCCCATTATAGAGCAATACCTGTCGGGTTTCGTTCCTCAACCCGACCTACAACGCATATTGCATTTAATTATCAAATTCACGTTATGAAACGACTCTTGCAGTTCAACATCGTCATCGTGTTCCTTTTTCTCTATATTCCGATATTAGTTGTTGTCGTCTTTTCGTTCAATAGCGGAAATCAGATTGCGGTTTGGGAAGGTTTCTCACTTGAATGGTATGGGAAGATGTTTAAGAATCGTGATGTATTGGATACCTGCAAATACAGTCTTATCATTGCGGGGTTAGCAACGCTTATCTCAACGATAATTGGCACTGCAGCTGCATTGGCTCTCGAAAAACATAGATTCTTGCTGCGTTCAGCTGTCATCCGATTATTGTATCTTCCGCTCATTATTCCAGATATCGTGTTAGCGATTGCGCTGCTGATGTTTTACAATAGTGTAAATATTCCCCTTGGATTAACTTCGGTGATCTTAGCGCATGTCGTGTTCAATGTTGCTTATGTTACCATAGTGGTGCGTGCGCGTTTGCAGGGATATGATTATACGGTAGAGGAAGCTGCGCTTGATCTGGGTGCAAACGAATGGCAGACGTTCTGGCGAATTACACTTCCGCTCATTGCGCCCGGTATTGTTGGCGGGGCACTACTGGCATTTACCTTGTCAATAGACGACTTTGTTATCACATTCTTCACTACAGGTGTCGGGAAAACAACGTTATCTGTATATATCTATTCAAGCATTAAGTTTGGACTCACACCTGAACTCAATGCAATTTCGTCAGTGTTGTTAGTCAATTCTATTGTATTTGTGTTACTTTTTGTAGGGTTTCGTGGGAAAACCAGACAGGGATAATTGTGTACATCATGATTCTGACAAAACAAACGATTGACAAGGGGCGGGAATTATGCTATAATCAATGTATGATTATAGTTGAGAAAACCTCAGCATGACAGAACCAATTGATGATTACAATGCAGCATCTGATAATCCTGAGACTTTCGCACCTGCTGTCGATCAATAAAAGTTGAATTTCAGATTAGGAGCTTAATGTCAAAGACTATAGACAGCCAAGAACAAGAAATACTTCGTTTTTTAGATATCCCTATTGAACCTTTTCATGACCGCAGTACGCGATGGTTGTTTGAAGACAGAGAGTATGTCCGTGCCTTGGTAGAATTTCTGGCAAGTGAATTAATGACGAGAATAGATTTCAGTCGTTTATTACTGATTAACACCGGTTTTATCTCTGATACACTGCGTGAGCAGGTGGCTGACATGGTGTTTAGTGTTCCGTTTCAAACTGAAACGGGTACAGATGAACTACTTATCTATATTCTCGTTGAGCATCAATCCTCAGATGATCCTATAATGAGTTATCGGATGTTGTCTTACATGATGCAGATTTGGGATGCTCAACGAAAAAGATGGGAAGCTGACAAAGTACCCAAAAGTAGGTGGCGTTTCCAACCGATTCTCCCAATTGTGTATTATACGGGGAAAAGCCGTGGATGTCCACATTAACACTTGATGCGGTAATGAATATACCAAATATCCTCACACGGTTTGTACCCAAATTTGACACGTTGTTTCTCAGCGTAAACGAAACTGAAACAGCGTCACTAAAGGAAACTGACCACCCCCTTGGATGGTTGTTAACGGTTCTTCAAAAGGAAAAGGCTGATAAGGATACACTACGCAATACCTTGCTTGAAGTGGGATCATATCTTGAGACACTTGATGAAACGAAAGCACAGCAAAGACGCAAGGCATTTATCTATTTAGTTTTACTAATCTTGAACCGACGACCAGTTAGTGAACACAAAGAATTGCTAACGCTTCTTGATAAGCATGCACATGATTTGGAGGTAGAAAACATGGCAAAATCAATCCTTGACATAAGGTATGAACAAGGCGAAGAAAGAGGTGAAACGCGTGCAAAACGCGAAGCCATCATAAAACTACTGGAACTAAAGTTTGATAATGTTCCCGTTTCCGTTAGACAGAAAATTAACAGAATACGAGACCTCTCGCGCCTCAATTCACTTTTTGAGAAAGCCGCAACTATTGATTCACTTGATGATTTTGATGAATAAAATAAATCTATGAAAATTCAAAAACTACAATTTTATGTTCAAATCCTCTTTTTGTTGAGTGCATTGTGTCTTGTATCAGCATGTGAAACTGATAACTTGCTGAACATTGATGCAGAAACACTTGAGATTACGCTAAAAGCAGATACACAAATGCTCAATATCGGGGACACGACTACCATCACAGCAACAGTTGACTATTCTGGTGATGCATCGGCGTTAGATTTCATGTGGAACGTAAGCAACGGTAGAATAGTAGGGGACGGAAACAGCGTTGTTTATGTTGCTCCTGAGTCGGCTGGTACTAACACTATTACACTTGAAGTTACGGATGGGAATGTATCCGATAGACAACAAATACGGATTGAAGTCGGTATTGGACACGCTATTATTGCTACACCGAATCGATATTGGCAAGGAAATACCTTCACACAGACACTAACATTTAGTTTGAAAGTTGATGAAATCTTTCGTGAGAATATAAAGCTTCGGTATGAGATACTACAAGATACGGCACGCGCTGGGGCATTCTTGAGTATTGCTATCAACGGTATATCAGTTGGTCAGGACAAAACGATAGGTGCAGTCCAACCTAATGAACCCCAGATGATTGGAGATGAAATTGATGTCTCATCCGTTATCACTGTACCTGGCAATTATGAACTAACACTGACGTTAGATATCGTGAATGTTATGGAAGATGCATGGCTGTTACGAAAACTAACAATAATTGGTGTTGAAGGGACATTGACTGAGATAAGGTAAGATTGTGGAGATCGCTTGTGTATGATATTAATCAAACACATCTGATAGTTGACCTATTGGATATTAGAGAAAATGCTGAATCATTAAAAGTATATACAAGTGGCAAATTAATTGCAGTCGTAAAAGCCGATGCTTATGGACACGGTGTTATTCCTGTTGCCGAGACTTTAACATCAGTTGTTGATATGTTTGCCGTCGCAACTGTGGAAGAGGCCATTGAACTCCGTCAAGCAGACATCAGTAAACCTATCCTAATTCTTTACTCACCATTGCCTGAATATACTGAGGATATTCTGCTCCACGAATTGACTCCTGCTATTGATAATTGGGATTTGGCTATTCGTCTAAATGATATGTCAGAAAAAGGTGACATATTAGCAAAACATACACCAGATGGTAAAATTAGAGTCCATGTTGATGTTAATACGGGGATGAATCGTAGCGGAGTCTGTTACACAGAGGCGCGTGAATTCATTGAACGACTCAGATCATTACCGAATATTGAAGTAGAAGGAATTTTCACTCACTTTGCAACTGCACACGAAGAAGATAAAAGTTTTGCACACGTCCAGCTAAATAGGTTTTACCCTCTGTTAACGATTAAGCCACGTATTCCTATCGTACATACAGCAAACAGTGCTGCTACACTTGAAATTCCAGATTCTCGTTTTAATGCTTTGCGTCCAGGATTGAGTCTGTACGGTATCTATCCCGGTAAAAAAAAAGCATTACCCTTGTATCCTGCCCTTACTTGGAAAACACATGTTCATTGGATTGATGAAATTGAAGTGGGTGAAGGCGTAAGTTATGGATTAGAATATAAGGCACTGCATCCAATCCGTATCGCGGGATTGCGTGTCGGGTTCGGGGATGGGTATCCGCGCGCATTGTCTGGAATCGGTGAAGTTTTGATAAATGGAAAACGACGTTCGATTCTTGGACGTATCTGTATGGATAGTATGGTGATTAAGTTAAAGGAATCTGATTATGTAAGGATCGGAAGCGAAGTTGTACTCTTAGGAAAACAGGGTGAAGAAAAGATAAGTATTGAGGAGTTAGCAGAAAAAGCGAATACTATTCCTTATGAGATACTAACTCGGATTGGCAAACGCGTCCAACGTATCTATAAACCGTAATGTGAAATTGTAAAGACAATATATCCATCATTTTATTATGCTTTTTGAACTTAACAACGTATCCGTAACTTTCGGTACAACTATCGCACTTGATGATCTGTCAATAGAAATAGCATCAGGTGGGGCGATCGGTCTGTTGGGTCCTAACGGTGCAGGAAAAAGCACGTTGATAAAGATGCTACTCGGATTTGTAAAACCAACGCGTGGAACAGCAAAGGTTTTCGATATGGAGGTGGAAACAGAACAGGTCAATATTCGGGAACGCGTCGGATATATGCCTGAAGATGATTGTTTAATTCCAACGATGAATGCTGTTCAATTGGTTGCTTATGCTGGACAACTCTGCGGTATGCCATTTCGCGATGCCATGCAACGCGCACACGAAGTCTTGTATTACGTTGGTGTAGATGAAGAACGTTACCGTCCCATAAGCGGATATTCTGCTGGGATGCGTCAACGGGTAAAGTTGGCACAGGCATTGGTGCACGATCCTAAATTATTGCTACTTGACGAACCAACAAATGGTATGGATACAAACGGTAGAGAGGAGATGCTGCTGCTCGTAAAAGATATATCAGCGGATAAAGGTATAGATGTTTTATTGTCTTCACATCTATTACCTGATGTTGAATCTACATGTCAGACGGTATTAGGTCTTTCAAACGGGAGCCTTGCGGTACAAGGTAAGATTGATGAACTCAGAAAGAAAGATATTAGAGCATTCGACCTGAAAATAATAGGAGACCGCAATGACTATGTAGCTGCATTACAACGGCATCAGTATCAGACAGAATTACGACCAGATGGACATGTACTTGTAACCACAGAAATGCAGAACAGTACGGACGGGGATTTATTCTTTAAGATCGCTCATGAAACGGGTGTCCAACTGCGGCAATTGGTTGAAGTAGAACATTCCTTAGAAGACATTTTTGCTGAAGTTATGTATGAGTAGTGACCTGGGTCAGACACCATGGCTATAGCAGGTACCGAGCATCCGGTAAAGTTGAAACAGCAAACAGCATTTACGGTTTTGGCAGTGTATACAAGCCACGTTTGATCTTTACAATTTCGCCTGATTTTACCATGCGCGTGAGTTTTGTATTTATTGCTTTGGGATGTCCCTCAATTGCCTCAGTGATTTCGGGTGTTGTCATTTCCCCACCGGCGAGAAGTTCAAGAATCTGAATGCGGAAAGAAACACGTGCGAGTGCTCCGCCCCTCATTCTCCGCAACACTCGGTTCGCTTGCCTTGCAGAACATCCCAATATTCTCTCTACCTCTTTTCTTGGGGTCTCAGTCGTCATATTGTCGCGTTCTGCCTCAAAACGTTCGCGTGTCGCTATCGCCTCGGACAGTTTATCTAACCCACCAGCTACATCTAAATCTGTCCAGTCAAATAGTAGAGTCTCTGGTCTATCGGTAATTTCAGGTATTCGCATACCCGTAATCAACATAATTTTCTTGTTTGCTATACGGTTCAGTTGAGTCAATTCTATAATCTCGTTGAATATACGGTATATCTCTTTTTCATAGACACTCTGTACGCGTGCGTCTTTGTAACGGTAAAACTCAGGATCCATTTCATAAGAGAGCGGTTCTGCGTCGTTTCCAAACAAGATCTGAGCGCGTCTTGAGGTGGAACGTAGGCCTATTTCAGGCAAGCCAACTACCCATAAGACCTGTGCCTCTTGAAAAGCGGTTTCTAATCCTTCCACTGCTTGAAAACTCGTCAAGAAACAGACGTTCTCATGTTTCGCGATACCCTTCAACTGTTCAATTGTGGAAAAATGGGTTATAATCCCATGTTTAATAGTTGGGTCTCGTTCAATTTCAGCTTGGATTCTCCAAAAAAGGTGCTGCCCTGTTTCAGATATCCCGAGACTATCCCAGGTATTGCTAAGGTCTAAAATCGTCCCCTGTTCATAAATACCTGTGCGAATCTGAAATCCAGCGTTTCCAGGCAGCCACGTTTTCTGTTGTGTATCAAGGATCTCAGTTTTCTCATCTAAGAACGCACGATTTAGATGTTCATCGTAGAGAACTGGCGCGGCGAGTAATAGACGTCTGACGTTCGGATGAATTACCGGTGGCACGTGGAACCGCAGTATGTCGGCTTCCCATCGCATCGGTGCATCAGCATCCCGTTTGTAATATGCAAAAAAACGTTTGAGTTGATGCCAAAACGTCCAATTTGGTTCCTGACAAACCGTTGGAAACGTCTGACGGTTTTCAAGAGTCGTCTGACACATTTGTTGGATCAGTTCTTCTTCCAACCATTCAAACATTCGTATCGCTGAACGGATGCGTCTGACAGAGTCAGCATGTGATTTATCTCTGATTTCTACTGCATTCAGTAGCGTTAAGGCAAAGTTTCCTAAAGCATCATCTTGCCAACTGACACCCCATTCTTTCAATGTGGTTTTTGATATTTTACATTCAAGAAACAGTTGATACTCTCGTATGACATTGATGATGCAAAGCCACTGTGTTCCATCTTGAGTTTCGAGAAGTTGTTCTACTGTCTTTGCGTATTGTGGGTCCAAAATCAGTTGAGAATCCTCCAAGATTTGTGCTTTGGTAGTTTGTTGTGTAGCGTCTACCGATCCAACATTTAGATTTTGAAAGATTTGTTCTGCTTTTGCTGCAAACTGAGCATCAGTCATGTTTAGACAGATTATCTCACCATTCCGCTGAAGAGATGCCATTTCACGGGTTTTCTCCAAGAGTGTTTCGGGAATAAGTCCAAGAACGCGCACATTCCTATCAAAAGCACGTTGTACCTGAATGCTGATTTCTTCTCGTGTTTTATCAGTTTTTTCGGTGTGTTCCGATTTCTGTAATACCGGACGCGGACGTTTTATTGCCAACGGACTGAGTTTCCCTTCTCGAATGGCGTTCACATTTTCGTCTAACGGCAGTTCTGTCGTGGGAATCGGTGGCAGGATGCCAGTATCGTTCCAAACATCTGTTATAAGTGTTGCTTCCGTAGGCAGTCCGGTATTAGACGTTGCAGCACGTATCCACACACCGTCTTCGCTCTCCCATAATGATACTTCTACAGTGCCAATTTCATCATCTCGTCGGTTCCAGTAATGAAATCCATCCTCTTGTCTGTGATATGAAAAGCCGCGCTTAAGAAATGCTTCTTTGGCGAGTTCAAGTTTGCATGATTCGAGATAGTATGGCGCGGCAAGGATGTCCTCCTTGTATGGGACGTTTTGAAAAGAAGGTTGGTGAAGCGTAGCGCGAAGTGCATCAATCGGTGCAAAGAAGACCGCTTTAGAAATTATAGGCGGATTTAGCAGATCACCCAGTAGAATTTCATAGCGTGCATCCCAACGATTGTATCCATTCTCACCCCAAATCTCAATATACGCTTCAGTCTGCTGCAGTGCCTCTGCTGTTGAGGGCTCTGTTTTATGAACGTACAACCGTTCTTGATTTGTATGTGTGTATAGGTATTCCGGTATCCTACAAGAGAAGCGCAGACCACCGGACTTTGTTATTGTCAATAATGGGTTTTCAGCAGCATCAACGAGTGCTTGAATACAAGTAAGGACAGCATCAGGTGCAGCAGAGAGTGCCTCATAGTTAAACGTAATGTCGTGCCAAGGGGCACCATCACGCGCTGAAGGCATACCCGTATACACTTGGATACCCCACGACTTGTGCCATTGAATAGCATCCCAGTTATCCAACTGTTGGCGTTTCAAGAACCGTTCTCCTCCAAAATCGCGCGGTGGATAGTCGGTTCCAGGCACTTTTCCTATCGGCATGAAAGATATATCTGCTGTCTCCAAGTCATGTGTCATCACAGGGTATTTGTATGCACAATAGATTTTGAAATCGTTAGGATACCCTTTGTAAAATGAAGGTTTTGGGAGCGATTTCCTTTGATTCAATGGATTTCGGTGCCGATCATGGCATCGTGAAATAAGATCTTGTAGGACATTAAAATTAGTTTTCATAGTATGTAGATATTCACAGACTGCGTATCTTCACATAGTCAGGACTTACGCATTCCCCCTTGATAAGGGGGTTAGGGGGTTAGATGGTGCGATATTTCAGTGTTTTTAGTTTTTTTAACCCCCTAAATCCCCTTTATCAAGGGGACTTTAAGAGAAAATGCGTAAGTCCTGATAGTATTTAACGTGAGTTTGATTAATCATTTCGGTTGCGTTCACTCACACCATTGCGTATCCGAGAGGCGCATTGTAGTCCAAACTTTCAGTTTGTGGCACATCTTCGCAAACTGGAAAGTTTGCTCTACATTTATCAAACTCACGTTATTTACGGTTTCGGCAGTGTATACAAGCCACGTTTGATCTTTACAATTTCACCTGATTCTACCATGCGCGTGAGTTTTGTATTTATTGCTTTGGGATGTCCCTCAATTGCCTCAACGATTTCGGGTGTTGTCATTTCCCCACCGGCGAGAAGTTCAAGAATCTGAATGCGGAAAGAAACACGTGCGAGTGCTCCGCCCCTCATTCTCCGCAACACTCGGTTCGCCTGCCTTGTTGAGCATCCCAATATTCTCTCTACCTCTTTTCTTGGGGTCTCAGTCGTCATATTGTCGCGTTCTGCCTCAAAACGTTCGCGTGTCACTATCGCCTCGGACAGTTTGTCTAACCCACCAGCTACATCTAAATCTTCCCAGTCAAATAGTAGGGTTTCAGGTCTGTCAGTGATTTCAGGTATTCGGAAGCTCGTACCTAACATAATTTTCTTATTTGCTATACGGTTTAACTGAGCAAGTTCTATAATCTCTGTGAGTATACGTGAGATCGTTATTTCGTAAACACTCTGGACTCGTGCGTCATTGTAACGATAGGATTGGAGGTCTATTTCATAATTGAGAGGATCTTCATCGTTTCCGAACAACATCTGATTCCGTCTCAAAATGCCGCGTGGCACCATTTCGGGTATGCCAATTATCCATAAGACTTGTGCTTCTTCAAATTCGGATTCCAGTCCTTTTATTTCTCGATGTGTTGTCAAGAAACAGACGTTCTCAGGATTCATAATTTCCTTAAACTGTTCAATTACGGGAAAATGGGCTATAATCCCATGTTTAATATTTGGGTCCCTTTCAATTTCAGCTTGGATTCTCCATAAAATGTGTTGTCCAGTCTGAGCAATCCCGAGGATGTCCCAGGTGTTGTCGGTATCAACAATTGCCCTCTGTGGATAGATACTGTTGCGAATTTGAAAAATGTGGTTTCCTGCAACCCATGCCACCGGTTGTGGACGAATTCTCTCAATTTCCTCACCTAAAAAAATTCGTTGTAGATGTTCGTTAGGAACGGGTGCGGTGACCAGAAGGCGTTTGATACTCGGGTGTAGCACAGGTGGCATCCAGAACCGTAGTATTTCGTCCTCCCATCGCATCGGTGCATCAGCATCTCGCGTGTAATGTGTAAAGAAATATTTGAGTTGATGCCATAACGTCCAATTCGGATCCTGACAGACTCTCGGAAACGTCTGAATGTTTTCAACAGTTGCAGTATCTAAGATACCGAGTCTGATGGCATCCGCTATTGATATCAAGATATTATTGTCTTCGTCAGGCACAAAAGTGTTGAGTTGTAAAAAAGGCAGGTTTTGTGTTGCCAGTTTGTCCGCAGCTGCAGTATCCAAAGGTATATAAGCGGAGATTCCTTGATCAAACAGTATTGTAAAACGTGCTAATTCCGCTCCGGTTTCTTTATCAGTCACGCCTCGCTCGATTATTCTGCCTCTCACAGTGAAGTGGCACATCTGTTGAATGATATCTTCTTCCAACCATTCAAACATCTGTATCACTGGGCGGAGCCGTCTGATGAAATAGTCATGGGTCTTATTTCTGATTTCTAATGCATTCAATAGCACTATGGCAAAGTTCCCTAAAGCAGCACCCTGCCAGTTGATGATCCATTCCTTCAACACGGTTTTTGAGAGTTCACATTCAAGGAACAGTGTGCGATCTCTGGCGGCATTGATGACACAGACCCGTTGTGTTCCATCTTGCGTTTCAAACAGTTGTTCAACTATTTTTGCGTAATGTGGGTCTAAAAGCAGCCGATGCCTCTCTGTTATTTGCAGTTTGGCAGTTTGTAATGTAGCGTATTGCGATAAATAGCCGCGTTCCTGACATGCTGTATAGACAGGGCACTGTGGACAGATACTTTCGTTTGGATTTCCGCCTTTTCTCTCAAGTGCTCCACACCGTTCAGCATCTTCACAGACATTTCCCCGTTGAAAGGGAGTTGCCATACGTTCTTCAACAGGTATGTCTTTCACCTGATTCCAAAGGTACATTCGGTGCCGCCAGCGTGCGACGGTACCCAAATTTCGCTTTTGAAAAAATTGTTCTGCTTCTATTGCCAGCTCAGCATATTGCATGTTTAAACAGATCGTCTCGCCATGTTGCAGCAGGGATTCCACTTCAGCGTATTTTTCTGAGTCTATTTCGGGAATAAGTCCAAGAACGCGCACATTCCTATCAAAAGCACGTTGTACCTGAATGCCGATTTCTTCACGCGTATTATCAATTTTTTCGGTGGGGTCTGATTTATGTAATATTGGACGTTGCCGTTTTATTGCCAACGGACTGAGTTTTCCTTCTCGAATAGCGTTCACATTTTCGTCTATCGGCAGTCCCGTCGTGGGAATCGGTGGCAGAATGCCAGTATTGCTCCAAACATCTGTTATAAGCGTTTCCTCCATAGACAGTTCCGTATCAGCTGTAGATGCCCGAACCCACACACCATCGCTGTTTTCCCACAATGCTACCTCTGTGTTGTCAGTGCTATCATCTCGTTGGCTTCGGCTCCAGTAGTGTAATCCATCCTCTTGTCTGTGATATGAAAAACCGCGTTTGAGAAACGCTTCTTTGGCGAGATCAAGTTTGCATGACCCGAGCGAGTGTGGTGTTGCAAGGACGTTATCTGTGTGTTGTCTGCTTTTCAGATCAGGTTCAGGAAGTGTAGCCAGAAGTGCATCAATCGGTGCGAAGAAGACCTCTTTAGAAATCATAGGCGGCTCTAATATGTCTCCAAGTAGGATTTCATAGCGTGCATCCCAGCAATTGTGTCCTTTCTCACCCGATATTTCAATATACGCTTCATCTGGGTTCAGGTTTTCTCCACTTTGGTTCTGTTCATAGATATACCATCGTTTTTGCTCGGTGTATGGGTGCAAGTATTCCTGTATACGACAAGAAAAACGGAGTCCGCCGGACTTGGTTATTGTCAACAATGGGTTTGTGACACTGTTAATCAGTGCTTGAACGCAAGTAAGAACGGTATCAGGTGCAGCACAGAGTGCCTCATAGTTAAACGTGATGTCGTGCCAGGGCGCGCGATCACGTGCTGAAGGCATACCTGTATATACTTGTATCCCCCACGACCTATGCAATCGGATGGGATCCCAGTCCGTTGCTTGTTGGCGTGTCAAGAACCGTTCCCCTCCAAAACTCCGCGGGGGACAGTCGGTTCCAGGAGCCTGTCCTATCGGCATATAAGATATACCAGCAGTCTCCAAGTCTTGAAGCATCACAGGATATTTGTGTGCACAATAGACTGTGAAGTAGTAAGGAAGTCCTTTGTAAAGCGAAGGTACTGAAATCGTTTTCTTCTGCTTCAGGGGCTTCTCATGCCGTTCATGGCAAAGTATAATAATATCTTGTGGGATATTCGTATTCATAAGATTTAGATATTTCGATTTAGTATTTAAACTATTTAATTATATATATTATCACAAATCCTATTTTTAAGTCAAGTTTTTTATGATATTTTTACAATTCATGGCAAAAACACTACACATTCTTTCATGGGTTTAACGTGAGTTTGATAAATCAGAACAA
>JAJEJA010000027.1 GCA_022828145.1 Candidatus Poribacteria bacterium | reverse complement strand
TTTTTTTTGGGGGTGTTCTGGGTCGCCAACCCCAAACTTTTTTTTTTGTTAAAAAATTGTGGGTTTCGGCTCCGATCTACCCGACCTACAATATTCCACTTGACAAGCCATAGTTTCTTTACCTGATTTCTTCAAAAATACATCCATAAATGTGTTATAATGGTGTATTCACCAATTATAAATCTAAACATTTTTTGGAGGACAAAATGAAAATTCCTTTTGTGATAAATCTTATCTTAATCGTATTGCTGCTATCAGGTTGTGAACTTATCATGTTATTGAGTAATCCGCAAACGAAAGAATTGCCTGCAGTCAAGATTGAAACGCCCCCGAAAATAGATGGGAATTTAAATGATGCGGCATGGAAAAACGCACCACAAGCTAAAGATTTTACTGACCGAAACGCTAACCACGAACCTGCCAAAGATCAAACTGTTGTTATGTTAGTCTATAGTGATAAAGCCATTTATCTTGCATGGTATCTATATGATGAACATCCGGATGAACTGTTTGCCAATATAAACCAACACCAGATCCGACCGGCTGTTGATGATTGGATTTCCTTTACAATTGATCCACATCACACACATCAATTCATGGACAGAGTATTCTTTATGTCAAATCCTTTAGGTGTCAAGTATGTCAGCCATCCACCCCCTGGTGTTTTTATTGATGAGGTCGCTGATATGTGGAATGTTGCTGCGAAGATTGTTGAAGATGGTTGGATCGTTGAGATGGAAATTCCCTGGGATATGCTGAATTATCCCGATTCAGATGATCCAATTGACATCGGGATCAACTTTGATCGTGGGCACCCCAGAATAGGTGAAAACTCATGGTGGTCAGAAGTGCCATTCATAGAAGATAACAGAAAAGATGGGCATTGGGTTGGTGTCGTCCCACCAAAAAAATAGTGCCTAATTTGAAGCTAACTCTAATTCTTCCAGTATCTATTGATGAATCCATCTAACATCTAAGGAGAATAGACTTTGAAAACACTGATTGGACAAGTGATTATAGCAATCATCGTATCTTTGCCCTGGTGTTCTGTATGTTTAGCACAAGACTACATTGATAAATATCTACCTGATGATGCAATTGCACGATTTGGGAAGGGATATGCATTTGATTTTGCATATTCCCCTGATGGACAACAAATTGCAGTGGCAAGTACAATCGGTGTTTGGCTATATGATACAGAAACAAAGTTAGAAAAGAACTTTTTGACAGGACATAAAGGGTATGTAAAGGAAATTGTTTTCAATCCAAATGGAAGGACTTTCGTGAGCATAGGGAGTGGCATTCTAAATTCGCCTTATGATCCTGCAGAAGCAAAGCTATGGAATTTGAAATCTGAAGAACTAATATCATATCTTATTGAAGTTACAGATCCACGTGATGAATCTGGAATTAGTAGTGTTGTTTTTAGTCCCGATGGTAAAACGGTTGCTATTGCACTTGACGATTCTACTATTCGGTTATTTGATGGCATTACTGGGGAACCTAAGTCAACCATCAAAGGGCATGATTATCAAGCATTGATTTTCAGTCCAGACAGCAAAACGCTTGTTGGTGGTAGTGGTGAAATGATCCGATTTTTGAATGTTGCCACAGGTGAGTTACAGACAGAATTTGCAGCGCATGCGAATAGTGTAAAGACTATTAATTACTCAGCAGATGCCAAAACGATTATAAGTCATGGGGAGGATAGCAATGTAATTATATGGGATGCTGAAACAGGTGCATTTTTGAGCATATATAAGTCAAATATGAAAGAGATTTCATCCGTAGACTATTCGAGAGATGGTAAATCCCTTGTCGTATTAGGTTCAGATAATACTATCATTCTGTGGAATACACATACTGGAGAGAAAACACAAACTATCAATAATGAATTAGAATTATACGATGTACGGTTCTCGCCAGATGGAACAACTTTTGCATGTGATGCTGATAATGGAACTATGCTTCTATTTGAGGCAGCTACTGGAACGTTATTACATCAGTTTAAAATGCCTGGGGTAAGCAATTATGTCAGTGATTTTAAGTATTCACCAGACAGCAAAACCCTTGCAGTTTACGATGGATCTGAGATATTCTTCTGGAATTTAAATAGTTTTGAAATTCACTCAACAATCACAGATTATTCAGATGTAGTTGGTGGCGCAATTTTCGGTCCAAATGATAAAATACTGGTCAGTGTTGATGACATTGTACGTATTTGGGACATAGAAGAAAATAAACTACAAAGAAAAATAGAAGCACAAGGCAATGCCATAGCAATTGCCCTTTCATCGGATGGTAAAAACTTAGCAATTGGAACTTCTGATGATACAATTCTCTTGTGGGATGCAATTAATTGGAAACACAGTAGGACTCTTGAAGGTCACACAAATACAGTATTTTTATCTGTTTTTAGTCCAAATGGAAAGGTGGTTGCCAGTGCAAGTTATGAAGACACAATTAAAATATGGGATGTCCAAACTGGTGATCTACAATACACATTTAACGCGGATATATCAGATTCAAGGAAACTGTTGTTTTCACCTGATGGAAGATATCTGATGGGAATTGTGAAAGTAGAGGATGATACAAAAATATGCACTTGGGACATAGTAGCAGGTGAATTAATCACATCGACTGATACTGAGATAGATGTTGATGAATATTCCTCCATGGACTTCTCTTATGATGGATTGACTATTGTCACTACTGATGACCAATTCAATATACATTTTTGGAATGTTGCAACAGGTAGACGCAAAGACATCTTCATTCCAAATGCCAAGGGATATGATGTAGCTTTCTCGCCGGATAATATGACCGTTGCGCTTGAATTTTCAGACAAAATATCACTATGGGATATTGAAACAGGTGAACTTAGGAAAACCTTGGAAGGACATATATCTGCTTTAAATTCAATTGTCTTCTCATCAGACGGCACAAAACTTGTGAGTAGTTGCAGGGACTGCACAGTGATATTGTGGGATTTGACCGATTAGAAAATAAAGAGTAGATTTCAGAATTCCTGGCACAGTTTTAAATATAGCAACAATCACCGAAAAACAGATAAATGGAGCATTCTTAAATGAAAAGACTAATCTTTTTTACAATAATCTTACCGTTGATATCATTTGTAGGTCTACCAAATTCCACTGCTCAATTAGACCCACAATTGAGTTTACCTGAAGGTGTAATAGCACGAATAGGTAAAGGTGGAATAAAGACAATAGAGTTTTTTCCTGATGGATCGAAACTGGCAGTTGGCAGTACCATCGGAATATGGGTTTATGATGTTCAAACGGGTGAAGCAATTGATCTACTAACGTCTCATACAGGACCTGTCAATTCAATAGCGTTCACGCCAGATGGAAATACGTTTGCATCTGCGAGTGATGATAATACAGCAAGGTTGTGGGAGGCAAACACTGGACAACGCAAAGATACTGTCTTTGAACTTCCAGGTGATGCAGATGCGTTAGATATTAGTGCTGATGGTAAGGTTGTAGCAATCGGTTGTTATAATGCAATTCACTTGTTTGATTTTCACCAAGGATGGCGGATTAAAGAATTAAGAAGACATACAGAGGATGTTTCCTCAGTAATATTCTCACCAGATGGGAAACTTCTTGCCAGTTGTGCAGAAGAGGGAGATGATACCATTCTTCTTTGGGACGCACAATCAGGCAACCTTTTACGAGCAATTACAGAAGATGCAGATATCGCATCTATTACGTTCTCTCCAGACAGCAGCACACTTGCAAGTGCAACTTTCAACGGAGAGATTCGTCTGTGGGATGTCGTTACCGCTAAACTTTTGAGAACATGTGAGACAGAAGGTTGGATGGATATTGGTAACGCTATGGCGTTTTCTCCAGATGGACGCACACTTGCAGGTGGATTTGATGGAGGGGCGGTGTGTTTTTGGGATGCCACCACGGGTATAGTCCAAAAAAATGTTGAGCATGAAGATTCGGTAGTATCAGTATCATATTCACCTGATGGGAG
Source organism: Candidatus Poribacteria bacterium (assembly GCA_022828145.1). Taxonomy (GTDB): domain Bacteria; phylum Poribacteria; class WGA-4E; order WGA-4E; family WGA-3G; genus MSPOR6. Next base: position 33,211 of record JAJEJA010000027.1, on the reverse strand, counting down.
TGTCCTTGCGAGTGCAATGGAAAATGGCACTGTCCAATTTTGGGATGTTTCAACAGGTAAACTTCAAAAGGCTATTCCAAGTAGGATGCCGCATATTTCTTCTGTGGTATGTTCACCAAATGAAAATATAATGGCAAGTGGGAATGGTACGGATATCTGCTTCTGGAATTTAGACACGGGAAAACTTCTAAACACGATTTTCGCGCCACAGGATACTATTCATTCTGTTTGCTTTTCATCGGATGGAAAAATCCTTGCAAGTGGGGGTGATTCTCATAAGGTGAGGTTATGGGATACCCAAAATGGAAGGTTCCTCGGTACTTATTCGGGACATACAAGTTCTGTTTCTGCTGTAGTTTTTTCACCAGATGATAGCTTGCTTGCCAGTGCAAGTAGTGATAACAGTATACGTACGTGGGAAATGCGTAATGGTGAACAAATCCTTACTGGTGATCTATTGAATATTTTTGAAGGACATGCAAATGGTGTCTCTGCTGTCACCTTTTCACCTGATGGTAAAGTGCTTGCCAGTGGAAGTAAGGACAGAACAGTTCGATTGTGGGCAGTAAAATCAGGAATCTTATTGCATACACTGGTTGGTCACAACGGAGATGTTCAGACGGTACGGTTTTCTCCTGATGGCAAATACCTCGTGAGTGGGTGTTGTTGGAGTGGGAATTGGGATGGCAAAGTCTGTTTGTGGCATCAACAAACTGGTGAACTTCTGTTAACCCTTGAGTATGAGACAGTTGCAGCAACCACGTTTTCTCCAGATGGATCCATGCTTGTCTACGCTAACGATGATACAATATACTTTTATGACATTGACACAGAAAACACAATTACAATGTTGAAGGGTCATACAGATGTGATTGATAGTCTTGCCTATTCATCAGATGGTAAAACGCTCGTCAGTGGAAGTAAAGACGGAACTATATTGATTTGGGACATTGAAAAGCATTTTAATAGGTAGAAATTCTGAGGGTGAGGGACTCTCTTTAGTCCCGTAGGGACACAATGTGTATAGATCGCGGTTGAACACGTTTTCTATAAACATAGCGTCCCTACGGGACTGAAGAGGGTTTCTGGCATTGACAAGTTGTGAACAACTAAATCAATAAATCTTACAGAAGTCCACTAACCCCATGCAAGCGAAGGGAATTGGAGTTAATGATGGTAGCAAAAGAAACAAAAAAAGAGATTAGACAACATCTCGAACAATTGGCGGGATCATTAAACGTAGATATTATCTTAGCTGTTGAAATGGGAAGTCGGGCGTGGGGATTTCATAGTAATAACTCTGATTACGACATCCGTTTCATTTACAGGAAACCGATGTGCTATTACTTGACCTACAACGTGGAGACGAAAAAGGATATCATTGAACGCCAGAACACAGACAAAGATTGGGATATTGTCGGTTGGGATATTCGGAAGGTGTGTAAACTCTTTGAGAAATCTAATGGGAATCTGATTGAGTGGTTACGTAGTCCGATCAGCTATGTGGAAACATCACCAGAGATAAACAATCTAAAGGAATTGGCAGAGACTTCATTTAATCCAATTGCACTGTGTCATCACTATTATGCAATGGCGAAAAATCATAAACGGATTTATTTAGATCGCGAGTCAGTCGGCCACAAAAAATATCTCTATGCTGTCCGTTCTCTAATTTGTGCAGAGTATATAGTGAAGACTGGGAAACTGCCGGCTGTCAACTTTTTAGAGTTGTTGGAAGATACACATGAACTCTCAAAAGAGGTTGATATTATTTACCCTGACATCATGGCGTTGGTGCAGAAGAAACAGAAAGGACATGAACTCGGTGTTGGGTTGCCGATAGTGCCACTCGACGAATTTGTAAAGTCTATGCTTCAGAATTATGAAAAAGGGTATGAGAAATATTTCCCACATCAAACTATTCATGACAAACAACAACGGGTTGAGGCGTTAGAGAAGATATTCAGAGATGTTATTCTCAGCACACTATAGGCAGCAACCTGGATGACTATAGTATGTTCAGGAATACCTTTATTTCTGCAGAAAGGCTATCAAAATCGCGTTCAGCCATAGATTTGAGCTTTTTGAGAGGTTTAGCAGAATCAATATCCCAAAAGTCGATTGATGGACAGATACGCATATAATTATCTTTGAGCAACTGTTTAACCATCTTTGCCGATGCTTGCGCTTGTAACATCATCACAAAAGAAACTAATTTTGGACCACCCCAACCCAAAAGAAAACCCCACCTCCGTTTCTTTCGGTACATATTAGGTGCGTGTCCTGTGCCAACCGAGAGTATCTTAACTTGACTGGCATCTTTACCGAATACTGTTAACGCTTCCGTATATGCTGCGATTGATGGATTATTTGCCCATAATCCCCCATCAGCAAAGAGCAGATTGTTTATGCTCTTGGGAGCGAAAAAAGTTGGGGCAGAGCATGATGCCACGACTGCATCTCGTATACACACATCACCGTCGGAATATTCACTATCACACACTGTTTCTGCGTAATTTGATCTAAAAAGATATCGTTCACTTGTTGTTATTTCTGAGCTTGATATTATCAGGGGTGTTGATATATCCGACAGTGGTTTTGCAGGAATGTGTTTAGCGATGACTTGTGCGAATACATCCTCTGAATACTTGCTTGAGAAAAGCAAATTACGATACCATTTCTTTTTGAATATATCTTGTGACTCGGTTTCAAACAGGGAGACAATCTCATCCATAGAAATGTCGGAGGCAATTGCACCTGCAATGATCGCACCTGTGCTTGTTCCTGCAATAAGGTCGAAACTCTCCTTAATAGGTGCGTCTAATTTCTGTTCAACTAAAGCGAGAAGTTGAGCAGAATAGATTCCGCGTGTGCCACCGCCATCTAATGTAAGGATTTTGAAGGTTTCTGTGTCGTTCATGATTCACAATACCACATCTATTCATCAGCTATGGGAAAAGTAGCAGCGCGCTGTGGATCTCATCGCTAAGAACTACTTTCAACCTTCTTACCGGGTAAACTTAGCACGGCTTCCACGATAAGTGCAATAATCATTCCGATAAGAAAAATTCGCCAGAGTTCGTTGGCTAATGCTGATGTATCGCCTACTTCAACATCAATTCTCCGATACGACAACCCTTCAAATAATGCGTCCACTGTCTCAACAAGTGCTGCTTTAGCAGTATCTTCAATAGTACTGCGGTTCACAGCTGCCCAATACGTTTCATCTTGATAGACACCAGCATGCAATCCGCGTTCAGAAAGAGAGGATGCGTTTTCTTCAGGTGCAACTGTCTTCCACTGTTCACGATCAGCGAGTGAATCTGGGGCTGCAATACGTTGGGATGCATCCATGAGAACATAAGTGCCTTCCGCTAAAGCCCTTTGCAATGCGACATAAAAGACTACGCCGTCCCGTTCAAGCGAAGAATACTGTGCTGTAGGTAAAGTGCTACAGAAATAAACGGCCCCCCGGTCAGAATTTACGCGAGATAACAACGGTGCATCGTCATCGAATCTTGCTAAGGTGGTTCCCGTGCTTTCAAATGCGCGATACTTGAAAAACCGTAGATCGTTCAATGGCAAAGCATTACCACTTTCAACATGTGCCAAGAGGTCTGCATCCCCACGCCACCATGAGATTTTGTAGGGTTGTTCCTCAGCGGTTTGCCAGTCGTTCCATTGTGAGTCAAAGAAGCGTCCCCCTGCGTGCTGATTAGGTGGGAAGAAGATTACGACTCGTCCACTATTGACAAAGTTTTGTATCTGTTCAGCAACCACTCCTGTCGGTAAAGCTGCTTGCCAGATCAAGAGTCCTGTATTTTCCCAATCAATTTCTCCTGCTTTGTTGACAGAAATCACATCTGTTTGATGTTGAAGACGATTATCTGTTGGAATAGCAAGTGCCCGACGAAATGCTTCACCGATCTTTGCATCATCACTTACGATGACCGATTGGCGTATCGGTGGTTCGGAAAATACGAAGAAGAATCTGTTATCCAAAGGATTCGCGTCGCCGGGTAAACCGACTGATCCCCATCCTGAAGTGAGTGTTCCATCAATGGGAATGCGGTGTCCTTGAATAGAAGCCCCCAGCACATCAAGTTCAACTTCAACGACGGAACTGACCTTATTAACTTCGAACGCAATTGGTACTCTTTGAATTGCAGTGTTATTACCTTCGGAACGGACAATCACATCAAGTAGTAGTTCTGCGTTGTTCCCTTGCTGCCACCGTTGCACATTTTCTACTCTTACAGATAAGTTGCTTGATGCTGTTTCTGAATATGCCAGCAGGAAATGATTTACGCCTTCTAATTGGGCAAATTCTTCGGTTATGGCTTCCCATCGTCCGCTGTCAACTGCCCAATCGTTTTCACGCAGGTCAGAGCAGATCCATATATCCGCGCGTCCCGTATTGTTCGCTTTTAGATATGTTAGAGTAGTTTCGAGCATACTGGGAATATTTGCACTGGTAGCACTTGCCTCAGTCATCGGTAAGCTTAATAATGCCTTGGGTGAATCTACTTTCTGCATACGTCCAGTGGCACTATCAATTAAGATCAGGTGTGTTCCGTAATCTCCCTGTTCTAATAGATGTGCTAACCTTTTGAGTGCGGTAGACCTTTTCGATTCACCGGCTTGCAAATCTTGTGCTTCCATACTGGCGGATCGGTCGAGTAATATCATTGTAACATCCGGTTTTGCAAACCCGATACTCCCTAACCAACCGCCAGAAAGTGGTCGGCTGATTGCAAAAATCAATGCGGCGATAGCGAGAACTCGCATCAGCAATATCAGAATATGACGTATGCGTGCCATCCCTTTGCTCATGCGTTTTGCTGTCATTAGGAACATCATCGCAGCCCAAGGAACGGTGCGGTGTCGCTGCTGATTGATTAAGTGAATAATAACCGGCAGTAGGACTAATGGAAGTGCTATTAGGGTCAGGGGTTGAAGGAAATTCATAGTCTATACACTTATAGTTTCACTGTGATTTTTTCTGAGCCATTTATCCCTTTAACATCAAGGATAACCTGTGATCCATCCTGTTTCTGGTGCAGAATAGTCTCAAGTGATTTAACATCACCGACATCTTGACCGTCAATAGCAACGATAAGCATCCCTTTCAGGATTTTTGCTTTAAATCCGGAGGAGTGCCATTTAACTTTTTCCACGATCAGACCGCGGTCTTGATCGGTTAGGTAATCATACCTTAGATGGCTGCCATTTTCCAATTTGCGCAGTGCTAATCCCAGTTTTTTCCAAGAAGCAGACTCGGTATCTATGGTCCGTCCTACTAACTTAAGAGGCATCTCTTCAATAGGGATATTGAGTATTTTTTCTTTTGAAGCACGTAGGACTCTTAAGACACATGTTTTACCGATGGGATATTCCATGATGATCTTCTCAAATTCAGAAATGTCTGGCACTTTTTCACCATCGTATTGAAGAATGATGTCATTTCGTCTTAATCCGCTATTGTATGCGACTGAGTTTAGTTTGACGCTCCTAACGCTGAGACCTTCTGAATCGTTTCTTATATCAGCATCAATATATCCCCGGATGATGCTGCCGTGCGCGATCAGTTTCTGTCCTATTGTTTCAGCAAGTTCACAGTTAACAGCAAAAGTTGATCCTTCACCCTGTTTAAGTGTATTGATACCGATGACTTCACCGTGGATATTTAGTAATGGTCCACCACTGCTTCCTGGATGTATCCATGCATCTGTTTGGATGTAATTACGATGGTATTGAAATAGGTCTTTGTCTTCATGCGGATGGAAACAACGGCTTTTTCCACTGACGATTCCGGATGTTACCGTGTATCGGTATTGTAGTGGGTCACCGATAGCGATAGCGAGTTGTCCGACGCGAATGTTCCTTGGGTCTGCCATTGTAAGTACAGGACATGCGTCATGTGTCTCAATTTTTATGACGGCAACATCTGTATTTTTATCGGCCCCGATTATTTTTGCATCATAAGAGGTGCCGTTATGGAGTCTCACCTTAATGTTACTTGCGTCTTCCACTACATGTTCATTTGTTAAGATATATCCATCTTCACGAAAGAGAAAACCTGATGCACCTGATGGACGCGTTATAGGTTTTCCCTCTTTGATATGCGTTTTTTGAGTTGATATGCTAACGATAGCAGGCATACTTTTTTCTACGACATTTATGAGAGCATTTTCAAAAGAGCTTAATATCTCATAATCACTGGGTTGATGGGCTGTTGTTGTTGTGCATGAAATAATAATCACAACAAACAAGAAAAGTCCAATAAACGAAAGTGTGTACTTTTTCATCAATTTTCTCCTTATTGTAAATTGTTCAGGATTTACGCATTTCCTATAAAATTCTTAATTTTAATAGCTGAATACTAACACTGTTTGCTGATTATACTTTTTTGGGTGTGCGACCTAATAGGAACTTTGCTAGTACATCACCGAAATCTTCATGGATACATACACGATGGTAATCAATTTCGGTGCTACGGATGACTTCGTTCATACTTTCAAGATAGTCTTCAAGTGCCCGTCGGTACTGAACGCCGATGATAGTGGGGTCTGCTAAAACAGGTTCTCCGCCTTCCATATCCACAAATCGCATTGGACGGTCAAATTCAAAATCCAGTTCGTTTTGCTCTATAAGATGAAACACTGCTACGTCGTGTTTACGAAATCGAAGGTGCTCAAAACAGTTCCGGACAACTTCAGGATCAATGAAGAGATCAGATATGATGACAACCATTGCGCGTTGTGGTACTCGTTCAGCGATCTCGTGTAGTGATTCTGCTAAACCTGTTTCACCGGAGGGTTCTACTGTACCGAGTTCATCAAGTACAGTACTGAGATGTGTTGCGCTGCGCTTTGGTGGTATTTCTCTGTGGAATTCTGTTCCGGAGCAGTATAAGCCGACAGCATCCCCTTGTAGTGCTGCGATATAGGCTAATGTTCCGCCGATTCTTCGTGCATAGTCGAGTTTACTCATTCCGTTTTGAGCAAACCCCATGGATCCGCTGGTGTCGACGATTAGGCACAGTCTGAGATTTGTATCCGCCTCAAATTCCTTAATATAGTATCGGTCATTCCGTGCATAAGCCCGCCAATCGAGACGGCGCGTGTCATCTCCTGGAACATACTTCCTATACTCAGCGAATTCAAGGCTTGAGCCGCGTATTGGGCTGCGATGTTTCCCGGATACGCTGCCTATCATAGGTAAACGTGCATGTAGTTCAAGGGTTGAAAGCCGTTCCAATACCTTCTGATTCAGGTAATCACGTTTGAGTTGCAGTGCCATAGTTTACCCTTGCTCTGATAATTCTTCGACGAGTCGTTCTACGATGTCTTGACTGGTGATGTTTTCGGATTCAGCGGCGAAGGAGGTAATGACACGGTGTGCCAATACCGGGCTCGCGACAGCAACCAAATCTTCAAGACGGGCCATATAACTACCACTGAGTGCAGCCCGTGCTTTAGCACCCAGTATTAGGTATTGCACAGCACGTGGACCAGCTCCCCAGGCGACGAGAGGTTTCAACCACTCAGGTGTTGATTCATCCTTTGGACGTGTACTTCGGACTAAATCAACGGCAAATTCATAGATGTGTTCGGGTACTGGTACGCGGCGAACAAGATTTTGAAACGCTATGACCCGTTCACCTGTCAACACGTGGTCCAATGTCGGAAGCGACATCCCTGTGGTTGTGCGTGCAATTTCAATTTCTTCTGAACGGTTGGGATAATCCACTTCAATTCTGAACATAAACCGGTCTAATTGCGCTTCTGGTAACGGGTATGTTCCTTCCTGTTCGATAGGGTTCTGTGTTGCTAATACGAAGAATGGTGGGTCTAACTGGTAAGTTCTTCCGATGACAGTGATCTTATGTTCCTGCATTGCCTCAAGCATTGCAGCTTGTGTTTTTGAAGGTGCGCGGTTTATCTCGTCAGCGAGGATTAGGTTGGCAAATAGGGGACCTCTTACGAACTCAAACTCACGTTTACCCCCTGGTATTTCTTGAAGGATGTCCGTGCCAGTGATGTCCATCGGCATCAGGTCAGGTGTAAATTGAATTCGGCTGAAATTCAGTGCCATGGTTTCTGCAAATTTTCTTACCAAGAGTGTTTTTGCTAAACCCGGAACACCCATCAACAATGCGTGTCCTTGTGAGAAAAGGCAAATTGATAAGTGTTCAATCACTTGTTCTTGACCGATAATAATCTTTGCAAGTGCAGTTTTTAATTGGTCATAGACATCACCTAATTCGTCAATTGCTGCTACATCATCGGCATCCATTTGATCAATGTGTTGTGGTGTTTGCATCTTTATTCCTTTACATTAAATTAGAGATAGAACAATCAATAGCGACTATATCTTTATAGGCAAATTTTCTAACAACGTTCCATTATAACATACCTGACTTATTTAGTCAAATTAATATAGTCAAGATGTTGGGTTTCGTTCCTCAACCCAACCTACGTAGATATTTGTTCTGATTTATCAAACTCACGTTAACGATATCTTCTTGCGTAACTATACTTTTGTGGCAGGCGTTCTATATTCTTATCCATCCATTCGATACGTGTTTTTAACCAAATTTTCATTCTTTCTACTTCCTGATGATATGTTGGATATCCTGGTCCCGGGTTGCCAAATGTTGTTCGACCTAAAACTCTCCATCTATTAAAGTTGCGTTTTTGTGCTTCAGAGAGGTATTGAACAGTCTGATCAACTTCGTTGATGATTGCTGATGTAGCGAGTTCGTTTTTCCTGAGTTCTTTCCACCGTTTGACAAGTTTCTGCTTGAATTTTTCATCAGATACTAAGCGGTGCCACCAGAATGGTACAGGGTTCGTATATATCAACCAATCATAAGTCGTCCAAGAGTTGTGGAAGACCGTATTTCCCATGGATAGATTAAAATCCCAGACAGGTCCCGCCTGTAATTTGCCATCTCTATCTATATACATATACGCGCTGAACCGAAATCCATCCGTATTCTTGAAAAGTTCATTGATAATAAAATGATCTATATGCGAATCTATGTCGATGTATTTGGCATATCCTTTTTCTGGGTCTTTAAAGTTTGCTCCCGCTAACACATTTTCAAAATTGTTCATATAGTTGCGAATCCAGGTCCTCTGAGCAAACGTAATCTCATTCCTTTTCGGATAAACGAGGGTCAGTTGTGTTCCGCGTTGCGTAAAGAAGTAGGAATCGTAATGATCTATTTTGTCAATTTTGATGATGTAACCACCAGTGATTTCAGGTGGTTCATTGTGGGTAGGTTTCAGCGATTTAATATCGACGCGGTGTGTCCCGCGTTTAATTTTTTCTAAGAGCAGATAGACACCTACATAATGATTGGCTTGAATTTGCTTATCTCTTCTATCGTTAAGGAACACCTCAACAAATTTAGTTCTACTTGCATATCTACCGATTCGGTTGCTAAATTCGAATGCAAGGTAGTTTCGCATCAATGTCTTGTCGGAATATGGACCGTGGAGTATCCAATCCGATTCTGCGGGTAAACCGAAGATAGATACATCTTTATCGTTCCCTCGTTTGTCCTGAAACTCGAAACCGTATTGTCTTTTCGGAAATCCTTGTGATGTTTTTCCTCTAAGCTCTATGCCGATTTTACCTTCAAAATGGATATGAGAACTGTCCAAACTGTTTTTTCCACCAGACTCATCGTAGATGATTTTCAATTGTGCTGGTACTTTAGGATCGTCAGGAATCCATCTACCATTTGTATCAATTATGACAAGTGGTAAATTGGATTTATGTTTCCAAGGACCACGCAGTGGGGTGCTTGCCATTGGACGACTATAAGAACCTTGTCTGGCTCTAATAGGACGTCGGTTCTCAAATCTTTCTGTTTTCTGTGGTGGAGGTGGTTTGTCAGGAAAGCAGCTGGCAACGGTGGTTACTAAAAGACCACACAGAAGCAGTGATATGACCTTTCTAATACGATGCATTGTTGGCGAAAACCTCGGTTAGAAAATAGATACAGATTGGTTATATCTGTAATATAGAAATGCGTTGTATATCAGTATATCAGAATAGAGGTGTAAACGCAAATTAAATAGGGCATTTTCGTCTTTCCTACACAAGAACTCCTTTTATGATGGGACGAATCTTGCATCAATGCTACACTCAGACACATTCAGTTGACGGCGTTTTTCAAGTATCTCTGTGATCGCTCAGTTCCATGTAAACATCTTCAAATATATAGATTATCTCTAAATATAACAGAAATGCTTACTTTTTAACAATACCTTCACATGTTTTATTGTTCAGTTCTGATGTGTCGTTAGACGCTGAAAAAATGGTTGATTATTATTCCCTAATTAAACCCAGGATAATTGGCGAAGGTATTGTATTTATAGAGGGTATAGTTTTCTTTGTATGCGTGACGTTTATCCATTTTAATGAAAAAAGTACTAAAGAATTTAAATCTTATGCGATATATATATATTAGGGAACATTGAAAATAATAATAAAAAGTTTTTATAGGAGCGATCTCCTACTTTAGATATTACTCTTTGTGGGGCCTTATAATTGGAGGCACAAGATGAAACAAGATTACAAAGTCCTTCTCATAACACTTATTATTTTCGCGGCTATTATCGGTATCTTAATACTTGGCACGGATGCGACCCAAGATTCGACACAAGTAGAGACACATCAATGTGACCCAGGTCATACATGCACTGGTTGTAATGCGGATATATCTAAACCATCTACCAAACCATCCTATTCGTCAGAAGCGACGAAGTAAAGGGAAAACTTTTTGATTTAATAAGGAGTAAAGCTCATGAGAAATAAAGTTTACTGGGGGTTTGGATCTCTCCTGATCCTACTGATTGTTGTCTCTGTATTTTTGTTAACACGGACTACAGAGACCGAACCTGAAAAAGTCTATAATCCTCTCACACCATCGGAGAAAGAACAGGTAGATCGTAATATTCAAGATGCTATTGATAGGGCAAAGAAGAACCTGCTGCCGATTGCTGAAGGAGATAGACTGCAAGTTGAAATAGAGAAACCGCAAGCGACAGACAAACCAGTTCCTGTTCCGAGGAATTCTGGTGCTGGGATCATCCCTAATTTCGGTCTGGTAGAACTTGAAAATCCGATAGTAGATAAGAAGCAGATTCTGCTTCGAACAACAAACGTTCCGGGTATAGACATTGATTGGGTATCGCTTTCACCGGAAGAACTTGCAGATACAATTGCGAAGTTAGAACGTGGAGAAATCTCTGCGCCCGAAGGGTATCGTTATCTGAAGTCGATTTCCTCTGGGAAACTTTTTTTTGATGAAAACGGATACCCTATTATCCACAAAAACGGTGAGCCTATCATCTCTCTTATATGGACTATAGAGTTCAGACCGCCTCCGGATGTATGGGAAGAGATTTTTGAACTTGATGCTCGGCGTAATTTGTTAAGAATGGATGTAGACGACTCTCCGGAAATCAGAGAGTTAGAAGCCAAAATGGCGGAGATGAGACGCATATACAGAGGTCCCTTACCAGCGACCCTTATTTCTTCAGGTTCTTCACCAGTTGGTAAAATGAAAACAATACGGAAACACATAAGAGTTCAACTTTACAGAAAAATGGGATTTGAATACCTCTTAACACTGCCAGAATAGGAAGTATTTAATTTTAACTTTAAACTAACTTTAAATAGGATAACCACCAAGGAGAATTACAATGTATCAAATAAAGTCTTTTTACACGATCTTTTTCATAAGTGTTTTATTGTTGTCTTTTGGCACATTTGCCGAAGCGAATATTAATTATTATCCAACAGATGCAATACCTGAAATAACAGGTTCGGGTTCCTTTGAGATGGAGCAAGAGATTACAACTGGTAAAAGGCGATGGAAAGTGGCAGGTGGGCCAGAAGCCAGTATTACCATATCTGTGTCTGCATACGGACTCGGTTATGGTCAGGGAACATTGACATCCATTACCATCCTCGGACAGACGTTCCCACAGTATGAAGATCCAGCGATTGAGGTCGGCTCCAAAACGAGCAAAGGTAAGTGGGTTAAGGGAACCAATACAATTAAGACTGTCATTTCGCGTCCTCTGGCGGGGGCGATGCCGGGAGGTGAGGACAGTTATGATTGGGAAGCGGAAGGTCAGGTAGTTTTAACGCCTTATGCATGGAAGGAGAGTGTTACCGCAGGGGGTGGTCTTAGGTGGCCTCTTCAGATTCAGGGGACATTTAGCACTACGGGAACCTGGGAGGGGCAAACAAGTAAGGACATCACCCGTTCGGCAGCATCGGGCACAACAGGGGCACACGATCTCAAGTTGACCTATTATTGTTCTACTTGTGGTGTAACAGGCGATACACCAGAATCTATCGGGGGCAAAGAGGCACATGCACTTGTCACGTGTGAGCGTCCTGGGTGTGGTGAGCAATACTATAAATGTAATAAGAAATCGGCAAAATTACATTCAATACCTGCGGGTAGTGATCAGTGGAATTGTGATTTATTGAGCGTATTATTTAACAAGACAACTTTCACGTATGATGAGGAACTTGTCGTTACGATTCAGAAAGAAGGCATTCAGTCAGCTCATATAAAGTTGGATGGTCAACTTCCAATATTAGATCCGACTCCAGATGCTCCGGATAAGATTATAATATCTACTGGTCTTTCTCATTTGGATTTCTCAGCATCAAATAAATGGTATGGTAAGGTCACTGTTACTGTAAATTACGATTCCAATGGAACGACGCAACAAGAAAGTGTTGAACAATATATCAGTGTAAGCAAAAAGGGATATTCTGCTAACAGTTCGTCTTTCAGTGCTTATGGCACGTATGAGGCAGCAGTATTTGACACTGAACCGATAAAAAAGGTTTACTGGTATTTAAAAAAGCCTGGTGATAGAAAGTATAAAAAGGTAAAACACGATAAGGTGAAAGGTGGTCTATCCTCAAGCTTGAGTTACTCGTTGGGTTCTACATCTGGTGAGTATAAGGTAAATGTGGTAATTTATCTTGACGTTGACAGGCCGCTTGATAATATCTACAGTTATGTTCGCTCGTTTTATGTTTATTAGTTATTTTATGAACTAAAGTTTCTTGACAAATAGGCAGGTATTCTATTTGGGGTACCTGCCTGTTTTATTTCCTACAATTTTTTTCTATTTTCTCCTAAGCTTTCTTTCATTCCTCGGTTTATACATTTCTGTATGTATGAGAGTGTATCTAATCCTTCTTCTTGCAGGCATTGTTGAAATTTTTTATCACTATATAATATTTATCACTATATAATATCTGAGTATTGTTCTGAAGACTGTGCTGACGGCACCTGAGGGGTGTGGATTTTCAGCACTGCCAAAAAGTGTGGGATATTACGCAACAGCAACGCCAATTTACAAAAAACGGTACTCGGAGAGTGCCTACTGCTATTAAGAGCAAAGGAAATCCCAAAATTGACACTTATATTGACAATATCTTTATGCACCCGTGAAGTTTCTTATGTTGACATCTTTACTATAAATGACTATAATGCACAAAAACGAAAGAAGTTATTACAATGAATGAAAACCCTCGCAATATTTTATGGATATGTACCGATCAACAAAGATTTGACACCCTCGGTTGCTATGGGAATTCTTTTGTGCAAACTCCGAATTTGGATAAACTTGCACAAGAGGGTATACTTTTCAATCACGCTTACTGCCAAAGTCCTGTCTGCACACCGAGTAGAGCCAGTTTTCTGACAGGACGATATCCCCGTACAACAAGATGCAGACAAAATGGACAAGCAATCCCCCCAGATGAAGTCCTTGTAACTAAACTTCTCCAAGATGCTGGTTATGTTTGCGGTTTAGCAGGAAAACTCCATCTTGCACCGTGCAACCCGCGAGTCTGCAAAGGCACTGAACAACGGATTGACGATGGCTATGACCAATTCTTCTGGTCACACGATCCGGCGGATGCATGGCAAACCCACGATTATATTCAGTGGCTTACAGAAAAAGGCATACGGAGAGATGGCACGTCATTTCCCGACTCAAAATATGTTCGCGTGATTCCATCAGAAGAACATAGTCAAACTACATGGAGTGTTGAACGCGCCATGTCTTTTATTGGCAACGCATCAAGGTTTAAACAACCGTGGCTTTTTTCGGTCAATATGTTTGACCCACACCATGCCTTTGATCCACCCGTTGAAGCGTTAGAGCGATACCGAGATATGTTAGATAATATCCCATTGCCAAACTATGTTGAAGGTGAACTTGAAGATAAACCGATTTGGCAACAGATTGACCACGGTGGTGCTTACGGGGGAAAATCCGGATTTCCATACCAAAAAATGCGCGAATCAGACCATCGCTGGGTAACCGCTGCATATTGGGCTATGATTGATGTTATTGACAGACAGGTTGGAAGATTATTTGATTTTTTAGATGAAATAGGACAGCGAGAAAACACAATCGTTATCTTTACATCTGATCACGGGGAGATGCTTGGGGATCATGGGATTTATCTGAAGGGTCCCTATTTCTATGAACCTGCCATCCGTGTACCGCTGATTATCTCTGGACCGGGCATGCTAAATAACGGAGAACGTTCAAGTGCACTCGTGGAATTAGTTGATTTAGCTCCGACACTTTTGGAGGCAAGTGGTACAGAACGTTACGCTGGTATGCAAGGTCAAAGTCTTCTGCCATTGCTGACAGGAGAAGAGCGTTTGGATTCGCATCGTGATGATATTTATTGTGAATACTATAACGCGATGGGATGGCACCGCGAACCTGCAGCAAACGCTACGATGGTGAGGAGTCAACAGTATAAGTTAGTCGCAGCACACGGTACAGATGGTGGGGAACTCTACGATCTGGTTAAAAACCCACAAGAAACACACAACCTTTGGGATCATTCGGATTACAAGGATGTTAAACTGGAGATGCAAGAACGGCTTATCCATCGGATGGCATGGACAGTGGATCCATTACCTGAACGACAAGCACCGTGGTAATCTCAAGAAGTAAAACAGGGACAATCAAATTGAACTCATATACCCCATCCTGTTTAAAACAGATGGCACTATTCTACACACTGTTTTTTGCCTTGTTGACAATAAACATAGAGGTAAACGCGGACAGTATCATAACACAATGGGATCAGCAACTCTTTGACCGTTTTTACGATACACCGCCGCCTAATGAACCGATGTGGACGATAATGGATGGTATCTCGGAAGCAGGACATTACCGATCAGTAATGGGATTATCTATCTTGCTGATGGCTTATGGAGATGAGGATCATCGGAATACTGGAAAGTTGTTATCCTCTGCATACATCGGCGCGGGGGTTATGACGTATGGGTTAAAGCACCTGATTCGCAGGAAACGTCCACTTGATGAAACGCTTGGGAATCCGTCACTCCCATCAGGACACGCGACGATTGCCTTTAGTGCGGCTACAATTTTAGGGTATCGTTATCCGAAGTGGCGAATCCCACTGTATATTGGGGCAGGATTGGTCGGTTTCTCGCGTATTTATCTTGGACGGCATTATACGTCAGATGTATTAGCAGGTGCAGCAATTGGAACAACCATGGGAGTATTGGTTTGGCACAACCGCGTGACCTTGTTGAAGTGGGAGTTTTAGAAGGTTAGTTCACCGTATTTACATTCATTCTTGTGATAGAATAAACCATTTTACATTTTACAAGATATATTATGTATGCTATAATATTCTCATCGTCAAACATTGAGAGGAGAATATTATGATTACTCAGAATTTTTGGTCAAATCGTTATATTATGATAGCTGCGGTGTGTACAGTATTTCTGGCAGGCATCATACTTGCAGGATGCGCAGATAAAAGTACGGAAGATGAATTTAAGGTCGCCATGCTTTTACCGGGTGAGGTTACGGATGCGGGTTGGAATCAGTTAGCGTATGAAGGGCTATTGGCGATTGAGAAGGAGCTCGGTGCCAAGATAAAGCATGTTGTCAGTAAAACACCGACAGATCAAGAGCAGCACTTCCGTCATTATGCAAGTGAGGGATATGACTTGATCTTTGGTCACGGTTATGAATTTCAAGAACCTGCTAAACAGGTTGCCCCCGATTTTCCTGAAACTATATTTATAAACTCTTCAGGTGGATTCACGGGAGAGAATATAGCCCCGATAAATTTCAGAGTTGAACAACCTGCTTATCTGATGGGTATAATTGCGGGTATGATGACTAAGAGCAATAAACTTGGTGTACTCGGTGGAGATAGAATACCATCTATTCAAAGCACTTTTTTGGCATTTGAAGCTGGGGCAAAGAGTGTCAATCCAGATGTAGAAGTGGAAGATGCCTACACAGGAAATTGGGATGATGCTGGTGAAGGAAAAAGAAAATCAAAAGCACTTATCGATCAAGGTGTTGACTTTCTATTTCCGAATGCTGATGCAGCAGGACTCGGTGCTTATCACGCTGCAGCAGATGCCATAAGAGATGGAAAAACTGTTTACACGTTTGGTGTCAATAAGGATAAGAGTGAGATTTCACAGGACACAGTGAACACAGTCTTAGCAAATGGTGTCATCACACCGGATGCTTTTGTTCAAATAGCAAGGATAGTCAAAGATGGCAAGTTCGAAAAACAGATATATACCTATAATATGCTGACAGAAAATGCAATAACTTTTAACTACAATCCGAAAATGAAGGATAAGATACCGGATGAGGTACTGAAAAAAGTAGAAGAGGTAAAAGCAAAAATCTTGGCAGCAGAGTTTGAGGTGCCACAGGATGATTTCACAAATGAATAGGCGGGACATAAGTGAGAAACGTCCATAAAATGCAGGGGGTTCATAAAATGCCGGGCGTTCATAAAATGCGGATTGATGGCACTGAAGTCACTTTTTCGGATGGTGAAACTATCCTTGAAGTGGCACAGCGACATCAGAGAGACATACCTACGCTTTGTTATGATCCACGACTGGAACCATTCGGTGGATGTCGCCTATGCATTGTTGAATTAGCGGGTGCGCGCAATCCCGTAGCCTCCTGTACAACAAAAGCGACATCAGACATGGTAATCCGCACGTCTACAGACGCGATAGAGGCGTACCGTAGAACTTTACTTGAGATGGTAATTAGTGAGAATCGTGAAGTAGATGTTCATTCGTTAAGAGGCTATGCCTCACACGAACTTGCTTCCCTCCGAGACAAGTACGAAATATACGCATCAAACATTGATGGGACAAAGTCGGGTAGAAGCAAAGCGGATGACAATCCATTTATCCTTAGAGATTACGATCTTTGTATCTCTTGCTACCGGTGTGTGCGAGTCTGTGCTGAACAGGAGGGTGATCATGCGATTAACGTGATGAATCGGGGGTTTCATACACAGATAACGACTGAATTTGATGGTCTGCTCAAGGACTCTGCCTGTACATTCTGTGGTCAATGTATCCAAACATGCCCCACTGGTGCTTTGGCAGACAAGAAGGCACTTCGCACAGCTGGCACAGCCGATACGGTACCTGAAGCACAGATTGATAAGACTCGTACTATCTGCCCCTATTGTGGTGTTGGTTGCTCCGTAGACATTCTTACACATGAGGAAAAGATAGTCGGTATTCACCCTGCAATGGATGGGCCTGCTAACCAGGGTGCACTCTGTGTGAAGGGACAGTTTGCTTATGACTTTGTTCAACATCCTGATCGTTTAAAGGCACCCCTTGTGCGGGGTGCTGATGGTGAACTTCACGAAACGTCATGGGATGATGCCCTTGATATAGCCGCTGCAGGTTTTAAAAACGTGCACGCGAAGCATGGGAAATACAGTGTTTATGGCATTGCATCTGGACGTGCGCCGAGTGAAGCGGCATATCTGATGCAAAAGTTTATCCGCGCAGGATTTGGCACAAACTATATTGACAATTGCAGCCGTGCCTGACATGCTCCTACCGTTGCCGGTCTGGCAGCGACAATTGGACGCGGGGCAATGTCTAACCCACTTGTTGACATGCAGAAACCGGATGTCATTTTCTGCATCGGCACGAACATGACTGAATGTCATCCCGTTGCAGCGACAGGTTTGAAGAAAGCGATTGCACGCGGGGCAAAATTGATCGTTGCTGATCCGAGACGGATTGGATTAGCGGATCTGTCTCACCTGTACCTACCGCTTCGTGTCGGTTCAGATACTGCCTTACTTCTCGGCATGGCGCATGTGATTGTTCGTGAAGGTCTGGTTGATGAAGAATTCGTTAAAAATAGAACAACGGGATTTGAGGATTTCTTTGAACATATTAACAAATGGACACCTGAATGGGCAGAAACGATTACAGGTGTACCCGCAAAAGATATTGAAACTGCTGCTATCTGGTATGGCTCTGCGGACAAGGGTGCGATCTATTATACACTCGGTATCACAGAACACATCTGCGGTGTGGAAAATGTTCAGAGTCTGTGCAACCTTGCACTGTTGACAGGACATGTGGGGCGCGAGGGGACAGGGATTAACCCTATGCGTGGACAGAACAACATTCAGGGGGCAGGTGATAGCGGTGCTTTGCCGAATAACTATCCCGGTTTTCAATCCGTTACCGATCCCAAAAACCAGCAGAAGTTCAAGATAGCTTATGGAAAGGAAATTGACCTTGAAAAAGGGATAACAAAAGTTACCGCGCTGGAACTTTGTGGTGACAGCATTCATGCGATGTTGATTGATGGCGAAAACACACTGATATCTGATCCGGATCGTGAACATTGCGAACATGCCCTATGTTCTTTAGAACATCTCGTTGTGATTGACATCTTTTTGACTGAAACTGCTGAACTTGCAGATGTTGTACTCCCAGCGGCAGCATGGGGAGAAACCGATGGTGTCTGCACAAATACAGAAAGACGCGTGCAACGCATGCGTGCTGCTGTTCCCCCTGCCGGACAAGCGAAACCGGATTGGTGGATTATCAGCGAAAT
This sequence comes from Candidatus Poribacteria bacterium, assembly GCA_022828145.1. Lineage (GTDB taxonomy): Bacteria > Poribacteria > WGA-4E > WGA-4E > WGA-3G > MSPOR6. The sequence continues at coordinate 14,237 of JAJEJA010000027.1, read as the reverse complement.
TGCTAAACGGCTTGACTTCAACGGATTTGACTATGATTCACCGAAACCGATTTTCAACGAATTGTGTAACCTATCCCCTATTTACGCGGGATTAGATTGGGATCGGATTGACATCGGTGTGACAGATGAATTTAACAATCAGTGGCCTGTTCCGAACAGAGATCATCCCGGTACACCTCGCTTACATGAGGGGACATTTGTCAACGGTAAAGGTATTTTTTCTAATGTTCACTACAGAGACCCGGCTGAAACGATAAGTGAAGAATTTCCAGTTTGGTTAACGACCGGAAGACGTCTACAGTCGTATCATACACGCACACAGACGGGGAGAGCGCAAGGTATAGATTATTTTTTGCCAGAAGAATCGCTTGAAGTTAACCCCGCAGACCTTGAAAAATGGCAACTGGCTGATGGTGAATGGTGTAAAATGAGTAGTGCCCGTGGCAGCATTAATATAAAAGTAAAGGCGACAAAACGATCACCGAGTGGTACGGTGTTTGCCAGTTTCAGTTTCGGGGATGTGCCGGTGAACCTTCTAACCGGTTCAGGATATGACCCTGTTACTCACACTGCCGAGTTGAAAGTATGTCCGGTTAGATTAGAACCTATATAAGGAGCGTAATGATGGAATGGAAAACATGTTGGTTAGAAGAGAATGATAGTGTTGAAGGACTTAAAAAGCAGCTGCGATCCGAGGGGTATGACCCATATCAGTGGTCGGGTCGTCCTGGTGGTGCCTATCTTGATTATATTCACAGTGATGATGAAGTTGTTTGTGTATTGTCGGGTACGGCAGATGTAAAAGTTGCAGATGAAACGGACACGGTCAAACGTGGTGACCGCGTTGATGTGCCGGCGAACACATACCATTCACTGACTGTTACAAGCACAGAACCCCTCGTCGTATTGACGGGAATGCGTAAATCAGAATAGAAAGGAAAAGATATGAACATTACTGTTGAAATTGGAGATTTTCGTCAATTTGAGACGGATGCGATTCTTATCCCGATACTTGAGGATGACCTTCATAACGAGTTACTACTTGCCGCTGACGCTGCTTTGGAAGGACAGATTCAGTCGTTCTTGAATCTCGGAGACTTCAAAGGTAAACCGAAAACGACAAGTGTTCTTTATACAGATGGTGGGATAACGGCTCCTCGTGTCATTTTGGTAGGACTTGGGATGTACGCGGAACTCAACGCTGAAAAGGTGCGTCAGGTCTCGGGACACACCGCTCGGATGGCCCGCGACATGGGACTCAAATCTATCGCGGTCCCGCTACCCCCTGAAACACAAGACGATTGGACCCAGGCAGCAGTTGAAGCAAGCCTACTTTCTCTCTACGAATTCAAACAGCACAAAACCGTAAAGGAAGACGATGATGGTGAAAGTAAATCCCTTGACTCTTTGACGATTCTTGTCGGTAGTGATATAGAGAAAAACAGCATTGAACGACTTGTTACTCGTGGGGAAACGATAGCGAACGGCACCATCCTTGCTCGTAATCTTAGCAACCAACCCAGCAATTATCTTACTCCGACTTTACTTGCTGAGAAAGCAGAAAGGGTGGCAGAATCTACGGGACTTAGCTGCACGATTTTTGATAAGGCGACACTTGAGGAGAAAGGATTTCGCACCCTCTTAGCAGTTTCACAAGGGAGTGCTGAGGAGCCACGGTTTATCATCTTAGAATACACCCCTGAAGGTGATGCACGGGATACTGTTGCACTTGTTGGAAAAGGGATTACCTTTGATACGGGTGGGATTTCACTCAAATCAGGTAAGGGTATGGACGAGATGAAACACGACATGTCGGGTGCTGCAGCTGTATTAGGTGCGATGCAAGCCATCGGCAACCTGAAACCTGATGTGCGGGTTATTGGTATTATAGCTGCATCAGAAAATATGCCTGGGTCAACCGCTATCAAACCGGGAGATGTCGTCACCTCTTATGGTGGAAAAACGATTGAGATTATGAATACAGATGCAGAAGGTAGACTAATTTTGGCTGATGCGCTCGGGTGGACTGCCCAGTATGAACCGAATGGCGTGGTTGATTTAGCAACATTGACAGGTGCAGTTATTACTTGTCTTGGACATATCGCAGCGGGTGCTATGGGTACTGATGATACGCTTATAGAAAAAATCAGAAAAGCAGCCGAGAAAACGCACGAGCGCGTTTGGGAATTGCCGTTATGGGATGATTATGATGAAGGTGTCAAAAGCAAAGTTGCCGATGTTCAGAATATCGGGGATGGCACTGCAGGAACGATTGCAGGTGCAGCGTTTCTGAAGAAGTTCGCTGAGGGTTACCCGTGGGTTCATCTTGACATCGCTGGCACGGCCTGGGGTATGAAGGGGTCTACCTATATCCCTGAAGGTGCAACCGGGTACGGTGTGCGCCTGTTAGTGCAACTGGTTGAAGATTGGTAATAAAAAGTTAATCTACCATGTAACTATTCGTGTGTTCGTGAATAGGTTGGCGTTCTCGGTTAGCATCTGGGTCTGCGCGGCGAGCAATTCCTGTAATCGCATCAACAGATTCATCTGCCTTAAAGCGTTGATAAAGTTTATGCGATTTTGCAGCCATAGACGGATTCTTCAAGGCACGATAACAACGCATCATATTGTAGTGTGCATCTAAATCTTCAGGATCAACCGCGAGTGTTTTCTGAAACTCTGTCAAAGCCGTTTCATACTCACGTTTTAGCAAGTGCATCCTCCCCAATTGGTTGAGCACACGGGTGTCACGTGGGAACTGTGCTACTGCACTTTGAAGATGCTGAATTGCTGTGTCGTAATTGCCATAAGATTCTTGAACGAGGGCAAAAAAGTAGTGAACCTTTGCACGATGCGGGTTAGTCGGCAGCATGTTTCGCTGAATTTCAAAGGCTTTATTGAGCATCGCTTCTGCAGTTTTCATGTCGCCCTCTTTTATGCTACATCGTGCCAGGTTCACCCATCCATCTAAATAATCCGGTTCAATTTTAGTTACTTCCCGAAAAGCAGCCTGTGCTGCTCTGAGGTCTCCTTGTAGAAACAGTCCTATCCCGTAGTCATTCCATCTTTCGCGAGCATTTGCTATGTTTGTATCGTCTTGTTGTTCGTGGCTCGTTGGAACATCCTGTGTTGTCGGTTTGACATCCGTTTTAACATGAAGAATTGCTTTTGCATCTGCCATGACGGTAATCGGTAGATTTGGAATGGCTTTGATTTCTCCTGCGACATCTGATGTATCACCTGTCCAAACCCATCTCCCGTTGTCATAACCTTTGCCAACTTTTAAGTCTGTATGTTCAGGGTCTCGCACACCTGCATAAGCCCACTGCGTATGCCACCAATTGAACTTACGGTAGTTTAGTTTTGCTTCAACAGAAAGCATTCCGTCACAATCGGGTGGGATTTCCAAACGGTATCGGACAGTATCGGCAGCACCGGGAGGTATTGTGCGGGAATAGAGTACAGTTCGCATTGCCCACACATTCCGTTTGTTGATAGGGTTGCCGTGTGCATCAAGCATATAACTGCGGTAAAAATGTGCCCCCGGATCAACAGGTCCGTTGCCATCCGGATCTTCAATACGACCATTCCAGAATACGATTTTTCCATTTTCATCACTGATCTTTAGCTCAAGCCAGATGTCAAAAGCATCAATTGTTCCTGTGGGGAATTGATGACCAACACCGCGTGTGCGAACGACGACCTCAATTAAGGGGTTTTCATCACGTGCAACCTGAATACCTTCTTTAGGTATCGGTTTACCGTTAGCAAACAGATCTAAAGTTATCACATCATTCTGTAAAAAGTCTATCACAGCTTGGAGTTGTTCTTCATGTTTATTGACATAAGGGAGAGCAGTGTTCGCAGCGGGAAAGCGATGGCTATGAACCTTACCATCTATATTTCCAGCGTCTTTAGAATCTACAAGCGGCATGTGACAATCAACACATTTCTGGGCAGTTTCGGGATAATAGAACGATAAAGCCCCTTGATGGGAAACGCCGCTTTTTTGCCATTGATCATAGTCGTTGAAACCGCGGACCCAGCGAAAATTGTTGACAGGAAAATCCAGATGCGCCTTATGACACGTTGAGCAGAATTCTGCAGTATTGTTGCGATGGAAAGGTTTGAGGAAACTCTTCTTATGCGGTTCCGGATCAAGACGGATGAGATAGTTATGCAAACTTCGGATAAAGCGATTGTTGCTTGATGCTAAATCGTGTAAGGGTGGATACTTTATTATGTATCCACTGTTTCCCATCGTATCCTTTACGGTTTCCATAGAGTGACAGGCAGTGCATGCTAATCCTGCTTGTGCTGCGGGGGTATGCAGATTCTCTCGTATCGGTTTATCCATCACTCCATTGAGCAGTATTGCAGGATCATGGCAACCGCCGCACCATTTTGAGGGTTGTATGCCGTTGACTTCCTGCATATAGATGATAGATTTTCTGTACCACTGGTTGTTGAACGAGGAGAAGTGATGTGCTGATTCGTTCCACTGTTTATATATATCGGGATGACATCCTGCAGTAGCACATGTTTCAGAAGTTAGAAAAAAATCGGTTGGAATGAGATTGCCGGTTTCCGTTTCAACAGAAGCTGGAAAAAAGTGTCCTGTAGGTCCACCACCTTCATCATACATACTTGCAGGTGGAAAAGCGGGGTTCTTGACAAGATAGTTCTCTTCTGGAAAAAAGCGTTGAGATAACTTAGCACCAATCGGGAAAAATACAATACCAATTAAAACACCAATAACGATTTTCTTGAATATCGGTGTGAGGTAGTTATTGTCTCGTAACAGATGCATGCAAAAAAGAAAACTACCTATGCTGATGCTGACGATATGTAAATAGAGAATCCAACGGTAAGGGGTAGTGGCACCGACAATCATTAGACACACACCTGTAACGATACCGACAATTATGCAGATAACACTGACGCGACCGAGGGACGTTATTTTTTTTAGCGTCTTATAGAGATACACACTAAATGGTATGACTAATAGAATACCGAGAACTAAGTGTAACAGGATGTTGGATATATAGAAGAGGGTCGGTTCACCGAAACTGAAAAGATACGCGCTGTTTAAGAGCAATAGGAGAAAAACAGATATGATAAATTTTCGCATGCACTTACCCATTAACAAATTGTAGTTTTTGCATCTACATTATCCTGCGGTATATCCTCCATCAATTGGCAAGGCGATACCGGTGACAAATGCGGATTCATCGGAGGCAAGGTATAAGGCACCATAAGCAATTTCATCGGGTTGTCCGAGTCTCCGCATCGGATGTTTATTGGCGAGTTTCTGATATTCTTCTGGTGTTCTGACGACGCCAGCAACTAAAGGGGTTTCTACAAAACCTGGACAAATACAGTTGACTCGGATATTGTCCTCCGCATAGTCAAGTGCCATGCCGCGGGTCAAGTTTGTAACTGCACCTTTTGATGCTACATAAGCAGCGCGAACATCCGCACCTACCAATCCATAAATTGAGGACATATTGATGATTGATCCGCCACCGTTCTCCTTCATAGCAGGTATAGCTGCCTTTGAACAGAGAAAAACACCGTGCAAGTTCACATTTAAACACCGATGCCAATCCCCTTCTGATAAATCAGCGACAGGTAGACGCATAGCAATCCCGGCATTGTTTAGGAGAATATCAAGTTTTCCGAATATTCGGACGGTATGCTCTACCATCTGTTCAGTGTTATCTCTTATTGTCACATCGGTGTGAATGAAAGCAGCTGCGTTGTCGTTCTCTTTGATGTTAGCGACGGTTTGGTTTCCACCCGGTTTATCTATATCTGCTACAACTACCTTTGCGCCGTGTTGTGCAAAAAGTATAGCAGTTGCTTTGCCAATTCCAGATGCTGCACCTGTGATGATTGCTACCTTACCTTTGAGTCGCACAGTTAGATTTTTTCCTTCCAAGCAGCGGGATTCTGTTCTGGTTCACCGATTCTGTTTCTCAACACCCCGATATTTTCAACTTCAAGTTCAATGACATCGCCCGGTTGTATCCATCTGTCAAGCTCCCATCCACATCCTTTTCCGACCGTACCGGATCCTAAGAAGTCTCCTGGAAAGAGGGTTTCTGACTGTGAGACAAAAGATATCATCTCAGCGAAAGAGTAATACATATCGGAAGTATTTCCTTCTGACCAGATTTCTCCGTTTACACGTGCGATCATATTGAGATTATACGGATCCTCGATTTCATCAGGTGTTACGAGACAGGGACCCATTATGTTACTATTATCAAAATCTTTTCCCTTTGCGGGTCCCAGTGACAATGTCATGTGTCGGAATTGTATGTCTCGTGCGCTAATATCGTTATAAATTGTGTATCCAGCGATGTATTCTGGTGCTGCATCTATTGAGATGTTTTTTCCCTGTTTCCCGATGTATATTCCCCATTCAAGTTCAAAATCAAGTTTTTCTGTGTAGTTGGGCCACGTAACGACTGCTTCGTGCCCGGCAATAGAGGCAGGGCTCGTGCTGCCACGATAGTAGTTTGGTAGTTTGTACCATTCTGGAGGCATTTCCTTACCGGTAATACGCATTGCAGCATCCATGTGTTCTTTGAATACGCCGAAATCGCGTAGACTTGTCGGTTGTGGAATTGGTGCCAGCAATTCTACTTCTGAAATGGGAAAGATACCCTTAGACTCATCAAAATGTATATTTGGTTCATCCTGTTTACGTGATTTTTGGATGCGTGCAATATAGTTTGATGTTTCGTCAATACAATCATGAGCAAAAAACGCAATCATATTTCGCGCACTTAGATTGAGATCGAGAATATTCTCTTTCTCCATGCACACGCCGATATGTGCATCATCAAGTGTAGCAGATTTGTCAAACGATGGGTGTTTGAAAGTCACCAATTTCACAATAGTACCTCAACAGAAATCAAAATAACTATGAACGGACAATTACCACGTAAGCAATTATAGCATTTTTTACAGTTTTTATCATCACATTTATCCGCAAACACGATAAGATATCTAACCTGAGTTGCCTTGATGAATGTATTAGAAAAAAGCACAATCAGAACTTACGCATTTTTATGAAATGGTGTATACTATTTAGCAAGGAAGTTGACTTTTCGCTTGACTTTTACACCCAACAAGATGTAAACTTAATATATATATATACATTGGAAAAAGGAGAAGGATAAAAAAGGGACTTATGGCGATATTCTATCGAGGGGCAGGCATTAACACTTATTGGTATCTCAACGATCCACACGAAATTATTCCTGCAACTTGTGTAAAGAACAGTTTTGATGTTTATCCGGAGCTGGCACTTTCTGAATGAAAGGAGATATACTCATGAAACATATCGTTGACAACGTTAATAAGATACCTCTTAGGATTAAAACGCTTGACCTCGCTGGACGAATACCAGGTCCTGATTCTATTGAGCTCCTGCGGGTGGAACTCTATTATTATGAGGACGATGGACCGCTCTCCGGAGCACGGGTTCGGTACGCCCGGGACGGTGTTGAACAAGAAAACGGCTTCCCCATTGACCTACACAAAGGTGCATTTGTTGCTACTGTCCCTATCCAAGAAGCGGGGTTGGAAGAAAAACTTCAAAAGATTGGCCCTGAAATCGCCCGTATTGTATATGATGATTTGGAGAAGTGCCGAGGATGAGAGTGTATTTTTTTCAAAATTCACCTTAGTGTAATTCATGGGGAATAGAAGACGCATGAGACATCATTTTTCATATCAGAAACCGCTTGCACTGCTATTATGTTGTATCTTTATACTAATTACGAGTATCCAACCTGCTGATGCGGGTAAAGGTAATCGAACTTTTGCAATCACACTGCTTGTATCGGGATTAGGTTTACAAGTAGGTAGCACGTTCCTAAATGCCTCCGCAGAAGACAGGTATGAAGACTACCTCTCTGCTGTTATCCAATCCGATATTCAGAGTCAAAAGAGCGATGTTGTGGCTTACAAAAATGCCAGTGTATCAATGTCGCGCGCAGGATATGGATTTATCGGACTCGCCGTGGTCATATCTATTCTTGACCAAATAAGCGAGAGTTCAATAGACACGGAGTCTATACCACAACAAGATATGAACACCTTGTCAGGAAGAATCAGGCAGAATACCTTTAGTTCTTCAAGCCTTTCATATTTAATGGCACACTTAAACACATCTTTTCCCCATTCACCTTCTCAATATGCAAAGGGTATTGGTTTGTATCCCTCTTATGCCATTTCTTATGACGGTGAAGAGCAGAGAACAGACCTAAAGTTCACGTTCCGTTTTTAGGTGAATCAAATATATGAATATTACGAGAGATTTTCAAAGAGGCCATAATGTTTAAAGAGGATATTAGGATGAATTCACGCCGTACTATTGCTCAAACACTATCTCAAAACTTGACTCTGAAAACTGCATCACTGATATACTTTCCTATTTTTTTTATTGTTGCTGTATTTGCTGGTTGTACCAATAGTGAAGACTTTGCCAATCCATTGGATGCTGATAACTTGAAAACAGCAGGTGCACCTGAATTGGAACTTTATGCGGGGGATAGAGAGGTTAGAGTAACTTGGATAGATACGGAACAAGAGGGAATAAAGGCATATAAGATATATAGGCGTTCAAGAAGCAACTCAGATGAACCGTTTGTGTTAATTGCTACGGTGGATGCCCCAGCTAACGAGTTTATTGACACAGATAACATAGAAAATGACCGTCTTGATGAGTTCGGACGACCACTTGCATACGAGTATCGTATCTCATATATTGACACTAACGATGTTGAAACCCCTGATCCGACTAATCCTCCGGACCCGAATCAAGAACCTTTCCGACACTGGCAGACAGTCACTGTAAAGCCGAGTATTGCCCCACCTGTCCCCGTTGTTACACTTGGTGATCCGGTAGACCTTGCTGTGCATCTATTTTGGAGCGACTACGAATTTCCTAATGATTTTGCTACTTTCCGTGTATACGCTGCAATAGATGATGGAAATACTGAGTATCCTGTCTTTAGACAGATCGCTGAAATAGAACGAGATGAGCAGGGTGTCATTGATAAAGGGTACGCTGACGAAAATTTCCAGGAGGATGGTATAACAAAGATATATCGTGTTGCTGCTGTGGATATATTTGGTGTTGAAGGCATTACCACTATTTCTGCGACATCCCCTAATCTGCCTCCTGCCCCTCCATCAAATGTTAGGGCAGTATATATTCCCCGTTCACTGTTTAACAACAAGTATGATGCTACGATTTCTTGGACTGCCAATACAGAGCCAGACCTTGCAGGGTACCAAATTTTCACCGAAGATGCAGAGGGTAATTTGTTCGTCCGTGGAACAGCGAACCGTTATGAAACGGAAATCACTTTCCCTGGCGAAGACCCACCGCCAGGAGGTGAGGAACTTGTTCGCACCTATTATATTACTGCGTATGACAATACGCCTCGGCCTGATGGAAAACGCGACCATAGTGAGATGGTAATGGCAGAATAGTATTTATAGCTTCGTGAGATTAGATTAATAAAGAGGATGTGTGGAGGATATAAAATGCACCTAAGTTTTCGCTTTTTATTTGGATTAGTGATCGTTATACTATTAGCAAGTTCACCGCCCAGTTGTTATTTTTCTGCCCAGACTGTTCCTGTTTCGCAGCTAACGACGCTGCAGACAGCGGAACCGATAGGCAAAGGGGGTTCAACCACCTCGTTCGGGTTCTTTCAACATTCTCCTTCAAGAGTGCGGCCTGATCCTATCCAAGATGTTGTAATTGGAGGTTTTGAGAAATCTCACCACGTTTCACTTGAAGTTGAGACCTATCTTCTACCTGTCCGGTTTACTTACGGCTTAAGCGATCATCTTGATTTGAATCTCGGTGCGACTGTCTCTATTGGTGATGTGCATAAAATAGTACACAATTTCTATGATACTGTAGACCCTGATCTCGCTTCCGACCGCGTTTACGACCAACCCGTCTATGATGGTATGATTGGACTAAAGTATAACTTAAAACCTGAACGAAATGATGGGTTTCCGAGCATATCTGTTGGTGGGAATTTCTTCTCAGGATTCACAGCTGATGACAGACTTAATTCTGATAGGGAATTTCTTGATCATAGTCCAATTGATGGTTATCCTTATGCTGCTATGAATGCCTATTGCGTGGGTACTCAAAGGTTTCGTAAGTATTTCAAATTTCATGCTGGTGCTGGGGTATACTTATCTTCAAAATCCGTTAGAACGACAGATTCTTTTCCACTGACTTGGCAACTGGGAGGTGAGATCGCAATTGCGGACAACATGTGGTTTACTGCTGATTACACAAATGTCATTCACCATGTGGGAATACATATATCAAATATTATCGGTCTGGCATTCCGTTATCAAACGTCCAAATCATTGGCATTCCAAATTGGGCTTAACAACCAACCAGGATTTCATTTCAGTCTGACGTTAGGTGGAGAAAAAGCACAAGAAGTTGAGGGTAATAAATTACTTTTTTAGTTAAACTTGTAGGTCGGGTAGAGCGAAGCGAAACCTATAAATCAAAGCGAAACCTGAACTACAAAATAGCACTTGACAAACCACTAAATTTTAATATGAGAGCAGTTATACAACGTGTCAAATCAGCAAGTGTGAAGGTAGATGGTGAACTCGTTTCTGAAATTGGAGCGGGTTTACTTATTTTTCTCGGGATTGCACATGATGATAGTCAAGCAGAGATAGATTATATTGCAAACAAGGTTTCAAATTTGCGTATCTTTGAGGATGCTGATGGAAAAATGAACTGTTCGCTTCTTGATACGGGTGGTTCAGCACTCGTCGTATCACAATTTACGTTATATGGGGATTGTCGCAAAGGTAGACGTCCGAGTTTTATCCAGGCTGCACGTCCTGAAGTCGCAAATGCACTTTATGAGGCGTTTATCACTGCCCTAAAACAGCAGAACATAGAAACTTATGGCGGTACTTTTCAAGCCATGATGGATGTGGAATTGATTAACGATGGACCGGTTACAATTCTATTGGATAGCGATAAGCAGTTTTGAACCAAACATGAGCAAGGCTCTAAGACACAAAACATAGAATGGAACATTCTGAGTACATTAATACAATCAAACAAGGTGACTGCATTGCGTTGATGTCAGAAATGCCATCTGCATGTGTTGATCTTGTCATAACAGATCCACCTTTTGCTATTGACTTTAAAGCTACTCGGCACAACTATAATCGTACAGGAGACCGCGTTCTTCAAGGTTACAATGAAATTGAGGGAAGTGACTACTTAACTTTTACACTTGATTGGCTTTCAGAAGCAACAAGAGTGTTAAAAGAATCTGGGAGCATGTATATTTTCTCAGGTTGGAATTATCTGAAAGACCTCTTGATTGCTATTGATGAATGTAAACTTATAACAGTCAACCATCTCATTTGGAAATATCAGTTTGGGGTTGTTACCAAGCGAAAGTACGTGACGTCTCACTATCATTGCCTTTTCTTATGTAAGAACGACAAAAAACGACAATTTTACCCATACTGCCGTTTTGATAAAGATACAAAGACTGAAACTGGTGGATCTGCACACTATAAAGACAAGGAAGATGTCTGGGAAATCAAGAGAGAGTACTGGCAAGGTGCTATGAAAACCCCGACAAAACTGCCAGCTGAAATCATTGAAAAAATACTTGATTATTCCAGTCAGAAAGGAGATGTTGTATTGGATCCGTTTTTAGGTTCTGGACAAGTTGCTGTTATCAGCAGAATGAAGGGACGGCATTATATAGGTTTTGAGATTGTGCCTGCATATTATGAATTTGCTTGTAAGAGAGTTGAATCAGGAAAGTATTTAATTCATAAAACAGAAGCTGAATGGATTTCTTTTGAAAATAATGGACTTGATGACACAACGGACATTTTTGGTATGGCGTTGAATCAACAATCATAATTCAGATCATGCAAATTTCATGAAAAGGAGAACAAACAAAATGACGCAAGTTGTTCCCTTACGATACGATACTGCTTTTAAAAAAGCGTTCAGCCAACCAGAGATCTTCTGTCAATTTGCCGAAGATGTCTTAGGTATCAAATTCCATACCGATGAGGTACATCGCGGTTACAAATTTCTTGAACCCATCCGGCAGGTTGATATTGAATACGATCTGTTTGCTGAGGATCTGGAATCTCGTATTGTGGTTGAGATACAACACGTCAAAGAACACCACTTCTATGATCGTTTCCTATATTATCATCTCATCAATCTCGTGGAACAGGTAAAAAGCAGCAAGGCATACCAGTTCGATCGGACGGTTTATACTATTGTTGTCTTAACGAGTCCTTATAGTGAAAACGAAATTGACTTTAGTGTGGCTATCATGGATTTCAACCCAATCAACGAATTTAACCGCAAAGTTGATGTATATCCGCATCAGCTTGTATTTGTGGTGCCTCGTATGCTCAACGATAAGACACCAACCGGTATAAAAGCGTGGTTGGAACTTGTACTGGATTCTCTGGATGGAGAGATGGACGAGAGTCGCTACAACTCACCGATTTTTGAAAAGGTGATTGATGCGGTTAAAGTTGACAATATTTCGCCTGCAGAGCGTAGGATACTTAAGGATGAAGAGTCCTGGGAAGATACCTTAACTGAAGTAACGCAGCGGGAAACACAGCGGGAAAAAGAGACGATTGCCCGCGCACTAATTAGCGAAGGGGTAAGCACCGAAGTCATCGCAAGAGCAACAGGTATCCCGGAAGTAGACATCGAAAATATAAACATATCGTCCCTACGGGACTGAAGAGAGGTGGGGTACACTTTTTTCTATAAACATATCGTCCCTACGGGACTAAAGAGAAGACAACCCGCATAACCATAAGGGTTCGGAGTGATACATCAGATCTTCTAAGTTTTCTTAGCTTTACACCCGATGAATGCCATACGCGCATTCACATCGTTGATTTATAGGTAGAGCGAAGCACCAATTAAATATTAACTGGCGACCTGATTCGTTGCAGCCTGTTCAGACAATTCCTACAACGCACCAATCTTTTCCTGCAGAAACTTTACACAGTATGGAACCTGTTCTTCGTTAAGTCCATGCAGAACAACAGCACCATCATAACCGCACTCCTTTAGCAACCGAAGATATTGATCGTAATCCAACAATCCTGTTCCTGCAGCAAGATGTCCCGCTTCACCATCCCGATCTAAATCTTTCGCGTGTGCAAGGACAATGTCTTCTCCTAAGAGCGTAAATGCCTCGTCAAGAATATCCCGCATCTGTGGCAATTCACCTTTATGGAATATGTTTGCACCATCCATGACTACCTTCAGGTAAGGTGATTGCATTTCATCAAGTAGACGGTGTGCCTTCTTTGCGGAGTCAATTACATTGGCAACTTCCGGTTCCATTGCTAAGGTAACCCCATATTCCTCAGCAATCTCTAACGCTTTCTCCATTGACTGAACAAGATCATGCCATGCGTCTACTGAGTTGTTATCAGGATGAGCCCGCCACATACTGTGTGGGTCGCGTGAACCAGTACATAACATTATCACTGATGTCCCAAGCGGTTTACACTGTCCTGCAACATAACGCAATTTATCTAAACCCGTTTCCCGTTTTTGCACATCCGGGTCAATCATATTGTATGTTCCAGAAAGTGCAACGATTTTTATTCCTCTATCATCTATCGCTTGGCGAATCTTGTCAGTAGATGTTCCATCTTTTGAAACATGGTACTGTAAGAAATATACCTCTTGTTCTACCACAGCATCAAGCGTTTTTTCTAAAGTCTCTCTGCGAATAGTACCTTCCATAAGACCGATGTGCATTATGATTCTCCAAATTTGTAGATATGTCTTTAGCATTATAGGAGACAGATGTCTCCCTTGATTATACCATTTCTAATTGATAATGTCTCTTTTTTTGGGGTTTTGTAAATATTTTGTCCCCTTATGCGTCAATTTAGCGATTGCCAGAACCATGACTGTAGCACATTCTGTTAGATTGTGCCTCTTTGTGCAACATTCATCATTCATTACCATTCTCTTCACAACATACATATTGATAGAGCTGTAGCACATTCATCCTTGATTGTGCTTCTTTCTGCCACCACCTTATGGGTCAATTATCGTCCCTACGGGACTAAAGAGGTTTAACTAAGTCGTATTTCTATAAACATATCGTCCCTAATGAAGTCAAAGAAAATATTTGGGT
>JAJEJA010000012.1 GCA_022828145.1 Candidatus Poribacteria bacterium | reverse complement strand
TATCATTGCGATGCACCTTAACAGTTTGTTGCTCGGTGTCAAGTGTCTCTAAGACTTTAACATCGGGTGTGCCAAAGGATAGTTTGGCAAACTCATAAGCGAACATAGCCATTAGATACTTCACAATTTCATCAAATTGTGCCATGTTATGTGTTACGCCTTTCGGACAAGTACTTTTATTGATTATACTTGATGGGACGGTGGATTGTCAAGGGAAGTTTTAACGGGCATCCTGGGTGTGTAAAGTTTTTTTCACTTGATTATCTTTGAAAACCGCAAGCAGTGCAAGGAAAACTTGACATAACTGACAGATCGTCGTTTTTTAAATACATGGATTAAAAACTGAAAAGAGTGCTATAATTTCTAACATGGGTTTTTGTCTTTTGTTTTTATTATCATTATCATCATGATTGTGCCATACAAAAGACAAAAACCCATTTTATGCAACTTATTTTGCTGAAGGTATTGATCATAAAGGCAATGGACACTTAAATCCTTCATTATATTCGCAGACGTTAAGGTGAAAAACAGATGGAAAAACTGAAAGAACTACACATATCCAACGATGCAATGAATGACCCTGAAGAGCTCCGCACGAGGATGGCAGAAACAGGATACCTCTTTTTCAAGAAACTGCAGGATCCAGACAAACTCTGGGAATTACGTCGAGAAATGCTGACAACTATGCAACTCGGCGGATGGCTCGTAGCAGATACTGACCCAATGGACGGCATCGCTGATATATCCACTCAATGCACCGAAGGAGACTCAGAATATACCGATGTATATCACGAAGTATATAAATTAGAAGCATTCCATCAAGCAGGACATTGGTACGAAGTCGTCGATATGGTAAAAAAGATAATTGGCAAAGAAGTGATACCCCATCCCCAAAAAATCGCACGTCTATGGTATCCGAAATATACTGAACATACAACACCGATACATCAAGACTTCGTACACTTTCAAGGTAATTTCCAAACCTATACATGTTGGGCACCCGTAGGAGATTGTCCTATAGAGTTAGGTGGATTAGCGGTTCTCCCCGGTTCCCATAAAATCAATGAAGTCATGGAACATCACTTCTCGCTGGGTGCTGGTGGTCTCTGTGTCAACACAGACGAATTGACAGGTGAATGGCATACGACAAACTACGAAATAGGGGATACACTGATATTTCCCGCATTGACTATCCATAAGGCATTACCTAACCTGACCGAAGACAGACTCCGGGTTTCATTAGACAACCGTTACCAAGCCGTTGATGATCCAATTGCTGAACACATGCTTGAACCACATCTCAACATATTCAACTCACTAAAATGGGAAGATGTCTACCGTAATTGGGAATCTGATGAACTCAAGTACTATTGGAAAGACCGCAACTTAACAGTCATTCCAAGAGACTTCAGTTATATAATGAAGGGATTTGACGAAGCATTGCAGCTTGCCAGAGATGGAGATAATAGAGCTGTCTATCAGTTAAAACGTATCATAAAACGCGACCCAACAGCAGATATGGCAATACAGGCTACAAAGGTTCTGCAGGATGTGGGTATTGAAAGTACAGTCAATTAAACAGATTTATTACCATTTTCGTCATCTTCATGTCACCTAATAGTCTTCCCATATTCATAGGTCCAGTCGGCTACCTTGTATCCGAGATTACTATAAAACAGAATCGCTCTATTATTTGATAAATCAGTGCTTATGGACGCGTGACGATACCCAGCTTTTTGCATCTCTTGAAGGGCATACTGAAGTAGGAACTTCCCAAATCCTTTTCCTTGAAAACCACGTTCAATACCGAGCCATTCTGTATACGTCCAGTCTTGCGCATCTGGATGTCTTGAAAACATACCTGCCGAGACGTTTTGACATTGACCAACATCTGTATCTCCCTTTTGTGCTTCTACGGTGCAGTTTGCACGTTCACCACGTCCCTCTGACCATGTAACACTTGTATGTACGGACTCATCAGGCAGCACCGGTTCAACAGAAAAGTTTTCCCAATTGAGAAAAACCCAGCCATTACTTGGTCTGTAGCTATTATTAGCCAACAAACCTTGTATATGATCAAGATAATTCGTCAATTTAGCATATTCAAAACTGAAAAAAGGATAGCGAGACTCGTCATCTGATGAGAATGCTTCAATAGATTTAACTTCGAAGGAATTCAGATATGCTTCTGCTTTTTCAAGCACGACTTGTCCGGCTTGTCTCTCCCCACGTTCACAACCTAAGAACCGAATATAACCTGTTCTTTCATCCTCACGATCTTCATCATCTTCATGGTACGTTTGAAATCCAACATGAACAAACGCCTTTATTTTCCCTTTTTTCATTGTCAAGAACAAGGCTTGTTCTTCAAGCTCGCCTTTGCTCCTTTCAGTCTCTTTATTTAATCCACCCAACACTGTAGCGAATTCATCTTCACTGACAGGAAAACAGTTCGGTAAACCGTGCACTTGATGATTATAAAAGTGGGTCAGAGACTGTAAGAGATCAGGTGTATAATTGACAACTTCACTGAATCTATTCTCTGATTTTACAGGAATAACTATTTCTGACTTTTTCTCAAGCCGTTTTGAATACATATAAGTCCAATCCACAACCTTATAGCCGCAGTTGCCATACAATAGAAAAGCACTATTATTACTCCAGTCTGTGCTAAGAACAGCATGTCGGTAACCAACTTTATGCATCTCTTGCAAAGAATACAGAAGCAGGTATTTACCCAGTCCTTGTCCTTGATACGCCTCATCAACACCAAGCCAATCTGTATAAACCCAGTCCTGTGCCTCGGGATGTGAAGAAAACGTTCCACCTGAAAGAGACCAACATACACCAACTTCTTCACCGTCTTTATGTGCTGTGATGTTACAGTTTGGCAGCTTGCCGCGACCCTCTTTCCATTCTACAGAAAGGGATACGGGGATATCAGGAGGTGTTGGTGTAGCATTGAAGTTCTCCCAATCAAAGAATGCCTGTCCATGTGTCCGTCTATAATTGTTGTATCCGAGCAGAGCCTCAACATGTCCCAGTCTATCCGAAAGCTGCGCATAAGCGAAGTGATAGCAGGGATACCTATAATGTCTTGAAAAGGCGTAAACCTTCGTAACCTCGTTCTGTTGTAAATAGTCTTCAGCCTCCTTAAGAATTGCTGCCCCTATCTGTCGTTCCCCGACTTTGTATCCAAAAAACAGGATATGGGCTGTTTTGACATCAATGTTCTCTCTACCATTCGACTGACCACTGTTCTCTGTGTTTTTTGATAGACCCAAGTGAATAAAGGCTAAGACTTTCCCATCTTGCACAGCGACGAATGCCGTTTCTGATTTTATATCATCCGCATCATAATACTTGGATTGACCTGTAACACCACTCGTAGCAAATGCTATATCCTCCTCTTTGACGGGGTAACAATGCGGAACATCTACTGTAAAGTCATTGTAAAACTGTGTCACAGAAGTCAGAAAGTCAGGTGTATATTTGATTATCTCCATCAGTACTATTTAATCCTCCACTATGGTACTTCCCATATCAGTATTGAACCGTCAACACTTCCACTTGCAAGTGTTTTGCCGTCAGGTGCAAAAGCAATAGACTTAACCGTCCATTTATGTCCAGTAAATGACTTTATTATAGTCTGTGTTTCTATGTCCCACAAGTTTATAGGTCCGTCTCCATGTGAAACAGCAAGGATATTTCCATCAGGAGAAAATGCAACATTATCTGCCCCATTCATCATCATCATCGCGACATTCCTTGCCTGGACTTGCAATTTGTCAATTTCTCTCGTTGCTAATTGCATTCGTTCATTCATTATCTTTGACATGTAATCTAATTTGAGTATTTCCTCCCGGGTCTTCGCGTGCCACAACTTTACGGGTCTTCCTGTAGTTGCGAGTAAAACTCCATCTGGTGAATATGCGATAGAGAAACCGTTTCCAGTGTTTGGTAACGTCATCTTTTGTTCACCTGTGGCAACATCCCAGAAACGGACTACACCGTTGAAACCACCACTTGCTAAGGTCTGATTATCAGGAGAAAATGCAACTGAAAAAGCACGTCCTCTCTCTTCTTCAAGTACATGTATCTGTTCACCAGATTCAGCATCATATATACGGATTGTGTGGTCATTGCCTGCGCTTGCGAACCATTTACCATCTGGTGAGAACGTTACAGAACGGATTCCATCAGTATGTCATTTAAGAGTTTTTATATGTTCGTTTGTTGTAGAATCCCACAAAGAAATCTTACCATCCCAATCCCCACTTACGATTGTGCGATTATCAGGTGAAAATGCTAATGCAGCAATAGTTTCTGCTCCGGATCGGTTATTTGTAAGCGTCATCTTTTGTGTTCTGGTTTCAATATCCCACAAAGCGATACCAGTATCAGATGTACTGGCTAATGTTTTACCATCTGTAGAATAGGCAATGGAATACGCATTCAATGTATAATTCTTGATGCTGAATTTGATTGTCCCTGTATCAATATCCCAAAAATGAATGTTACCCACCCAATGCATACCAATAAGTGTTTTCTTGTCTGGAGAATAGAGGAGTTCTGTTATGCCTTTGTCAGGAACGCGAATTACCTTCTCTACATCTCCAGTTGAAACATTCCAGAACTGTATATCTTTGCGATATGCATGTCCGCAAATTAGGAAATTACCATCAGGACTAAACTTTACAGTGCTTATCAATTTCGAACTACCTTGGAATGTGTTTTTATGTTTGCCAGTCTCAACATCCCACAAACGAATTGTTCCATCACGACCACCACTTGCGATGACAGAGCTATCGGGTGAAAAGGTAACAGTCATAACCCAATCTGTATGACCCAAACACTCATGTTTGAGTTGACCTGTATCTACATCCCAGAGTCGGAGGGTAGTATCTAAACTTCCAATCGCGACTGTCTTGCCATCAGGTGAGAATTCTACTTGTAAGACTTGACCATTATTCTCTAAGAGTTTATGCTTGAGTTTATCAGTGGTTACATCCCACAAGATGACATTTCCACTATGATGTCCACTTACAAGTAAATTCCCATCTGACGAAAACGACAATGCCCCTACATCATTGTAGTCAGTTGAAGAAAGCACACTGTGCTCACCAGTCCTTATATCCCACAGTCGTATTGATCTGTCTTCCCCTAATCCTCCGCCGCTTGCAAGCGTGAACCCATCTGGTGAAAATGCCACCGATCTGACAGAAGTCTCATGTTTATCGAGAAAAGAGATCGCATCACCAGTTTGTGCATCATACAACCAAACCCCGATTTGGCTTGCAATCGCTAAGTGTTTGCCATTCGGAGAAATTGCTATATCCTCAATTCCACCTATGCCGAGTCGTGCAACTGCACCTTCTGGTAGACCTATCTTGGTAATGTCTGGCGGATCTCCATAAGCATTGAATAGTCCCTGAACACATAATAACATTGAGATGACAACCAATAAGTTAAGGTGTTGATAAAAATTTGCTTTTCTCATGATAGTCCTCCTCTTATTGTGATGGTATCTTTGGATTCCTTTCCTTTTAACAACTTTTCGGATGCACATATTGAAACTGTCAACATGTTGAGTTGTCATGTTGGTTGAATTTCATAACTCAACCTAACCTGCTCAAATTATAGTGGATTATAGAAATAATTCTACATTTCCTCTGTAGGAGCGATCTCCGAATCGCGACAGAACATAGGAATAGTCGGGAATCGGAGTTCCCTCCTACAGTTCAGGAATATGGCGTTAATTCTAATCTCTACCATAATCATCTTGACATTAGAATTGAATTTATCATTCAGGCACTTCCCATATCAGTATTGAACCGTCAATACTTCCACTTGCGAATGTCTTCCCATCAGGGGCAAATGCAATTGACTCGGTCAACCATTTATGTCCAGAGTATGACTTTTTAAGAGTTTGCGTTTCTATCTCCCACAAATTTATTAGTCCATTTCCTCGGACAACAGCAACTAAACTGCCATCAGGAGAAAAAGTAAGGGATTCTGGTCCATGCATCATGTTTAAGTGAAAATCCCTCATAACATCCATCACTATTGCAGGTTTTTGTCCATCTATTAATTGTATTCCTTCTTCCATAAACTTTGCGTTGTAATCCAGATTAAGGACCTCTTCCCCAGTCTGTACATGCCACAGCTTAACTGACTTTCCTGTGGTAGCAAGCAGAACTCCGTTCGGAGAATACGCAATAGAAAGACCGTTCCCAGTTTTTGGTATCGTCATCTTCTGTTCACCTGTGGCAACATCCCAGAAACGGACGACACCGTTGTAACCACCACTTGCTAAGGTTAAATTATCTGGTGAAAATACAACTGAAAAAACACGTCCCTTCTCTTCTTCAAGCACATGTATCTGTTCACCAGATTCAGCATCCCATATACGGATTGTGTGGTCATCGCCTGCGCTTGCGAACCATTTGCCATCTGATGAGAACGCTACGGAACGGATTCCATCAGTATGTCCTTTAAGGGTTTGTATATGTTCATGTGTTGTAGAATCCCACAAATCAATCTTACCATCCCCATCCCCACTTACGATTGTACGATTATCAGGTGAAAATGCTAATGCAGCAATAGTCTCTGCTCCAGTTCGGTTATGGGTAAGTGCCATCTTATGTGTTCTGGTTCCAATGTCCCACAAAGTGATACCAGTACCAGATGTACTGGCTAATGTTTTACCATCTGTAGAATAGGCAATGGAATACGCATTCCGTGCATAATTCATGATGCTGAATTTGATTGTCCCTGTAGCAAGATCCCAAAAATGAATGTTACCGACGCAATGCATACCAATAAGCGTTTTCTTGTCTGGAGAAAACAGGAGTTCTGTTATGGCTTTGTCAGGAACGCGAATTACCTTCTCTACATCTCCTGTTGAAACATTCCAGAACTGTATTTCTTTACCATAATCATATCCGCAAATTAGGAAATCACCATCAGGATTAAACTTTACAGTGCTTATCAATTCCGAACCACCTTGGAATGTTTTTTTATGTTCACCAGTCTCAACATCCCACAATCGAATTGTTCCATCATTCCCCCCACTTGCGATAACGGAACTGTCCGGTGAAAACGCAACTGTCGCAACATAGGCTGTATGACCAACGCATTCATGTTTGATCTGTCCAGTCTCAACATCCCACATCCGCAATGTAGCATCTAAACTGGCAACAGCAACAGTCCTGCTATCAGGTGAAAATGCTACTTCCAGAACTTGTTGGTAATTGCCTAAGAGTCTATGTTTACGTTTACCTGTGATAACATTCCATAAGTTTACCTGACCACTACCACCCCCCTCACCACTAACGAGTAAGAGTCCATCAGGTGAAAACGCCAGTGCTCCAACATCAGCCGCTTGACCTGATGATAGTATTTTTTGTTCACCTGTCCTTGTATCCCAGAGTCGTATGGATTTATCTATTCCCAATCCACCACCACTGGCAAGTGTGAATCCATCCGGTGAAAACGCCACCGATCTGACAGAAGTCTCATGTGCATCAAGAAAAGAGATCGTATCACCAGTCCGTGCATCATACAACCAAACCCCGATTTGAGTCCCAACTGCTAACTGTTTGCCATTAGGAGAAATCGATATATCCTCAATACCACCTTTACCGAGTCGAGCAACTGCACCTTCTGGCAAACCTATCTTGGTAATATCAATAGGTTCACCATAAGCACAAAATAAGCCATGAACACACAAAACTATTGTAATGACAACTATCTTTTTCAATTGTTGATACAAATCTGACTTTTTCATGGGGCCCTCACTGTTTTCTAAGTTTTAAATTAACGTGAGTTTGATAAATCAGAACAAATAACTTACGTAGGTTGGGTTGTGGCACGAAACCCAACATGTATTTCTCTATAAGGGGGCAAAATGTTGGGTTTAGTGCCTCAACCCAACCTACAACGCATATTGCATTTAATTATCAAACTCACGTTAAATTACTATACTTTGGACAGTTTTAAAAATCTCTAATGACAAAATGTAGAGAGAGATTATCCTTGTCTTCCAGCATATATATTATCACATTTCTGATAATATTGCTTGACTATTTCGCAGATGTTATATAGAATGTTTGCAGAAACCCATTCGCGATTGTCAAAGTGTCTGTTTTGACGTAGAAAAGCTCAAGAACAGGGATGGGGACTGGATTTTGAGCCTGATTGTTCACATATTCGCGTATCGGTCAATGTTCATTGGGGTCAGAGGAAATTTGACGAATATTGGATAGTCAAACTTGACTGAAAATCGCCGCGTATGGTTTTTGCTAATTCATCTCCTACAGTGCCTGGCTTCCGAAGGTTTTTCTCGTTTGAAGGGAATTGAAAAAGGGATAAAAAATCAGGGATAAAATCAGGGATAAATTTAATGTACTGATGGTGTTTCTCGTTTACGGGGAATTGGACTCATTAGTTTGTCATGGTAAAAAATGCAACAACTTGTGCACTATCTCTTAGACTTTCAGTGTCTTGTAGGTAAGATTTTATGCCAAAATCTTACCTACATTGTCACGATCTGCCAATTCTTGGTAAATGTCACCTTGTTTCAACTCGGAAACCAGCATCTAACGCCTTTGAAACGCGAACTTGCGATTCCTCAAGATGTGCTACACTATAATCATCCAACTGATTCTTTGAGGCCTGCAGTAACTTCACTATACGTTCATTGATCCTTTGCAGATGCAATCGTGCAAGTGATCTTGCATCTTCAGGTGTACCACTATCCGCATCCAATACCAGCTTAATCAACTGTTTCAAATGTTCACGTTGTAGTCCCCGTCTGAAACTTGAGATAAACGCATCAGAATTCGTCCATTGTCTTCCGGCTGCATTTTTATCAAGTTCCACCCAGATAGCCTCCGATATACCTGTAAACAGTTCCGGCATCGTAAACACATCTTCCTCTTTAGAGAACTTCAGCTCTGTATCTTGCACGCGTGCAAGAACATTCGGATCAAGGAGCCGTGCAACAATCATATTCTGATTACGCAGTATCACACTGTGAAGAGGATAGTCTAATCGTGAAGAACTACCGCTACTTGCTCCCCAATCACTCCAGCGCGTGACCGCAAGACTGTTAAGAAGATCAGGCGGAAAATCAAAGGTCTTATCAGACAGCGCATGTTCCTTGATGAATGCCAATGCCTCCCGCTGCTTCTTAGCAGAAACAGGAACAAAAGGTAACCGTCCATCTTTGTCTCCGCGATGATCTCTGTGATGATACTGTCCACCAATAAATCTTGACGCAAGAAACATTGACGAAGTGTATTCACCCAAAAGCGATCTGAACGCACGTCTTACACGTTGATAACCCATCCCTTCTTTCGTAACCTTGTCAGCGATATCATCCCAAAGTTCTGAAATGATCTGCTGTCTCCGTTTCGCAAACTCAAGCGGATCAGCACCTAAATCCCAACGGTTCACCAACGGATCAAGGTCTCTATACTGATACATAGACGCATCACCATCCGTAGCGAACCGCAATTCTGAAGTCGCAACTTTTGAAGCGATTTTACCTAACTCCGATAATTCTGCTTCAGGTTTGCTACCTTCTATCGGTTTGTATGCGTATTCAATCACCCAATAGTCCCACGGTCCTATAGTCGTGGTATAGTAATCCCCCTGTTTCTTGATGTCCAGTGAGATGTTGACAGCATCATATTCCATAACAGACCCGTGTAAAGCCTCACCTTTCTTCTTGTTTATTTCATCAAGCGTGTATATCGTACTTGCCTTGAAGTTGTGGCGTAATCCCAATGTATGACCAACTTCGTGCATTATCAACGCCTTAAGTGCTTGTCCGATAAACGCTTCGGGAATCTCACCACCATCTTTCATCACACCTCTGGCTTGTAGCACACTCGCCATAAACTTCATCTGTCGTTCTAAACCTGTAGCGAACTCACAGTGAAACCGTGAAGCATGATCAACATGATGCTCTTTTTCATGTGCTACTTCATCAAAGAAAGTCGTATATTCGCGCTGCCAATATCGCGTCCAACTCTCACCCACAAGTATATCAGCATCCAAAATCTGACCAGTAAGCGGATTAACGCGAGAAGGTCCAATAGCAAATGATCCGCCAACCATCCACCGAATCGTATTATAGCGTGCATCTTCAGGGTCCCAATCTTCATGTTCCTGTTGTATGCGAGCTTCAATTGCATCGACAAAACCGACCTTTTCAAACGCTTTATTCCATTCTAAAATCCCCTGGCGTACATAAGGACGATAACGGTGAGGAATGGATTTCTCAATATAGAAAATTATCGGTTCTTTTGGAGGAGAAAGTTTCGCTTTCGGGTCCGCTTTTTCCAAGTGCCACCGATTCACATAACGGATGTAAGGATCATCGCTCGTTTGCAATGAGTAATCTTTCACCGTTGTCATGAAATGCCCAAGCCGATCATCAGCTAAACGCGGTTGATAGTCGTTGTTCGGCAACTTTGCCAGACTATAGTGCACAGTGACAGGAATACCGCGAGTGTCCGGTATCGTATCTCTTGAACCACTTCCTGAATAGACCGCATTAACTCTCAACTCAACATTCTTAGGAAAAGTCTTCACCGTTCCCCAGGTACTACGTGCTTTGTCAAATCTACCCCCTACACTTCCCGACAATGGCGGCAGATCAGAGACAAAGACGTTACTAATATTGACTAAAAGACTCTTACGCTGCGGATGCACACTCTCCAGTTTAAGTGCAAAGAGAACCGAATCGTTATATCCTAAATTGACTGCTTCTGCTATTGGTGTACCTTTATCCGCACGAAAACGGTCGTTCTTACGCACCAGATGCACCTTATCACCGACCCGTTTCCATTCAAGCAACCATTCATCTAATGTCATACCTGAAAGGATTCTTCCTGATGCTATACCCCGTGCAATGCTAATCATACATAAGAAAGGCTCGTTCAACTGTGAGGGTTGAATTTCACAGTACAAATTCTCTTTTTTCTGATACAGATTGAAAAAACCTTGATACGTCTTGCTATCTTCTATAACTTTACTGAAATCCTCATATTCTTTCTTCTTTTTCTCGGATGATTGCTCCGTAGCAGGTTTAGTCTCTTTCGCTTCTTGTGCACTTAACGGAAGTGCTATTATTCCTGCTAAGACCAGACATATCCAATAGGTGAATACGTGTCGCATCTATTACTTCTCCTTTTTTAAAGCCTACTATGATTCTGTTCTGAAAGAAATTTCCAAAATTATCTTTGACAACAACTCTCTAATTATAACGTCAGTTTGATTAATCATTTCGGTTGCGTTCACTTACGCCATTTTCGTATCTGGGAGGCGGGCATTGTAGCACAAACTTTCAGTTTGTGTCACATTTTCGCAAACTGGAAAGTTTGCGCTACATTTATCAAACTCACGTTAATTATACCATTTTTTTAAATGATTTCCAATAGCATATTTCGTCTGTATTCTGTCGTTAATATCGTCAAATAATGCTATAATAATGTGAGTTTGAATAATTAAATGCAATATGCGTGTAGGTTGGTTGAGGCACGAAACCCAACCTACGTAAGTTATTTGTTCTGATTTATCAAACTCACGTTATAATATACTATAGTAGCTCAAGTTACTACCTACAAGACTAAAACTTGGAAACGCCATCTTTAGCGTGTAACATACCTCATATATTTACATTTTTTCTTTGTAATTGCATTTTATGCAACCCTACCGCTTCCCTAACCTATCTTAACATTATGAAAGACAGAATGTTTTTGGAGCTGAAGCATGAAAAACGATGATGTACAATTGATTCAACGCACATTGGTAGGCGATCAATCTGCTTTCAATACACTTGTACAAAAATATGAAAAGTCAGTCCACGCTTTTGTATGGCGGAAAATCGGTGATTACCACATCGCTGAAGAGATCACGCAAGATATATTCCTCAGGGTATATCAGAAGCTCAACACCTTGCAAAACCGTAATAGTTTTGCAGGATGGCTCTACGCGATCGCGAAACAATACTGTTTCGCATGGTTCGAAAAAAAGCGGATGCCGATGAAATCGTTAGATGCGATGCCAACAGCGGAATTAGAGGATCTGGCTTATACACAATACCACACGCAACAACAGGAAGAATTCGTGAGTGAACGGCAACGCGAAGTTGTCAATAACCTCCTGCAGAAGTTACCAGTAAGTGAACGTGCTGCTGTAAAACTTCACTATCTTGATGAAAAATCATGTGAGGACATTGGCGAGTATTTAGGTGTCTCACCTAACACGGTTAAGAGTCGGCTCCACCGTGCTCGTAAACGTCTACAGAAAGAGGAACACACGATCCGAGAGTTATGGGGTGGTCAAAAAGGAGATATAATGTCTAATAAATTAGAGGAAATTCGCGGCAAGTTTAATGCATTCATGGAAAAAGTGGAATCTTATCCAATTTCTGGAGAGGATATCCTTTCGGGTGAGGCATTCCTCAAGGAAGCTTATGACGAGGTGGAAGAGGCACTCAAGGACGAAATCACACCTGAGTTGGCACATCTTGCTGTGGATAAAATATACGCACATTATGGTAAAATCGGCATGGAAAAACGGATCCTATTGCTCCGAAAGTACCAAGATTTAGCACCCAATGATGAGGAACGTTTCTGGGCGCATGAACACATAGTGTATAGCCTAACTTGTCTGGATAGAAACAGACAAGCCATTGATGAACATAAGAAGCTTTACCGTTGGACATGCAAACAAATGTCGGATAAACATGTACTGGAAGTTGTTTCTAACATGACCATTGCTGGATGTTGGAAAGATGAGGGACAGATAGATGAATGGTTGCAAATTTATAAAGAGGCATCTGAACGTCTTGAAAAGCCTGAAGTGAGTGACTACTCACGTTGCGATTTCCTGCAAATCGGAGCAGAGGTGCTGCGACACAATGACTACTTTGATGAGGCATTTCTTGGAATTGATAAGTTGGAGCGCGCTAACAAAGAACAAGATTGGGAACACTATTTTAGGTTCTGGTTGGCTGTGAGAACGAATAAAATTCTGCTGTACGGTAAACAGGAAAAATGGGATCTGTTTGGTCAAGTTTTAGCAGATGTTAATAGGTACATTGAACTTGAAATGGAAAAACATGAAGCAGGTTATCCAATAAAGACTAACGATTTAATATGGGCTGCACATGATGTGGGGTGTTGCCTGGTGTGGACGCAGAAGTATGAAGATGCAAAACGTTTTCTACGAATCTCACTTGATTTACAGCATAAAAACGATTGGGCATATTTCATGCTTGCGGTAAGCATCTGGGTAACTGAAAAGGATCGGGAAAAGACTCTACATTATCTAAAAAACGCTTCCGATTATGTGCTGAATTATTGGAATCAAGATAGGTATTATCCTGCCTTCCTTGAGACACCAGAATTTGCTGATGTAAAAGAAGACCCTGAGTTTCTGAAGGTTCTGGGACAGAAGTAGGTTATATATTCTCGTCGTCTATACTTACATTCAGTGTTGATTCTCCGACAATTGACGGCTATGGGTTTCGTCTACGCTCTACCCATAGCCGTCAATTTATGAATGAATTTTTGGCATAATGCAGGTTTTCTGATCAAAGCTTCGTCTTTAAATATTGAAGAGTGTGAACCGTATTATTAATTTTACGTATGGGAGAAGAATAGAATGAATTACAAAAACATTGTTAATATTTGCTATGGCTTATTCTTATGTTTTGTGGTTTCTACATCAACAACCATTAGCGAGGGAGAAGGAATGAATTCTTTAACACTTGAAGATTTGCTCAAATTTAACACATTTGTTGAGAGAGTACCTATTGATATTACCGCCGACGGAAACTGGATTGCTTATAACACGCAGAACCGTGAACAGTATGAAGGTGGAGGCGGAAACTCAGCTTATTCTAAAACAGGTGTGATGACTGAAATGGCGTACGGAACGGTTTGGGTAACGAATACCCGGACGGGTGAACATCGTAACCTCACTCCAGATTGGGGTTCAAGTTGGGCACCGAGATGGTCTCCTGATGGAACGCATCTCGCCTTTTTTTCGGATCGGACAGGTAAACCTCATCTATTCATCTGGAACCGAGAGACTGGCGACATGCAGGAGTTTGCATCGGCAACCGTTCGGACGTTTTTTGGCTTTGAAGTGCCTAAATGGACACCGGACGGGCGTTTCGTTCTTTTCAAATCCGCTTCTTCAGAAGATAATCCAAATTTCAATGAAACTGTGCAAGACGAATCTCAAGTTTCTCCAAAAACATCTTTCGTTGAAGTATGGGATTGGCCCAAAAGACAACTTAAACAACGAGAAAATGAGGCAGAAAACGGACAACTTCAAGAAAGTCAACACAGAGCAAAACATACAAAACTCATAGTAGATGTGGTTATCGCGGATACTAAGACCGGCAAAACATTCCCGTTGATGAAGGGATATGAGATTAGGAGCTTAGATATTGCCCCCACTGGTGAGCAAGTGGCTGTCACGGTTTATTTGGGATATGAAGTACCAACATCTCAACAACCAGTATATGATCTCTACGTCTTACCATTGTCAGATGCTTTAACCACAGGAATTGAACCGATTGCGCGAAAAATCCGACTCGGATACGCCGGAATTACAATCAGTTGGTCCCCGGATTCAAAATACATTGCATACACGACAGAAGGTGATCTGGCATCTGGAGATGTATACATCGTTGACATAGAAACTGGTATAGTCCGTAATCTCACAGAAAACCTTGACGTTGACCTTGGACGATGGTATAAACCGCCACTCTGGACGGCAGATGGCGAGGCACTTCTCTGCATTGCAAACGGGGATATATGGAAAGTACCGCTGAACGAGGGAACGATACGAAACTTGTCGAAAAATTTTGAGTTTTCTGTACACGATGTATTCTATCCAAGCGAAGGATATACACCTTGGACGGTTGACAACGCTATTACAATAAATACTTCTGACCAAGGTTTTTATCGTCTTAGTCTCACGGATGAGACTATTGCCTTTCTGCACAAAGATGAACATCGGATAGTTCACGCAAACCGCTTTCATCAAGATGTGGCAGAGGAGACCGGGGAATTTATTTATGTTACAGAAAGCAACCAAGAACCTCAGAATATCTGGATGAGCGATACTGCTTTTGAATCTCCGCGGCAAATTACTGATATTAATCCACACTTAAAAACAGTTGACTTTGGCAAAAGCGAGCTTATTGAGTGGACACTTGAAGATGGGCGAACGGTTAAAGGAATCCTCGTGCTACCGTCTGAGGCATCTGAGAAAAATCCTGCACCGATGATTGTAAGTGTCTATGCAGGAGATGAACCTTCAACACAGATCAACACCTTTGCTTTCGGAGAGAACGTGGGAAGTGCCCATCCGGGTATGTTTGTTTCACGAGGCTATGCACTTTTCTTGCCCGACTTCCCCATCCCGGAGATTGAACCGTCCAAACACTTTTCGAGTGTCCTTCTTCCAGGTGTTGACGCAGCAATTGCGACTAAAAAGGTGGATGCAGAACGGTTGGGAGTCATCGGTCATAGTTACGGTGGATATACCGTGAATACCCTTATTACACAAACAACGCGATTTAAAGCAGCAGTCGCTTCTGCATCTATAGGCAACTTAATCAGCGGATACCTTATTGAGCCTGGTGCCGGACTTAGTACCGGCTGGCACGAGACTGGAGGAGGCGGGATGGGCGGCACGCTATGGGAATTCCCGCAACGTTATATTGACGGTTCACCAATTTTCCATCTGGATAAGATTGAAACGCCTTTGCTTCTGATTCACGGAGACCAAGATTTCGTTCCCTTTGAACAGGCTCAGGAAATGTTCATGGGACTTGCGCGCCTTAAAAAAGAGGTTGTGCTGTTGAAATACAAGGAAGCAGACCATTGGCACGGCTTCTGGTCAAATGAAAAACTTGCCGATTATTGGGTACGGGTGTTAAACTGGTTCAACGAATATCTGAAATAACGCGAGTTCGAGATAAACCTGTATATCATTCATCGGTGTTGAACAGGAACAGATGAATGTTTAAAATACCAGCACACCCAGACCCGACACAATCGGCGGTTTATAGAGCGTCGGAAACCTCCTTACCCGTACACAAAATAGCAACTAAAATCCAGATTTTTCTTCATGATGCACGTTTTTTGTTCAAAGTTTCGTCTTAAATATTGGAAGTATAAACCGTTTTGATAGGAGAAAATTTCGTGGAAAGAGAAGACGACGTTCAACTGATTCGCAAAATCTTATCAGGCGACGACGCTGCGTTTAGCATCTTGGTAGAAAAATACCAAGCGAGCATTCATACCCTTGCCTGGGGGAAGATCCACGATTTTCACTATGCGGAAGAGATTATGCAAGATACCTTCCTTAAGGCATACAAGAACCTTCCGACACTCAAGAATCACCATCAATTTGCTGGGTGGCTTCATGTCATTGCAAATCATCTCTGCATTGATTGGGTCCGAAAACAACAACCGTTGATTCAATCTTTGGAAGATACACGTCCGGAAGAAATCGATGAATCCTCTTATAAACATCACCTGTCGAAACAGCGGGTGACAGAGAAAAACGAGTATTGCCATGAGCTTGTCCAACTACTCTTGGAAAAACTGCCAGAAAATGAACGCACGGTCATAACACTTTACTATCTTGACGAAATGTCAACGAAAGAGATCAGTGAATTCATGGGAGTATCGGTGAATACAATTACGAGCCAGCTCCAACGCGCAAGAAAACGTCTACAAACAGATCAAGAACTCTTAGATCAAGAGATCTTTGGTCATTTACAACTATCAGATAATCAGAAGGAGAATATGATGAGTCAATTAGAGCAACTTCGCAACAACTTCAATTCATTCATGGAACAGGTAAAATCTGAACCTACATCAAGAGAGGATATTTTTAAGGATGCATCCATAGAGATTGAAGATGCGCTTAAGGGTAAAATCACACCTGAGTTGGCGCATCTTGTGGTTGATGATATATACCCACACATGGGTAAGCAGGGAATAGAAAAACGACGATCTCTTCTACATAAGTACTTGGATGATGCACCAGATAATAAGGAACGTTTTTGGGCACATCAAAAGTTAGCTACAAGTCTGGCACTTCTTGGGAGACACCGAGAATCTGTAGAGGAACAATCACAACTTTACCGATGGGCATGCAAAAACGACATTCCAGATAAGGATGTATTGCATATTTTCTGTTCTAATCTTGAGAACCCAGCATCTTGGTCTGCTGAAGGACGAATTGATGAATGGATTCAACTATATCATGAGGCATCGGAACGTATAAAAAAACCTCATGTAAGTTATCTTGACCGCTGCCAATTTCTACAAATCGGGGCAGAAGTACTTCGAGCAAACGGAAAATCAGATGAGGCATTAATTGAACTCGAAAAGTTGGAGAAAACGAATACTAAACAGGATTGGAGACACTATTTTCGATTTTGGTTAGTTGTGAAGACGAATCGTTTGCTACTGTATAACAGATGGAATGAATCGGAACGTTTTGATGAGATCATAACGGAACTCAAGAACTATATGGAAGGTGAGTATAAGAAATTGAATGCAGGTCAACCGGTAAATACTGGTGATCTCATCTGGCTTGCTCACGACATTGGCTGCTGTCTGGTGTGGATGAATAAGTACAGTATAGCAAGAGGTTTTTTACAAGTTGCTTGTGATTTGGGTGGTGAGAATCACTATAGACACTTTATGCTCGCCGTAAGTATCTGGGCATCAGATAAGGACCGTGAGAAGACTCTGCATCATCTCAAAATTGCTGAGGAAGACTATGCTGTAGCTTCCTATAATTATCGTGATAGTTACTACTCATCTTTCGTTAATACACACGAATTTTCGGATGTAAAGAATGATCCGGAGTTTCTGGAAATCTTTGGACAGAAACCGGTCGAATAAATGTTTTTTGTGGTAGGTTCGGTTTCCTAACCGAACCATAGGCGTCAATTTAAGGATATTTCCTTTTCTTGGCGGGCTATATAAAACCGATTCTATCCTCATACATTTCGCACCGCTGGTGCTTAGGTTTTTGTGGGATACGTCCTCTATACACCTTCCGCACCGCTGGTGCTGATATGCGATTTACCAAAGCCTCAGAGAGGCGAAAGGTGTATAGTCCGCGCATTGATCCAACCAATAGAAAGCCCCAGAGGGGCGAAAGGTGTATCAAACACACTAACGTTATTCACTAAATTGACGCCTATAGTTCGGTTTCCTAACCGAACCTACCAACCTGAATTTATAGCGTAATTCCTCTTGAAATTGACGCATATAGTGCGATTTCCTAATCACACAGAATCCTACGCGAAAACTTACAATGAAGTGGGTTGGAATAAATTAATTTATACAAAGGAGAAAAATAGAATGAATTTCAAAATCATTGTTACAATTTGTTATGGCTTATTCTTGTGTTTTCTTGTTTTTACATCAACAGCAATTAGCAAGGGAGAAGAAATAGATCCTTTAGCAGTTGAAGATTTGCTCAAATTTAACGATTTTATTTATAGAGTCCCTATTGATATCACCTCCGATGGAAACTGGGTTGCTTACAACACACAGAACCGAGAACAGTATGAGGGCGGCGGTGGAAACACATTTTATTCTAAAACGGGTGTGATGATTGAAATGGCGTACGGAATGATTTGGGTAACGAATACACGAACAGGTGAACATCGTATTCTGACTCCGGATTGGGGATCAAGTTGGGCACCGAGATGGTCCCCTGACGGAACGCGTCTTGCGTTTTTCTCAGATCGGACAGGTAAACCTCATCTATATGTCTGGAACCGAGTATCTGACGATATGCAGGAGTTTACCACGGCAACCGTTCGAACATTCTTCGGATTTGAGGTACCCAAATGGACACCCGATGGACGGTTTGTTCTTTTCAAATCCATTTCTGATACGCCTGATGACAAAGAATCTGCACAAAATAAAGCGGAAATTTCATCCAAGACTTCGCATAAACCGTCTTTCGTTGACGTTTGGGATTTTCCTAAGAGGCAACGTCAAAAACAAGACGATGAGTCAACACAAGATGGAGCGCAACCAGAAGAAAAAGAACGTGGAAGATCAAATATAGATTTGACTATTGCTGATACTAAGAATGGCAAAACACTGCCATTGATGAATGGATATGCGATTAGGAGTTCTGACATTGCGCCTAATGGTGAATATGCCGCTGTTACGGTTTCCTTAGGTGCCGAAACACCCGATACACAACAACAGATATTTGATCTCTACATTTTACCGCTGCCAAAAGCGTTAGGTGAAGCTTCCTCAACGGAAATTGAATCTCTTGTTCGGAAGATCCGTCTTGCGTACGGTATTACTGTCAATTGGTCGCCAGACTCAAAACACATTGCATGGACAACCGGGGGTGAAGGCGGAAAAATAGCATCAGGGAATGCTTATGTTGTTAATGTAGATACAGGTACGGTCCGTAATCTCACAGAAGACCTTGACGTTGACCTTGGACGATTATATAAACCCCCGCTCTGGACAGCAAAAAGCGATGCAATCATCTGTATTACAGGAGGAGACATATTTAAAGTACCTCTGAACAGCGACGCAATACAAAATCTGACGAAAGATTTTGAGTTTTCTGCACATGATGTATTCTATCCAAGCGAAGGGTATACACCCTGGACGGTTGACAACACGATTACAATAAACACTTCTGATCACGGTTTCTATCGTCTGGACCTCACGGATGGCACAATTACGTTATTGCACAAAGATGAACATCGGATTGTTCACGCAGGCCGCTTTGATCAAGATGTTGCAGAGGAAACTGGAGAATTTGTTTATGTTGCTGAAAATAGTAAAGAACCACAGAATATCTGGATGAGTGATACTAATTTTGAATCCCCGCGGCAAATCACAGACACTAATCCACACTTAAAGACAATTGATTTTGGCACAAGCGAACTTATTGAGTGGACACTTGAAGATGGGCGAACGGTTAAAGGTATCCTTGTGCTACCGCCTGATGCCTCTGAGCAAGACCCCGTACCGATGATTGTGAACGTCTATGCAGGAGGTACACATTCGTCACGGATAAACACCTTTGCTTTCGGTGAGAACATAGGGGGTGCTCATCCGGGTTTGTTTGTCTCACGAGGTTATGCACTTTTCTTACCCGACTTCCCCGTTCCGAAGATTGAGCCATCCAAACACTTTTCGAGTGTCCTTCTTCCAGGAATTGATGCTGCGATTGCCACTAAAAAAGTAGATGCGGAACGGTTAGGTGTCATCGGTCACAGTTTCGGAGGATATACTGTGAATGTGCTTATCACACAAACAGCACGATTTAAAGCAGCAGTCGCTGCTGCCTCTATAGGAAACTTAATCAGTGGATACCTTAATAGCGGTCTTGGTGTCGGTTGGCACGAGACGGGACAAGCCGGTATGGGGGGTTCCTTATGGGAATTTCCACAACGTTATATTGATGGTTCACCAGTCTTTCATCTGGATAAAGTTGAGACGCCTCTGCTCTTGATTCACGGGGATCAAGATTTCATACGCTTTGAACAGGCGCAGGAAATGTTCATCGGACTCGCACACCTCAAAAAAGAGGTTGTATTGTTGAAATACAAGGAAGCAGACCATTGGCACGGATTCTGGTCAAACGAAAAACTTACAGATTATTGGAATCGGGTAATTAAGTGGTTTGACGAGTATTTGAAATAACGCGAGTTCGAGGTAAACACGCCTAGCATTCATCAGGTTAAACGAGAACAGATGAATGTTAAAAACCAAAGACTCCTCAGACGGGATGCAATCGGTGGTTTATTATGCGTCGGAAACCGATCCCCTACAAATAGCAACAAAAAATCAGTTTTTTCCCCATGATGCACGTTTTCTGAGCAAACACACGTCATTAGATTATAGAAAGACAGACCGTTTTCAATTGGTGTTTCAATAGGAGGAATTCTCGTGGAAAGAGATGACGATGTTCAACTGATTCGCAGAATCTTATCGGGTGACGATGCTGCGTTTAACAGCTTGGTTGAAAAATACCAAGAGAGCATTCATGCTCTTGCGTGGCGGAAAATTCGAGATTTTCACTATGCGGAAGAGATTGTTCAAGACACCTTCCTTAAGGCATACAAAAAACTTCCGACACTCAAGAATCACAATCAATTTGCTGGGTGGCTCCATGTCATTGCAGATCATCTCTGCATTGATTGGGTTCGAAAGCAAAAACCTGTGATGCAATCCCTGGAGGGGACACGTTTGGAAGAAATTGAAGAATTCTCTTATACACAACATCTGTCGGAACAACGGATGACAGAGAGAAACGAGTATTGCCAAAAGCTTGTGAAAATGCTGCTGGAAAAACTGCCAGAAAACGAACGTACGGTCATTACACTCTACTATCTTGACGAAATGTCAACGAAAGAGATTGGTGAATTCATGGGTGTGTCGGTAAATACAATTACAAGCCGACTCCAACGCGCACGAAAACGAATGCAAACTGATCAGGAACTCTTAGATCAAGAATTTTTTGGTCATTTACTATCATCAAATAATTTGAAGGAGAACATCATGAGTCGATTAGAAGAAATTCGCAACAACTTCAATTCATTCGTGGAACAGGTAAAATCTGATCCTACATCTAAAGAAGGTATACTTAAAGAGGTAGACGGCGAAATTGACGCTGTGCTCAAAAGTGAAATTACATCTGAGTTGGTGCATCTTGCGGTTGATGGGATATACCCGTATATGGGAAAACTCGGTATTGAAAAACGGGTATCCTTACTCCGTAAGTATATGGACAATGTTGAAGATGTGACAGAACGGTACTGGGCACATAAGTCGTTAGTGGATGGTCTCGCCATTCTTAAAAGAAATAGAGAAGCTATTGAGGAACAGACGCTTCTTTACCGTTGGACATGCAAGCATGCAGAAAAATATGTGTTAAGAACCATTTCTTATCTGGGTACTGCCGGATGTTGGAAAGCGGAAGGTCGTCTTGATGATTGGATTCAACTTTATAATGAGGCATCTGAACATCTTGAAAAGCCTGAAGTGAGTGACTATTCTCGTTGCAGTTTTCTCCGATACGGAGCAGAGGTGCTAAGACAAAACGAACGGTTTGATGAGGCATTGCTTGGTATTGAAGAGTTGGAACGTGCTAACAAAAAACAGGGCTGGGAACATTATTTCCATTTCTGGTTGTCTATCAGAACAAATAGATTGCTGTTGTATAGTAAACAGGAAGATTGGGAGCGTTTCGATCAGGTCTGGACAGAAGTTAATACGTTCCTGGAATTAGAATTGAAAAAACTGGATGCGGACTTCCCTGTAAATACCTACGAACTTTTTGGGGTTGCGCACAACATCGGCTGTTGTCTGGTCTGGTCAAAGAAGTATAACGAGGCAAAACGTTTGTTACAAGTCGCCGTTGATATTGAAAATTACTACAAACATAGTTGTTTCATGCTGGCTGTGAGTATCTGGGCATCTGAGAAAAATAGGGAGAAGACTTTGAATTATTTAAAGATTGCTCAGGACAAACACGTGGTTAATACTCTTAATTACCCGGATTCTCTTTATCCAACTTTCCTTGAAATACCGGAATTTTCGGATGTAAAGGATGACCCAGAGTTTCTGAAAGTCTTTGGTAAGTAATCAATCAGCAGTTATTGAGTACAGTAAACCCAAAAATTCACAAATCGGTAGGTGCGGTTTCCTAACCGCACCAATTGTTTAAAAATGGAGGAGAAAATTGAGAGTATCTCAAAATATATACACGATAGCACTGATAATAACACTAATGTCCAACATACCAGCGACTGCAGCCCAAAACACACAAACCGTTAAAAAAGAACTCCCCGCAATCAAAACCGAACAACCTCCCACTATTGATGGCGTGCTCAATGATGTTTGCTGGCAAGATGCACCGCAAGCTATCGGGTTCACTGATCAACGTACTGAAAAACCTGCCAAGAATCAATCTGTTGGTTGGCTTATTTATGATGATGCAGCTATCTATGTTGGACTTCACCTTTATGATGATTCACCTGATAAAATTGTGGCGCGTCAAACCAAAGATCAGACGGGAATCGGAGGCGAAGATTGGGTTTCCTTCAGTCTTGACCCATTTCACACGCATCAGTTTTCTGATAGAAATTTCTTCATGACCAATCCATTAGGCACGAAATACGCGCATCTTGCCACAGGACGTGCGGCAAAAAGCGAATGGATTGGACTTTGGAATGCTGCAGCTAAGATTGTCCAAGACGGATGGGTTGTAGAGATGGAAATCCCATGGCAGGTCCTGGATTATCCCAACACAACAGAACCTATTAGAATGGGTATCAATCTTGATAGATTTCAACAACGTACTGGTGAACGTTCCTGGTGGTGTAATCTTGGCGTTCAAGAATTCCGAGAAAACGATGGACATTGGATTGATGTGCTACCCCCACCGAGAAAACGTGAGCTAAAATTCTTACCCTATCTGATTGGCGGAATCAGTGAAACAGAAACTTCTGTAGGAGCGACCCCCCGATCGCGACAAGAATATACTGCCCGCGCAGGAGCAGACCTCCGCTATGAAGTTACGCCACAACTTCGTCTCATCGGCACTGCCAACCCCGATTTTGATAACATTGAACAATCTGTTGAAGGCATTGATTTTTCTTATAGCGAACGCTACGTGGGGGATCGACGTCCTTTCTTTTCCGAAGGTGGAAATGTCTACAATCTCGGCAACCTTTTCTATTCACGGCGGATAATGGACATGGATGGAGGGCTTAAACTCTTTGGAAAAGTAGCAAAAACTACATCAGTCGGCACATTAGGCAACTATCATCGCAACAACCAGAACTTCATTCTACGCGCAAAACAATCTCTAACCGCAACATCTCACATCATCGCAGGATTCCTATCACACCACCGTCCCGACGCGGATATAAACAGTGTAGGACACCTTTCAGGAAATGTTAGACTGGGTAAGTTATCAGTGGGATCGAGTTTCACCCAAAGTTGGGAGGGGGAAGCAGATGGAAGGACAGGAGATGTCAATTTAAGATACAACGGTTCACTTTTTCAATCAGTGTTATTTGGGTATTTTGTGGATCCAGATTTCGTAAATAACCTCGGTTATCGTCCGTTCACCGGCCTCCGTGGCGGCGGTTTAGAAGGAATTATCTCAAACGAATGGCGGGAAGGCTTAATCCGTAGTATTTTCGTTGGGGCAAATTTAATAGCTGCTAACAATTACGATGGTGAACTGTTTCAGCGAGACTTCTCTGTTTTTTCAAACTTTTCTACACATAGTGATTACGGACTTTCTATTAATTGGCATGGTGGACGATTTCAAGAATTCACAGATAGCGTTTTTAGCATCAGATTAAGAGCACGCACCTCGGATCAGTTCAACAATGTTAATGTTAGCTATAACTGGGGTGAAAGAGCGGATAAACGAATTCATCGCTTTAGTGGAAATCTTAACCTGCGTGCTTACGGTTTCACTGCGGGACTCTCCTCCAGTATCCAATGGCATTTTGAAACACGCTATCAACAGATTCTAACACTTTCTTATGATTTTACTCCTGCTTTAAGCCTCGGTAGTCGTTTAATCTGGCAAAAAGACGGCTTCAATATCTATTTTGCATTACGTCGTTCCGGATATGCTGGTACAGACTTTTTCATCATCCTCGGTGACCCAAATGACTTAGAATTTAAACAGCGTTTGGTAGCAAAAGTAATTCGATCGTTTTAGTCCTTTTAATACACCTGTGACTGCACCAACGCACATTGCCAAATATCCATAGTTAGTTCCTCCAATAGAATCGGAAATCACGGACCGCTCCGCTGGAGTGTATATGTTGGCACATAATGTGGCTATAAACATATTGCTCCGCAGGAGCAAGGGTTTAGCGTTCCTTTTTCTTAAGTGACAAAAACTTTACACACCCACGCTGTTAGTCGTCTTGACAAGAATGGCAAACCGCGTCTATAATCTATAATCATTGACATTAAGTTCCCTTAAATACGATTCTTAATTTTTTTAAACCGTATTCTGATACATTCCACTCTATACGTCAAATTCCAATTGGAAAATGTGTATGCAAGATGATTTATCAACGTACACCAGTCTGACAGATGAAGAGCTCATACTGTTTGCTCAAAACTGTGATGAGGCAGCATTTACAGAACTGATGTCGCGTTATAGTCTACGAATCTGGAAAGTGATAGTCGTAAATTCGAGACAACGCCGAGATGCCGAAGAAATTCTTATGGATGTTTGGCAATCTGTCTGGGACAATATTGAAGGACTTCGGAACATTAATAGTTTTGGTGGATGGGTACACCGTATTGCTTACAACGCATGCAAAAGATATTACACTTCACGGCATCATTCAAATTACGAAATTGTGTGTAGTCTTGAGGAATTAACTGAACATATTGAGCGAGACTCACTGGCACGGTTTCGTCAGTCAGAACTCTGTGAGTTTGTGACAGAAGCAGTTCACCACCTGCCAGATAATGTCCGTAAGGTTGCGGAATTATATTACTTGGAATTGTGGAGTGTCAAAGAGATACACACTGAACTCGGATTAGCGACAGGAACAATCAAAACCAAATTAAGACAGACACGTGAACTCTTGCGAATAGAGTTTGGTGTTAACATTGAAAGGGGAACAACTATGTCATCTAAACGTGAAGAAGCGAAACAGATACAGACCAGAATCAAAGTCATTGGAGTCGGTGGTGCAGGTGGAAACGCTGTCAACCGCATGATTAAATCTGAACTGACAGATATTGAATTCTTCGTAGTCAATACAGATAAAAAAGCACTCAATAAATGTGAAGATGCAACGCAGATACTGATCGGGGTTAACACCACACAAGGAAACGGATGCATGGCAGATCCAGAAATTGGTAAGAAAGCAGCTGAAGAAGACAGCGACACACTCGCCAATATCGTCTCGGATACGGACATCATCTTTGTTTTAGCAGGAATGGGTGGCGGAACAGGTGCGGGTGCAGCACCTAAAATTGCATCGCTTGCACGTGAACAGGGAGCTTTAGCAATAGCTGTGGTAACGAGACCATTTGCTTTTGAAGGTCAAAGAGTTGCTAAAAAAGCAGAACAAGGATTGCAAGAACTCCAAGAACATGCGAACTCTGTCCATGTCGTGTCAAACCAACATTTACTTGACACACTTGAGCAGAATCGAAAATTAAAAATCTCAGAAGCGTTCGGTCTAAGTGATCAAATGATACTTAACAGTGTCACAAGTATTCTAAGTGATCAAATGATACTTAACAGTGCCACAAGTATATCGGAATTTCATACTAATACCATGAAAGAAGGTGTATAGAGGGACCGTGCAGTAACGGTAAAGACATTTATTCAGAACCTTTCCTAAACGATTATTCGGGCATTTTAGGTTTTTCACGGATATCCGTGCTACCACTGAAATGCCCGATTTTATTTTGAAATTGCATGTTATAATACCATTTCTAAATGATTATATAGCATTATTACGTAAGTCCGGTTGAGGAACGAAACCCAAAAATCAACGATGTAAATGCGCGTATGGCATTCATCGGGTGTAAAGTTAAGGAATTTTTGATGACAGAAACCCTCTTCAGTCCCGTAGGGACGATATGTTTATAGTTAAACGTTATACAAACCCTCTTCAGTCCCGTAGGGACGATATGTTTATAGAAACGTTATACAAACCCTCTTCAGTCCCGTAGGGACGATATGTCTATAGAAATAGGTTGCGGAACTTATAGCACTCCAGCGGAGTGCTATGTCTATAGAAATAGGTTGCGGAACTTATAGCACTCCAGCGGAGTGCTATGTCTATAGAATCAGATAGAAGCCGCAACAAATACCAACAAGGTGTTCAGAATAATGCAACCGTTTGCTTAACTTTACACCTATACGGGTTGAGGAACTAAACCCGACACGTAGGTTTAGATAAAGACTCCCATGTCGGGTTTCGCAAACTCAACCCGACCTACTGAAAGACAATTATGGCAATTCATCAATTAGATTTGGTATAATATACTGTTGTAAGTGTATTTTGATATAACTATTATGTGCAGGAGCAATCTATGAAGAGACTGTGTGGTCCCAACATCAGCGTTTGCAAATTGGTTTTGGTTTTAATTATTTTCACTTCACTATATTCTGTCGCACAGGATAACCAAGTAAAAGAGGATTTAGATATGGATAAAAACAGAATTCAGATTTATAAAGAAAACCCGCGTTACTGGCAATACAAAGGTAAACCGATCCTACTCATCGGTGGCTCAGTTGAAGATAATCTCTTTCAAATACCGAATCTCAAAGAACACCTTGAACTGATGAAGTCGGTCGGTGGCAACTATGTACGATCTACGATGGGATGGAATGATGAAGGCAACATACCACCCTTCAAAAAAGTCGGTGACAAATATGACTTAAATCAATGGAACGAGGAATTCTGGAACAATTTTCGGAACTTTATTAAGTGGACGCACGAAATGGATATTATTGTCCAGATAGAAGTCTGGGGAACTTTCACCTATTACCGTGATCCTTGGGCAGAAAATCCTTTCAATCCAAAAAATAACAGCAATTACACGGCAGAGGAAACAGGGTTACCGACTGTGGTTAAAGATCATCCTGTTGCAGCGAAGAACAACTTTTTCAGGTCTGTTCCGAAAGAGCGTAATCAGGAAATCGTCTTGAAATATCAGGAAAAGTTTGTGGATAAACTTCTTGAGGAGACACTTTCGTACGGACATATTCTTTACTGTATGGATAACGAGACTGCAGTCACGGCTGCTTGGGGAGAATATTGGTCAACTTATATCAAGAAGAAGGCAACAGAAGCAGGGAGAGCTGTTGAAACAACAGAGATGTGGGATCCGTGGGATTTATCAGATAAGAAACATAAAGCCACTTTTGACCATCCTGAGACCTATTCATTCTGTGATATATCCCAGAATAACCACCAGAAACGGCAACGCCATTGGGATAACGCACAGAAGATTCGTTCCCAACTTACACCTATCCGTCCTATCAATAACATAAAGATTTACGGTGCTGATGGCGGACGATTCGGCAGTACGCGAGATGGATTGGAACGATTTTGGCGAAACATCTACGGTGGGTTTGCGTCAGCACGGTTCCACCGTCCGGATAGTGGTGTTGGATTAACCGAAATTGCACAAGCACACCTCAAAAGTATGCGAATGATAACGGATGAAATTGATGTTTTCACGTGTGAACCACACAATGAACTCCTCTCAAATAGAGAAGAAAACGAAGCGTACACCTTCGCAAATCCTGGAAAGGAATATGCTGTCTATTTTCCAAAAGGTGGGTCGGTCGATCTCAATTTGAGTGTTGGCAAGAACACTAACGCAAAAACAGTAACAATGAGATGGCTAAATATCCGAAAAAGTCAATGGACACTGGAAAAGGAAATTCCATTTACCGATAGTCTAACGTTGTCACAGCCTGCCGAAGCACACTGGGCAGTTTTGATTCAAGTAAAATGAGGTGGATTGATATTTAGGAGACATTTTATGAACAATATATTGCGACCACATATTGTTATCAACAGACTTGTGTTAGTTCTACTTATATTCTTATGCTCTGCAGTTGCATGGGAGACTAAAGCCAAAAAGGATACAGAGATGGAAAAAAATAGAATCCAGATTTACAAAGAAAATCCACGTTACTGGCAATATAAAGGCGAACCAATTCTACTAATCGGTGGTACTGTTGATGACAATCTTTTTCAGATAGCGAATCTCAAAGAACATCTTGAATTGCTGAAGTCAGTCGGTGGAAACTATGTTAGGTCTACAATGGGATGGACTGAGGAACGGGATGTCCCTCCCTTCAAAAAAGTCGGTGATAAATATGACCTAAATCAGTGGAACGATGAATTCTGGACGCGTTTTCGTAACTTCATCAGATGGACACACGAGATGGATATTATCGTTCAAATTGAGGTGTGGGCAACGTTCAACTATTATAGAGATTATTGGGAGGTCAACCCCTTCAATCCCAAGAATAATAGCAATTACACCGCAGAAGATACAAACTTACCCACTGTCGTCAATAGCCACCCAAGTGCAGCGAAAAATGACTTTTTCCGGTCTGTGCCGAAAAAGAACAATCAGAAAATTGTCCTAAAGTATCAACAAAAGTATGTGGATAAACTCCTCTCAGAGACACTGCCGTATGGACACATACTCTACTGTATGGACAA
This sequence comes from Candidatus Poribacteria bacterium, assembly GCA_022828145.1. Classification (GTDB taxonomy): domain Bacteria; phylum Poribacteria; class WGA-4E; order WGA-4E; family WGA-3G; genus MSPOR6. The sequence goes on along the minus strand of JAJEJA010000012.1, from coordinate 7,034 downwards.
TGAGACTGCAGTTACTCCTGCGTGGGGTGAATACTGGTCAACGTATATCAAAAAGCGAGCAGCGGAGGCAGGACGTTCCGTTGAAACAACTGAGAGTTGGAATCCATGGGAAATAGACCATGAACAACATCTTAATACAAAGGACCATCCAGAAACATATTCATTTTGTGATATATCACAGAACAATATGCAGAAGCAGCAAACACATTGGGACAACGCACAAAAATATCGGGCAGAACTCTCACCGATCCGTCCCATGAATAACGTTAAGATTTACGGTGCTGATACCGGTAAATACGGTACGACGCGAAACGGATTGGAACGGTTCTGGCGAAATATATATGGTGGACTTGCATCAGCGCGGTTTCACCGTCCCCCCAACGGACTCGGTTTGACCGAAACAGCACAAGCAAGCATCAAAAGCATGCGAATGATCACTGACGAAATGGACGTGTTTATATGTGAACCCAACAATGACCTGCTTTCCAACAGAGAAGATAACGAAGCGTACACCCTCGCGAATCCGGGAAAGGAATACGCTGTCTATTTTCCAAAAGGTGGGTCGGTTGATCTTAACCTGAGTATTGATAAAAGAGCAGATGCGACGACAGTAACAATCAGATGGATAAATATTCTCAAAAGCGAATGGACAAAAGAACAGGAAATTCCGTTCAGTGATAGCATAACGTTGTCTACACCCACTGAATCACATTGGGCAGTTCTGGTTCAAGTGAATTGAGATGTGTTCATATTTCAGGATTTGATGACAATCTGTTTCAGGTCCCGATGATGAATTGACAAGATATTGCTTCCCTCTTATAAAGAGAAAGTGTGGTAAACCTCAAATTATTACACATTGCAATTTATTTTAAACTTGAAAATTCTCAAGACAGATCTTATAATGCAATTATAAAAAATTACAACCTGCTATGTAAGAATTTAAGTGTACCTACTGACGGAGAACTATGGAAGAAAAAACACTGCCAAAAATATTTATTGTGCATGGGCATGATGAGGCAGCTAAACTCCTTGTCGCAAGGTTCATAGAAAAACTTGATTTTGAGGCAATCATACTTGACGAACAAGCTGGTGGTTTGCAAGCAGTTATTGATAAGTTTGAAGAACAGGTCGAGGATATCGTTTTTGCTATCGTTTTGTTAACTCCTGATGATATTGGCACTTCAAAAGCAGAAAAAGACAACTTTCAGCCAAGAGCTCGTCAGAACGTTATCCTTGAACTCGGTTATTTTATTGCTAAATTAGAGCGGAATCAGATTTGTCTTCTCTATAAAGAAAGCGTGGAATTTCCGTCTGATGTTCGCGGTATATCGTATGTGCTTATGGATGATTACGATGGATGGCAAATGAAATTGGCAAGGGAAATGAAGAATGCTAACTTACCTATTGATGCAAATAAACTTCTATAGAAGATAGGTCCATTCAGAATACTGTATGAATCGGGTTTGACTCTTTTAATAAATTAGTGTTATAATTCAACCTAAAGTTATGTTTTGATTGATTATAAATAGGTGTTTTCGTGCTTCAGCACGCCAGCGTGAAAATGGAGGAAAGATTATGAATGCGGAAACTCGGCGTAAAGTTTTCATCTCCTATGGGCATGACGAGGAAGCCATAACAAATGTTGCTAACTTTGTAGAGAACTTGGGCTTAAAGGCAACTATTCTTGACGAACAACCAAATAACGGACTGACGGTTATTGAGAACCTCGAAAAATATGCAGACGACACAGAGTTTGCTATAGCATTGTTGACTCCTGACGATATTGGTGCTTTAAAAGATGAAGCAGATCATCAGCTCAACCCCAGAGCACGCCAGAACGTCATCTTTGAACTTGGCTATTTCATTGGTAAGTTGAATCCTAACCGAGTGTGCCTTCTTTATAAGGAAGGTGTTGAATTACCTTCATATATTCCTGACGTAGTCTATGTACCTATGGATAGTACTAACGGTTGGAAATTGAAACTTGGTCAAGGAATGCAAAACGCGGGATTACCTATTGATATGAGCCAAATTCTCTGAATTGAATTCTTAAATCTGAGGTTAATTGCCAAAAGATGACAGCATCTTAAAGATGATCACTGACACGAAAATGGAGAAAGATCCTGTATAACAAAAGTATTGCGGATCCGTTGAAGACATAACAGGTTCATTTTTCTGATATCACCCCAAATTGTCCAATCTATAGTAATGTTTATAGCAAGATTGTCCCGTTTTAAGCAAAAGACGGGATGTTCGTATATATCTTAAGAAATCGCACTTTGTTTTGGCTTGAAAATAAATAGGGTAATAACTTGCAATTTCAGACAAAAACCATTGGACATTTACGTTCCCTCTTTACAGATGAACCAGATCCAATCTTCTTACTCGGTGCTGGTGCTTCCTACAGTTCAGGTATTCCTCTTGCAGGTGAAATGGTTGAAAAAATAGCAAGATGGGGATACTGTAAGGAAAATAATCGTTCTACTGAAGATCCGCGCATACGGTGCAGTGACTGGTATCCATGGTTAGAAAAACAGAATTGGTATTGATCAGGTTGGGAACAAGCGGAGAATTATCCTTTCGCCATTGAAAACATTCTTCAACCGCGAGAAGGAAGAAGACAGTTCTTTCTTGAGATCTGAATACACAAGTGGAACCGAGTGAAGGATATAAATGTTTGGCGGAGCTTATGGCGCGTAAACGTGTATGTACTGTACTCACCACGAATTTTGATACAATTTTGTCTGACTTATGCAAAACAAATCAAGGTTTAGGACGCTTTAATTACTTTTTTTAAGTCCAAAACGACTAATTCCGTTTTAGTTTATGAGAAATATATGCAAAATCAACCATCAAACAGCGAAAATACCATAACAACGTTATTCATAGAAATCTTGTTGCCAATGAGTGCAAAATGGAAAATCTATGAGCAGACAACGCAGCCACTCGTTGAAAATAAAAAGAAACCTGATGCGATTATACGGACAGTTGAACGCTACCCAATGGCAGTTGAGGTAAAATTGACTACAAGCGCGGCCCCAACGAAACAGGCGAAAAACAGGCACATGATCAGTACTTAGGTAAGACACTCGCGATGACACAGGAAAAACTTACCAGTGCAATGGTAATCCGTATTCCACACAGATTTCGTACAATGCCACGCGATGAAATTAGCGAAAATTTGAGAGACTGCAAAGACTTTGCATATACCCTTCTTAATCTTGATGAACCCCACAGATTCCCGAAAAAAGGGTGGCTTCACGGCAGCATCTCCGACATCGCAACCGCTATCCGCATTGGTGCTACACCTATCACCAAAATTGAGCAAGCTGCCAAAGTGCTGGAAAACGGCATACATCGTGCCGCCGTTATCGTCAATAGCGCGATTGAACACCGACCGCATATCGGCCAAAAAATAGGCGAACTCCTCGTACAAGAATCCGGTGACCAAACAACACAGATGGCTATGCTTATCATCAGCAATGCCCTTGTATTTCAGAGTTCACTTGCACGTAAACCAGATTTAGAAAACGTGCCATCGCTCAGTGAACTCACTGCAGAATATGGACAACTTGATTCAGACGAAATTCTCCGCGCATGGCGAGAAATCCAAAAGGTTAACTATGCCCCGATCTTTAACGTCGCCTACAATCTCGTTGAAACGCTTGCCGCCGATGATAAACTTGTCGGTAAGATTTTGAGTGTGCTGCGCGATACCGCCCGAGAATTAGAAAAGATGGGACTTGCACAAGAACACGAACTTGCAGGAATTGTGTTTCAGAAACTCATTGACAATCGGAAAATACTCAAGGCAAACTATACCCGTCCCGAATCTTCTGCACTGCTTTGTGCCCTCGCTTTACCAGAACTCAACCGCGATCCAAAAAAACTTAAAATTGCAGATTTTGCCTGTGGCACAGGTTCACTCCTCAACGGAGTATATCAGAGACTGCTGATGCTCTATGAACAAACAGGCGGCAACGGGGAAACCATCCATCAGCACATGATGGAGAATAATCTTGTCGGATGTGACATCCTGCCTAACGCTGCGCACCTAACTGCATCTATCATTGCCAGCACTTATCCTGATGTCCGAATCGGTGGCACACGTATTCACACAATGCCCTACGGCACACCGCGCAAGGATGGACTCTATGCTATCGGTGCCCTCAACCTACTCAGCGATCCATCAGGTACGCTCCCGTTGACCCTTGACACAACAGCAACCGCCACCGGACAAGGCACAGAAACCACTGACATGCGAGATGCTTTCAGACATAGTGAATTTGACATTGTTATTCAGAATCCACCTTATACGCGAAGCGGAGCTGACAGCAATTCTAACCTGCCAAAGAGTATTTTCGCTGATAAAAAGGAAGCAGCGGCAATGCGTGCATCTCGTAAAGCACAGAAGTGTCGACTTAGAGGTAATAATCCTGGGCTTGGCCCTGACTTTGTCGACCTCGCCGACAGAATGCTAAAACGAAATGGCAAAATGGCGTTCGTGTTACCACTGACAGCTATTGTAGGAAACAGTTGGCATAAAGTACGGAGATTATGGGCAGAGGAATATCACAATGTTGTTGTTCTCACGATTGCTGATGCAAACACTGAAAATTGTGCTTTCTCATCCGATACCAGCATGGCAGAATGTCTTATCATTGCTACAAAGGGCAAAAAAAGTGACACTGGGTGTGCGACGTTTATTTGTCTAAAACGTTGTCCAGACAGAGAGTTGGAGGCTTTTGAAGTTGCAAAGCAAATTCATAGTCTTGAGAATATCCGAAGCCTTGAAGATGGTGTTAATAGTGGAAGTTCTATCTGTATCGGTGATGATATTGTGGGATTCACCATTTCTGCCCCACTTCCGGAGGGTGCACTTGCATGGCCAATCTCTCGTATCAGAGATATTACAGTAGTCCAAGCAGCGTACCAACTCAAAAATGGACAACTGCGTTTTCCTCGACAAAAGTCTGTGATAAATCTTCCAATCTGTTCAGTGTCGGATATAGCAAGAATCGGTGCAGATCATCGGGATATACGTGATCCCAGTGAACGCGGTGCATTTGACGTTAAAGAAGGATGTCCTGATACTGCAGAATATCCGTGTTTGTGGCATTTGGATTGTAATACACAACGAGCGATGGCTGTATCCCCTAATGCTCACGCGTTTATCCGTCCTCACGCGAAAGGCAAGGCTCAGAAGATATTGGAACGTATTGGTAGAATACAATTTAATATTGACTTAGGATTCAGTTCACATTCTCTATCTGTAATGTTTTCGGAACAAGATGCTATCGGCATCAGATCTGTAAGAAATGTTGTATTTGAAGATGAAAATTATGATTATGCTTGGACACTATGGTGCAATTCGACATTAGGGTTTCTCTGTTATTTTCTAAGTGCTGGAAAACAACAAACAGGTCGAGGTAGCAGTTCAAAAGCATCTCTGGAATCAATGTCAACGTTAGATGTACGGAAACTCTCTGATGAGTCACTTGCAAATGCAGAGCGAATTTTCAATCAACTGAAACATAAGCAGATGTTACCTTTTAATCAGATGGATGAGGACCCTGTACGCCATGAGCTTGATCGGTTGTTGTTATCAGATGTGCTGGGTATTACGGAATCGGAACGTCCAGATGTGCATGAAGGGCTTGCACTGCTTCGGAAAATGTTGTGTCAGGAGCCGAGCATTCATGGAGGCAAGAAACGGAAGGAAAAAGTCGAAGGTTAAGTTGGATGCGGAGTAACAACGTTAAGATGGAAACTAAATAACGTCCACTACCAGAAAACCCTATGAATACTGTGCTATAATACACATATAAGCATCACACGATAAGAATTTATCAATAAACCTATAGTTTTTTATTAGACATTATAACGTTTTAATTGTGAGTTGTTGTTGGTCTTTAAAAAATCTAAAGTTCATCCGTTGAGTTTTCGAATAATATCTTCTGGAGTGGAACTTAGCATATATCCACTATCGCAGCTTTTGTACCGTGCTATTCTCCAAAGCACCCGGAGGAAAACCCAGAACACGGTCTCTATACAATTTAATAGATCCTGATGACTCGAAATCTTCTAAGGCAAACAAAATCAGATTTTTTGCTCTTTCTTTATCTATATCATTTAGACAATCTAATATTTTGTCTGCTATTATAGTTTCGCCACGATGCAAATCGCCAAGAATAGGTTTTAACTGTTCTTTTATAACATTTATAAAACTAATATCCTTTTCAAATATAGCATCTATCCTCTTAATCCAAAGAGGATCTCCGCATGAATCAAAAGTTGGACTCCTAGTAACAGATATAAATGCCATCAACTCTAATTTATCAATAATAAATTTTAGCTCTTCAATTTCAGATTCTACCACACCTCTGGATAAATATGAAAATTCCAAGTGACCATAAGCTCTGACATTGCCTAATTCCTGCAATACTTTATCCAATAACTCTATAGTTTTATCGTCATCTGAATTAATTATTCTATCTTTTTTGGAATCCAGTATTTTTCTACGTATCCGCTGCAGAATTGCCAGTTCTCTCCTTTCTTGATTTTCTTCTACATCTATTCCAAGAATTGTATCGGATAATTTATCTAATAATGTTTCATATTTATCATCATTACTCATATCTATGTATTTGAGGTGGCCTATAAACTTTGGAATCACATTTAGTGAAGGTGACTTTTCCCTAACTATAGGTATACATTTGTCATAATTAGTATCTTGAATTATTTCTTGTGTTATAATTGCTTTCTCATAGCCAACTCCGCCTTTTCCATTATTCGCTTTCATCACATAATTAGGAGTGCATACAATGACAACTTTATCATATTCTGTGCAACTTTCCATAAAAAACTGTACGTTTTTACCGATAGGGTCCCATTCATCAAATATAACTTTAATTCCTTTAGAAACTAAATTATTGCAAAGATTTGATACCCACTGTTTATGGCGTTCATTATCATGTGAATATGAAATAAAAACACTTGGGACTTCAAAATTTCTATCATTATCCATGATTTAC
>JAJEJA010000044.1 GCA_022828145.1 Candidatus Poribacteria bacterium | reverse complement strand
TTGTATAGGTGTAAGTAAAATGGAGGGTACATCTACTTTACCGTTGTTAACCTTCTGTTTTGCCTTTTCAATTTTTTCACCTTTTGCGAGTGCGACAGCTGCATGTGCCGCCTCTTTTGCAATTAACCGGATAGGTTTATAGACAGTCATGGTTTGTGTACCTTTGACTATTCTTTGACAAGCGGCGAGTTCGGCATCTTGTCCAGAGACGAGTACTTTGCCCGCTAAGTTCTGTCCTTCCAACGCTTGTATGACACCACCTGCTGTTCCATCGTTGGATGCAACGACAGCATCAATCCGATTATTGACTTGTGTGAGTACCTGTTCTGTCTTTTTCAGGGCATCACTTGGATCCCAATTGACTGCCCAGTGATTACCTTCTGCAACTAATTTTATATCACCTTTGTCAATTGCAGGTTTTAAGGCGCGAAGTTGTCCTTCTCTGAGAAGTTGTGCATTGTTGTCACTTGGTGCTCCACCGAGTAGGAAATAATTCCCTTTCGGTTTTTTTCGGAGTAAGTATTCCGCTTGCAAATAGCCTACCTGCTCATTGTCAAAAGAGATATATAGATCTGGATTGCTCTCTTTTATCAAGCGGTCGTAGGCGATGACTTTAATGCCTTCTTCGTGTGCAGATTTTACGATCTGTGCTGCAGCGACACTATCTTTTGGGATAACGACAAGGACGTCTACGCCTTGTGTGATTAAGTTCTCAGCTTGTTGGTTTTGTCTGCGTTCATCCCCATCAGCCGATTGGACGATGACTTCTGCACCGAGCTTTTTTGCTTCTTCAATGAAAATATCTCTATCTTTCCTCCACCGTTCTACGCGTAGTGAATCCATAGATAGACCGATTTTGATTTTCTTTTCTGATGAATCGGCATAACCGAAAAAGATGGTCGTGCAGCAGATTAGCAGTGCGGCAAGATAGACCATCGCGCTATTAAATATTCTGTAGTGTCTGTATACTCTTTTGTCAATAAGACGTTTCATCGCAATTCCCCCATTTTTATTTCTCTTTAGCAATTTCCTCTTTAGGAATGGTTTTCAGCATATCTCCTCTTTTAAGTTCTCCATCCTGTTCAATAACTTTAACGATCGATAGTCTATCGTTTCGTATTTCATTGACAGCAACTGTAGCGATTCTTTTCGGGGCATAATCAAGGATTTCACCTGTATCAATATCGCGAATGGGTTCTCCGCGTGTGAAAACAGCAAACTGCTGACCTATTGCTAAATTTCTTGCGGAACCAGCATTTATGTAAATCATATTAGCGTTTTCGCTATCAACATAAGTGATTTTTATGGGACGTTGCATCGCGGTGTCGTCAACTTTCATCTTTTCTTCGGTGTTTTCAGTCCCATTTTCACTGTTATCTTCCCAAGGTGTAATGAAGTTTGGACCGTAGTTATCTCGTAGTGCCAATACCACTTTAATCAATGCTTCGTTTGTTACCTTTCCGATTAGAGTTCTATTAAATTCAGGTGCTGTCATACTTTTTATTTTGTCTAATTCTGTTGGTTTTACGATGGGTCGTATGTTTTTGCCGTGTTGTTCTGACATCTGTCCGAAACCCACGTTTGAACCAGATTCAGTAACAGAAGCCCTAAAACCGGAGACCTGTGTACCAGCAAGTCTGTGATAATGTTTGACATTTATTGGAATTGTGGCAATTTCATTTCCTGATGCATCGTAAAACTTTGCGTTGAGTTTTACTAATGCTTTATAAATGTAACCCATTACAGCGAAACCGGTTCTATAACTTGCGGACATGTTATTTGCTTCTCTTCCCCCCTCTCTCAATGTTCGTGATGCATTTGCTTTCATGCGAGTAGACGGAGCAAAATCCTTTATATTTCCCATAACAATGACGTCAGCCTTCACGAGTTTGGCAAATTCTGCACGTTGTTCTTTATTGAGTTTTTTTAGCGTTTGTGGAGACAATGTCATTTGTGCCATGGCATCTAATAGTTCATCCTTTGAGACAGGTTGGTAGATGGTAGTTTCAGCGAGTCTACGGTTCAAAATCGTCGCAAAACCTGTTTCTAAATTCCATTTTTTCTTTGTACTAAATATTCTCCCGATGAAGTTGGGAACGCACCCACATCCTGTTGATGAATCAAAATTGCTATTATCTTCAAAGTATAGCACTGCTATTCTTTTTGTAGAAGGGTTTGGTTCTTTTGTGGTCGTATTCGCATCCTCTGCTACAGCAAAGAGAGAAAATGCACTGGAAATGAGTAGAGTTAAAAGTAGAATTTGACAATAGCGTTTCATAGTTTTTTTATCCTTGTTAATAATCAATTCATGTATTTATCATGAGTTTACCAAAAACACAAACATATATCAAGCAAAAACCGTAACCTTACGAAACGCTAGTTTGATAATAAAAGATGTCAGTTCTATAAGCAGTATTTTGTCCTAAGGACCACCTTGTAGCACAAACTTTCTAGTTTGTGTGCTATGAAACAAACTAAAAGTTTGTTCTACAATGTGTTTTATCAAACTCACGTTATAAACGTTAATGATTGATAAAAAAATCATTATGTGATAAGATAATCTTAGTGTGATAGACAAGAAGAACCATAAAAATACGCCATAAAATGTAATCTAAGGATGTCAACTTTGAATAATCTGTAAAGGGAGGACTTAATCGTGCATCGTAATCACTGCATACACATAAGCAAATCGTTATGTCTACTCGGTATTGTGTCGGTGTTTCTACTCTGTAATGTATTGTTAGCAGCTGCAGTTATTGATGATAATACAATGGCAGTCTGGCTATTTGAAGAAGGTGGTGGGACAGTCGTCAGAGATGCTTCCGGAAATGGACATGACGGAGAAATAATCGGCAATCTCAACAGTGTACGGGGAAAGTTTGGAAAAGCATTAGATTTTCCGGGAGATGGTAGGGCATATATTGTTGTTGATTCTACAAAGAAACTGGAATTAGAAACACTCAGTATTGAAGCATGGGTAAAGGTCACATCATCTACAGGGAAATGGCAAGGGATAGTATGTAAACAAGAGGCGGGATGTACAAATCGTAACTATGGAATTTGGGTAAATATAAACACGAGTGTCTTACACGCGCAAATCGGTGCAAATGGTGGATGTGCATTTAATATGAACGGAACAACCGAGATTACTGATAATGTATGGCATCATCTCGCTTTTACTTTCGATGGCAAGGTGGGGAAAGTATACGTTGATGGGGTATTGGAATCTGAGAAAGATAATACGAATACATTTCAGAGCAATGACCCAATAACTATAGGTGTTCCAAATATAGGCAATGCGGCGGGTCTATTGGGTACTATAGATGAAATACGTATTTCCAATGTGGCAAGAACAGAAAAAGAGATAAATGAGATGAAGGATGTGGGGTTGGCACAGATTCTTAGTGTGAATCCTGGTGGAAAACTAACGACTCGATGGGGATATATGAAACATGTTCCATAGAAAGGGGGCAAATAAAATATGGACTTGAGAACATTAAAATATAATTTAGTGATGCTGATCTGCTTGTGCCTACTTTCAAGTGTCGCTACAACAACAGTTGCATCAGACGACATAACATTGGGACTTCCCGTAGTTGAACCTGGTAAAGTTGGTGTATCTGCTGAGAAGTTGGGTGAAATTCGAACTGTCCTCCAGGGATATGTTGATAAAGGAAATCTACCCGGCTTCCTTACTGTGATAGCAAGAAAAGGTCAAATTGTACATTTTGAAGCAATCGGTATGCGGGATGTGGAGAATGAAAAACCGGTCGAACCTGATACTATCTTCCGTATCTACTCTATGTCAAAACCGATTACGAGTGTCGCTGTGATGATTCTATTTGATGAGGGGAAGCTCAAACTGGACGATCCTGTTGAGAAGTTCATTCCAGCATTCAAGGATATGAAGGTCTTTAACAGTGAACAGACTGAGACCCCTGATGCAAAAACAAAGATGACGATTAAACATCTCCTGACACATACCTCTGGACTGACGTATGGATGGGGTAATAAACCCGTTGATAAACTCTACGGTGAAGTAAAGGTTTTTGGTAAGGGGTCAACCTTAGCGGAGATGGCAGAAAAACTTGGCGATATTCCACTGGTTCATGAACCTGGGACACAGTGGACCTACGGTGTTTCTACTGACGTCCTCGGTTATCTTGTTGAGGTGGTGTCGGGAATGGCGTTTGAAACGTTTTTACAGAAGCGGTTATTTGAACCGCTCGGTATGCGTGATACAGCGTTTTCTGTTCCAAAAGAAAATGTGGATCGCTTTGCAGCACTGTATAGACCGACGAAAGAGGCGAAGCTTCAACTTGCACGCAATGCACCGCTTGCTAATGACGACTTAAGCTTTTTTCCATCTGGGGGAGGAGGTCTTGTATCTACGGCTGCGGATTACCTGCGTTTTTGTCAGATGCTCCTCAACGGTGGTGAGTTGGATGGTGTCCGGATTCTGAAATCTGAGACTGTTGAATTAATGCGTTATCCACACCATCAGTACGGTGAAAATGGTGCTTTTGGTCTCGGTTTCCATGTCGTTACCCGTAAGAATGAGGGTGAAGCCAAAAGGTCTTCGGGAGCCTTTAGTTGGAGTGGAGCTGCAGCGACTACTTTCTGGATAGATCCGGATAAAGATTTGGTTGCTATATTGATGACGCAACTCCTGAATAACAATAACCGTTACCATTTTCACGGAGAATTTAGGAGTTTGACCTATCAAGCATTAGAAGATAAGGAGCAAGTAGTAGAAGATAAGGAGTAATTGTCTATGAATTACGGAGTTCCACGTGCAATGCCCGAGGATGTTGGAATGTCAACGGAACGGTTAGCGCGCATTAAACCAGCGATGCAACAGTGGGTAGACGCTGGTAGAATCCCGTGCGCGTTGACTATGATTGCACGTGAAGGTAAAATCGTCCATTTTGAGAAAATAGGTATGCAGGATGTTGCTACCGCAAAACCTGTAGAATTTGATACGATCTTTCGTATCTATTCTATGACAAAACCGATTACCAGTGTTGCTGTGATGATGCTTTATGAGGAGGGACATTTCCAACTTAACGCACCTGTATCCGAGTTTATTCCTGCTTTCAAAGATATGAAGGTATACGCAAACCATGGTGATGCGATAATAGATGCTGAAAGAGAAATGACTATCAAGCATTTACTGACGCATACTTCCGGTCTAATCTATGGCGGGGATTGGGTTCACCCGATAAATGACCGATATAGAGAGGCGGACTTCTATGGTGGTGATCTTTCACACATGGCAGAGGAACTTAGCAAGATACCGCTTCTGCATCAACCGGGTGATTCGTGGAATTACGGTATGTCAACAGATGTCCTCGGCTATCTTGTGGAAGTGGTTTCAGGTATGCCGTTTGCTGTGTTCTTGAAAGAACGGATTCTCGAACCTTTAGGTATGGTAGATACAGATTTTTCTGTTCCAGATGAAAAGGCTGATAGGTATGCAACGCTCTATGAACCGACTGAAGCGGGTGGTATTCAAGTGCTTGAAAATGCACCTGTTTCAAGTGGTCCACGAAGTTTTCATCATTCAGGCGGTGCTGGTTTACAGTCTACTGCTGCTGATTACTTACGTTTTTGCCAAATGATGTTGAATGACGGCGAGTTGGATGGTGAACGTTTGCTGGGTCGTAAAACGGTAGAACTTATCACGTTAAATCATATTAGGGAAGATTGGCAACCGCTGTGGAGAACCGGCTCTGGTTTCGGGTTCGGGTTTGCTGTTGTTACTAATGTTGCTGAGACCCATACACTCGGTTCAATAGGAACCTACAGTTGGGGTGGTCTGGCAAGTACGACATTTTGGATTGATCCTGTTGAAGACCTGATTGGCTTGTTCATGACACAATTGATCGGGGACAACCCTTTTCACGCCCAATTTCGAGTGTTAGTTTATCAGTCAATTGTGGATTAACGGGAAGCATGTTTAGGAGGATACTACATTTATGAAGATCGCTGTTGTAACTGGGGAACACGGGTTTCGAGAGAAGGATTTTGATGCAGTCTTTAAAGGTATGGAAGGAATTGACTTTCTTCGTGAAGACCTTGACATCTTTGTAGATGATCCAAATCAGAAGGACTATGAGACTGTTGTATTTTACAACTTCCACCGTCCTTATCCTACCGAAGCACAAGCAGAGGCGATTTTGGGTTTGACAGAACGGGGTCAAGGTATTGTTATTTTACATCACGCTATCCTTGCTTTTCCTGAGTGGGATGTTTTCTCGGATATGTGTGGCATTGCTGATCGCGCTGATTTCGACTACTTTCCAAAACAGACATTTCATGTGCACGTCAGTGACCCTACGCATTCGATTACATCAGGTCTGTCGGATTGGGAAATGGGGGATGAAACGTATACAATGAAGTCCGCAGGTGATGATAGTACTATCCTACTCACAACTGATCATCCTGACAGTATGGATGTGTTAGGTTGGTCGCGTGAATATGGCAAGTCACGCGTTTTCTGCCTTCAGAGTGGGCATGACAATGTGACGTATTCTAATCCGAATTTCCGCGAAGTGCTGCACCGTGGGATTGTATGGTGTGCGGGTGTTAAGGACTGACTCAGATAGAGGTAAAACAGTGTCAAATATACAGTATTCTGTAAGCAAAAGACAGGATGAAGGCTTTACAATTTACGCACTAAAACAGGAAGGCAAAGCAGTCGCAGAAGTTGTTCCTGCATTGGGAAACAACTGTTTTGTCTACAAGGTTGCATATCAGAACGATTGGTATGACATTATTGATCCACCTCCCGATTTATACACTCTGGAACAACGTCCGACAGCTTTCGGTAATCCGATTCTTTTTCCCTTTCCCAATAGAATCCGTGATGGAAAATGGGAATTTGAAGGTAAAACCTATCAGTTTGACAAATCTCCGGACTCACCAACGACAATACACGGTTTGCTGTTGAACTGTCCGTACAGAGTTGACGTCAGCTCTGTTGAAACGCAACAACCAGAGGGTGCGACATTAAAATGTTCGCTGAATTCTGAAGATTTTCCTGATGTGATGCGACAGTATCCATTTCCGTTTAGAATTGAGATAACGTATTCACTTCACGATTCTGTCTTGTCAATGCACACAACAATCGTCAATATAGGTGACGGGAATATGCCGATGGGGTATGGCATCCATCCATATTTTAATGTGAACATATCGGGGACAGCAAACGCACAAGAAGCACTGATATCTGTTCCCGCTAACAAGTATTGGGAATTGGATGATGTGCTTGTACCGACAGGTGACATTCTTGATGTAGAAAGGGCACTTGATCTGCGCGAGGGACAACCATTTGGCAACTATGGTAAATCGCTAAAACTTGACCACGTCTTCACAGATGTTCAGATGGTTGACGGTGTAAGTAGATGCAGTATCGTAAATCAGGATACAGGGTACGGTATGGTGATGGAATCCGATTCAATATTCAGAGAATTGGTTGTCTATACACCCCCTGGACGTGATGCGATATGTTTTGAACCTTATACCTGTCCAACGGATGCTATTAATTTGGAATCTAAAGGTATACCTGCGGGTGTGATAGTGTTATCCCCTAAAGAATCGTTTTCTTCCCTTGTGCGTTTTGTGCCTACCTATAATCCGCAGTCGTAATATGTGGTGATGATAATGAAACTTTCCACGTTCCTTGTAATTGTAATGCTAACTTTCAGATTGTCATTTATAATAGATGACAAACCGTGTTATGCTATTTTTGAAGGTTCTGCTAATGCGGATATTTTTATCAGAGTCTATACACAACGGGGTGATTATGGTCGTGTTGCGCTTTGGCACGAAGCGGCTGCGGAATGTTATTCTTTAATCTCAGTACCTTTAAATGACATCTCGCTAAAATACTATAAACGTCGTGGCGACGAGAAGTGGATTAAACGTGCGCAAAAGGAGAGAGAAGAGATACTGGAACGACAGACTTTTCACCTAAACCGTGCCAAAGCTGCCTGGGAAAAATCAGAGACTGAAGCAGTTGTCCTGAAGAAAGAACGTGAGAAGATCGCCAAGTTTAAACTGCATTGGTTACCACATTATCCAGATAGGTTCTATGAATTTGGTATATATGCAACCTACATTCGAGAACAACAGGAACAAGCGGAGCAGAAGAAGGACTTTAAGAAGGTAGTCAACCTTGAAGCGGATGCAGCGGAAATGGTCGCTGCACAATACGATCTGATACTTGTTGAAAATGGGTTGACAAAGTATGAGAAAATCCGTGATGCATATCTTCAACATGCTGCCTTGCTGAGAACGCTTGCCAAACGAACACATGCAAAATTACCTGATGCAATAAACCGGGACATCGCTAAAAGTATACGTCATAAGCAAATCATCTCCCAAGTTATCACTAAAAAAGAAGCTGATGAAGTATTGCAGATTGCTAAAGCTGATCCGCGGGTGAAGAATCAACTGATTGATCAGACAGGAATTCGTGAATATGCATGGTTTCAAGGATTTGCCTGGACAGTAAGTTTCTATAATCATGGGTGGGGTAATCTGGCTATTGCGATTATTGATGACAAGACGGGAGATGTGTTAGACGTCTTAAAAGGATCCAATCATGATATACGTTGGCATGAATTAAAAGGTGTCGATCCTGATATACTGGATAGTCCAGACTAAATAATACAATTTCTAATTGATCAATTACCATTATTGTCTTTTCGTAGGTCGGGTAGAGCGTTAGCGAAACCCGACATGGAAGTTTTTATCTAAACCTACGTGTCGCCAGTTAATATTTTATTGGCGCTAACGCTCTACCCGACCTACATGTAGGAATTAACAAGTCTATCAGTTGTGTATGAATCAGCAAACTCCCTTTTTTAATACTAAAACTATTACTACACCTATATATCTCTTCCTGATTGCTTTCTTAATCCATTTTTGCTGTATCGTGGTTAATGCTACACCTCCAGATTTTACGCCAGGTGAATTACTTGTCCGTCTTACACCGGAAGCGTCAGCGGATTTGGATAATCTGAAATCAGATTCAGCAGTAGCTCTCTTCTTTGCAGAACAGGACGTCACCTCTTACAAACGCGCGATTCCATCTAAGAGGCATCTTAAAAGCAGATTGTCCACTATCCATTCCAATATAAACCGTACCTATCTTCTTAGGTTTTCCTTGCTTGCGGATCTCCCAGTATTAAAAACGACATTTGGCAATAGCGATTATATAGAAGCTGTATCGTTGAATTTTCTCCGTCCTACTTTAGCTGATGGAATTGTCCCTAACGATCCGAAATATGCTGAACAGTGGAGCCTACCTGCAATGGCATTGCCAGAAGCGTGGAGAATTGAGAAGGGTGATAAAGACGTTATCATCGCTATCGTTGATTCTGGAATTGACTATAGGCACGATGATCTCGCGAATAAAATATGGGTGAATCAGGACGAAATTCCTGATAACGAGATAGATGATGATGAAAACGGTTATGTGGATGATGTATATGGGTGGGATTTTACGGATGCACCTAACCTTCAAGCGGAAGGTGATTTTATAGAAGGTGATAATGAGCCGATTGATGAATCTGGTCATGGTACGCATGTTGCTGGTATCGCTGGTGCGGAGCCAGATAACGGCATAGGTATTGCAGGTGTTGCTTGGAGTTGTTCTCTGATGGCAGTACGGGCGGGTCTATCACTTGGGGGTGGTTCCCGTATGCAGGATGATGATTCGGCAGCGGCTATTGTGTATGCAGCAGACAATGGAGCAGATATCATCAACATGAGTTGGGGAAGTCAACAACAATCGTTTGTCATTCGAGATGCGTTAGAATACGCTTATGCACGTGGGGTTGTTTTGATTGGGGCATCGGGAAATTCAAATGAATCTGACAGCATTTTTCCTGCTGCATACAGAAAAGTTATCGCTGTTGCTTCTACTAATCAATTTCAACAACGTTTCTACCGTTCTAATTACGGAGCGTCGGTTGATATAGGTGCACCGGGAAACGGCATCATCAGTACGCAGATTGACAACGGTTATCGCATACTTACTGGGACATCAATGGCGGCACCGCATATCGCTGGTCTTGCAGCGTTGATGTTGTCAAAGAGACCAGCACTCACGCACGAAGAGATACGACAGATACTCATAAACACTGCTGATACTGTCTCCGAAGAAGATAGCGATTTACCTGAGCCAAAGTTTGTTGGGGCTGGCACTGTAAATGCATATAGAGCTTTGTTAGCAAGCAGCGCGTTGCAGGCAAGAATATTAGCACCTGAAACACATAGCGGCGGCTCTTCTTCTATCGCCAACAACATCAAATTTATCGGTACTGCGGGTGGGTATAAGTTTAAATCTTGGCAGTTGTTATATGGTACTTCATCTACTCCCACTACTTTCCTCCCAATTAATGAACCTGTGTCTCAACAGAAAAGTTCAGAAACGTTATTCGTTTGGGACACCATAGACTTTCAAGATGGGATCGCAGAAGGTGTCTATACTGTCCGTCTTGAAGTTACAGGAAGAGATGGCTCACAGACACACGACCAAGTCGTGCTTACGATTGATCGTTCTCCAGCAAAGATATATTCTATAACTGCTAAAGAAACGTTGTATAAGAATCAATCTAACACGATTATCAGTTGGGCAACAGATGATTTCACGCAAGGAACATTCTACTATCGACTTCAGGGTGAAGTTGATCGTTTTGCTTCTGTAAAGGAGAGTGGACTTAGTAAAGAACATGTCTTCTCTCTCGGGTTAGGAACAGGTAAATACCAATTCTATATTGAAGTACAGAACAGTGTGGGTCTAAAATCGGTTGATAATAACAACGGGAAATACTATGAGATAGAGGTTGTTGACAGTACTATATCCCCGCACGGATTCGTTGAGACGCCTCTCCTTTCTGTACCACTTCAAATTGCGGATATTTCTACAGACTTTGATAAAGATGGACTGTACGAAATTATCGGTAGGTCGTTAACAGATAGTCCCGACAATGAATTAACGTCAGATATGCCAGCGATATATGAGCGATCACCAACTGGAAAATATATCAAGGCTCATGTTCTGGATTCAACTAACTGGGCAGACTATGACATAGATTTGAATACATTGATACCGAAGACAGTTGGAGATACAGATAATGACGGTTTGCTTGAGATTCTGGTTTATGATAAAAAGCAGACCTATCTCATAGAAAGTATGACAGTAGATGGATATCCTTCCAAAGTAATATGGGTGAATCCGTATCTGTCAGGTGGCGTGATCGTCGATTTAGATGGTGATGGTAAAACGGAAATTGTTGGAACAGATAATAACAACAATAGAATTCTTATTTTTGAAAGCATAGGAGATAACGCGTATAGCAGAACGGCAGAGCTCCCCAATGTATCGGAGGGGAAAAACATCTATAGTAAGGATTTTGCTATTGATGATTTCAATTCTGATGGGGTATTAGATTTAGTCGTCGGTGATAGTGAAGGTGAACTATTTGTCTATTCTGCAATAGCCGATGACCAATACCGTTTGTCTTTGCCAGCAATGACATTGGGCGAACTTAATGTTGATACGTTACTACACTTATCCTCAGGTGATCTGAATGGAGATGGACAACCTGAATTAGTTGTAGGCGGAATTGAATCGTTGCCTGATGTTCCATCTGCACCTCCGCTCTGGAAGTTTCAAGTTTTTCGTTATGATTTGGGTAAGTATCGTGCAATATGGGAACAGACGATTTCACCGTATAGGATAAGTGGAAATAGTGTTAAGGTTGTAGATGTAGATGGTGATGAATTAGACGAGCTCGTTATTATCGCATTTCCGAATTTATATGTAATGGAGTGGGATGGTACAGCATTCGTACCGATGTATCACCAAGAAGTTGATGAAACATCGACGCTCTTGAGCGCAGATATGAATAACAACGGTTTTCAGGAGCTTTTCGTTAATTCAGAAGACAGATTCAGTATGATTGAATCTGCCACTTCTCATGTTGGCACATCGGATAGGCATTCTATCGTTAATTTGAGACCGTGGAACGTTTCGGCATCCCCTGTCACATCAGAGTCCATTGAGATTACCTGGGACGCGCCTAAGCAGGGGAATGTGAACGCAGTTTTTACGGTGTATCGTGCGCTTGGCTCAAAAAATGAAGAACCGATTGAGAGTGATTATAAGGTAACAGCACAAGGTCTTACCGAAAAGGTATATCTTGATAGAAGTGTTGAGACAGATAGGACGTATTGGTATGCAATTTCTGCTACGAGTGAGACGGGGGAAGCCAAACGAAGTAAAGCAGTTTCTGCAACGCCACGACCAACACCAAAAGTCCTTAGCACTGTATTTCAGCAACCCAATTGGATTATTATCACTTATGATAGACAGATGGGGTTATCAATAGGGAACGAACAACGTTATATATTAAGGTTACCGAATCAACTTAATGCCAAGTCAAATTTTCAATTACAACCGCAATCGGCAATTCGTGATAGAATGGGAACACGCGTGCTCTTGGGGTTTGATTCGCCGAGTCTGCAAACACTGATTGACATGGATACAGATGTATATGAAATCGTGATTTCTGATGTAGTAGATACGGATGAGAACAGGATCAGTTCAGCAGTGAGTTCTGTTGAAATTAACTATAGTCCAGCCGAGTCTGCTATTAATAAAGGGGTCAAGGATTTCACAAAGTTGCGTGTTTTTCCAAATCCAGTTCGACCAAATCTATCTGACAAGGGAGCGATTACCTTTGATTACGTGCCAGTCGGTACAAGCATTAAGCTTTTTACGCAGCGAGGAGAGTTGCTTGAGAATCTAAACGTAACCGAAAGTGATGGTAATAGTAAAATGTGGTGGTTAACAAATGGTGATATAGGGGACATTGCTACTGGAATCTATATCTATATGCTTGAGTATGAATCAAAAAGAAAAGTTGGGAAGATTGCTGTGATAAAATAGGACTGGACATTGCATTATGGATGATTATATTCTCATTGCTAATCCCATATCTGGTAAAGGAAAAGCAGAAATCGTCGCTGAACGTACTCAGAATCTGCTCATGGATTCAGGTCGTAAAGGACAGATTAAGTTTACGACAGGTAGTGGTGATGCGAAAGATTTTGCGGAAGTAGCTGCATCAGATGGTATTAAATGGGTAATTGTGTGCGGCGGAGATGGCACACTTCACGAAGTCGTCAATGGAATTGCAACTGTTCCTGATGTGACCCTAAGTATAATTCCGTGTGGTCGTGGTAATGATTTAGCGTCTGCTATTGGAGTACCCCGAAAAATTGAAAAGGCAGTGGATACACTTTTTGACGGTACTGAAAAATGTATAGACTTAGGATATGTACGTTCTGATAAGGGTAGTGAACACTATTTCACAACGATAGCGACTTGCGGTTACGATACAGAGGTAAGTCGTCGTGGTGCTGAACGGGAAACGTTCCTCGGCATAAAAATCTCCGGGACAGCATCCTATCTCTATGCGGCTGTTGTCACACTGTTCCATTACAAGAGTCCTTCTGTGCAAATAGAAGGGGATTTCGGTTCATATCAAGGTGAAATATTACTTGCAGCGACAGGAAATACAAACAGTTATGGTGGGGGATTTAAGATTGTACCTGATGCAGTTCATGACGATGGCTTATTTGATGTATGTGTCATTCGTCCATTACCCTCCTTTACGATACTACGATTGATGGTTACTTTATTCTGGGGTGGTCACGTGAATCATCCGGCTGTTGAAATCAGTCAGACCCGTAGTTTGAAGATTACCTCTGATCCGCCTGTCATGCTGTTCGCTGATGGTGAACCGATGTGTGAAACTCCGGCAACCATTGAGATAATTAAGCATGGATTGAAGGTTCTGGTACCATCTTGACATCGGAATCGCTTTAATTGTATACTTTAACGGGAGTTTGATAAATCAAATTTTCGTATTCGGCAGAATACGCGTTTGGTATTCTGCATTGGTTAGGAAACCGCACCTACCGGGTCTTTAATTGTATACTTAACCTAACACATTATCCTTTCTTGATGCTGGGAGATGAAACGATGCAGAAAAAGGCATTGGAAGAACTTAAACGCCTTAAAGCAGATGTTTGATAAAAGCAGATGTTTGATATTGAGACCCCACTCTACCTGATCCTGCTTCTAATCATTCCCCTGGTAGTGATTATTCAGTTACGCACATACGTGGTTGCATCAAGATGGCGAAAAGTGACAACTTTTCTCATGAGATGCCTTGCGATAATATGTGCAATTCTTGCCTTAGCAAATCTACAACGCGCACACAGCGAAAAACGGCTTGCTATCGTGTTTCTCCTTGATATGTCTGATAGTGTTGCAGAATCTCAACGCGAAATAGCGGTTGAGCAGATCAACGCTGCTATCGCTAAATTGAAACCCACAGATCAATTCGCTGTGATAGGTTTCGCAGCGGAACCGTTTGTCTTAATTCCGATGGGGAAACCGTCGGTTGAAACTGACAAACGACATCCCATAACATCTATACTGACAGACATATCTGGTCAACTGGATAGCACAGATATTGTTTCTGCCCTCAAAAGGTCTATTGAACATTTACCAGACAACTATCATCGCCGAATTGTGTTATTTGGTGATGGACAACATAATGCAGGAAGCATTCCAATATCAGAGTTTCTCCTATTCTTTTCAGCGAATGATATAGAGATAATGACCATACCACTTCAGTCTACACAAGATATAATTCAGGTGTTAGATCTCCAGCTACCAGACAAGGTTAGAAAGGGACAACGTTTTCAGATACAGGCAATCATCCAGTCTGATGAAACAATCCCAAACCTAAAAGCCACACTATACCACAACGGTATTCCAGTCCCCGATTTGGAGTTTTCTCTTAAAAAAGGAAGAAATGTAATCCCCCTTCCTACACAACAGGTGACGGACGTCTATTATAACTTGGGACGCACACATACATACCATTTAAAGCTAAACATCAATGATGAGATAATTGAAAATAATGAGGCATTCGGGATTGTTCAAGTCCAAGATAAACCACATATCCTATATGCAGATAGCGATTTGAAACATGCCGATAATATACAGGAGGTCCTTGAAGAGAGCGGTTTCGGGGTTGAGGTAATCCATGCTGCTGATATACCATCAGATTTAGTTTCGTTTCAACAATTTGATGTGATGATCTTGAGTAATATATCTGCCGATATGGTTACGGATACACAGCAGAAAATGATTGAGTCGGCTGTTCGAGACCTCGGACATGGATTGGTCGTTATTGGAGGAGACAGTGCTTTCGGTGCTGGTGGGTATACAGACACGGTCTTTGAACGCATATTACCGGTAGACATGACACCGCGTGAACGAAAAGACTCTGTAGCACTTGTTTTCGTGATTGATACATCGGGTAGCATGGCAAACTACATTGGTGATAAACGTAAGATTTCCATTGCTATGGATGCGATCAGGGCAGGAATTGGCAATTTAGATGAAGCGGATCAGGCTGCTATCATAAGTTTTGACGTTAATACCCATGTAATATCATCGCTAACTTCTGATCATAATAGATTGATTAAACGTGTTGGTAGCCTCAAACCTACTGGCGGAACAGCTGCAATGTCGGATGCCATTAAAACCGCAATTCAGATGCATGAAACTGCGGATGTGAAAAGAAAACACATTATATTGCTATCGGACGGTAAATCTACTGGGAAACGTGCCGACATTATAAAGTTGGCGAGAGATGCAGCTGATGCAAAAGTTGGTATTACGACAATCGCAATTGGAGACGCGGATACTGGGTTGCTAAAGGAAATCGCAGATATGGGGGAAGGGCAGGCTATTGCGGTGCAAGACATTCAGAATTTACCGAGGGTTCTCATGGATGCTGTCCGAGAAACACATAATTATATTGTGCAAGAAGAATTTCAACCAGAAGTCTTAAGTCCGACTTCACTTATATTAGATGGCATTAACAATCTGCCAAGACTATATGGATATGTTGCAACATCAGAAAAACCGACTGCACAAGTGTTGATAAGTTCCCATAAGAATGATCCGATTCTTGCGGGTTGGCGTTACGGATTCGGAAAATCTGTTGCATGGACTTCGGATGTAAAACCTGCCTGGGGTAAGGATTGGATTCCGTGGACTCACTTCAGTAAATTTTGGGGACAAGTCGTTAATTGGACATTACCGACTGAAAACACAGATGTGGATTTTGACTTAAGTGTCCTGCAACGCAATAGTAGAGGTGAAATAAGGATAGATACTAAAGGTCTATCTCCTGTATCTTTCGTTGTACAAGTTGCGGGTCCAAATGGTACTGGACAGACGGTAGACATCACACAAGATGCTGCTAACCGATTTATCGGTTCATTTCAGCTGCATGAGAGCGGCACTTATATCATCACAGCGAAGCAAGTTGGAACTGAAAATTCAGTGTCCGAAACACCACTGACTGTAACACTGTCACGCTCCTATCCTGCGGAGTATGCGGTATTTGATGTTAACACAGATCTATTAAAGAAACTCTCACAAGAAACAGACGGACTTTATCAACCGACAATTGCTCAGATAACGCACCCTGGTGGGAAACTTATTGAAAGACGTGTGTCGCTGTTTCAAGCATTACTGATCATAGCTGCTATACTGTTCGTTTTGGAAATGATACTCAGACGGTTTAGTATAGCAAGCGGATATTTTGCAGAACTCAAAGCACACCTACGGGGGAGTTTAATTGACCATAGTGTTGAAGCGGTCATTCCTGAAGCCTTAACCCAGCTTACACAGAAGAAAACCGATACTGATACGGAAATCAAAGACGGGGTTCTTACCAACGTTGAAATCGCATCTCCAAGACAACAGTCTTCAGATAGAGATGAAGTAGACAATACAATTAGTCAATCTCAAGTTGGAACGATGACACGTCTATTAGCTGCGAAGAAAAGGTCGCAATCTGTCTAATTCCCCAAATATTTTACACCTAACGGTTTAAATTACATTGACATAATCTGCATAAGTATGATACAATAGGAAAATGCTTGATGCATCGCAGTTTAGAGGGACAGTGCCTATCCGCATCATTATTTGTTAATTCCCTCAAAATCTGTATGGTAAAATGGGTGGCGTTTAATTAATCCACTCACAAAACTCAAAACTCACCTAAAGTGAGATTCATTTTTTAGGAGGTTTCACGGTATGAAACTTATGTTAGTATTAACAGGACTTGTGTTAATGACAGTCTGTTTTGTTATCAGCACGAACGACATAGCAGAGGCGGAGGAAATCTTGGGAACAGGAACAGCGTCACTGATAGGTGGTGACCTAACCGATCCAGAAGACGATGGTAACCCTGAAGCAGATGAAGGTTACAACGCCATTTTCTCAGCCAACGAAGAACCTGGATTCGCAGGCGGAGAGAATGCCTTTAACGTCTTTGATAACGAACTTGGCGGCGGCAATGCCAAATGGTGCTGCGGACGTGGGGGCGGCATTCCAGAAGAAGGTCTACACATAACCGCTGAATTTGACCAACCGTACGTATTAACACATTTCACCTTATCTTCAGCAAACGATGTTCCTGGAAGAGACCCTACAGTGTGGGAAATTCAAGGATCGAACGACGGCGAAGATTTTACGACTATCTTTTCTCACGACGGGGATGGTTTATGGACTGAACGTCTGCAAGTTATCCGTTTTGATGCAGGGGTAGATTACGACGATCAAACCGCAGGCTATCAGTTCCTTCGGTTTGTTACTTTTAACACCGCATTAAACCCCAATGGGGCATACTATCAACTTGGTGAAATTGAATACTTCGGCGAGCCCAGTGCTACACCTGTAGACCCTAAAGCTAAACTCACAACTACATGGGGAAGCATCAAAAACACCCGATAAGCGCAAATAACGAACATTTTCTAAATCGGCTTGAATCCAGTCATAACTGGGGGCAAACTGATTTAGAAAATGTCCGCTAAATGGTCCTTTTCATATTACATTGTTAGATTATCAGCGGGATTTAATACTACCCCATGTCGTAGTGAGTTTCCTGTCGGGTTCTACAGACAGAAATTCACCATCCTTAAGTTGATTAATTTCGTTTTCAGAAAAAACTTGACATTAATTGCATTTAATTATATTATAAATTTGTTGACAGCGTTTTCTGTTTAAAGTTATAATAATGTACATAATATTGATTTACTTTTCAATATATAAAATCTATTAACAAGTTATGTAACACAATATTTAGACATTGTGTTATAACTATTCATTCTATACAAGAGGATAATTATGAAAAAGTTGAATATCTTAACGATCGGTTTAGTTATTGTGTTTTTGGTCTGTGGTTCTCATCTTGTAATGGCACAAACATTAATTGAAGGTGGACCGCTCGCTGAAGACCAAGAATTAGTGAATCCTGAGAATCCCGCAAATACAAATCATGGTGATGATGTACCTTGGATCACCAAATGGTATGGTCCCGATGGTAACTACACAAACAATGGTGGCTTCCCCGCCTCAGCACCTATGGATCTTATGTCAGAAGGTACAGGTGGCGAAATCACCGATGTTTCCCTTTCTACACTTGCAGGATTGTTGTTGACTAAAGACTATGATGTTGAATGGGGTGATGATCATGGCGGAACAAGAGGTTGGACAGTATTTGATATGCCTGCCGTTGGTAACAATATGGATAGGGGTGGTCCCGTAGATAATTATGATACGTATGCGGTAATTGTTATTGATGCGCCAACTGATCTTACCTCAATTATGTCTCCTGCTCACGATGATCACGCACAAATATGGATAAACGGAGAAAAATGGTATAACAATTCAAGATGGACAGGTGGTGCAACATCAGTCTCACATAACATTGAAGTTAAGCTGCAGAAAGGTGCTAACGTTCTACTCTATCGTTGTGGAGAAAGTGGTGGTGGTGCATATCTAAACTTACACTTTGATGATGCAACGCATGACGCTGTTACGATTTATCCTAAAGATGCAACGGATCAACAGAGTTTCCTTGATGAAGTCGCTGCTGTCGCACCGGTTGAAGCTACAGGTAAATTAACAACTACTTGGGCAGACATCAGACGTAAATAGACTGTTTTTACTTATTGTTTGGCGCGCTTTTTAAGCGCGCCTTTTTCTTTTTTGGATACGAAACACCCATTGGAACAACACACAAGTTCGTGATGACTTTTTTATGCATACCTTATAGATTCCGCAGTTTATTCAAAACTGTCTCAGGTAGGGACTCGGCAACAGAGGTAGCAACACCATCGTCCACCTGTTCGGGAGACATCATGCCTGGGATTACACAACAGATTGCGGGATGTGCTAAAATGAACTTCAAGGCAGCTTGTGGCAGACTCTCCGCGTTATCTCCGACAACTGATCTGGTTTTTTCAACCCGTTCTAAGTCTGATACTATTTTTTCTCGTGACCACGTCTTCCGATAATCGTTTTCAGCAAATTGGGTGTCAGCATTAATGTGTCCAGTCAGCAAGCCAGAAGATAGCGGTTGCCGTCCAACCACTGCAATGCCATTTTCAGCTGCAGTTTCCATTACAGGTGATGCCATACCTTGATTCAGGATATTATAAGTTAACATCAATGAGGAGATCCCAGTCTCAGATATTGCTTTGAGGGCTTGTGCTGCATTCCCAAGACACAAACCGTAAAATCGGATCTTACCTTCCTGTTTAAGTTCTTCCATTGCACCAAATGCCTCATCCCAAATATCGTCAGGAGGGGGAGCGTGGAATTGATAGACATCTATGACATCTCTTTTCAATCGCGACAGGCTTCCTTCAACAGCTTGATGGATATATTCACGGGAAGCGTTATATGAAGGAACTTTTCCACCTTGACTGATCCATCCATCAGAATCCAGTTCATATCCAAGTTTAGTTGCGATGGTTACACTGTCTCCGAGCGTAGAAAAAGCCTCTCCGAGGAGACGTTCTGCGCGTCCTCCACCGTATTGGTCAGCAGTATCATAAAAGGTGACACCTTTGTCATAAGCATATTTTAAGAGTTTAATGGCATCTTCTTCACTGATATCACCCCATTCGCGGCCACCGAGTTCCCATGTTCCCATCCCTATTTCGGATACTGTTATTCCTGTTTTTCCAAATTTCCTTTGCTGCATCGTCTGCTCCTATGTTATAGATTGAGACTCAATTATAGGACAAAATCCCCTTGTGTCAACTGTTATTTTTGTGCTGTATATACATTTGCATTGACAGATTGCAATTGTTCTGTTATGATATATTAATCTTATTCGCTTTGGATTGATTCTACATGTTTTCTGACGTTTGGATATAAATGAAATTATTGGTCACTGGTGGTGCTGGCTTTATCGGCACAAACTTCATTCGGTACTGGCTCAAGACGTTTCCGCAAGATTCTGTGATTAACCTTGACCTGCTAACTTATGCCGGAAACCTTAGCAGTCTAACTGATATTGCTGCAATCTATTCAGATCGGTATGTGTTTGCGCGTGGAGATATTCTTGACGATAGTTTCGTTGCCAAGGTATTAAAGACCCATAAACCAGATGTGATTGTCAATTTTGCGGCGGAATCGCATAACAGTCGTGCGATTTTACATCCCCGTAAATTCTTTGAGACAAATGTAATCGGTACACAGGTACTGTTGGATGCAGCGCGTAAGTATGGAATAGCGCGTTTTCATCATGTCTCCACCTGTGAAGTCTACGGTGAACTCCCTTTAGATTCTCCAGATGCTTTTGCTGAGACATCTCCGTATCGACCACAGTCACCTTACAACGCCTCAAAAGCGGCTGCAGACCATCTCGTCAATTCCTATTATCATAGTTATGGACAACAGATCACTATATCAAACAGTTCAAATAACTACGGTCCCTATCAACACCCTGAGAAATTGATTCCACTCTTTACGACAAACGCTCTCCAAAATTTGCCTTTGACGTTGTATCGTAGCAGCCATAACCGCAGAGAATGGCTCCATGTTGATGACCACTGCTCCGCGATTGCGCGTGTTATAAGGGACGGTAAAATTGGAGAAACATATAATATCGGAAGTGGTGTTGAGAAAAGTATTGAAGAGATTACCGACTTTATTCTAAATGTTCTTGGACAACCGCAAAGCCTAAAAACTTATGTGCCTGACAGACCGGGACACGATTGTCGTTATCTATTGAATTCAGAAAAGATACACAGTGAACTAGGATGGAAACCGACAATTCCTTTTGAACAAGGTCTGGAACAGACAATTCAGTGGTATATCGAAAATCGTGATTGGTGGGAAATTATTCGGGAGCGACCAGAAACAGAAGTTGTTCAAGAAGATAAATGGAAAGAACTTAAACGTTGATGTTATCTATTCAGAATTTGTGTGTCTCCAATCCAATCTGGTTTTTGTTTCGGTAACTATCGCTCTTACCGCGTCGGGCACCACGCCATCACTGTTCCAAAACTTGCGAACATGCTTTCTTCTCCGCTTGTTAGTATACGTGAACCTTGCACAACAATCCGCGCATCCCTACTTGTGATTTTATAACTGACAGGGGCATCTTTGGCAATCAGTGGGTTACTATCACTGTCTTTGAGTTTATCCAACCGATAATGTACCGATCTTTGCGCGGGAACATTGAATTCACACGAGACGTTTTCAATAGCCGTATCTTCATAAAGGACCTCTAAGAGACATAAAGTATCTTTATCTGCTGTATTGGAGATACAGATAGATTCGTGTGAAAAATAACCCCCGCCATGCTGTTCCCATTCCTGTTCAGTTGCAGAAAGTGATGCCATATAGCCATCGGGAATTATCCAGACATAAGCACCATCACCTTCTGAAGTGTATGCCCCTGAAATGTATGATTCTACTGCGTTCCCTACGGTTTCAGGCTCATCCTGTATCTCATCAAGGTTCACAACAAGAAATCGTGAAAAGAGTTGAATACCTTTTGTTGGATTGTGTTCTTTCAGTTGACCCGTAACGTTCAGGCAGAGTCTGTTTTCATCTAACATCTCAATATGACTTACGTTTTGTGATGCTAACCAGTCCCCGAATGTATCATTGAGAAGTCGTGTTAATGTGTTAGTGTCTGAAATTCCGGTGAGTTTATATTCTCGTATTGTCGCGAATACTATACCAAATGTCATATATTTCTCCTTGTCTATAACATGTCTCCATAAAGTGTTACACCATCCATTTTCCATTTATGCCGAGCAGAGAGATTAACACCCGCAGGAGCACTGTTTCTTCATCAGGACCGACAAACTGGCGGTGTGTATCAATATAGGTGCAGTAATCATCAGCCCACTCTCGAAAGTAGGTATCATATTCCCAGCCGTGGGCAGTTTCTTGCAGATGTGAACGGTCAGGATATGGCAGTTTCTGTTTCAATATTCTGAGGAGTTCGTCAGCAGTGGGTACCCATACGTTTTTTGTATTTTCAAGTGTCGGTTGTAGTGCCTGAATTGCTGGGTGTTGACACAATTGAAGGTAATTGTGTTTATCTACTGCTTTCATAGGGTGGGATTATGTTAATGGTAGTGTTTTTCGGTATTGTTTTATGTAACAATCCACTGCTGAATGTGTTCAGCGATAGCGTCAATATCTGTTATGGAACCATCGGCTATCTTAAGACCGAGTTCAATTATTGAATCGTCAATGTTGAGACGAAGTAGGTAACCGTTTAACTCTAAAAATAACATTGCACAGTTCATACCTATACGTTTGTTGCCATCCAAAAATATATGCCCCTTAATGATATGATGTGCATACACTGCAGCCTTTTGAAATGTACTTGGAAATATTTCTACTCCAGCGAACTTTCCGCTAACTGCATCAATCAAATAGTGTAACCGTTCTTCATTCAATATATGATAATTGCCGACATGTCTATCGGCAACTTCCATGATTTCTGGAATTGTCAGATATCTTATTGAACGTTCCCGAGTGTTTTCCATGCTCTATCGTATTGTTGCATTGTATCGTCTATTGCTGTCTTAACATTTATTCCAATTTCACTGGCTTTCACCATGTCAGATTTTGCTTTTTCCACCTCTCCAAAATGAAGCCATGCTTTGCTGCGATAGTAATATGCATCAGCATAATCAGGTTTGAGTTCTATCGCTTTAGTATAATCTTCAATAGCAAGGTCTACTTTACCTTTCTTGCTATTCTCTAATCCGACATTAAGGTATTTTTCAGCAAGTTCTTGATTCCGGTCTATCATCATATTACCTCTGCTAAGTGCGAAATACTTGATATTTAATAATACCATACAAAATGAAAAGATTCAACAGATTTTCTGGTTATATCTGTTCTGTCAGACAATCTGTAAATAGATTAATTGTTAACATAATAAATTTCAGGTCGGTAGGTTCGGTTTCCTAACCAATGCAGAATACCAAACGCGTATTCTGCAGGCTTTGTGCCACTTGCGTTCATAAAGGTTTTCGCGAAGGATCCGGTGCGATTAGGAAATCGCACCTACCGGCCTGGGAAAATCACTAAATTGACGCATAAGGTGGTTGCAGAAAGAAGCATTATCAATATGTATGTTGTGCAGAGAATGGAAATGAAGGATGAAGGTTGTAGAAAGATGCACAATCTAACAGAATGTGCTACCGCTCTGAAGTGTTCATGATGTCAGAAATGCCTGAAAAACTAAAAAAAGTCGTCAATTCTGCAAAAAAGTGTTAAAATACGCATAAAAGAACTCCTTTATCCTTTGGTATTTGGTATAATGACTTCATTAATATCCATAACAAAATCGAAAGGATACACTAATGAAACTGAGTTGTCTCCCTGTATCTCTTTATGATGATATATTCTCTGGGAAAAGTACGATAGCAGACTGGATCCGTTTCGGGGCTGAATTAGGATTAGATGCTGTTGATTTTAGCATCAAGTTCCTTCCTCATCGCGATTATAAGCTGATTAATACTATACGTACTATCCTCGCTAAACGCGGTTTAGAAGCATGTATGCTTGCCTGTTATTGCGATTTCACGCATCCGGATTCAGCACAGCGGGCACAAGAATTAACTGAGCTGAAGTCTGATATCGTCTTAGCAAAGGATTTAGGGGCAAATTTCATAAGGGTGACAGCGGGACAGAATCATCCTGGTATCAGTCACGATGAGGGAATTAAATGGGTTACAGAAGGATTCCGTCGGGCACTTGACGCAGCAGAAAAACACGGGATTACACTCGCTTATGAAAATCATACGAAGGGAGCACCGTGGCAGTATTGGGATTTCTCACAACCGACTGAGGTATTCCTGCAAATCCTTGATGAACTTTCAGACACTCCATTAGGGGTATGCTTTGACACAGCGAATCCGCTTGTCCTAAATGAAGACGTGATAGGACTATTGGAGCAGGTCATTGATCGCGTGGTTGTGCTGCATGTTTTTGATATGCGTGAAGCGGGTTCTTTTGATCCTGTTCGTGTTGGAACTGGTGTTTCACCGATCCCGCAAGTATTTCAACTTATGCGTCAAAACAGTTACGACGGTTGGTTGAGCATTGAGGAAGCGAGTAAACAAGGACGACAAGGTTTTAAGGCAGCTGTGCAATATGTCAGAAAAACGTGGGAACAAGCATCAACCGCGTGAGGGTTCACTCATGTTTTCACGTGCTTGACGAGATAGTTCTGCGAGATGTGCATCATTAGCCATCACCTGCTCCAGATGTATCTCACGTTCAGCGGTTGCCGTATTCACCATTTTCTCCCCATATTTTCGCTCAATCCAAAATCGTGCTGAACCCCCGATATAAGAACGTAATGCATCTAACTTTTCGTCTGGATATCGCTGACAGAGATTCATCGTGAACATCCGTCGGCGTGTACCACCACCGAATGCCGCATGTTTGGTATTGTGGTTAAACAGGACAAGGTCTCCAGGTGTTGTTTCGAATACCACTGCGGGTACATCTTTTCCGTGAATCTCCCATACTTCTTGACTTTTGCCAACTTGCTGGCTCAAACTATCTGCATAGATGTCGCTGAATAAGTGGCTGCCTGGGATGACTCTGAGTGCGCCGGTGTCGCGTGTCAGTGGATCAAGATAGAATGCGATCTTTAAATGCATTGGGTCGTCAAGTTTATGTCCACCGTCGGAATGCCATCCTGTATCCCCGACATAGAAATTCCCGTCACTTCCCATGTAGTTGAAATCATGTCCAAGTAAGGTTTTGGCAATTGCGAGAATTCTTGGGTCATCTAAGAGTGATGATAATTCTTCGCTCTGGTCAATAAAAGGCACAATACAAGAACGCGCTGTTCCTTCGTGAGGTTTACCGTGATGTCCTCCGCCTTTTTCTTTCCACACAGTTTCAAATGCGTCTTGGATAGCTTCTATACGATCCGCCATCAATTGCGGGAAGCTTAGGTATCCAAACGTATTGAAGAAACTGACTTCAGCATCGGTTAGGCTATAATCGTGTTGGTTCATTTTGCAAAATCGCTTAAAAGGGTTGGTGTTGCTGTATCAAATCCGATGAAATCCAACATCCCGGCATCTTCCGGATCAGCGATAGAAAAGTTGTTTGCGAGCATTGCGACAACGGCACACTTTGCGGGTCGTCCCATCTCTTGTCGGTACATATCTAATGCTGTTTTCGGATGGATGTCACCGAACCATGTTTCGTTATCCGTATAGATTACGAATAGGTCAATATCAAGTTTCTTTTCTATTGCATATAGCATAGGCAGCGAGCAATCTGTCCTACCGTGTGGAAAAGCAGACACAGCATCAACAGCACTCGCCAGTCTATCCGTTGCAGTAATTGGCACTCGGACGAAACTTTCAGAGAATCCGAAGATGTGGTAATTCGGTTCGGTGCGTGCAGTAACCAATGCCATTGCAGCAGAGGCGTTTCGTGGTGTTAGTCCCTCACAACCTGCTATGCTGCCGGAAGCCATTGATCCTGAAACATCAAGTGCAAGAAAAGTATTCTTATGACTCGGTTCAACATTATCGAACGCTGTGTAGAAAGCTGCATCTAAACCGTCAATAATCTGTGGGACAGGTTCCCATGTCAAACTACCGCGAACACCTTTACCTGAGCGGTATGTAATCAACGCCATTAGAATCTGAATTGGGTGTATCATGGATTTTCGGATGGATTCCTCGGACAATCTCTCCAGCACTGTCTGTATTTCAGGGACAAAAGGTTTTAGCAGCCCGACCTGTGTCATTTTTCCGAGGTTTCTGACGGTGGCGATAACAGGCATGTTTGCTAAGAGTGCTGCCCAAACATCAGTATCATCTTTCCATTCATTAGGAACCATTTCGTGGGTAAATTGATGCTTTTGTATGAGTTCAATTACATCTGCACGTTTTTTAGATTGTTTTATTTCTTCATACCCAGCAAGCAGTTCAGGTAGAGCATCGGTAGCCTCATAGACGGTAGCGATTTTTTGATCATCTTCTACACCACGATGCACAATTCGTCTGTCGGTATCAATTCCTTTAATCCATCGGTAGACAGCGTGGTTTTCACCGTAATGGCATTTTGAAAGCACGTCTGCATGGCTCCATTTGTTGCGAGCTTGATATTTCAGCACTTGGAATGCCAATGTGTCTTCGTCCTTTGAACGATACCATTCTCCGATCAATCTTCGTAACGACCTACCCCATCCTCGCATACCGTCAATATAGGATACGAAACTAAATAGGTGTGTTCCGATGCGAGCGACATCACTGAATACCTCTTCTACTTTGCGTTTTGTCGCAACATTCCCGTGTGCAAATGCCAAAGCTAATGCGTATAATGCGGGTTCGTTTTTCGGTGCGCGTCCAGAGACAGAGACCTCGCGTATCCGTTCAACAACCTGTATACCATCTTCTGCGATACATTTTAGGACAGAATCAACATTGACTTTTGTCAAGTCCTGTTCTGTTGCGTAATAGGATCCACCTTCAGTACCTAAAATTAGAAATCGGTCTAAGTTCGTCCAGATGGACACAGGATAGACGTATCCTTCAGCACTGTTTTTTATCTGTTGTTCATCCAACGGCTGCTTTTGCGTTGGGTGTAAAGGTGCGTATTTTTTCAGATATCCCATGTTGTCCCTAAAAGAAATGTCCTAAAGTAAAGAAATGTCGTAACGTAAAGAAATGTTGAAAGGCGGGCAAGGTGCGTATTGCGGTGACGTTCATGGTTAACGCAATACTTCGGCCCGCACAATTAGGTCTCTGGATAAGGATCGGAATACAGATGCTCTACCAACTGAGCTACAGCAGGTTTTGCATTACACTCTACCCGCTGGCAGGAGTCGAACCTGCGACCCGATAACGCATTCACACGACCCAGAGAAAAGTTCTGTATGACACCTATTTTAACACATTGGATATGTGTTGTCAAGTAAAATTTGAACTTATCAGCACGATTTCATAAGCTCTTAATAGTAGTAGGCATTCTCCGAGTGCCGTTATGTTCTTAATAGTAGTAGGCATTCTCCGAGTGCCGTCTCTTCTGAAAAAAGAACAAAATAATTACACACCCATCTATTTCTAATAGGTTGATTATATTCTGAATCAAGAGTATAATCTATAGAAACGTCATATCAAAAGTATCCAAAACCCGAAAAACATTAGAAACATGCTCAGACGAATCGGAGTATTCTTCATATTCATTCTCATCATAGGGATAGGTATTGCAGGATATTTGTTCTTACCTGTCAAAACCCCTGAACCGATACTTGGGAACATTCCTGCCTCAGAACCGCATCAGCACGCAACACCCGATGGTGAACTGATTGAGCATATACATACTTATGATTCCGCTGTCGGTTCAGATAGATTATATGAACCTATTGCCGATAAGGACAGTGGGACGAAAAAACACCCGATTCAACTTGATTGGGAACGTATAGATATTGCGACTGTGAAAAAGAAATATCAACCCTATTCTGTTGCCGACATGCAAGACATGTGGTCTCTGAAATATAACACGGAAATCCCATCAGATCGTCGAAAAAAACTTGATAGAATATATCCTCCTGATAAATGGATTAAACGCAACCTTTCACTCGGACAACCGTTCGTCAACTATTCTGACTATCGGATGGTGTTGCAGCGAAGAGTTTACATGATAAATCGTAAAAACCTTTGGCGTGTCGTAGATTTGAAGGATCGTAATGCAATGTTAAACAGTCTTCAATTACCTTCAGAGGTTGATACGTGGAGGGAATATGAAGATGCGTATCTTAAGTTCTGGATTGTTGCATCATATCAATCTTTATTGGCGGCGAATACAGAAACAGTATATGTCACTGTTGAAGATGGCAAAACGTTCTCAAAATTCTCTGGAAAAAGGTTAAGTCGTAAAGAGAAATATGAATTGATGATGTTTGGCGTCATTCCTGAAGATATTCATGTGGTCTACCTTGATGGGCATGAGAAACGTTTACCCCCTGGTGTAAAACCGAGATTTTATGAACTGTATTTAAAGGAATTAGAATCAGCGTATTCAAACGTCCACAAAATCGTCTCTGAACACGAGGCGTTTTACACATCAAACACATCTGGAGAGAAAAAGCCATCAAAGTCTACCCCTTCATACAGTATTGAAGAATCTTTTGAACTTTTACAGGACTTACATTGGGGAGAATTTCCTGATGATTTACAGACGTTACAAGATGCGATTGGTAAATTAGAGAAAATCAAACTTGAAGGTGAGGATAAGATGTAGGTGTCCACTCTACACATAATTATGGATAAAAAGGCACACATTTTCCACATCCAAACTGAACACAAAGAAAAACGGTTGGATAGGTTTCTTATCAGTGCGACCAAAGATGTGTCGCGCACGTATCTACAGAAACTGATTCGTGAAGGGATGGTTACCGTCAACGATAAAGTCTCCACACAACCGAGTCGCACACTTCGCGTTGGAGACGAAGTATGCATCGCATTTCCTGAATCCCAACCTTTAGAAACAGCGCGACCTGAGGATATCCCACTTGACATTCTTTAC
This sequence comes from Candidatus Poribacteria bacterium, assembly GCA_022828145.1. Lineage (GTDB taxonomy): Bacteria > Poribacteria > WGA-4E > WGA-4E > WGA-3G > MSPOR6. Next base: position 20,890 of record JAJEJA010000044.1, on the reverse strand, counting down.
GAAGATAGCGACTTACTTGTTCTGAATAAACCTGCTGGCATGCTTGTTCATCCGGCAAGTGGTGTGAATACCGGAACGCTTGTCAATGCACTGTTGGCACACTGTGATGACCTATCAGGTATCGGAGGGATTGAAAGACCTGGTATTGTTCACCGATTAGACAAGGATACATCAGGGGTTCTCGTTGTTGCGAAAGCCGATGTTGTGCATCGCAATTTATCACTACAGTTTGAAAAGCATACGATAACGCGGCAGTATGCTGCGGTTGTGTGTGGTGTACCAGCAGAAGTTACAGGAACGATTGATGTGCAAATCGCTCGGAGTCGTAGAGATAGAAGGCGAATGACCACAGTCAATAATAACGGCAGACATGCTATAACACACTATCAGGTCTTAGAGATTTATCACAGTTTTTCGCTTGTTCAACTCACATTAGAAACGGGAAGGCTTCATCAGATCCGTGTGCATCTTCAGCATATTGGACACCCAGTTGCTGGCGATCCAATTTATGGAGGTGAACAACGCGCTTTGAAAGATGCTGACGCACTTCGCGCTTTGAAAGATGCTGACGCACTTTCTGTGAAGCATGCGCTCATACACCTGAAACGGCAGGCATTGCATGCCCGAACACTTCAATTTGAGCATCCTGTTACACATGAACGTTTGATGTTTTCAGCACCGAAACCCGCGGATATGCAGAGGTTTGTTAGTGCGCTGCGGGTATTGACTTCGGATATCATAAGCTCTTAATAGTAGTAGGCACTCTCCGAGTGCCGTCTCTCTAATAGTAGTAGACACTCTCCGAGTGCCGTCTCATTGGTGTTTGTATAGTTGTAATCTGTCAGGATTCATGCTAAAATAATTGTATCATATAACGAAAAGAGAGTCAAATGAGAACAGTTTATGGGAGATAGATTATGGAGTATGTCAATTTTGGTAAAGCAGGCGTTAAAGTCAGTCCACTTGCATTGGGATTAGGATTGAGGGGACAGTCTGACGAAAACGCTGCGCAACGGTTGATTGAACACGCTATCGATAACGGTATCAACCTGATTGATTGTGCAAATATATACGGTCCGATGGATGACCGAGCAAATATTGGGCGTTCAGAGGTCGTTCTTGGTAAAGCGATCAAAGGGAAACGGGATGATGTGGTGATTACTTCCAAAGTCTGTAGTCACATCGGACAGGGACCAAACGATTACGGGTTATCCAGATACCATGTCATGCGGGAGATAGACCGTTCATTGACACGTCTCGGCACTGACCACATTGATGTCTACCTGATTCATGTTCCTGATGACACAACCCCACAAGAGGAGACGATCCGTGTGTTAGACGATCTGGTGCGTTCTGGTAAAGTACGCTACCTTGGCTGTTGCAACCATCATGCATGGCACGTTTGTAAAGCTCTCTGGATTGCGGATAGCATTAACGCTACTCCGTATATGTGCGTACAAAATATGTATAACCTGCTCAATCGGGATTTGGAAACAGAGATGTTTGGATTAGTACGTGAGGAAGGACTCGGTGTGATGTGTTATAGTCCGTTATCGGTTGGGTTATTGAGTGGTGCCTATTCTCCTGATGAACCACCGCCTGCTGGTTCGCTTTGGGAAAGACGATATAGAGACGAATATGATCGTCGAATGGCTGGGGCAACAGGTAAGGTAATTGCTACACTTAAGAGATTAGCAGACGCGTTAGGTAAAACACCTGCACAGCTTGCAGTGGCATGGGTCGTATCACACCCCGAAGTCACCGTGGCTATTAGCGGAAGCGATACGATTGAACAACTTGATGACACCCTCGGTGGTGTGGGTTGGGAATTGGATAATGCTATTCGCGAGGAATTGGATGAGGTGTCGCGCTCGTTTGTGCGTTTGACTGCACCGCCTTTTTAATTTCATGTATAGTGAGCTTTAGAATTTTCATGCTTCCGAATTATAGCACATCGGGAAGTATAATCACCAATAAACTTTCTGCCGATAGGTGTTAATTTAAGGTAATCATTCAGGTGTGAGTTCCCATAACAGCACGGTGCCATCAAAACTCCCGCTTGCGAGCGTTTTACCATCCGGACTGAACACTACGCTGGTAACACTATCCGTATGCCCTGGCAATGTCGAGAGATGTGTACCTGTTTGCACATCCCATAAACGAATGGTATTGTCCCAACTTCCACTGGCAAGTATCTTTCCTTTCGGACTGAATACAACACTACCTATATTATTCGTATGCCCTGTCAATTCCCTAATAGATGTGCCCGTTTGTACATCCCACAAGCGCACTGTATCGTCCGTACTCCCACTTGCGAGGGTCTTACCATCCGGACTGATCGCAACGCTACCAACCCTTTCTGTGTGGTTTGTCAATTCTCTAATTGATGTCCCTGTCTGTACATCCCACAAGCGCACGGTGCCATCCCAACTCCCACTTACGAGAAATTTTCCATCCGGACTGAAGAAAACGCTAACGATTTCATCCGGATGTCCTGTGAGTTTCCGAATAGATTTACCTGTCTGTATATCCCACAAAAGCAACGTATTTTCAACACCTTGACTTGCGAGTATCTTTCCATCCGGACTGAATGCAATGCTTCCGATCCCATCCGTATCCTCTTTGAGTTTTTGAATAGATGTGCCTGTCTCAACATTCCATAGAAACACAGTGTCGTCATCTGCCGAATAACTCGCACTTGCGAGTGTTTTGCCATCCGGACTGAATACAACACAGGAGACCTCCCATGTATGTCCTATCAACGTGTGAAGTAGTGCACCTGTTTGTACATCCCACAAATGCACGGTTTTGTCCGAACTTCCACAACTCGCCAGTGTAGAACCATCCGAACTGAATGCTACGCTCCTTACCTTACCCGTATGTCCTGTCAGTTCCCGAAGATGTTTTCCTGTTCTCACATCCCATAGACTCACAGTTTCAGATATGCTTGCAGTCGCAAGGGTTTTACCATCTGGGCTGAACACTATGCTGGAGGTATCATCTGTATGCACCTTCAATATCCGTTGAGATTCTCCTGTTTTCGCATCCCAAAAACACACTCTTTGATCCCAAACACCTGCACTTGCAATTGTCTCACCATCCGGACTGAATACAACGGCTATAACTCCACCTGCAGTATGTCCTTTCAACGTTTGAAGAGATGCCCCGGTCTCCGTATCCCACAGTCGCACGGTTCTATCCCAACTTGTACTTGCGATTGTCTTGCCATCCGGACTAAACGCAACAGCCAAGAGATGCTTCTCATGTCCTGTGAGAGTTCTTAGAGATTTACCAGTCTGCACATCCCATAACCGCGCTGTTTTATCCCAACTGGCACTTGCGATTGTCTTGCCATCCGGACTAAACGCTACACTCCAAATCCTTTGTGTGTGTCCTGCAAGTGTCTGCAGAGACATTCCCGTCAGCACATCCCACAGACGGATAGTGTTGTCATCACTCCCACTTGCGATTGTTTTACCATCAGGACTGAATACAACACTATTAACACGAAAGATATGCCCTTTCATCGTTAGAAGAGGTGTACCAGTTCGCACATCCCACAGACGAACGGTAGCGTCCCAACTTCCACTTGCCAATGTAAAACCATCCGGACTAAACGCTACACTTTCAGAATATGTGTGATCTGTGAGCAAGTCAAGTTCTTTACCTGTCTGTGCGTCATAAATCCAAATACCGATACTACTGGCAACCGCGATACGTTTCCCATCTGGGGAATATGCAATTTCTCTTATTAAACCTTTACCGAGGCGTGCCTTCGCACCGTTAGGCAACCCCCATTGTGTATAGTCTTGGGCAAAGGTGTTTGGGATTAGAGGGAATATTGAAAGTCCAAAGGTTAAAACCGAAAACAGTAATTTTTTCACTATAAATTTGTCCTTTTAAATTTGAGTTGTATACTGCGTTTGAGAATAGCGTATTTACATTTACACAATTGTGGATGCACAAATTGGTATAAATGGTGAATGATTATTTGGGATGGTAAAGAGAGATGTTGGTGTGTGTAATCTTTGGAGACAGAGTCTGAATCTAAAGTATGTAATACCATTTCTAAATGATTATGTAGCATTATTTCGTAGGTCGGGTAGAGCGAAGCAAAACCCGACATGTTAGACATAATCAATACGTGTCGCCAGTTAATATTTTAATGGCGCTCCGCTCTACCCGACCTACAGAAGAAAACTATACCTTCATTTAGAAGTTGACAGAACACTAATGCATATCTATAGAAAAGATATAGCTGAGAATTGTCACCAAAATGTAGGTCGCAACCAAGACAACCCCAAACGGACGTTTCAACTGGCTGCCCGACACAAAAATCCCAATTCGGAAGACGATCAAAATAAACACCATTGCAGGAAAAAGGAATTGGAAGAACTTTCCGGATGCTTGTAAACCGGAGGGTGTGGCTGCAGCCGAAACACCAGCAACAAAAAGAACATTCAGGATATCAGCACCGATGATGTTTCCAACTGCTAACTCACCGTGTCCCCGCCGAACTGCCGTGATTGCTGTTACAAGTTCTGGTAATGAGGTGCCAAACGCAACCAACGTTGCAGCAATGATCTCCTCTGGAACGTTAAACCTTATGGCAAGCGTCTTTACCGTTGGGATAAGGATCTGTGCAGAAACAACGACTATTGCTATTGACCCGATAAGTTTAAATAGTGTGAGAACTGTGTTTGATTCTTTATGGTCTATTGCTTCATCGGGTTCGGAAGTGGTTGTTATTGCACCAGCCCAACGGATAGACTGCCACACATATAATCCTAATAGAACAATGAAAGCAAATCCTATATATTGATGTAACACGCCGCCGTTACTAAACACTTTTGCTGGTGAAGACCACGGAAAACAGGCTAATACCATCAGTATACCCGCACTGACCTGAACATTAGACAGCCGTGATGCTAATTCTCTATTGAACGATAGTGGCGCGATCAGGGAAGCGAGCCCTAAAATCAGACCTGTATCACATATAATTGATCCGACAGCGTTTCCGAGAGCAAGACCCGGTTCACCTTGTATTGCAGAGAGTACGGAGACCGCTGCCTCCGGTGTTGTTGTGCCGATACTAACAATCGTTGCCCCGATAACTGCTTTTCCTAATCCCCATTGTGTTGAGAGTGTTACGGCTTCATCAACAAGCCAATCTGCCCCTTTGCTGAGTGTGTAAAGCATGACTGCTATGATAAGCAAAAGGACAACACTCGGTAATCCTTCAATAAGATGTTCAATCCACTGTTCCATTCGTTGTAAATGTTCCTTCCGATCTGATTTATATACATAGATTATCACAGATAGTTGATTGAGTCAAATGAATCTGGACCAGGATTTTCAGGATTTTAATTACTGAGGGTGTATAAAGTTTTTGCACAGAAGATTGAGGAGCATATCCACCTCCTCCGCGCTTTCCGCGATCAGGCCTGTAGCACATTCTGTTAGATTGTGCTTCTTCCTCCAACCCCTTTCATCCCTCATTACCCTTCTCCCTACCCCATCCATCTTGACACTTCCGTAGCACATTCATCCTTGATTGTGCTTCTTTCAACCCCTTCCGTGTTCTCCGTGCCTTCCGCGATTCAGACAGATTATAAAACATTCTTCCATCCTTCCACCCATTCCCTCTTCCATTCTTCCATCTCTTTTCCCTTCCGCGTTCTCCGCGTAATCCGCGATTCTGACAGATAGTGTGCAATAACTTTACACACCCTGCCAAATAGATAAATTTGACAAAAAAGTGATTGTGTGTTAAGATTTCTAAGAAAAGGACGTAGCATAAAAATAAAAATTAAATAGGAATAAAAATGAATACATACCCGATAACATTTGGAGAATTCCAGAACGTAAATAAAATAATTAAGTACTTTGCATACGGAGAAGCCTTAAAACCATTCTCATTACTCTCTATGTCCCCAGAATGCAAAAAAATCGGTAAATTTACGTTAAAAGGATATAGACGTTCCTTCTTATACTATGAATTCGGTTACCTTGCTAATATTATACCTGATCCGAATTGTAATGTAGTAGGAGGATTATGGGAAATTGATGAATATACTGAAAACCCTTTAGAAATTGTTGAAGGTGTACCTTTCATGTACAAAGAATGCTATACAGATGAAGGTATTGTATTTTACAGAATAATCGATAAATACACCGAAGTGTTTAAACAGGTGCCAAGACAAGTTATACCAATAAGTTTTAAGCGACATATTGAAGCATACTGGGAGAATAACGTATTTGGTATCACAAAGGAGGAAATTATATCAAGTTTCAATGAGAATAAACTTGACTTCTATCAAGTTGAATAGAATAAGATAGGAAAGTCCTTCCATTCTTCCTCTCCTACATCTCTATTTGCGTTAGTTTGCTGCACTCTCCCCGATTGCTTCTCTTGCTTCTAAGACCTTTTCTACAACTGTTTTCACATCTTCCTCATCAACAAACGGCGATAGGATATACGACTTTAAGGCAACGATCGGTTCGCCATAAGAGGTGTGTCGGTAGCAATCCGTTGTAGAGATGAAAACACCTCTACCTTCCATCGCTTCAGAATTGACGTATTGAAATATATCTTGGTTATATGCGTTGTTGGCAATTAGGCTATCTTTGTACGTAACATCTTCGAATTCTTGCTGTTGTATTTCAAAGGTATCCACCCCAACAGGGTATACCCGAAAAAGTGTCACAGTACCGAAATTTCCTCTATTCAGAACGGTTGTCCCTTCCCTTCCATCCAGATGTTCGCGTAGAAGTTGTGTCATCTCTACAATGTGACCGAGTATAGCACGAAGTCCTTCAACACCAAACAACCTGAGATTGGCAAGTGCTGCGAGAGGACCCGTACCCGCACGTGAAGTTTCAAGCGTGTACATCCCTGGGCGGTATTGTCCGAAGTGATATAGATATGGCATCTGTTCAGGTGAACGTTTCAATAGGTCAAGGTCAGCCTTATCTCTGACAAGGACGATGCTTGATATATAAGGGGCGAATCCTGTTTTATGAAAGTCAATTCCTACTGAATCTGCAAGGTGTAAATGCTGAATACGTCGACATGCGCCTGCTAAAGCACGTACTGTTCTGGGTCTAAACTCTAACGGGTTTTTCTCAAAATCATAGTCATTAAAGACTGACCATGCCCATCCGATAACAGCATCCGCGTGGATATGTGGATGATAATCCAACTGATATTCCTCTACAAGCGAGTTCCGCATGGCAGTAATCTTTAATAGGTTATCCAAGCCAAAAGCATCAGTCGTGCCTAATGTAGTAATAATACATGCGATCTTCTTACCATCTGTGAGTGCCTTGCGCAGCTCAGTCTCTAATACTTCAAGATCTATTTCGTTCTCCGTAATAGACGGGATGGTAATCAGGTTTTTAGTTCCTATGCCCAGCCAACCTGTTATATTAGCAGCACAGTAATGGCCCGTATCTGACACGAATACGAGCGCATTTTCGGGTGTGCCATCGGTGATTGTATCTGGACAGGCTTTTTCTAAACCTATTTTTACGCCATAGAGTGTTGTTCCTGTTCCACCAAAGGTAAACACCCCGCTTGATTTTTGCGGGTCGTACCCGATCAGTTGTGATGTCATTGCGGTGACTTCAACTTCGGCTAATGCCACCAATCGGCTAAATTCGTCCCAAGCAAGGTTAGGATTGTGTAGAGAAGCAAGGAGTACGCCTATTAGACTCGGAATTGTGGTTGGGGCAACAACGTTCTGTTGTGTGCGGGGATGTCCGAAGATCGTCATCCCTTCAAGATAACCAACAAGTTCCTTAGTTACCGTCTCAACCGATGACATGGTATCGGGTAACTGTGTAAGCTTTGCTGCTTCAAAATCGCCATGAATGATTGAACCGAGGAACGGTAGATGTGTTTTTAATGCGTCTACTTGGTCTAATGCCCGCATAATAGAATGGACAAAGTAGGAGTCATGTATAGTATCAGATACGGGTTGTGGAAATGCGAGTCTTATTTGATTTAAAATGTCGCGATGAGTCATGTGTCAAATTTAGATGGAAGTTCTTCTTCAGAATGCGTGTACCAACGAAATGTATCTATTGGTAATTTGTTAGGGAGTGCCTATTTCTTAATTATAACATTCATAGGGGATTGTTAGCAACCAAAAATGTGTAGAGATTCCAAATAAAGACAGATATGTATACTTTTTCGCAATTTTTATACATATCATGCCCGATATGTATAGTTTTTGCGAATTTTTATACATATCAGAGATGATATGTATAATTTCTATACATATTAGTAACGTCAGTTTGATTAATCGTTTCGGATGTGTTCACTCTCGCCATTTTCGTATCCGAGAGGCGTGAATTGTAGCACAAACTTTCAGTTTGTGGCACATCTGGCGCAAACTGAAAGTTTACGCTACATTTATCAAACTCACGTTATTAGTAGACTGTCAATTCCTACAAAATAGCACTTGACAAAGCACTACACATTTGAAAGCAAGTCCATAAGGTTTCTATTGATATAGTAATATTCGCGTCCGATTTTTTGCCGTTCAAGTAGACCTAGTTCTGCAATCTCGTTTAGGTATTTTGTGGCTGTAATGCGACTGCATTCTAATTCCCTTTCAACAATGTTGATCTTGCAATAGGGCCATTTGAACAGTAAATCTACAAAACCTTCGCGCGCAATTGCTCTTGTTTTTCCGTGTGCTTGTTCTGCAAAGTTCCCAATAAGTGTATTGATTCCTTCAATCATGTCTGCTGTCTCTCGTGATGTCTGTTCCACTGCTGCTAAAACGTAAAGTATCCACTGCTCCCACTTACTTTCTTCTGTAATTTCTCGTAGAAAACGGTAGTACTCAGAACGATTTTGAATAAAATAGCGACTGAGATAGAGAATTGGCAGATCAAGAAGGTCCTGATGTATGAGATAGAGAATGTTAAGTATGCGTCCTGTTCGTCCATTACCATCCGCAAATGGATGTATTGCTTCAAATTGGTAATGCATGATTGCCATTTTGACAAGCGGTTGCAATCCATTGTCATCATTGATGAAGTTTTCCAGGTTGGTTAATAACTTACTGATATTGTCGTATCCTGAAGGAGGGGAGTAGATAATCTCCTTTGTTAGTGTGTTCTGTATTTTCACTTCAATCCTCCGTACATCTGTCTTGATTTCACGAATACGCGTACATATCTGTTCAAAGAGTGATATGTTGATAATCTGATGATCTTTCATAGCGTACATACCTTCCCATAAAGCCTCTCGGTAACGTAACACCTCTTTAGTATGGGGTGTAACTTGGTTATCATCAGAAGTCATTGCACGATACAGTTCATCATTAGTCGTTACGATGTTTTCTATTTCCGAACTTCTACGTGCTTCTTGAAGTAGGAGTGTATGAACTAAAACTGATTCGTTTGGAAGTGTTTTTACCAATGCATTTGTTCGTGCAAGTTGGGTCATAGCGGAGATGCATGCTTTAAGTATGTCGCGCGATTCAACCTCTACTGCGGGAGGAAGTAAAGGCATGTCGTTCCACGGGGTATCTCTATCAAACTGTGTTTTTATCGTCATTGCCGCCGTCCAAGTCTATTGATATGTATAGTTTTTGCGATTTTTTATACATATTATACCTGATATGTATAATTTCTATACATATTATTAGGCTGTCAATTTAGTGAAATTCTTCTCTGTCTGAACCGGGATTTTCAGGATTTCCAGATTGATTTCCAGGATAAGACTCCCTCTATTAGATGAACCGCAAAAGATTTCACATTTTCAAAAGAATAAAATACGAGAAGGTGCCTCTTATCCCGGGGAATGTCTAAATGGCATTCATACCGTTGATTTGAAAACCCTATAATCCTCTAATCTTGTAAATCCTGGTTCAGACAAACACCAGGATAAGGTTTTAGGAGAGTTTTGCGCGTATAGCCTCAAAATCTGTCCCCTTCGGCATGACAAAGAGACACTTGCCGTTACTACGCGCTTCCCACAATTCCCCGATCTCGCGTTTTTCTTCTGAATCATCGTTTGACCATAGATGAATGCCTTTAGACTCAACAACCAAATAACGTCCATCGGTTAAGAAACACACAAAATCAGGGTAAAATCTATCAGTTGAGGTTTGGAGCCAGAAGGAAAGTACAGGTTGACGTTCTATATTCCGTACCCAATACTTAACTTGCGGCAACTTATCAATAAACTGTGCACATTCAAATTCTTCACCTTTTTCTTTTAGATCTCCGATGTGCTTGTAGTAGTGTTTTTTGAACCGATAAGAACCAGTATAATGGGTGTTATAGGGATAACGGTTTGCGTCAAAGGAGAAGCAATGATCCGGGGAAACAACAACTGGCGTTGCACATTCAGGCAAGAGAAGACTATGATATGCACCAAGGTGCACTTTTTGACGATGGCTATCAATTTTCGCTTCAGCAGCATCTTTGAGGGTGTACTTGTTACGGATAAGTAACTCTATTGGCATGCCGCGCTCTTCAATAAGGTGTTTGACCAATCGTTGAAGAAAAGGGAGCGACTCTCGACGCAAGATATCTAAATGCACGATACTCCTATCAAGCCAATCTGCCAGGCGCGCAGCATCCCAGTTTTTATCTGGAGCGAGGAGAGACATCTGTTGATGCAAGACACCCAAATATTGCATCTCAACTCTTCCCTCTTCAGAAATACCAACTTCACCCCGTTCTCCTGTATTGAATTCAGATGGAAATTCTTCTTCAGTAAGTTCAGCATCACATTCAGATAATTGCCATACGGTCTCTAAAAAACGGGATGCCTCAAAATCAAGGAACGTCTGATTCTGCTGAACCATTAACTTCGGTACTTTAAAGACTTCCCCTTGTTCAGCAGGAGTAGGATCAGGGTTGGGTGTTGTTAAATCTTCAGGAATGGGAAGAACGGTTTGTTCCTCGTCTATAGGGCGAATAAGTTCAGCAGCGGCTTGCTTCTGAAATCCGTTTTGGATAAGACCATCGGCTAAGGCAGATGCAGCTTCATAGAAATTACGTGAAGCAACAAAAGCATAGGCATTATTCAATGCCTCGCGTCTTTTACGTTGTGCTTTCGGGAGTCGCATAACTCTACCCAATATCTGTTCAACAGCAGTTGAAGACCTCATTTCTGCAACAGAACAGAGAACGTATGCAAACGGACAATCCCACCCTTCACGCAACGCCTGCACTGTGATAACATAACGGATTTGGCACTCCGAATCATTGATATCTACGTCGTCAAGTTCTTTGTCCTCACCTGTGGCTCGAGCGATCTGTTCCTTGGGGATGTTATGCTCTTCAAGCAAACATTTCTCTACGACTTCAACAGTCAATGTTTCTCTGTCTTTGTATCTTGGCTGTGCTTGAATTAACATAACGGGACGGATGTATTCTCCCGTTTCCTCTCGTTCTTTTTCTGCTTCTAATTCAAGTGTGTTGCGTTGTGCTATAGCATCTGTAAGCAATTGTTTCCAATCCAGCATGGTTTCTAACAAGATAGGCATCTTGATCATGTCTTCTGCCTGTAGTTCTGCTGCTGAGACTGTATAGAGGACATTGGAGGGATTTTGCGTTGTATCGGGTGTTGCTGTGAATTCAATGATTGCCGAAGGATTGAATCGAGCAAGTGTGTCAAAAGAGAGTTCTGTTCGCGCATTGTGTGCTTCATCAACGATTACGAGGGGCCGTTTAACGCGTAAGAGGTTAGCGAGTGAATAAATAGGATTACCACTTTCATCGCGTTCAATTTCGGAGAGTGTTTCGTCAGAAAGATGTGTGAAATGTCCCATCAACGTCCCCGATTGCTCGTAAACTTTACGCCCATCCGTATCTTCCACGCGAAAAGCTTGCATCGTGGAAACAATAATAGTGGTTTTTGTGTTCAGAATATGTAGTGGTAAAGAGAGTGCTTCACCTATCGTGAAGATTTCTACTTTGCGTCTGGCAGATTCGAAGGCATCTCGGTAAGGATGTAGCGGATTTTTAAGTGCAGTTAGTGTCTGATCTCGGATAGCGTTTGAAGGTGTAAGCCAAAGTACAAGCGGCGTATCGGTTTTTAATAGCTCAACTGCAGTAATGCTAACAGCATGACACGCGACTAACGTTTTTCCACCGCCTGTAGGCAGCCGTAGACAAACATAAGGCATACCAGACAAGGACTCAATAGGCTCGTAGGCGCGTTTGGTAAGATCGTAAAATGCAGTATTAGCGTTATTGAAATGAAGGCACTTCTGATAGTATTCTGTTAGCGTTTCAAGGGTACGTTCTTGGTATTCTTTGAGAGGAAGATGCATTTTTTGATTTTCGGATATTATGGGTATTGAGTCTCAATCACGGATTTATATGGATCACACAGATACGCTTCTGTCCCTGGATCCTTGATGTTCAACAATTAAAGTTCTGTTAATTTCGGAATGTGTTCGCTTTCATAATTCTGAATAAGTGTACCAACGAAATGTATCAAGGGTCCCAAGGTGTGATTTTCTTCTCCATCAACGAGATCCAATAAATCATCTAACCGTGAAGCAAGTTGTTTATATTCAATCTCCTTTAATGGAACTGGTATGTGATTTTCGCTTTGGCTCATGAAGTCAATTAGATCGCATAACACTTTAACAAATGGTTGCAATTCGCTTTTTCTCAAGATTTTCACTACTTTTCCAACCTATATATATCTGTTAGGCAAAAGACTTCATACAAAACCCTAACAAATTTAATTATACAATGACTGAGAATTGTTAGCAACCAAAATTGCATTGAGGCACCGAATAAAGACGTAAATATGTATACTTTTTCACAATTTTTATACATATAACGGACAATATGTATACTTTTTATACATATTGCACTTAAACATGTTCCCTTTTCAATATCTGCCGAACTGCTACACCAAATTATATGGCATTTGACGGAAGGTTACCCCGCGGTCCTTTAACATCCCAACACTAAGTTGTGTCCCACCGCAATGGATAACCTTTCTATCTTCATGACTCGGTAAACGGTCGATGAGATCATCATTAAGAATATCTTCATTGTTGAACAGATAAACACCTACCCCGTCCACGCTGCCCAAAAAAGCACGTTGATATCTTTCGCGTGTTGTGCAGGTAGCATAAGATGGACTATCTCCTTCCATGAGGGCACGTACTGTGTCTGTTTCTATCGGGCTACCTGTTTCCTTAAAAAAGAGGTACTGTGCCATTTCATGAAATGGAATTTCCGACCTTTCCAAAAAGGTATCACCAACGTGGTAATAGGCAAAACTTTCTTTATCTGGAGTGAACAAACGTTGTAGATTTCCTCCGGTTACATCAGGGTAACCTTCACAAACACGTTGAAGACGTACAGCAGTTATCTCGCGAGCTATTTCCGGTTCTAATTCAACTAAAATAAATTGGCGGTTGCCCCCATCTTCTCGGTTCTGTGCAAGGACAGCGTGACCTGTTGTGCCGCTGCCGGCGAAGGAGTCAAGGACAATGGCATCTTTACTGCGTAGCAATTCCAGTAAAAATTTAATAAATTTTACCGGCTTAGGTTGGGGAAAAACACCACCTTCACCAAATATATCACGTAGTTCACTTGTTCCATCTTTATTGAATCCTACGATTTTTGGTGAAAGAAATACGTCTGGTGGTTGTCCTTCTTGGACCTCAGAGAGATAACGTTTTGCCCGCGGTTCGTTACCAGAAAAATCAATGCGACCTTCGCGTTCCATGTTACGAAGTGTGTCTTGTGAATAACTTGGATAACGTCCCGAAGGGGGAGACCATACAACGCCATTTTCAAAGGTGAATGTATAAGGTGTGTAATAGTTTCGTGCACTGAGTGGATCAAGTTTATACTTACCTCTACCATCATTGTCGTCATGAGGATATTTCATTGATTTATCAGTAATGTAACGAATATAACGACTTTTGTCTTCACCAAACCAAGATTTATCTTTGGCATAAACCAAGGTGTAGTCAGCATTGTGATTAAAATCTTTACTGGAGTTGCGCACGGTGTGCATTGCTCTTCTTGTGAGAATTGCAAAAAAGTTCTTTTCTCCAAAAATTTCATCCATTAGCATTCGTAAATGATGCACTTCATTATCATCAATTGAGATAAAGATCACACCGTCCTCTCGAAGGAGTTGATGAAGGAGGCAGAGGCGCGGATACATCATACAGAGCCATTTGTCGTGCCGAGAGAGATCTGCAACCAGCGAACCAACAATTTTTCCGAGCCATTTCTGAATAGTCGGGTTGTTAACGTTATCGTTGTAAACCCAACTTTCGTTGCCAGTATTGTAGGGCGGATCAATAAAGATACATTTGACTTTGCCAGCGTAGTAGGGCAGGAGTGCTTTGAGCGCGGTAAGGTTGTCACCTTCAACAAGGAGATTACCTGTGCCAAGCGGTTCGTTATCATATCCGCAGGATCGGTCACGGTCAAGTGTGAGGGTGTGTATTGGCACCTCATCATGGTGATTGATGACTGCTTCTTTTCCTATCCAATTGAGTGTTGGCATAAGTTCTCTTTCTCCGCACAGAAAATTCAACCTTCATTGCAACTTTAGATTGCAACTTTAGAAGGTATTCATACATTCAATATTTTTACGGACTTTTATACATATCGTCGTCAATATATATAACTTAGGACACACCACTAACATTCGCGTCCGGTAAATTACGGCATTCTTTCAAGTGGGAACTTGCTTCTGTATGTAAAGTAAAGAAATTCCGTTTAAAACTACCGTTCGGCTTGAACATATCAAAACCTCGCTCTACGTTGATTATAGCATGTTGTGTTTCCAAATATCTTGCATGGAAAATACCATCAGAATCACTCTTTACAAATAACTCTATTGACCAGGGGAATTGGCTTTTCAACGGTTCTATGAGTTCTCGGACGATTTTTCGGTAATTTTCTTGATTTCGCTTTAACTTGCTTTCCTTTGCATGTTCTGTTTCATCATCCCGAATGTGCTCCGCTTCACAAGTGTATATTCTCACCTCTCCAATTCCTTGTTGAGTAGCAAAAAAACCGTTATCTTTCCAAAGAGACAAAATATACGCAATGCCTTTTCAGAAACGGCTTGTATTGTTTCCCTTTCCTATCTGCGGATCAAAAAATCGCAACCATTTTGTGAAACGGACTGAACGAATGACAAGATTATCTACCTCTGTTTTTAGCAACGTGTCTATTGGTCCAATTTTATTTTCATATTGCTGGCGAGATGCCTCAAAGTCACTATCACGGTATTCTGATAATGGAATAATGCTCTCATTAAACCTTCGGTCAGATTGCAGCGTTTCCAGACTCTCCTTTCCAACAATTAGAGCATCGGTTTTGGTGTCCGTTTTCAGGTGATATGCTAAATCCAAAAAAGGCACCGATGCTATATCATTTAGGGAAACAAAACATGCAATAACTCGCTTGGATTTCTTTTTTAGGAGGATCTCTTGAATCAAAAATCGCAATCGCTGCTGAGGCTTGATTGGAAGCGATACAACTTGTTCAACCAGAGCATCCCGCAGTCTATTTTCTGCATCAACAATGAGTATTCCATTTCTTTGGATACCCTTTAAAAAATCTACCGTCTGAATTGTATAAAGTTCGTCAAAATACGCTACATCAAACGCAGAAGGATCAACGACTGCACTCACCAGCATCTACGCGTTACTCCTTCCGTTATCTCAATTCCCGAAGGCGTTCAAGGAAAAATCCGTTGGGCCATTCATGAATAAAATCACCTTCCTCATCAAGATGTAGACGTTCCGCCTTTGCCCCTTCAGGTCCACGACTGACATAGACAACCGAGACATCCTCTGGCTTGATCTCTCCATTATAGACTAAACGTTGCAAGCGTAAAATCAGGTGTTCACTATGGGTTTCTATAAGGAATTGATTCTGCCGTGGATTTTGAATGGCTGCAGCTAAGAGGTCCCCAAGATCCGCTTGCAACTTCGGATGTACGTGAACTTCTGGTTGTTCTATGGAGATAATCTGCTTCTCTGAAACCAAACTCTGGACAATAAAAGGTAGGAGTTGACTAACACCAAAACCGACATCCGGAAGTGCTACACTAACGGGTTCTTTTCGACGCGTGTCTCTGAGTTTCACTTCAAATAAATCCCCTGAATCGGTCCCTATCGGTTTTACTTTAAGTTCATAGTCAATTTCAAGTCGTTTGAGCCATTCATTCGTTTCGTCAACCATTTCAGGACGATGAAGGAGTAAGTCCGGGAGCAAGTCTCCTTGATATCCGACGTGTTGAGGTGTGTTACCTCCAAAGATATACCATCTCTCCGGTGGTCTCCGAAAAGGTCTCATAGGGAAAATATCCGCCAAAGTTCGTTGTAGGGTATCACAAGCCGCCGTAGTGAGATCAGCAATATGAAATGTTGATAGTGGCTCGTAGCCAATACGCTCACGAAGTGTTGGTATACAAGCAGTTCCAACTGGGATGAACCCCTCAATTCCAAGAACTGTGTTCGCCTCTTCCTTGTGTCTCTTGGCAATGTAAGTTTCCAAATCAAAATCTGATGAGAGAAACACAATCTCATCGTTTAAGTCTTTGTGTAGGTATTCCCAATAGTCCTTATTATTATTATTATTAAATTCCTGGATAGAGTATTGAAAATTCTTTAATCTCTCTTTCAGTTTCTCAAGTATATGTTCCTTATTCTCTATACACGCCTCAAATTCGGGTTTCCAATACTTTGCTTCTTTTGTTAACCATATACATATAGCTGCAGCTATTTTGGCAGGAGAAACACCATTAAAATAAAACATATCTCTCTTATCTAAAGTATTTCTTGATAGTCGAAATTTAGCGATACACTCAGATGATTTCGCTGCATAAATACTAATTTGATGCAAAATCACTTCTTCCTTTAGGGAAGATCTCTTGAAATTAAATTCAACAGCTATTTTGTTTTCTTTATACGGTAATTGAACTATATCATTATCTATTATGTTTTCCACACGAATTGAGAGGGACCGCTCCAGATCATGATCAAAAAGCATTTCCTGAAAGCTTCCGAGGTCAACAATCCCATTTTCGGTTCGGGGGAGCAGCAAAGTACCTACATCTCTGTTTGTCAGGGACTGTTTGAGGAGATAAAGCGCATGCAAGATTGTGCTCTTTCCAGCACTGTTTTCACCAAAGATCAGTGTTATCGGTGCAAAGGGAATCCGTGCGCGTTTTCCGAATGCTTTAAAATTCTCTAATTCAAGTGAGTGAAGCATAAAATTTCTCCTAATCCGAAACCTTTGTGTAGATGTACAAACTAAAAGTTTATGCTACGAGGAAACTGCCACCGTAATCGGCTTGCTTTTTATATAGTATACCATGAAATGTTGGTGCCTTGAAAATTAAAATAGTACCATTTCTATTAAATTTTCTCTCATTACCGACTGTTTAGAAATGAAACGGGGAACGGCACAATCTAACAGAATGTGCTACAATAAAGCGACATTCAATTGAAGATCATAGATTGGCTAACGCCTTATCTATTCGCTTTAAAACTTCATCTTTCCCCAGCAGTACAACGATATCAAAAAGACTTGGACCAAACGATGTACCTGTCAACGCAATTCGCATCGCCTGCATGGCAGCAACACGTTTGATGTCATTTTCATCCGTGTATTTCCAAACAGCAGATTCAACGGTTTCAAGGTCAAACGTTGGGATGTCAGTCAAAATCTGTTGGAGATTCGTTAAGATCTCACGCGCGCTCTGTTTCTTCTCATCCGAACTCCCCCACCATTTCTTGACTGCTTTGGGTTCATATTCATAATCGTCGGTAAAGAAGTAACGAGTCTGTGGGATGATGTCTTGGAATGTTGTTAGCCGTTCTCCGACTGCATCTACAATACGCTCCAGCCAATCACGTTCTTCCGTTGCATCCAATAAACCTTCTTGTTGCCAGAATGGGATTACCGCATCCGTCCGTGCGGAGACATCCAGCTGGTTTATGTAGTGCGAGTTGAGCCATTCCAACTTTTTAATGTCAAACACACTCCCACTCTTGCCGACCCGTGCAAGGTCAAATTTCTCTACCAGTTCATCAACTGAAAAAATCTCTTGCTTATCATCGTAAGACCAACCGAGGCGGGCAACGAAGTTTAACATCGCTTCAGGAAGATACCCCTGTTCACGGTAACGGTTGACAGCGACAAGGTCACCATGATGACGTTTGCTGAGTTTTCTACCTGTGTCATCAAGAACTAACGGAATATGAGCAAAAAGTGGGAGGTTGAAGCCGAGTGCAGTCGCTATCACAATCTGTTTCGGTGTATTGTTCAGATGTTCAGTACCTCGAATAACGTGTGTTATCTGCATCTCAGCATCGTCAACAATAGAGGTAAGATTGTAGTTCGGCATACCGTTGGAACGGACGATCACTTCATCTTCCAAAGTTAAAGGATCAATGTTGCGTGAACCGAGGATCATATCGTCAACACGAATTTGCCTGTCAGGTATTTTTATGCGGACAGTGGGTTTTCTCCCTTCAGAAACATATCGTTCTACCATGTCTGATGAAAGTTCTCGGCACCTGCCATCATAAGAACGTGTGGATTTTGCTTTACGAGATTCGGTGCGTATCTCTTCTAATTCTTCTTGCGTGCAGTAGCAGTAGTATGCATGACCACTATCAAGCAATTGTGAGACGTACCTGTCATAGATATTTCTTCTTTCCGATTGGACATACTTTTCGTCCCAATTGATACCCAACCATTTCAGTGCGTCAAAAATCTCTTGCATAGATGCGTCAGTGGAACGTGCTGCATCTGTATCATCAATTCTTAGGATAAATGTGCCGTTGTGTTGTCTGGCAAACAACCAATTAAAAAGAGCCGTACGCGCCCCACCAACATGCAAGAAACCTGTTGGCGATGGTGCCATACGAACCCTTACCTGCTCATCTGTTTTTTGGGATTCGTTCATTTTTGTCCTTTCTGTATCTTTGCCCAACTATCCCGGAGGGGTACTGTGCGGTTAAAGACCAATTTTTCTGATGTTGTATCTGGGTCAACACAGAAATACCCTATACGAAGAAACTGGTATCTACTGCCGGCAGCTGCATCAACAAGACTCGGTTCAACTTTACAGGTGTTTAAGACCTCTAAGGAGTTGGGGTTGATAAATTGTATCCAATCTGCGCCATCAGGTGCTTTTTCTGGTTCTCTTTCAGTGAAGAGTGAATCGTATAATCGCACTTCCGCATCAACTGCATGCTGTGCTGACACCCAGTGTAGTGTGCCTTGAACACGTCGTCCATCATCTGCCCAACCGCCGCGCGTTTCTGGGTCGTAGGAGCAGTGGATTTCAACGATTTCACCGGTGTTCTCATCTTTTATTACACTTTCGCATGTGATATAGTATGCATGTTTTAGCCGGACCTCTCGTCCGGGTGCCAGTCTATAGAACTTTCGGGGCGGGTCTTCCATAAAATCTTCGCGTTCAATATAGATTTCTCGTGAGAATGGGATCTCTCTTGTGCCAGCGTTCTCATCCTCCGGATTATTGTCAGCTTCAAGCATTTCAACCTGTGCTTCAGGATAGTTATCAATAACAACCTTTACAGGATTTAGGACTGCCATGACCCGCGGTGCATGCAGATTTAGATCGCTGCGAATAGAATACTCAAGCTGACCAATTTCAATGATATTGTCAGCTTTTGACACGCCTATCCGGTTACAGAAATCACGAATAGCATCAGGTGTATACCCACGGCGACGTAAACCCGCAAGCGTAGGAAGTCTTGGATCATCCCAGCCATCAACATGTCCTTCTTCAACAAGAACTCTGAGTTTCCGTTTACCGAGAACGGAATATGTTAGGTTCATACGGGCAAATTCTATCTGTCGTGGTCGGTATATCTCTAACGATTCCAAGAACCAATCATAAAGCGGTCTATGATCCTCAAACTGCACATCACAGAGTGAATGCGTAATGCCTTCAATAGAGTCGGACTGTCCGTGTGTGAAATCGTAAGTTGGATAGATACACCAGTTATCACCGTGTCTGTAGTGATGTTCACGGAGAACACGATACATGACAGGGTCCCGCATATTTAGGTTCGGACTAGTCATATCGATTTTTGCTCTGAGCGTTCGGGAACCGTCTGGAAATTCTCCGTTCCGCATACCTTGAAATAGTTTCAGGTTTTCTTCAGCAGACCGATCTCGGTACGGACTATTTTTACCGGGAGTTGTTAGCGTACCACGATAGGTTCTTGTTTCCTCTGGCGTCAAATCGCAGACATAAGCCTTCTCTTTCCGAATCAGTTTTATAGCATATTCGTATAGTGTTTCGAAATAGTCGGATGCATAGAATTCCCTATCTTCCCAATCGAATCCTAACCACTTCACATCGCGTTTTATTGCTTCAACGTATTCACTCTCTTCTGTGATGGGATTACTATCATCAAACCGAAGGTTGTAAAGCCCCTGATAGTCTTCAGCGATACCGAAGCTGATACAGATGGCTTTTGCATGACCGATGTGAAGGTAACCGCTCGGCTCTGGTGGGAAACGGGTATGTACTCTACCGTCGAATCTGTCTGTTTTGAGATCTTCCTCAATCTCTTGTCGGATAAAGTTGGTGTCAGTAGTGTTCTTGCTGTTTTCGTGTTTCTCTGTTTTATTCTCACTGTTTTTAACGTGTTCCATGAATACCTCCTCAGTCTGAAATATTATACATTGAAAAACGGATTAAGTCAATATAAGGTGGAGGGTGGGGTGTGTAAAGTTTTTGTCACTAGTGGACTGTCTAAGTTAAACTTGTAGGTTGGGTTGAGCGAAGCGCCAATAAAATATTAACTGGCAACATGATAGATACAATCCTTACGTGTTGGGTTTCGTGCCTCAACCCAACCTACATAATTTAGTC
>JAJEJA010000017.1 GCA_022828145.1 Candidatus Poribacteria bacterium | reverse complement strand
GGTCGGGTAGAGCGGAGCTAAACCCTACATTTTTGAAAAAATAAATACGTGTCGGGTTTCGCTCCGCTCTACCCGACCTACAGAAGAAAACTATACCTTCATTTAGAAGTTGACAGAACACTATTTTGAAATATTAGACTTTATGGATTAGGTGTTGAATCCAAGTCCCATAAGAGTATTGTTCCATCTCTACTTCCACTCGCGAGAGTCTTACCATCCGGAGAATATGCGATACTATCAATCACATCTGTATGTCCACTATAGGTACGTAGCAATTCTCCGGTTTGCACGTTCCATAAGAACATTATACTATTCGTTCCACAAGAAATGATCTTATTATTTGGAGAAAATGCTACAGAATATACGCACTGTTCTTGCGTGTTGAGACACTGTATGGGTTCACCGGTCTGACTGTTCCAGAGGCGGACAGTTCCATCACGTCCTCCGCTGGCAAGGACACTACCATTTGGTGTGTATGCAACTGCGTGGAGACTTGCAGTATGTCCAACAAGTGTTTTCCTCGTATTTCCAGATTGGACATCCCATAACCGGACTGTGTTATCATAACTGCTTGAAGCAAGAGTATCTCCATCAGGAGAGAAGACGACATCAGTAACTTTATCAGTATGTCCTGCCAGTGTCAACAGCACATCACCAATTAGATACAGTTCACCTCTGTGAACCTCCCATAAGCAGATTGTGTTGTCATGACTGCCAGTGGCAAGCATGCTACTGTCTGGAGAAAACGCCACTGAAGTTATATTTTCTTTATGTCCAACGAAGGATCCAAGGAATCTTCCGTTTTGTGCATCCCATAATCTCGCTTTTGTTGTATCCTCAGCACTTGCAAGTATTTTACTGTCCGGTGAATATGTTAATGCGCGGACATTTTCTTGTGGACCTGTGATAGTATTTTGGATTTCACCGGTCTCTGGGATTCGAAAATGAATTTCAGTCCCGTAGCTACTCGCGAGTGTATTGCCATTTGGAGAATAGGCAACAGAAAAAGTCCGTTGAGAAAAATTACTTTGAGATCGTGCCTGTATTCCCTCTGTTTTTTGCGTAGAAGATAGATGAGGCGTATGATCTGTAATTGTTTTTGAGATTTTGCTGGTGTTTACGTCCCAAAACCGAATCGTGCCATCTTCACTTACACAAGCAATCTTTTCACCATCGGGAGAATACGCAACAGAAGGGGGTGACGAATCCACATCTTCCTCAAGTTCAAACTTTTTCAGCAATCTTCCAGTGTCAATATCCCAAAGACAGATATCAGTACGGTCTAAGATATAAGCACGGTCTATTCCAACAGCATAAGTGCGTCCATCTGGGGCAAAAGCCACGGAACTGAATTGATACATCCAATCTTCTGTTTCGTCAGGTTTAAGTTCTTCGCCTGTGTTTGCATCCCTGAAATTAACTCTTCTATAGCTTTCTCTACTGATAAGCATGCTACCATCGGGACTGTACATGATGTATTCTACGTGACCAGTCCCTTCAGTAAAGTGTTTAAGAAATTCACCTGTTTGTGCATTCCATATTCGAATACCTCCACCTTTACCGAATGCTTGACTACTGGCAATCACCTTTCCATCTGGCGAAAAAACCGCTGAAAAAACTTTCTCCTTATGCCCCTCAAGCTTTGCTATCTGTTGTTCCGTATGCAGGTCCCAGAGACCAATCGTTTTGTCGTCACTTGCAGTAGTAAGTCTTTCCCCATCCGGACTGAACGCCACAGCGTTTATAACATCCTTATGTCCTACGAAACTTGATTTGTGCTCACCTGTAATGGTATCCCACAAACGTGCAGTTTTATCATCACTCGCGGTTGCAAACGTTTCTCCATCGGGACTGAATACTATTGAATTGACGGGTCCTGTGTGTCCCGTTATCAGTTCAAGGGGTTTGCATGTTTTCACATTATAAATCCAGACTCCTATTGTGCTGGCAACTGCGAGTCGTGCGCCATCCGGAAAGTATTTTATTTCATTTATCCCCCCTTTTCCGAAACGTTTTTTGGATCCTGGGGGTAGTCCCAACTGTGTGGAAAGTTGCGGTTTTTGCATGTTTTTGTGCTCCTAATCTCTATTTTGATGTATAATTCCTACTTCGTTAAATCCCATAAAATTACTGTACTGTCTCGACAGGAACTCGCGAGCGTTTTGCCATCTGGAGAAAAAGCTATGGAATTAATGTCGCTTATATGTCCTTTCAGAGTTTTAAGAAGTTTTCTTGTGGAAACATTCCACAAAAATATTTCAGCCCCAGTACCTACACTTGCCAGTGTGTTACCATCAGGTGAAAAGACAGCATAAACATCATAAGTTCCTTCTTCTTTAAAATGCGTGACTTCTTTATGATCTCCAGTTGTAACATCCCAAAACTTGATTTTCCCGGTGTCGTCTGCGGTTACAAGGGTTGTCCCATCAGGGGAAAAATCTATAGAAAAAACAGTATCTACTTTCATTTTTATAGTTTTCAGAAGTTTTCCCGTTGCAACATCCCAAAGACGAATTGTTTCATCGCTTTCAATATTGGCTAAAATCTGTCCATTGGGTGAAAATAAAACTGTGCTAATGTATGATTCATCCTCTTGCTTTTTAAAGGTTTTTAAGTGTTCTCCTGTATGCGCATTCCACAATAGAATTTTACCGTTCCAACTTCCGCTGGCGAGTGTTTGTCCATTGGGACTAAAAGCAACCGAGGATATACCATCTATATGTCCTTTGAGAACACTTCTTTTTTTCCATTCACTAACATCCCATAGTACTACTGTTTTATCATTAGTTCCACAAGCGAGTATCTCCTCATTAGGAGAATATGCGATTGTCCTTATTTCCCCTTTGGCAGAAAGAGTTTTTGTGAGTTTCTGCGTATCTAAATCCCAAATACGTACGCTATTGTCTAAACTCACTAATGTCCTCCCATCAGGAGAATATGCTACCTTACCTACATTATCAGAATATCCAGTGATTGTCTTTTCAAGTTCACCGGTATTCACATCCCAGAAATATATCTCATCACAGGTTCTGACGGCAAGTGTCTGTCCATTTGGTGAAAATTGAAAGCCAGTAACCCATTCTGCATGTCCAGGCATTTTGAGATCATGTAATAACTCTCCTGTGTTAGCATCGAAAAGTAGGACTGTTGCTTTTCCATAATCCTCACTACATGCAAATATTCTACCATCCGGAGAATACAGCACAAACTTAAAATCTCTATCCTGTTTAATTGTTTTCAGCTGCTCACCGGTATGGGGATTCCACAATCGGACATTTTCATCGGAATTAACATTCACAAGTGTTCTCCCATCTTTTGAAAAGTCAATATCAATTGAAGAAGCGTTTTCTGTCCGAGTTGTGAGTATACGCAAAAATTCACCAGTCCGTGCATCCCATAGACAGACATTGTTGTCCTCTCCTTGGCTGAGAAGGATCTCTCCATCTGGAGAATACTTCAGGAAATCGACAACATTTGCGTGTGCTGCGAAGGTTAACTGTAGTTCAGCAGTGGTAACATCCCAAAAACGGATTACCTCATCATCACCGCCGCTTGCGAGTGTGCTACCCTCTGGATTGAACGCTAACGTCCTGACTGGAGCTGTGTGTCCTATGAGAGTTGTTTTTAATTCACCAGTGGCAGCATCCCATAGACAGATGCTTCCGTCTCCTCCTGCACCTGCCAGCATTTTACCATCAGGACTGAAAACAGGAGAATCTATTCCCTCAGTAAGTACCGCTATAGATTCACCAGTGACGGCATCCCATAAACGAATAGTATCGTCTCCACAGTATCCTATACTGAAACTTGCCAATGTTTTTCCAACAGGACTGAAAACAACGCTATGGACATAATAAGTCCGTCCAGTTACATAACCAGTATGTCCAGTTAACAGATTGATTTCCTCACCGGTTGCTACATCGATCAACCAGATACCGATTGTACTTGCTAAAGCAACACAGGTGCCATCTGGCGAATAAGCAAAATCAAATACAAAGCCTTTCCCGAAACGCGTTATTGCATCTTTCGGTAGATAGTTTTCAATATAATTCGCAAGATTGTGCGATCGAACGGATTCTAACGACATAATATCTCCTT
This sequence comes from Candidatus Poribacteria bacterium, assembly GCA_022828145.1. Taxonomy (GTDB): domain Bacteria; phylum Poribacteria; class WGA-4E; order WGA-4E; family WGA-3G; genus MSPOR6. The sequence continues at coordinate 70,283 of JAJEJA010000017.1, read as the reverse complement.
GTTGGGGTTCAACACCAAACTCCTTCCGTAGGAGTGAACGGACCTCTCTTAATCTCGTCTTGACTGTGCCTATAGCTAAGTTAAGTTTATGTGCAATGTCTTTGACACTCCATGATTCAAGGTAGTACAGGACCGCGATGGAACGTACCCGATGCGGTAGGTGATTCACTGCTTCCCTGGCATCTGCGTGTAATTGTGCTTCCTGATAACGTGTAGGAGCATCTTGGTCAATATGTTCGGTTAAATCCGAATCGCTCTGTGGGATTTCAGCTCGTGAACGACGATGAGAAGAATAATACCTATTACAAGCGTTATATGCAATTCTCCGTAGCCACGCACCAAAACTATCTATTTTCTGAAGACCCCCTATATTTTCCCACACTGCCATCCAAATATCGGTGTGAATTTCTTCCGCATCCCGATGTTGCCTTGATTTTGAGACAACGATACGCCAAATCCGGGGTGTCCAACGGGACATAAGTTCCGCAAATGCCGCTTCATCACGACATTGAACAAGCTGAATAAGTTCTATATCTGAAAGATCGTTTAGATTTTTCATATTCATAGAAATCTACAAAAAAAAATCAATTAGGTTTTAATATAAAGAGAAAGGTATATAAGGTGGGGGTTTAAAAAATGAAAAATTATCTGTCTGATTCACTTATTGGAACTTACCAATTTCGTCAGATCCCACAAAAGTACCGTACCGTCAGAACTAACACTCACAAGGGTTTCACCATCAGGTGAGAATACAACAGCATTGACGCGTTGTGTATGTCCGATAAAGGTATGAAGCCGTTTTCCTGTCTTTGCATCCCAGATGTGAACGGCGTTGTCTTCCACACTACCACTTGCAAGCATATTACTATCAGGAGAGGACGTCAGAGACGTTACCTGTCCCGCTCCTTCTATTGGCGGCAGCAGTAGATCGCCAGTATGTGTATTCCACAAACGGATAGTCCCATCCTCACTACCGCTTACAAGTCCACTATCGTAAAAAGCATATACCACAGCAGTGACACCCGCTTCATGTCCTGTGAGCGTTTTCAAGTGGCTGCGCGTATTTATGTTCCAAAGTTGAATTGTCTTGTCTTGACTACTACTGACAAGTGTTTTTCCATCAGGCGAAAATACCACTGAAGTGACCGGCTCCGTATGCTCAGTAAAGGCTGCCAACTTTTCACCAATCAGATACAGTTCATCCTTTCGAATTTCCCATAAGCAGACGTGGTTGTCGCTACCTGCAGTGGCAAGTATATTGCCATCGGGCGAAAAAGCTACAGAAGAAACCTTTTCTTTATTTCCGTAAGGACTCTGATCTTTATGTGCTGCGAATCTTCCGAGGAACCTACCAGTTCTCGCATCCCACATACGTGCTTTCTTAGATGTGCCACCGGTAGCAAATATATTCGCGTCAGGTGAATATTTTATTGTATAGACGCTGCAACGAGGTTCTTTGATCGTCTTTAAAAGTTCACCAGTCTGTGGATTCCAACATTGGATTTTGGACTCACCTCCACAAGTAAGTACGCTACCATCGGGAGAAAAAGCTGCGGAAAAGATTTGTGAATCCGTGTGTCCAGCGATAGTATTTCTGAGCTTTCCAGTTGCAACATCCCAAAACAGTATTGTGCCATCGTCAATACCGATTGCTACCGTCTTGCCATCAGGGGAATATGTCACAGAATTAATCGGTTTTCCACGTGCTTTGCTTTTAAGACGTTCTGCTGTGCTAACGTTCCAAATACTGACAGAATCCCAAACACCTCCGGTAACCACACTGCGTCCATCGGGTGAGAACGCTATAGAATCATAACTTTCGTCACACTTTTCAGCACTTTTCAGTAGTTCACCACTCTCTACATCCCAAAACTGAAGTGGTGGAGATTTTTCACCTACGACTGCCAAAATTTTGCAGTCTGTAGAAAACGCTGCTTCTCCGAGATCTGTTTCAATGAGAACTGATTTTAAAAATTCACCTGTTTGCCCATCCCAAAATTCAATATATTTCTCAAAACTATCATGATGTCTGTAAGTGAGAAACATAGTACCATCAGGAGTATAGGTTATTGCAAACATATCATCGGCACCACATTCTGTGATAGTTTGAAGTGATTTACCTGTTTGTACATCCCAGAGCCGCATTTTCCAATCCTCACTCGTACTTGCAAGCATCTTACTGTCCGGACTAAACGCTAACAAATTAACCTCTTTTTCATGACCGATACAAGTAGATATAAGATTGTATGTTTTGGTATCCCATAATCGGATTGTGTAGTCCTCACTACCCGTGGCTAACGTTTTACCGTCTGGACTGAAGGCTATAGACTTAACCCGAGCCGTATGTCCCGTGAGAAGGTCAAGTGCTTCTCCTGTTTCTGCGTCATAAATCCAGGTACCGATGGAAGTCGCAACAGCCAGACATTTGCCATCGGGAAAGTACTGTAGTTGATGTATTCTGCCTTTTCCAAGCCGTGCCTTTGCTCCAGCAGGTAACCCTAAACGTGTATGATCTTGAGAGAAGGCAGTCGTAGACATAAAAGTGAAAATGAGTAATGTGGAAATTACTGGTAAAGCGGGTAATAAGAGGCATAATATTCTCATGTAATATGAACTCCTTTGAAGATTATAGTAGGTTGCGTCTGCTGTCTCTGTCATGAAATGCCATTTATTGTGGTACATCCCACAGTAGTATAGTGCTGTCCCATCCGGAAGTTGCAAGCGTGCGACCATCTGGTGAATATTGCATAAAATAAACATCTTGTATATGTCCTTTGTCAGAAGTTTGAATGACTTCACCAGTTTCTGCATCACAAAAGGATAGTCTTCCGTTCGAGTCAATTCCAACAATAGTGAGTCCATCTGGTGAGTAAGTCCGAAAATATGTTTTTTCTTCTGACGTAATGGCTTTAATGGGTTCATCACTATCCATACTCCAAAACTGGATATCAGTTTTATTATATTCAATGATCACAAATTTTTCCCAGTTTGGTGAAAGTGCAATAGTGTCACCGAGAATTGTTCTTACAGTCTCGCCAGTATTTATATCCCAAAAACGGACATTTCCTGAATCACCTGTACTTACAAGCATTTTTCCATCAGGGGAGTATTCAATTTCTCTGATAATGGCCTTCTCTCCCGTTAAAACTTTTATAGATTCACCTGTGTTGACATCCCACAATCTGATTGTCTCATCCCAACCACCGCATGCTATTATATTCCCATCAGGACTAAATGCCAATGCTTCAATAGTATCCCTGTAACCTGTGAAAACGCGTCCATGTTCCCCCGTTTTCGTGTTCCATAACCAAACAGTATCCCCTGTGCTATCTCCACCGCCACATGCAAGCGTTATACTATCAGGTGCAAAAGTAACACAAGTGATACTTTTTGAATCCCGCCTATATGTTTTCAACAACTTTTTTGAGTGGACATCCCATAGTCGAAGTCGCTCCATAGAACTTACGAGAGCCAGAGTGTTTCCATCTGGTGAGTATTCCATATCTGTAAACATATTTGCATAACCTGTAAGAGACCGAATGTGTGTTTTTGAAGCAACATCCCAGAACCGAACTGTACCATCACGCCCAGTAATTGCCAGTTTATTCCCATGTGGAGAAAAGATAGCTTTATCTGTTGATGCAGGTGGACTTGAAATGGTTTTGATTTTTTCTCCGTTAAACACATCCCAAAATTGAATTATGTCATTATCGGCGTTTATACTTACCAGCGTATTTCCATCAGAGCTAAACACGACGGAAGCAACAGAATCATCAACTCCAACGGAGCCAGTTGCATTTACTATTGTTGTTTTAAGTTCACCTGTATGTGGTTCCCATAAGTGAATTGTACCAACATCACTGCCACCTGCTACGGTTTTTCCATCAGGTGAAGATGCTATTGAGGTAAGATGGCCCGTATGTCCAGAAAATGTTCGTATGTATTCTCCAGTGTTAGCATTCCATAGGTGGATTGTTCCCTCACTCCTACCATGACTAAGAAGCAATTCACCATCTTGTATATACATTACCTCTGATACTTCTTTTGCATGTCCAGCAAAGGTAAAACGGGGTTTCCCAGTAGATACTTCCCATATACGTATAGTTTCATCATCACTTCCGCTTGCGATTGTCTTCCCATCAGGACTAAATGCAATTGATTTGACTATATCTTGATGTCCAGAAAATGTTCGGATCTGTTCTCCATTTTTTAAGTCCCAGAGCAAAATCGTGTTTTCCTTTCCTTCACTCGCAAGTAGTTGGTTGTTTGGACTGAAGGCAATCGAAGATATACCATCGGTGTTTCGTGTTAGTAAGTCAATTTCTTTTCCTGTGTGTGCGTCATAAATCCAAATACCGATTGTTCCTGCTGTAGCAAATAGCGACCCGTCTGGAGAATACTTCATATCAAATACGTAACCTTTTCCTAAGCGCGCTTTTGCTCCATCGGGTAATTTCCACTTTGTAGAATCTTGCTGAAGATTGTTCTGCATTTCTGTATTTCCTTTTTGTAAACCGTTGTTACTGCTGTTCCCAGGTGAAGTATCGTTACCAACTCTATTCTGTTCATCAGATATAGATTTAATTTCAGTTATAATCGGCACTTCAACAATTTCTATAGTCGTCTCCGATTGGGCATCAAGGCTATAAGACGAATGATACCGATTCAAGAATTGATTACTCATTCCTAAAAGAAAAACAATCAAAACAATAGAAGAACCTAATGCGCCTAACGGCAATAGGGGTTTGCTACCAGAAGGGGGTGTCTGTTCAATGTTTCTGGTTTTACGTAAGATATTCTGTGTCAGATTCGGAGACAGTGAAATACTACTAAGCGTTTCGCGTAAAATAGCATCCTCATTCCGCAAACGTTTTCGTGCACGACTCAACCGACTCTTAACCGTGTTCGGTGACACCCCTAAGAACTTACTGATCGCCTCACACGTCATTTCTCCGAGGTAATGGAGTATCACGACTGTCCGCTCAATCTCTGGTAATTTTTCAAGAAGTTTTTGCACAATTTGTTGGCGTTGTTCAGACGCAGCGTCTTCGCGCTGTTCTGATACATACAGAGAATATGCTGTTTCATCTAATGTTTCTTGACTCATGGTTTCCAATGATTGTATAGATCGTTTGTTCTTTCGTTTCCATGCAATGCACTGTCTTTTTGTGATGACATAGAGCCAACCAGCAAATAGGTTCGAGTCTTTTAACGTAGGTAGCTTTTTGTAGACTTGAAGAAATACATCTTGCGTGATTTCTTCCGCATAATGAAAATCCCCTATTTCCCGCCAGGCGACCGCATGCACACTTTTTTTGTGCTTTTGGACTAAATCACCAAAAGCAGATTCATCACCTGCTAATATCTGCTGAATCAATTGAACGTCGTCTTTTTCCATCAATTCCCCCGTGATCATTTTAAGCATACAATAATAGATGACGCGATTATGCAGTGAAAAGGTTGCATGAATGCCATAATTTAATCTGTGTTTTCCAAATTAGAAAAGTTAATTTTAGAACAGATAACCTCATACTTCGCTTTTCGGTAATTTCTTTAGTCCCGTAGGGACGCTATGTTTATAGCTAAACGTGTCTCGCCCCTCTTTAGTCCCGTAGGGACGATATGTGGGTGTAACGGTATTCTATAAACATATCGTCCCTACGGGACTAAAGACACCGTGTTCAGCCATGATCTATAAACATAGCGTCCCTACGGGACTGAAGATCGCTTGAAATGTTTCAAATACACATAATGAAAATTACCGATTTAATTACTTAATCTTCATACAGTTTGCGCTATAGAAATGTTCCATTAATTGTAAGTTTTATTATTAATAATATTTCAGAATCTTTACCGAATCTATTAATTTTTACCATTAGGTAAGGGACACATTAGGGATCTATCTCCCAGAGAAGCACAGAACCATCTCTACTACCACTTACAAGGGTTTTTCCATCAAGACTAAACTCGACACCTTTCACATGACTTGTATGCCCCTTAAGTGTTTTCATTTTTTCGCCAGTATCAACATCCCATAAGTTGATCGTGGAGTCAAAACATCCACTGGCAAGCGTTTTACCATCAGGACTGAATACTATGCTACGAGCAAATCCAAACTTGTCTTCAGACTCGTTAAGCGTTTTTATGGGTTGTCTTGTGTCTGCATCCCAGATACGAATAATTCCTGTGCTGCACCCACTTGCGATATAATTTCCGTTCGGATTCAATGCTACACTATAGACCTCCTGCAAATGTCCGGTGAACTGATTATTTTTCGGGTCGCCTGTTTGTGTATCCCAGAAGCGGATAGTGCCATCACCACTTCCAATTGCGATTGATTTTCCATATAATTGAGAAAAACTTTTAATATTGCACATATCAAGTAATAAAACATTAGATGTTTATTTCCCAGATAAACACAGCGCCATCGTCAGTACTACTTGCCACTTTTGTGCCATCTGGACTAAAGTTGACACATTTCACTGGTGCGGTGTGTCCTGTTATGGTTGTAAGTTGTTCTCCTGTAGTAATATCCCACAAACGTATGGTGTTGTCTTCACTTCCACTTGCAAGTGTTTTACCATCAGGACTAATTGCGACACTCCAGACGATGTGCTTATGTCCGATGAGTGATTTTAATTCTCGTTTGTGTTCGTATCCCATATACGGATAGTTTTATCCTTACTTCCGCTGGCAAGTGTTTTGCCATCACGGCTAACTGCTACAGAAAAGACCCAATCAGCATGTCCATCCAACGTCGCGATGTTTTTACCTGAACCGATATCCCATAGATGGATAGTGTTGCCAGCATTTCCACTCACTAACGTTTTACCATCAGGACAAAATGCAATACTAAAGATATTCTCTGTACCCTCAGTAAGTGCTTTTAGTTTTTCACCTGTCCTTACATTCCACAAGTATAGGTTACCATCTTCACTTCCACTTGCGAGCATCTTACCATCAACACTAAATGCCACAGTATTGACCCAATGCATAGCTTTACTTGTCCTCTCACGCAATAAATGGGTCTGTCCCGTTGTTTCTAAATCCCAAAGACAGATTGTCTCGCTTTCGTTGACACCCCCAGCGATAACACATCCATTCGGACTAATTGCAACACTTCTAACACCACTTGTGGAATGCTCCCCTGTATCCACCCAGTACATCTTCTTTTCTTGCCCTGTGGGAATATCCCATAACCTGATAGTGTTATCCATGTCTGCTGCGAGTGTATTACCATCCCTATTGAATACGACACTATTGACTCCTTCCTGATGTCCTTCAAATGTCAAATAAAGTGCGTAGTCCGCACTCGTTATCTCCATAGTTTTCTCTCCTTAAATTGCTGTGTTATCAAGGAACTATCTCCAAATCGGGACGAACTGCCTTTATAACCGGGAATCGGAGGTCCCTTTACAACTCAAAAGTGTCCAATTGAATAAATATCGGTCTATTTTAGTTTCCAATATAGGGGACGCGTTTTCTGAGCGAGTTGGGTGCAAGATTGGCACAATTAAGAGATCATAGTTGAATAATACTGACTATGATCTCTTAATGATGTCTATCAGGGTTGATATAACGAAGACTACTAGATTGTCTATTCTAATATTGTGTGTATCATCAATAGTCGGGAATCGGAGTTCCCTCCTACAGTATAAAGTATTGGTAGGAGCGATCTCCGAATCGCGACCTACATATTTCGTCTGGACTGTCCACTACTTGTCAGAATTATTGAAACACAATGTCTGCCACTATATACACATTCATGGATGCACTTTAAGGCTGCTTCTTTAAAAAATAGATAATATGTCTATTGATTAAGGACTGAGGTAGTAAGATCCCACAAGAGGACAGTGCCATCTCCACTGCTACTTGCAAGGGGTTTGCCATCTGGCGAGGACGCAAGACTATTCACAACATCTGTGTGTCCCTTATAAGTATCCAATATTTTTCCTGTTTGCACGTCCCAAGAGTTTATTGAACCGTTGGTACCACCAGCAATTAATCTGCCGTTTGGTGAAAAAGCAACGGAATGTATGATCTGTTTTTGATTAACGCGATCTGTCTCGGTAGGTGCGGTTTCCTAACCCCACCCCATAAGCGTCAATTTAAGGTTTTTCATTTGAGGCTACCTCTTCAGTCCTGTAGGGACGCAATGTTTATGGACATGTTATAGGAGGAGGTTTTTTGGGCAAAAGGTTTAAAAAACACTATTTATAGAAACTTATTGCAAACCTAAAAAAATCTGTAGTAGCGGCATGAATTACGCTACTGCAGAAATAGTATCAATAGTGAAATAAAAAATGTACAACGTGAGGTAAAGGATATTTAGGGATCTATCTCCCAGAGAAGCACAGTGCCATCATTACTGCTACTAACGAGGGTTTTTCCGTCTGGACTAAAGGCAATACCAGAAACCGAACCAGTGTGTCCTGAAAATGTATTCTTGAGTTCACCAGTGTGTGGATCCCATAGGTGGATATCTGTATCCGTACTTCCACTTGCAAGCGTTTTGCCATCTGGACTGAAACTTAAACAAAGAACATAATGTCTATGCTCTGTGAAAGTCATCTTACTTTTACCAGTATTTATATCCCATATAATAATAGTTTCCATGCCTCCACTGGCAAGGATTTTACCGTCTGGACTATAAGCAACACTCATGACACCTTTATTTTTTCCATCTACAGTAAGTGCGTTTAATATCATCTTGGTCTTGCCAGTGTTTACATCCCAAAGTCGTATCGTATTGTCGTCACTACCTGTTACAAGCGTTTTGCCATCTGGGCTAATCGTTACACCATAGATGCTATGCTCATGTCCTATGAGTGTTTTTGTATGTTCTCCGGTAATCATATTCCATAGACGAATTGTATTGTCCGCACTTCCACTTGCAAGTATATTTCCATCAGCATTGAGTGCTATACTATTGATATCCTTTAGATGTCCAGAGATTATTTTTCTAAATTTATCCGTATGAACATCCCACAGATAAATGTTTTTGCCGATTCCAGAAATAAGTGTATTTCCATCTGTCGTGAACATCAAACTCTCTACATAAAATTTTGACTCTTGGAATGTTTTTATGTGTTTTCTGGTGTCTACATTCCATAACCGAATGTAACCATCACTAAATCCACATGCAATTGTCTGACCATCAGGACTAAATGCAATACTCTCACCAGTATCCGTATGTCCTATAAATTCAATTTGTTGGTTACCTGTGGACGCATCCCATAAACGGATGGTACCATCCCCACTTCCACTTGCGATAGTTTTTCCATCAGGACTAAATGCTAAACCCAGAATATACCCTGTATGTCCAGTAAGTGTTCGCTTGTGTTCACCAGTGTTTGTATCCCATAGTCGGATTGTTCCATCTACATAAGATGCACTTACGAGGGTTTTTCCATCTGGACTGAAAATCAAAGAGTCCACCTCATCCGAATGTCCGCTGAGTTTTAACATGAGATCACTCGTGTTTAAGTCGATGATGTAAATATTACCATCTATATCACCACTACCCACTGCGACTGTCTTGCCATCAGGACTAAGGGTTGTTCCCCACCATATAGGAGTTGTATGATCTATATCAGCAATTGACTTTTCAAGTTTACCAATGCTTATGTTCCATAAACTAATTAGTCCGCCCCAATTAACACAAACAATTGTTTCTCCATCCGGTAGAAATCTGATAAAGTTATTTGAATCTATTAAATCACTGGTGACTGAAGACTTCTGTTCTCCAGTGATAGTATCCCAAATGCTGATGGTCCCACTATTTCCAATCGCAATTGTTTTTCCATCTGGACTGAATGCCATGTTTATGTACGGGACAACCCCATAGGTATTGTAAGTATTGTTTGTGTCCCTGAGCTTCTATTCCATAACATGATGGTACCATCCTCACTTCCACTTGCAAAAAAGCGTCCTTCAGGACTAAAGATGATGTTGGTAACCTCACCTTCATGATCTGTAAGTAGTGCGATCTCTTGATGTGTTCTTGTATCGTAGAACCAAATACCAATATTAGTCGCCACAGCAAGTATTGTTCCTTCTGGAGAATACTGTATCTCATTTATCTTACCCTTACCGAGTCGTGCTTTGGCATTTTCAGGTAGATTCCATTGCATAGCATCTTGTGTTAGGTTATTTTCCGCTGTCTTTGTTCCTTCTGTTAGACCGTTGTTCCTGTTTTTGCTTTGATTCCTACCACCAACCCGGTTTTGTAATTCTGGTTTTGATTGGATATCAAGAACAGCTGGCGCGTCAACGATTTCAATAACGTGTTCTGATGTCGCATCAAGACTATATGGCTTCTGAAAATTAGCGGTGAATTGCTTGCTTGCACCCATCAACAGAATAACCAAAATAGCAGATGCACCTAAAGCTGCGAACGGTAGCAACGGATTGCCTCCTGATGGAGATGTTTGTTTGATTGTGTCAATGCTCCGCATGATATTTTCAGTTAAATCTGTTCGCAATGGAACACTGCCGAGGGTTTCTCTAATGATGTGTTCTTCGTTTTGTAAACGTTTTCTCGCCCGTTTAAGTCGACTTTTAACCGTATTTGGCGATACACCTAAAAACTTGCTAATTTCTGCACAGTTCATTTCTCCGAGATAGTAAAGCACCATCACTGTGCGTTCACTTTCCGGCAGTTTTTCCATGAGTTTTTGCACGATTTTACGTCGGTGTTCAACGGCTGCGTCTTCACGCTGTTCACATGCATAGTCCGCATAAGCGGCTCTTTCGAGTGTTTCTACACTTGTGGTTTCAATTGATTGTGTATGTATTCGCTTCTTCCGAAACCATGCTTTGCAACACCGGTCTGCAATGACGTACAGCCATCCGGCAAACTGGTTCGGATTTTTCAGTGAGGCAAGTTTTTTGTGGGCCAGAAGAAAAGTGTCTTGTGTAATTTCTTCAGCGATATGGAAATCCCCTATTTTCCGCCATGCAAGTGCATGCACGCTTTTTTGATATTTTTGGACTAAATCGCTGAAAGCAGCTTCGTCACCTGACAATACTTCTTGAATAAGTTCAACGTCATCTCTTTTCATAAGAGACCTCCATAATCAATTAGGATTCCTATCTTTTATATTTGGTGACGCGTTTTTTTCGGGTATAGGTTGCGGAATTGTCATAATTGAAACAATTTTAAGCTTTTTTCAGAAAATCCGTTATGTATTTTTATGTGAATCCCTACAACTCTTTTTCATGAACCGCAATCTTTTATATATACGGTGTCAAATCCCAGAGATAGATTACGCCGTCATGCCCCGCACTTGCAAGGCATGTTCCATCTGGTGAAAATTGTAGATCTTGAACATCAGTAGTATGGCTCCAGAAAGTAGCGATATTTCTCTTACTTGAAATCTCCCACAAACGGATAGATACCAGTTTTAACCCCGTTTGCCACCATGCACCAGAGGCTAAATACTTTCCACACGGTGAGAAACACAACGTAATGGGTCTTTGACTGTCTTTCGGTTGTGGTAATGTCATGTGTATTTGCCCAGTTTTCGCATGCCATATCACAATCTCACCGCACTGTCCCCCTGCAATTAAATTGCCACACGGTGAAAACGCTATTCCCAGATCACATAAACGATACATGTTCTCAGAATTTATAATCGGCGGTAAAGATAATTCGGCAATTTGCTTGCCAGTATTCACATCCCACAATCTAACGTTGTGAGAAGTTGGATCATTTATTAAACTTGCTATACTGACGAGTTGGTTGCCATCAGGACTAAATGCCAATTCCCTAATATACGCTGTGTGTCCAGTCAGCATAGTGTGTTTTCTCCAACATTTTTCCGTTTTCCCGCTTTCTATTGAATGTGTGAACTGCCATACATGAATATTTAAGTCATCATCAACACGCGCTAATCTATGCGCAGTTAATGCGTAAGCTGAGGGTTGACGTACTCCAAACCAAGGCTCGTTAAACTCGGCTAACAGTTCTGGATTTCCAATCTCTGAAATCCAGAGTGTATCTTTATCGTCTCCTCCAATAGAAATGAATTCATCATTGGCAGACAGATAAACAGCATGTGCGGTTCCCCGCAGTTTTTCTCCACCTCGGCGATGTGCACGCTTGCTTGCCACATCCCATAAGATGACATTCGCTCCCCAATATCCAGCTGCTAATGTTTTTCCATCGGAGGAGAATGCAAGGCAATCGGCAGTATCTGTATGTCCATTAAGTATAGTGAGGGTATGACTTCCATCTGTTTCTTTTCTCCAGAGGGAGAGTTCGTTTGGAATTGACACCACAAGTTGTGTACCATCGTCTGAAAAACGGACACGATGTCGTGAAACATATTCCCCATCAATTCCAAACTCGTCAATTATACCGTGTTTTTCAACATCCCATACTTCGACCGTTTGCGGAAGTATTCTGGCAGCAATCAGATTCCCGATTGATGTATAGCATGGATACAGCTTCGCGTCTCCGAAGTCGTTATATGTTTTTTCTAAATTTCCACTTTTTAGTTCCCAAACCCTGATTTTTCCATGAGAATCACCGATAGCAAGGAAGCGTCCACACGGCGAAAAGCAGGGATTCAACCATACGAAATCGTGTCTTTCACCTGTTTCACTGAGGCTCGCAATTTGTTCACCAGACGCCACGTCCCATACAACCATCTCTGTGTTGTCATTATTGAAATCAAATCTCTCTGCTATCACCAGCGTTCCATCTGAAGAAAAGGTAAAAGAGTCAGCGGCGTTGGTAGGATGTGGGTGCCATAATTCAATTTCGTCATATAATTCACCGGTTTGTACACACCATTGGAGAGACCGACCAAAAAGGTACTTGCCATCTTGTGAAAAAATGGGACGGCAACTACTCGGTTGATATGAATCTTCCATTTGTGCTAAGCATACACCTGTTTGAACGTCCCAAATCTTTAAAGTTTCTTCATTATTACTGTAAGCAGCAATCCAACGACTATCAGGTGAAAATGTGACAACCTCGGTATGCCCGTTTTCTGTATCCCATAACGCTACAGTAGATAGCGTAGGCAATGTATACAACCAAATCCCTATGTCCGTGACAACTGTGAGATACTGTCTATTTGGTGAAAATGCGATATCATTTACATCGCCTCGTCCCAAACGGGCAATCGCACCTTCAGGAAGTGCCAAAGTGGTCACATCATCTCCGCAAGCAGATGGTGCGGGAACTACTAATTCACTGTTTGACATCAAGCATCTCCTTATACCATTTCTACTTCACGAATTTTCATAACATATTGTAGGTCGGGTAGAGCTTGCGCCATTAAAATATTGACTGGCGACACGTGTCGTTCCTGTCGGGTTATGAACTTTGTATGATTTCTTGATCTGGCGTATGCTGCCCATCTTCAATAGCGTAATACAGATCACGTTAATTGGATATAAGGCGTGAGATCCCAAAGCAGAACAGTACCATCATGACTCGCACTGGCTAAGAGTTTGTTGTCTGGAGAAAGAACAAGTGCCGTCACATCTGTGCTATGTCCCCTAAAGGTGACAAGATGTTTGCCACTCTCTACTTCAAAGAGACAGATAGGATAACTCTTTGTAGCCTTGTCCCACGATGTTATAAATGCAATATACTGTCCACATGTCGTAAATACAGGTTTTTCAATATATTCATATTCTTTGGGTAGTGACAATCGCCTCTCAATTTCGTGCTTTTTCGATTCATATAGGCACGTATCATCCTCACAGAATTCTCGGTGGGTGATATCCCAATATGGAATTACTTCATCGCCGAAGCAGACAAGGTGCTGTCCACAATCGCAAAACCGGAATCCCGTAACCTTATAACTTGGCAACAATTCTATCTCTTGTCCAAGTTCCATGTCCCACAGTTTGACATTTCTTTCCTTTGATTCACTTACGAGCAATTTTCCATCATGGCTGAATTCCAACGCATCAACAAAGTCACCATCATCTTCGTCATTATCAACCTTGTTATCACTTGGCTCAAGAGGATGTGTTAACTTAAAAATTCTCTCTCTACTTTTCACATCCCAGACATGTATGTTACCATCGCCATCAGCATAAGCGAATAACGTGCCTGTCGGTGACAATACGGGAAAAGCGCTCCAATACTCACGTCCCGTTGTTTCAATCAGTGGCATCTCGTCACTGTCAGTTTCCCAGAGTATAACAGTGTCATTTTGGATACTTGTCGCATAGAGTTTGCCATCATCGGTTTTATGGACAAACTGATTTTTGCCAGCTGATACATCTCTTATTGCAGGACGGGAACGTTTAGTCGCTATATCCCATAACACAACACCTTCCTGATGGTATTTCACTGCTAATGTCTTGCCATCTTCTGAGAATACTGCTGAGGTCGGAAATGAAATTGGTGAATGGGTAAATTGCTGTTTGGTAGGATTGTCAGAAGTCCACACATTGATGGATTCATGTCGGCATTCATAAGCAAGTTGGGAACCGTTTGAAAATACGACAGTGTTGCCCCAATCACCAGTGTAGGAAAAATCTATGGTATTACCCCAAACTTGATCTGTGTATAATTCTTCTCCGCTTTCAAGATTGCGAACTGATATAGTAGCAGGTCCCGTTTTATCATAAGTGTCTATTACCGCAAAGAGAATTCCCTCAGGTGAATAGGAGGGTGTAATACCGTACACATCACCATAATCGGTATAACACTGCACCTGTTCCCAAGTACTAACATCCCAAACGAACACAGTACCATCTTCGCCGCCAGTGGCGAGGAACTTCCCGCACGGTGAAAAACAGAGGCTCGTTACACAGCGGGTGTGTGCTGAGAGACACACAACCTTTTCTCTGCTTTCCATGCTCCATACGAATATTGACTCTGCCTCATCAGTGGCATTCAATCTGAACGTAGATGCTATCAGTTGAGTGTCAGGGGAAAAACAGATAGGGCGGTAGGTACCAGCTCTTTCAGGGTCTGGTGTAAATCTTGCAAACGGTTTACCTGTATCCACATACCATACTGCAACGTCAGGCGAAGTATAATAAGCAGCAGCAAGAAACCGGTTATCGTGAGAAAAGGTCATACTATGTATAAACTCCTCTGATCTCATCTGTGTTAAGCACGTGCCATTTTGGACATCCAAAATCAAAATGTTTCCACCTGATTTGTTAGCGGCTATCCAATTTCCGTTCGGTGAAAAGGCAACAGCTTCAATAGTCCCTTGTTCTACCTCCCAAAATGCGTCAGGTGATAACGTCGCAAGATCATATAGCCACATTCCTATGCATGTTCCAATGAAAAGATACTGCCCATCCGGTGAGAATGTCATTTTAGGTTCGCTACCGCGCCCTAATCGCGCAAGCGCACCTTCAGGGAGCCCCCAAGCTGTTACATCTCCTTCAAATGAACATACTGGCACAGGAATTGAGGTTTTTTTGTCTTCCATACTATTGTCTCCTCGTCTTTGATCAAGGAGATTTTGAAGTCTGGGTTCTTCCTGTTTTAAACGATTCCGGGCTCGGTTGAGCCGACTCTTTACCGTATTCAAAGAAACACCCAATAATTTACTAATTGCTTGACAAGACATCTCTCCGAGATAGTGGAGGATTATCGTTTTCCGTTGCGTCTCTGGCAACTTTTCCAATAGAATCTCAACGATTTCACGACGACGTTCTGCGGATGCTAATTCACGTTGCTCTGCGATATAGTAGGAATAAGCGGTTTTTTCCAATATTTCTTCACTTGTTAAATCCAACGATTGCATCACCACTCTTTTCTTCCGCAACCAGGCAATACAACGTCGATTCGCAATGACATGCAGCCATCCCGCAAAGAGATTCGGGTCTTCTAATGTGGACAGTTTATCGTACGCTTGTAAAAAGGTGTCTTGTGTGATTTCCTCTGCGATATGAAAATCACCAATTTTTCGCCATGCAAGGGCATGAACGCTTTCCTGATATTTTTTTACCAACATGCTGAAAGCAGCTTCATCACCCGCTAAAGTATTCTGAATTAATTCACCATCATTCTCATACATCGGTATACTCCTGAAAACTTGTTCTAATTATACATGACGCGATCTCTATCACTGAAGGTTGCATTGAGAACATAATTTGAATAATTCTGTAACACACGTAGTCCGTTAGGTTGCTAATTTTGAGGCGTTAATATTAGTGATGTTCCCAGGTCGGTAGGTTCGGTTTGCTAACCGAACCGGTTTTGTATCACTTGGGTTAATAAAGGTTTTCACGAAAGATCTGTCCGGTTCGGTTAGGAAACCGAACCTACCGACCTGGGGTTTATAGCGTAATTCTCCCTAAATTGACACCTATGGGGTAGTGCAAAACTACACTCGACCCACAAGATAGAAATTGACTAAATAGTAGGTGGAAGTTTCAGCTATTATCGGCATTACATTGATGTCAGAGATTCACCCGTTGTCGGATGGAAAAGCTGCACTTTGTCAGTATCAAAACTTACTGTCAATGATGTGTTATGCTGGGGTAAATCTGAAAGATTGGTCTGTGCAACAAAACTGTTCTTCTCTGTCCGTAGATATAGAAGTGCATGATTTCCAAGGGGTTCCACAAGCTCTACATGCGTTAATATCTGATTAATCCCGTCTTCACTGACATGAATATCCTCTGGACGAATGCCAAACGTCAATGAATCTCCTGAATGATCCCTAATAACAGATTGAAGAGATGAGGGGAGTTCAAGGGAGAAATCCTCAAACCTTAATTGCGAAATAGTGTCGTTTTTTTCAACTTGTGCCTCAATAAAGTTCATAGGAGGTGTTCCGATGAAGCCACCAACAAATTGATTGGCAGGTTTGTGATAAAGGGTTGCTGGATCCGCAATCTGCTGTATTTTACCTTCATTGAGAACGACTATCTGATCCCCCATCGTCATCGCTTCAACCTGATCGTGCGTTACATACACAATAGTCGCATTAAGTCTGTCATGCAAACGGCTGATCTCCATTCGCATTTGTACACGCAGCTTTGCATCAAGATTACTTAACGGTTCATCAAAAAGAAACACCTTCGGTTGTCTAACAATTGCTCTTCCAACGGCTACCCGTTGACGTTCACCACCTGACAGATGTTTGGGTTTGCGATTCAATAGATGCGAAATGCTGAGAATCTCTGCTGCTGATCTGACACGACTGTCAATTTCAGTTTTTGCATATTTGCGCAGTTTCAATCCAAAAGCCATATTCTTAAACACTGTCATGTGAGGATACAAGGCATAGTTTTGGAAGACCATCGCGATATCGCGTTCCTTCGGTGGAATATCATTGACACGTTCATCATCAATATAGATGTCTCCCTCCGTTACCTCCTCCAGTCCAGCAATCATGCGTAAGAGGGTAGATTTGCCACAGCCAGAGGGTCCGACAAGCACTGTAAAGGACTCATCAGGGATCTCAAAGTCTGCATTATCAACTGCAAGCACATCGCCATCGTATATTTTAGTGATGTTATTTAGTTTAACCTGTGCCATCAAATGCCTCGCTTACCAAGGTGAAGAAATAGGAGGATAAACACGACAGTCATTACCACAACTGCACCAAGAAAAAGACTCCAACCAAACGGGTTTTTCATAAAGAAGGTCACGATAGTGTCTTTCTTTCGCATTTTGATTCTGTCAAAGATTTCTCCACCTTCCGCTACGAGCTTGGTTTTTCCAACTCTATCCCCATAACCGTCTTTGGAATAACTTATCGTATAACGACCCGCTGGGAGACCCGTACGCATGAATTCACCCTTGTCATTCGTCTGCACAGTGTATGACACACCATCAGTACCGACAATTGTAACTGTAACACCTGGAATTGGTATCTGTTCCTGTGTAGCTTCAATTGTGGCTTCAATTACGGCACCTCTGATAGTTCCACCGAAGTTTAAATCTTCTTGTGCAACTGCGCGGTCAACGAACAGACATAGTAGCGTCAGAACAATTATAGGTGTACAAAAGCGATACATAATGTGCAATATCCTTATTGGTTTTTGACACTATATCAACCCGAAGGAGCTGGAAAAAAAAACAGAATATATGACAATACAATTACAGATAAAATGTCAGTATATAAAGTAAGGACATTTTCATGTTTTCGCATTTTGATTCTGTCATAGATCTCTCCACCTGCTGCTACGAGCTTGGTTTTCCCAACCCTATCACCATATCCAGCTTTGGAATAACTAATTGTGTATCGTCCCGGTGGAAGTTCTGTTATCTCATACTCACCTTTCTTGTTCGTCCGAGTAGTATATTCCTTCCCAGCTGCATCAACTGCTGTTACCTTTACACCAAAGATAGGGTTCTGTTCAGGCGTTATGTCAATTACTTTACCCTTGATGGTTGCCTTGTTAGAAACCACGGCTATATCTTCTGCAGTGAGGTTGGTGGTAAATATACCAAAACACAGTATCATCAATATAAGTGCAATCATGCGTATCATCTTTTTCTCCTAAAGCAACTAATTCTCATCTTTTGTTGATTCAGTTGGGTTCTTAGCGAGATTCTCCTTCACATAAGTCTCAACTGCAGCAACAAGATCAAATCCGCCAACCTTTGCTTTACGGACAATACCTTCTCCATCAATAATGATGGCAGTCGGTATAAACTTAATACCGAATAGATTCCTTACTGTCCTGTCCTGATCCCAATACTGTTTCCAAGACAGTTCTTCTTTCGTTATATACGCTTTAAGAGGATCTATAGACCTATCAAGACTAATACCGATTATCGCAAATTTCTGATCCTTGAATTTTGCATACGTCTTCTTAATTTTCGGCATCTCTTTAATGCAGGGACCACACCACGTAGCCCAAAAATCAATAAGCACAACCTGTCCTTTAAAATCTTTTATGGAAAGTTCTTTACCATCCAACCCCTTCACTGTAAACTCGGGAACAGGTTTACCAACCAGATCTTCAAGTTTTACTTCATCAGTCTTAGATGCATTTTCTTCAGGGTTAGTCGGTTTCATCTTAATCATCTTGGTGGCAGGAATTGTCTTCTTAGCGGAATTGGGATCGGTAGGATTCAAAAGATTCTCCTTTACTAAGGCATCTACAGCCTTTTCCAATTTTGCACCCCGCAGGTCTGTTGTCCGGATTACACCTTTACCATCTATCAGAAACATGGAGGGTATAGCAGTTACACGGTATTGATTGCTGATTGTTCCTGCATTATCCAAATAATGTCTCCAAGGTAATTCATTCGCTTTAAGAAAATTATCAAGTGCTGTACTTGACCTGTCAAGACTGATGCCAATAATCTGAAACTTCTTGTCTTTATATTTCTCGTAAGTTTTCTGAACATTTGGCAATTCAACAATACAAGGTCCGCACCATGTCGCCCAAAAATCAATAAGCACAACTTGTCCTTTGAATTTCTCTAAAGAGAGTTCTTTACCTTTAAAATCTCTCACCTTGAAAAGCGGTGCTGGTTTGCCCACCAAATCTGCTTTAGGGTTACCGAGTGATGGCTGTGGCTGATTAGGTAATAGACCTTTCCGTTCAGAACGGTCCTGTTCAAGGATTTTTTGAGCAATTTTTGCTTGTGAACGACTACCATACTTCTTATGTTCTATCAGTTTTTTAAATGCAGCATCTGCCTTATCGTGTTTGCTGAGTTTATCGTAAGCTAAACCCAATTCTAATAAACCTGGCGCAACATATCTTGCATCTGGTAGTTCCTTGTAGAGTGCCTCAAATACAGTGATACCTTCCTTGACACGATCTAAGCGGACCAATGCATTACCGAGATAATAGTACACTTCGTCAACGCGTTTGTATTTCGGAAATAGTTTTACAAAATCTGTCGCCTTCTGAACCAATACCTCTAATTCCTCCGACTTATTCTCCGTTGCCAGCTCTTTACCTAAGGCTTTTATCTCTTGATACTTAAATCCTATCTGGGCAGGCGTTAATATAGGCACTGGCTGTGTTTCTGCTGAGTCATCTGCAGTGAGACCTATACTGAAGACAAACAGAAGTGCGGCTGCAAGAATCACAATGTTCATAACTTTGGATTGTGTATGCGTAACTCGTTTAAGATGTATCATTTTTCCTCCTATCAACTATTTAAACCACGGACTTTGTGTTTTGTCAAGTGCTGTTTTGTAGGTCGGGTAGAGCGAAGCGAAACCCGACAGGATAAACATAATCAATACGTGTCGGGTTTCGCTTCGCTCTACCCGACCTACAGAAGAAAACTATATCTTCAATTAGAAATTGACTGAACATTAGCGATAACTGTTTTCAACTACAAACTGAGCAATCGCTGCCTCAAGCGCATTTCCTTTTAGATTAACAGCCTGTATAATGCCTTTTCCATCAATAAGAAAGGTGGTAGGGATATGCGTTATTTTATACATTTGCGAAATTTGACCCCCGTTGTCAAAATACTGGGGCCACGTTATATTCTCTTCAGAAACAAAAGTCTTAAGGGGTTCAAGTCCTCTATCAAGACTTATCCCAATAATAATAAAACCTTGATTTTTGAATTTGGCATAAGTCTGTTTAAGGTGTGGCATCTCCTTAATACACGGCGGACACCACGTCGCCCAGAAATCAAGAAGAATAATCTTACCTCTATATTTCTCTAATGAGAGTGCTTGTCCATTCAGGTCCGCAACCTTAAAATCTAAAGCAGGTTTACCGATGAACTTATCCAGAGGGTTCTGGGTCTCAGCAGAAAGTTCTGATAATGCTCCTTTTCTGGCTGTTCTATCTGTAGCAAGCAGTTGCTGCGCAGCTTCAACATTCTTACTACCACTGAATCTACGATCACTAATCAACTTATTATAAGTCTGATCCGCCTGGTCATGTTTACCGACATTATCATACGCTAACCCTAACGTCAATAAACTCTCGCTGATATAAGATGAATAGGGATAATCACGATTTAAATTATTTAATACCTCAATAGCCTCTGCAGCGCGATCAAATTGAAGTAGAGTCTGTCCCAGAATAAGGTATACCTCGTCCACCTTACTATATTTCGGGTATGTGTGGATAAAACTTTGAGATTTCTCAATCAACATCTCCGCATCTGTCTTATCACTTGATGTAGAGAGTCTGTTAGATAGTACTTTGATAACATTGTATACACGTTCTCTTGTTGCACCATCTGTCCCAGCAGACTGATATGTCGTTGGCACACAGGAGGCAAGCAGTAATGTACATGCCAGCACCATAAGTAAATGATACCTATTATTCATAAATGGAATTCTATTCAGTGAAGTCATATCTATTCTCCTGAGTTAAATTCGAATAACATAGAATTCTGATCTCTTAGATTGCATTTCTATAGTTAAACTTGTAGGTCGGGTAGAGCGAAGCGAAACCCGACATGATAGGCACAATCATTACGTGTCGGGTTTCGTTCCTCTACCCGACCTACTGATTCAGTCTGGACTATTCAAAAGAATTCTGGTCTCTTAGATTGCATTTCTATAGGAATATGCAAGTAACAGCTTAATTTCTTCTACCTGCACTTGTTGCAAGAATTGTGCAACATCAGACGAAAGGTCTTCCGCTGCAGCCTCACACCAATCAATGAATTGGTTTGGATCCCAATGTTCATGTGATTCAATTTTTTCACCTATATCTGAGAGTGCTGCAGAAGGATCTGCTGTTTCTTTGAATAGTGTGAGCGCACCTTCTCGGACTTCTGGGTAAATCGGATGTGTACCGACCCTGCCAAACCAATACTTTGCGTTGCTATAGTCAGGTTCCCGTCTATGCATTATCCCGTGCCAATAACTACCTGTATTATTTGATAATTCTTGCGATATATCATGTGAATCGTTCAGTGCATCATTCCACAGTAACAGTCCACTCTTAATCGCGCCTGCATAGGTCTCATCTTTCACCGTCTCTCCTTTTAATAGTTCTTCAGACGATGCTGAGACAATCCCTTCTGACAGTTCACTGTTCCAAACATCTTCAGGGACGAGTGGAGGCAGTGGATTGCCTGCTTCTAACGTTTCCGTCACTGCAGTGTATGTTATTTCCATAGAAAACTCCTTTGAATCTAAATGGGTTGTTGATTTTTAGTGTAACAATACTTCCTAATTTAATTATCAACGATGTGAGATGCTGTAACTTTATATAAGCAAACAGTGCCTTTATAATATCAGAATCTGTTGTTAACTGCAACCTTTTTTGTAATTGGGGTGTGTAAAGTTTTTGCACACCATAGCATGATCTAATCATTGCTTATACATCAAAATTGTGGTAAACTATTAGGTGAACACGAATCTTAAAGCAAGCACAATAAATATGAGCAATAACTTCGTAAAAACACTGGTAGTTTTCATCCTCTACATTCTAATTCTGTCTACAATCTTAATCATCGTTATTCACCGTTATTCAACTTCTGGTTCAATTCCCGATACGATGGAAATGGTTGACTTTTCGGGGATTCTCATATCACTATTAGGGGCAGCAGTTTTCATTCTGACCAGTGTGGTCCTAACTTTTTTCTTAGCAAGGGAATGGACAAAAGAACAACCGGAACATGCAAAACAAATCTTTCGATTCGCGCTTATTATTAACTTAACGCTAATCATTATATTGGGCGGGTTAGCAGGTGGGGTCATCATTTTACGCACATTATGGACAATTGGCTTCTTTTAGTTTGCATTTGTATAAAAAATGTGATATAATAGATAATTAAGTTATTATTAGCATTGTTCAATCTACTGTCAAAAGTGCAACAGATTGCGTATAGTATATATACTATAAGTACAGACCAACTACAACTTGGGGGTGTCAGAAATACACTACAGAGGCAAACGTACTCAGAAAGCACGTGTAAAGAAGAGTCGCTCGAACTATCAGATTAGAGCCAAAGAGATATTGGTAATTGATCATGAGAACAATTCACTTGGTGTGATGTCGCCGCGCGAAGCAATGGAACGCGCTGACGAAGTTGGATTGGATTTAGTTGAAGTTTCTCCTAATGCCAAACCTCCCGTCTGCAAAATAATGGATTACGGGAAATATCAGTACGAAAAAAATAAACGGGAACGAGAGGCACGGAAGAAACAGACTAAAGTCGTACTTAAGGAAATGCAGTTTCGACCTGATACTGCCGAACACGACTATCAGTTTAAAAAAAGACACATTGAAAATTTCTTGAATAAAGGGTGGAAAGTAAAAGCAACTGTCCGATTCAGACGTGGGCGCGAAATGCTACATACAAACTTAGGACGCGATATGCTAAACCGGCTTGCACAGGATATCGCTGAAATCGCTGAAGTTGAACAACCACCTAAGATGGAAACAAGAGTCATGTCAATGCTCTTAACTCCAAAAGCTTCATAATCAATGCACAATGTGTAGTGTCTAAGTTTATCACAGAAGGATATTATAATGCCTAAAATTAAAACACATAAAGGCGCAGCAAAACGCTTTAAACTTACTGCTAAAGGGAAAATTAGACGCAGAAGAGCTTATGCTGGACATCTCTTCATATCAAAGTCAGCAAAACGAAAACGCCGTCTCAGACAGCCTACTTTGGTTGACCCAAGTAACGCAAAACGTTTGAAACGCCTACTAAGTTAGGAGTTCAGAATGCCACGAGTAAAAACAGGAAACGTCCGAAGAAAAAGAAGAAAACGGATCTTGAAACATTCCAAGGGATACAGAGGTGGACGAAACAACCTTCGACGCACTGCTATGGAAGCAGTAGAAAAAGGGTGGAACCACGCTTATGCACATAGACGGGCACGCAAACGAGACTTTAGAAAACTCTGGATTATGCGTATTAACGCCGCCGCAAGACTACACGGACTTACATACAGCCGATTCATGCACGCACTAAAAACAGCAGGCATAGAGCTAGATAGGAAAGTCCTTGCTGATATCGCTGTTAACGATCCAGACGGTTTCGCACAACTCGTCGCACAAGTAAAAGGATAGTCATTACAGATAGGTTATCCCACAATATCCTGGCAATGATGAGACACAGTAAGCAAGTGAGATTTCTCAATTAGAGAGACTACACCATAGGCTGAAAGTGTAGTTTTGAGAACATAGCCGAATTTCATCTCGGAGCCAGAAAACAACCAATGAAGCGGACAGTTTTCACATAACGCATTGAAACTGTCAAGCGGGGTGGTACCGCGGAAGTAGATACCTGTCGCTTTCGTCCCCAGAAACACTTCAAAAATAATATTGAAGTGATGGGACAGAGTGATAGGTGTTTTTATTTTAAGGAATATATGAAAGCCGAATTAGAATCCATTCAAACTGAAGTGCTGGAACAATTAAAAGAAATAACTTCACCTGATGATCTGGAAACACTCAGGATAACGTATTTCGGACGCAACGGAAAGTTAACAGACATAATGAAGGGAATGGGAAAACTCTCCAAAGAGGAACGTCCTATCGTCGGAAAATTTGCAAATGATGTGCGTGCTACACTTACGGACGCATTTGAGAAAACAAAAAAAGAACTGGAGATCCGGAAGCAGAAGCAACAACTGACGGGTGAAACTATTGACATTACACTACCGGGGAGAAAACCAGCCTACGGCAAAGCACATCCTGTCATACAAACATTAGAGCGGATTGAAACCATCTTCACACAGATGGGTTTCCAAACTGTAACAGGACCGGAAGTAGAAACTGAACACTATAATTTTGACGCACTTAACACACCGCCAGACCATCCCGCACGCGATTTGCACGACACGTTCTATCTTACAGATGGTAAACTCCTACGGACACATACATCCCCAGTTCAAATTCGGATAATGGAAAGTCAGAAACCACCACTCCGAATTATCGTGCCAGGGAAAGCATACAGAGTGGATTATGATGTCTCACATACACCGATGTTCCATCAAGTTGAAGGATTACTGGTTGATAAACACGTAACTTTCAGTGAATTAAAGGGTGTGTTAGTATCCTTTGCACGCCAGATGTTCGGGGATCAGACACAGATGCGATTCCGTCCACATTTCTTCCCATTTACTGAACCGAGTGCTGAAGCTGATATAACATGTACAGTGTGCCAAGGAAAGGGATGTCGCACCTGCGGGTACACCGGCTGGGTTGAGATATTAGGAGCAGGAGCCGTTGACCCAGAGGTATTCAAAGCCGTAAACTATGACCCCGAAGAAATAACTGGATTCGCATTCGGCATGGGTGTTGAACGCATAGCAAATCTACAGTTCCGTATCCCAGATATTCGCACCTTCTATGAAAATGACCTGCGTTTTCTAAAACAGTTTTAAAGGACTTCGTTATGAATGTATCCCTCAAGTGGTTGAAAACCTATATCGATTTTGACTTCTCACCAAAAGAACTTGCCGATAGATTGACAATGTTAGGAATTGAAGTTGAATCTATCAAACACCTTGGTGCAGGTTTAGAAGGCGTGGTTGTAGGAAAGGTAGAATCCATATCTCCACATCCAAATGCAGATAAACTGATACGCTGTCAAGTGGATATTGGCGATGAGAATAATCTTCAGATCGTCTGTGGGGCACCAAATGTCTATCAAGGGATGTTTGCACCTGTCGCGACCATCGGAACGGAATTACCTACTGGCATCACAATCAAACGTGCCAAATTACGTGGTGAAGAATCACACGGAATGCTATGTTCAGAAAAAGAGTTAGCTCTCTCTGATGACGCATCAGGACTGATGGAGTTGTCCTCAAACCTATCTGTCGGCATGCCACTGACAGAAGCTTTAGGTCTAAACGATGTGATACTTGAATTGGAGATTACACCCAACCGTCCAGACTGTCTTAGTATGCGGGGAGTGGCAAGGGAAATTCGTGCTGAAACAGGAAACACAATCAAGTATCCAGAAGTTGCTCTAATAGGAATTGACATAGAAGGGGACACGGATATAAGAGAAATCACATCCGTAACGATAGCGGATCCAGACCTCTGTCCACGCTACGCCGCACGCGTCATACAGAACGTTAAAGTAGCAGAATCACCAACTTGGGTAAAACAACGACTGGAATCTGTTGGGATAGGAGCAATTAATAACATCGTGGACATAACGAACTTCGTCTTGATGGAGTATGGACAACCTTTACACGCTTTTGATTACCATAAACTCGCGGAAAATCGGATCGTTGTTCGTCGTGCAATGGAAAATGAAACCATCACAACACTGGATGAAGTGGAACGTAAACTTAATCCAAACATGTTAGTTATTGCTGATGCTGAAAAACCGGTTGCACTCGCAGGTGTTATGGGAGGATACGACTCAGAGATCACTGAAACAACAAAGGATGTGTTACTGGAAAGCGCAAATTTTCATCCAGCAAGTATCCGATCAACTTCAAAAGAACACGGTTTACATACTGAGGCATCATACAGATTTGAACGCGGGGTAGACCCTGAAGTCGTCATATCAGCACTTGATCGAGCTGCACAACTCATCGTAGAAATCGCGGGTGGTACAATCTGTAAAGGGGTTCTTGATGTTTACCCTGGCAGAAAAAAACCTTTGAAAATACGTCTGCGAAAAGACCGTGTCAATTTCATCTTAGGAACATCAATTGAGGTAGAGGAGATAGAGCAGACGTTATCTCGATTAGGATTTGGGATAGAACCAAATCAGACCGAAGTGGATAGCTTTGACATCACTGTTCCCTCATTCCGTTTAGATATAACACGGGAAATTGACCTGATTGAGGAAATCGCACGTGTTCACGGGTATGATAATATCCCTACGACTTTACCAAAAGGAGATATACCGATTCCACCCCTAAATAAACATGAGAAAGTGCGAAAATGTATCAGGAACTTCCTTCTCAGCTCTGGTATGATGGAAGCAGTCAACTATAGTTTCATTCACCCCAACTCCTTTGAGAAGATACGACTCAATGATGACCATCCACTCTGTGAAGCAACAAAACTTCAGAACCCATTAAGTCCTGAAATGTCAATCTTGCGGACGACTCTTATACCAAGTCTCCTTGATAACGCGCAACACAATCACAATCATCAGATTAATAACATCGCTCTGTTTGAGATGTCGTCAGTTTTCATAAATGGAAACGAACCGGACCGCGTTGCTGGTATCCTTGCTGGAGAGATTGGCGGCGGTGTTTACGGAAATCCATATCGTCCTCCCGATTTCTTTGACATAAAAGGCATCGCGGAAGGCATACTTGAAGTCTGTGGAATTCAGGGATACGAATTAAAGCAGACAGAAGAACCGACATATCATCCTGGACGCAACGGTGAAGTAGTGTTAGGTGAAACCCAAATCGGGATCATCGGTGAGGTACACCCCGGTGTGCTTGAGAACTATGAACTGCCATTTAAAGCGTATCTGTTCGATTTTGACATAGAAAAAATAACCGATGCAGCAGTCTTCTCAAAACGTTTTGAACCGATACCAATATATCCAAGCATTCAGCGAGACCTCGCAATCGTCGTAGATCAAGATCTCAAATCTGATATGCCAATGGACATTATCAACACCACCGGTGGAGAATGGGTTGAGTCTATCCGTCTATTTGATGTATATGAAGGTAATCAGGTCCCAGGTGGGAAGAAGAGTCTCGCCTATACAATTACATATCATTCAGCAACCGAAACGCTAACCGATAAAGCAGTTAACGATCGCCATGACAAGATCGTTCAACGCCTCAATAAAGAACTTGGTGCGGAACTAAGAATGTAATTGTTCTGAACACAAACACCCTTATTATGCAAGCACACCGCATAAAGAAACTATTCTCTGCAGTCGCACGACACTACGATTTTCTTAATTCCTTATTGAGCCTACGTTTAGATGGTACGTGGCGAAGGGAGACTGTAAAGGTTAGCGATGTCAATGCAACAAGCAGTGTCCTTGATGTTTGTACAGGAACGGGAGAACTCGCCTTAGCGTATGCCGACAAAATCGGGACAGGTGGCACTGTCATCGGCTCCGATTTCTGCTTTGAGATGTTAGAAGTTGCTCAGAAAAAGGTTCATAGAAAGAAACATCAACACGCGTTCATGCCAGTTGAAGCGGATACACTTGCCCTTCCGTTTCCTGACAATACTTTTGACATCGTTTCTGTCGGTTTCGGTATACGGAATGTTTCTGATCTTGAACTCGGAATCCGTGAGATGACTCGTGTTGCAAATAAAGAGGGTAGAATTGCAATATTAGAATTCACACAACCTGTCAATCCGATATTTCGTGGTCTTTACTATTTCTATTTTACAAAGATACTACCCTTCATTGGAAACCGCATCTCGCGAAATGAGGACGATGCTTACGGTTATCTCCCACGATCAGTCATGCAGTTTCCGAGTTGCGATGAATTGAAGACGATAATGGAACAGTGTGGTCTAACAGATGTGCAGTACTATCGTAAAACTTTTGGGATCATAGCAATTCATGTTGGGATAAAGGCATGAACTGATATGCTCGCAGCAAAATTCATCTTGTTAGTCGTTCCACATGTGCAACAACTGATTCTGAGAGACCCTCCAAACTATAGCCACCTTCCAATGCTGAGACAACATTCCCAGATGCAATTTCATCAGCCGTATCCAAAACCAAATCGGTTAACTCTGCAAAGCCATCAGCCGTAAGGTTGGTATGAGAAAGTAGGTCAAGATAGTGTGCATCAAAACCAGCAGAAATAAGAATAAACTCAGGTGAGAATTCCACCAAAGCAGGAATAAGTATCTCTTTAAAAACAAGAATGTAGTCATCATCATCACTCCAAGCAGGGACAGGTACATTGCATGTTGTTCCCCGTGCTTTACCACTACCTTTCTCGTATTGTGAACCTGTGCCGGGATACAACGGAGATTGGTGGATAGAAAAGAAAAATACAGACTCGTCCTCGTAGAAAATATCCTGTGTACCGTTACCGTGATGCACATCCCAGTCAACGATTGCAACCTTCCCTACCCCATGTTCTCGTTGAAGATACCGAGCCGTAATTGCGATGTTACTGAACAAGCAGAATCCCATACTTTGTCCCGGTGTCGCATGGTGTCCGGGAGGACGCACCATAGCAAATGCGTTTTTCACCTGTCCTGTTGCCACCGCTTTTGCTGCGCTTAGCACACCCCCTGTTGATAGCAGTGCAATATCAAAAGACTCGGACGTAACAATAGTATCAAACGCCGTGGGTATTTCAAGCTCACAGTGTTGTTGAATGTAGTCGCTATAACCAGGTTTATGTGCATAGCCAATTTGTTCAATAGTTGCAGGAAACGGGTCAATGTGGAATAGTTTATCCCACACATCGCTCTGTTTCAGTTTGGTATGACATGCGATGAGTCGATTAGGACGTTCAGGATGTCCCTTACCCGTATCGTGATTCAGGTAGTCAGGATGGTAGACAAATGCAGTTTTGTGTAGCATAAATGGCCTTGAGTTCAGTTTCTTCAATCAAGTTGAAACGCGAAGGAATATCCTTATCTGACATACTCACCGAGCTAAAGCTCTGGTGATTCTTAGTTCTTACATCAGGCGTTTTATCTCTACGTTTAAGTAGAAACTTTATATCCTGAATGACTTTTCCTGCTTCAACGTTCACTGCTACCGAAATTGTAGTCTTACACGAACTCCATCAGGCGTTTATACTCTCAGCATGCCCTGCCGCGAGTTAAGATTTTAGCGAATGTAGTAGGGGCGTTGTAGGTTTTACAACGTAATGTTTGGTTTTCACTACTACATTCTAACGTTTTATGTGATTTCGCACCAGCATCACACACCTCGTTACTGGCGGGGATAGGTCCCACACACATGGTTGTGTGTGGGGTAACGATCCTATCCAAAGATGCTAAATATATGATACCACATATTTCAGTGAAAGTCAAATCTTTTTCAGATGTTTTAGCCGTATCTACATCACCAAGCTAAAGCATCGGTGTCTTGACACGGGGGAGTGATAAAAAAGTTGGATTATAGAATGTCATTATACCAGAAACTGGCTAATTATCATATCAAATTTATCAATGAGGGTGTAAAGTATTTGTCACTACAAGTGGCAATTATGGGATTTCATAAGCTCTTAATAGTAGTAGGCACTCTCCGAGTGCCGTCTCTTTAATTAGTAGTAGGCACTTCTCCGAGTGCCGTCTCTTTTAATAGTAGTAGGCACTCTCTGAATGCCGTCACATCTGAAGATAAACATTGAAACGAAACACGATCTTTGGTATCCTCTAACCAAATGAAAACACCAATTGGACAAGTATTCACACCAACAGAATGGGCAGAATGGCTCATCAATAAGTGGCACATCTTTGATGCGTGGATGGATGGCGCGGAAATTTGCGATCCAACAGCAGGACAAGGTGCATTCATAATTGCCTTACTAAACATAGCACGAAATCATCAAATTCCACTTACGCCTAAACACCTATCACGATTAACGTTGATAGAGATTGACCCTTCTCTAATTGATAATTTCAAAAGTTTCGTCAAACAAGATTTTGGTATAGACTTCCCACCGGATCAACTCTTCTGTAAAGACATTATCATGCATAGCCACGACAAAAAATACGATATACTAATTGGTAATCCACCGTGGGTGAATTTCTCGGATTTGCCAACCGCCTATAAAACAGAGCTAAAGCCTTATTTCATTCAGGAAGGACTTGTTCAAGACACACAGAAACTTCTATTAGGATCCTCACGGACTGATATAGCCGCATTAGTCATTAAGGTGGTCTTAGGTAAATTACTAAAGGAAAAAGGGCAAGGTTACTTCTATCTCCCGACTTCACTCTTCTTTGGAGATGGTGCACATAGTGGGTTTAGAGACTACCAAGCAAATAAGCGAGGGTTCTCTATAGATACAGTCTATGAATTCACGAATACGGAGGTATTTGAAGGTATACAAAAGTCTTACTGTTGTGGCAAAATTCAAATTGATTCACAACAAACATTTCCAATACCCTATTTTCGGGAAATGGGTGAAAATTGGGATGAACATATAGCATCTCCACTCAAATATCCAAATGATCCTTGGCGGATTGTAAAGAACACTGAGGAACTCAATTCAACTGATATGTTTGACATTCATCTAACACCTGACCAAAAACCCCGACAAGGAGTGAATACGTGCGGTGCAAATAACGTCTTCATTTTTGATGACAAACCTTCACACTTACCAGATGAATATCTATATCCTCTCACAACAAAGGAGATATGGCGACAGCTTACAGGCACACCCCATAAATGGATACTCCTTCCATATCATCAGGAGACCGGTAAACCTCTTGACTGGAACAGTATCAGTAAACATGACACTCTGATGAACTATCTACAAGACCACAAAGAGGTTTTACAAGCAAGGAAGGGCACACTGCTCAAAGCATCCATGAATAGAATAGGGTGGTGGGTATTACTGGGAGTCGGACCTTATGCATTCGCGCCCTATAAGATCATCTGGGAGGCGTACGGTAGAAAGCATTTCAATCCGATAGTGGTAAGCGATATAGATGGACAGGTGTGGCAGGCAAATCAAGCAATGCACGCTTATATCCCGTGTTGGGACGAAAATGAAGCACATCAAGTCAGAACCGCACTTGAGAATCCTGAAATATCAAAACTCTTGCGTCAACTCAATGGATCGGGAAAGTGTAATTGGGCACAACCTGGAAAGATAAAGAAAATTCTGAATATGAAAAATGCCCTTTAGTCCCGTATGAAGATTAAGTTACTAAACGGGTAATATTAGTTTCCCATTTACACATACACTCTGAAATAACTTATGGATATTCTACCAATGATTCTGATTTTTGTCAATAGGTAAAAAACTGGACAAACGTTCAGAAATATGGTAATCTGAATAACAAGACAATTCACGGAAAATAAGGTATATATCATGGAACAGCAGCAACTCATGAGTGATCTCATGGATTTATTGGGTAAAAAGAATGTGTTGACTGATGCAACAGCACTCTCCGTTTACGAATGTGACGCAGCACCTTCATTTAAGGCACTACCTGATGTCGTTGTGTTTGCTGATTCAACACAGCAAGTGTCTGATATTGTAAAAATAGCAAACAGACACAATACTCCCTTCATCGCACGAGGCGGCGGCACAGGTCTCAGCGGCGGTATGCTTTCTGTTCAAGGGGGAATTATCATCGCACTCAATCGGATGGATCGCATCTTAGAGGTAGACATTGAAAACGAATACGCAGTCGTTGAACCCGGTGTCGTCAATCTTCTTCTCTCACAAGCAGTGCAAGAGTACGGTTATCACTACGCACCCGATCCATCAAGTCAGAAAGCATGTACGATAGGTGGAAATATCGCTGAGAACTCAGGGGGACCCCATACACTAAAATATGGCGTTACATCTGACCATATACTTGGAATGGAAGTCGTCATGCCAGACGGTGAAATCATTACGTTAGGTGGTGAAGTCGAAGATGTTCCTGGATATGATCTACGTGGACTCATGATCGGTTCTGAAGGTACATTCGGAATTGTAACGAAAGCAACTGTTAAACTCACACGCAACCCACAAGCGTATCAGACAGCACTGGCAGTATTTGACAATATGGATGATGCATCAAATGCTGTCTCTACTATTATAGGGAACGGCATCATTCCTGCTGCCCTCGAAATGATGGATACGCTTGTCATAAAAGCATTAGAAGAGGCATTCCAATTCGGTTTTCCACTTGATGCTGAAGCCATCTTGATTGTTGAACTTGATGGTATTAAAGCAGGAATGCAGAATCAGACCGACAGGATTATAGATATATTTGAACAGCATCATGCACGTGAAGTGAATTACGCAAAGGACGATGAAGAGAGACAGGAACTTTGGAAAGCACGTAAAAGCGCATTCGGCTCATTCGGAAGACTCGCACCAAACTACATCACACAAGATGGCGTCGTACCACGCACAACTTTACCAAAGGTGTTACGCAGAATTTCTGAGATCTCTGAAAAGTATCAGATTGCAATTGCGAATGTGTTCCATGCAGGTGATGGTAATATCCATCCAATCGTACTCTTTGACGAACGCGACGCTGATCAATGTGAAAGAGTTGAACATGTCAACAAAGAGATACTCACAGTGTGTGCCGAAGTCGGTGGAACTATAACAGGTGAACACGGAATCGGGGTTGAAAAGATGGACTACATGCCATTGATCTTTAGCAGAGCAGACATACAGGTAATGAAAGATGTTAAGGACATCTTCAATCCGACAGGACTTTGTAATCCCGGTAAAATCTTCCCAACCGCTGCATCTTATGAAAAACTGGGTTTACAACCTAATACGAGTCATGAAAATATTGAAACTAATATCTAATTTTAAAAGAAAATATTTTGAAATATAATTAACACATAATCGTTTCGTTGACAAACACTAAGAACTGACATGTCTACTTTCAAATTAAGGTTACAAACATGGCTGAGTTAAATAACGTGAGTTTGATAAATGTAGCACAAACTGTAAGTTCGTGCTACAATTCACACATCTCGGATACGAAAATGAAGTGAGTGAATGCATCCAAAACGATTAATCAAACTGAGATTACCATTATTGAGGAGAATACCATGACCGCTTTCGCTGTGCAAACCCACCTGACACCTGAGGAGTACCTTGTGTGGGAACGTAAAGCACCGTTCAAAAATGAATATCTCAACGGGCAGATACTCGCGATGTCTGGGGCAAGTCGCGCACATAATCTTATTACAGGTAATACATTTAATGGACTTTACAACCAGTTGCTGGACCGAGATTGCGAAGTCTACACCGGAGAAATGCGCGTAAAGGCAAACCCGTTAACATCTTACTTTTATCCTGATGTTGCCGTTGTTTGCGATGAACCCCATTTTGAAGATAATGCGTTTGATACACTCCTCAACCCAACTGTTGTCATAGAGGTACTTTCACCATCAACTCAAGCTTATGACAAAGGAAAGAAATTTGAGTCTTATAAGCAGATAGAGTCCCTGCAAGAATACATCATTGTTTCACAAGACAAAGTAAACGTTGAACACCATTTTCGGATAGGAACACAGTGGATGTCTATCGTATTTCAGAATCTCGCGGATATATTGCCGCTGGATTCAATTCGCTGCGAACTGCCATTAAGTCATATCTATAGACGCGTCCAATGGACAGATACACCCTGATCCTATCGCAAATACACTTTCTATAATTGCTTACCAGCTTTTGGAGAACAAACCCTCGGTGAAGACGAACCTACGAAAACTTGAGGAAATCAACGATTTACCTATGCTTTTTAACTTCTAATCTTTTTTCAAACTCACGTTCAACAACATAAAACTTGCCATTTTCATAAGGGTATGATATTTTATTGGTTCAAGAAGGAGTAGACAATCTGTGGCATCACTTAATGATATTGCTAACGAATTCATCAGAGAAGAAATTGAAGAATACATAGAACAACCAGACGAAATTGAACGATTTATTCTTATGTTCTCACAGGCAAC
This sequence comes from Candidatus Poribacteria bacterium, assembly GCA_022828145.1. GTDB lineage: Bacteria > Poribacteria > WGA-4E > WGA-4E > WGA-3G > MSPOR6. Next base: position 35,878 of record JAJEJA010000017.1, on the reverse strand, counting down.
TCCCAATATGCAGGATATCGCTGCTGCACTAATTGATGGGGACCACCACACCGTAGATGAATTGACTGAAGAAGCACTTGCAGATGGCACAGAAGCACTGGAAATAATGGACGACGGTCTTATTTTAGGTATGGGGATAGTCGGTATAAAATTCCGTGAAAACTTCATCTTTGTGCCAGAAGTACTCGCATGTGCAAGGGCAATGAAAGCAGGGATGGCACATATAGAACCCATCCTCTCTGACTCCGGTATTGAACCTATCGGTACGGTCATAATGGGAACAGTAAAAGGGGACTTACACGACATCGGAAAAAATCTGTGTATCATGATGTTACGTGGTGCAGGATTTGTCGTCCACGATTTAGGGGTAGATACCTCTGAAGATGAATTCATTGATGCCGTAGAAGAATACGAAGCACCCATCTTGGGAATGTCCGCACTGCTAACAACCACAATGCCAAATATGGGAAAAACTATTGACGCATTCATTGATGAAGACCTCCGGGAAGAAGTAAAGATTATGGTCGGAGGCGCCCCTGTCACACAGACATTCGCAGACGATATGGGTGCCGATGGATACGGTAAAGACGCTTTGGCATGTGTCGCTCTCGCAAAACAGTTTCTTGAAAGTGTTGATGAAGAATGGTACTAACGGTAGTTTGATAATAGGTGTATGAACTTCATTTTTCTAAAAATATTACGCTCATAGAACCGGTAGGTACGGTTTCCTAACCGTACCGAATACATAAGAATATTAGATGAATAAAATAGACAAGAAAGAATACGAAAAACGTCTCAATAAAATAACAGAAATATTTGAAGAGCTCGTCGTCCATGCAGACGAACAGGCAACTTATCGATGTCCATACAAGAATAGATTTGACCACTGTACCGCTAAATTTGGTTGTAGAAATCAACGCAAAATAGATGAAGGTACAGGTCTACTTTGTGTCGGAGACGACAAATTGGACTATCGGAACGCTTGGGAAACTGATGAATCGGATACACAATTATCTACACAAAATACCACAAACGGCACTATTTCGTGTGATGGTAATGTCTATCATCTATCTCCAGGTAAAACCGTTTTTGACTACGCAGATGATTTAGTTGTTCAAGTGCCGACCTCATGTTTTCGCACGGGACAGTGTCACGAGTGTATCGTTGAAATCCTGCAAGGCATGGAAAACCTGAGACCACCAAACGAAGCTGAAGCCTTCCTTCAAGACAACTATCGTCTGGCATGTCAATCCTTAGTTGTAGCTATAAACGAACACATAGAATTTGTACCCCTCCGACGAACCCCCCGAATCCTCACGCACACTAATACAGAACACATTAGTGCTGATAAAGAAACAACGTTTACACCAGATCCAACGGTCACCCATCATGACGGAATCGTCTATTGCAACAATGAACCGATAGACCGATTCCGTGGACATATCTACGGTTTGGCTATAGACCTCGGCACAACCACCGTTGTTGTAAATCTGGTTGATTTAGAAAATGGACAGACAGTCTCTGAAAGTGCTTTTGAAAACCCACAACGTTTCGGTGGGAGTGACATCATGCACCGAATTTCCTATGATGGTAAATATGAAGGAGAACTAAGGAAATCTCTTATTGCCGCACTGAATAGTCAGATCATGGATATGTGCGATAGGTATGACTTCGTGCGACAAGAAATATATGAAATAGTTGTCGCAGGCAACACAACGATGCGCGACATCTTCTACAGACAAGATGTGCAATCCATCGGTCAGAAACCGTATAAATCTCTCATTGAGCATGAATATCTGGACGGGGTCCGATCCACAACATCACTCATAGAAAAATCTCGCCGACTCGGTATCCGTTCTAATCCGAAGGCAATGGTTTACAGTCTACCGCTGATTGCCAGCCATGTCGGAGCAGACGTCGCTGCAGATTTAGTCACTATAGAAATGCAATCCGTAGATAAGATAGTCATGTTAGTGGATGTTGGAACGAATACCGAAGTGGTTGTAGGGAATGCCGATAGAATGGTCGCTGCTTCATGTCCCGCTGGTCCCGCGTTTGAAGGCCGCGGAATTGAATACGGGATGCCGGCATATCCCGGTGCAATTGAATCAGTAAAATGGGACAATGGCAAGATCACATACCAAACAATTGAAGATGAAAAACCGCAAGGGTTATGCGGATCAGGATTGATATCTCTACTTGCGGAATTGCTTAGACATAACCAAATGACGCCAAAAGGTGTCTTTGCCGAAAGAAAACAACGCGTGATCCCACTATTGCCAGAACACGGTATTACATTCTCACGAGATGACGCAAGCAACTTAGCACAAGCAAAAGCCGCAAATTACTGTGGACAATTCATCGTTTTAAGACATTTCGGTTGCACGCCACATGATATAAACAGACTCTATTTAGCAGGTGGTTTTGCAAACTATGTTAACATCACGGATGCGATTGACATCGGGTTTCTTGCCCCTGTGCCCGAGGATAGAATTATAAAGGTAGGCAACGCAGCCTTAGCAGGCGCAAAAGCGGTTCTCCTATCAAAAGAAAAACGCACGCAAATTGAAAAATTCGTGAAAAAAATAGAACATATTGAACTTGAAACAACGGCAGATTTCTTTGATGTTTTCGTTGATGGTTGTCAATTTAAACCGATGCCTAAAGATTTTTGATAACGTGAGTTTGATAAATGTAGCGCAAACTTTCCAGTTTGCGAAGATGTGCCACAAACTGAAAGTTTGTGCTACAATTCACGCCTCTCGAATACGAAAATTTGATTTATCAAACTCACGTTTTTGATAAGGTTATATAAGTGATAGAATTTAAAGAACGACTTAAAGTTGATACTCCCATTATATATGATGGTGGTTTTGGATCGCAACTGTTTGAACGGGACATCCACCTTCCCAACAGCACACTGGCAAACAAGATGTACGGTGAAGATGTCGTTGGAATCCATATAGATTATATCAATGCTGGGGCAGAAGCAATAGGAACGAATACCTTTGTCGCATCTCCGCTGCATCTTGATATGGCAGGTCAAAACAGGGATGATGCACAACGGCTTACAAGATTAGCGGTGAAGCATGCAAAAAGGGCTGTCGCAGCAAATGGGACTGATGTCTACATAGGTGGTTCTGTCGGACCATCACCTGGCGCGATTGAAGCAGATACTGGTGACACAACATTCGGAATCCCCAATGCTAAAGTAAGGGAAGCACACAAACTTGTGATTAATGCACTTGCAGATGAAGGTGTTGATTTTCTCTGTCTTGAAACGATGTTCTCTGCAAAGGAAGCAGCAATGGCAGTTGATATCGCTCGTGAAACAGGATTACCCATCGCTGTGAATATGACATACAAATGGACAAAGGAAAAGAAAACAGGACAAGAAATCTATAAAACCGACTGGGGACATTCCGCTAACGATCTACTTAATATCCTTGATAGTGGGGAGTTTTCAAATGGAGACTCACTCTTAGATTGTGTTGACATTATCGGACTTAATTGCGGTGCAGAATCTAAACAAGAAGAACATACGGGAATGCCTCATGCTATTACTGGAACAATACAACTAAAGAACACATTGAAAAAAATGGGAATTAACGGCAAAAGAATGATGGCGTATCCAAATGCTGGGATGCCTGAACTTGATGCGAATTACAAAACTGTATACTCACAGACACCAGCAGAGATGGCGAGTTTTATTCCTAAACTTTTAGAGGCAGGAGCATTCTTTATAGGAGGTTGTTGCGGTACAACACCTGCACACATCAAAGCTTTTCGAGAAAAAGTTGATTCCAGTTAAAAGTAGTAGGCACACTCCGTGTGCCGTTCACATTGTTCTACAACAAACGACATTTCAAAAAATCAATGGAAACAATTACCCTTACATATAAACGGCTGCCAGACAGAATCAACTATTTTGAACAACAACTCCTATATGAAGATGAAAATGTAATCGTCACATCTCAGCGGATAACCCCCTCTTCACCCATCATCATAAATGGTGAAACCGTCTTAGGGGACAATTACACAGCAGTCTGGTTCGTATTCACCGGTTTATGGTATGATATCGGCAAAATCTACAATCTTAACAGCGAATGGACAGGTTATTATTGTGACATAATAAAACCAGTAAACAGACAAGTAGGTAAATTTGAAATCGTTGACCTATTCTTAGACGTATGGGTGTCACCCGACAATAGTTTTGAAATTCAAGATGAAGATGAATTTGAAACTGCAGTTAGAAACGGTGATATATCTCATGAATTGGCAGGGCAAGCACGCAAAGCACTGTCTGAACTAATTTTGACAATTGAAGCAGGACAATTTCCGCCAGAATTTGTAGAAAACTTTACAATACCTTTAATAATCTGATATTTGGAGTCTGACATGGCTGAATTAGCAATAAATGGTGGAGAACCAATTCGCACAAAACCGTATCCTACCTGGCCCCAACTCGATCCAGCAGACATTGAAGCATTTGAGAGTATATATACCAGTCGCAGATGGGGTGTGGGAGGGACAAAAGTTCCTGAATTTGCAGAACAATTTGCTGCGTTTCAAGGTGCAAAATACGGTGTCTGCGTAAATAGTGGCACTTCAGCACTCTATATTGCATTGAAAGCAGCAGGCGTAGGACCTGGCGACGAAGTCATTACGACAGCCTATACATTTCAGGCAACCATAGTCGCCATTCTCATGACACATGCAGTGCCTGTCTTTGTAGATACCGCGCCTGACAGTTTTCTGATAGATGCTACAAAAGTGGAAGATGTAATCACTGAACAAACGAAGGTAATTCTTCCAGTTCACATAGCTGGATATCCTACTGACCTTGATATATTGGTTGAAATAGCAGACAGAAATGAAATAAAGATCATAGAAGATTGTGCACAAGCACACGGGGCAGAATGGCGAGGAAAAGGTGTCGGAAGCTGGGGAGATTTCGGATGCTTCAGCTTTCAAACGTCAAAAAACCTGTGTGCTGGTGAAGGTGGAATCATTCTTACGAACGACAGAGAACTCTATGAACGTACATACTCAATACACAACTGTGGACGCACCCTACCAGATGCCGAATTTGGAAACATAGAACCTTTCGGTGGTAATTTTAGGATGTCCGAATGGCATGCTGCGATACTCCTCTCTCGTTTGACAAGACTTGAAGAAGAGACTAATTATAGACACATGCACATGCGGTGGTTAGATGGATGGTTCGGTGAGATACCAGGAATAAAAGTAACACCCATCGATCCTCGCGCAACACGCGGCGGCTGCCACGGATATAAAGCAATTCTGGATTCTGAGGAATTTGAAGGTATATCACGCAACACTTTCATAAGTGCTATGCGTGCAGAAGGCATACCTTTAGGGTATTGGTATAACACACCCATGTATCGTGCAGCATTCCTTTCCTCTAATCTCTTTGGAACCGACAACGACTTTAGTGACGTACAGTGTCCAGAAACTGAAAAGATATGTCAATCTGGTCTCGCTTTAAGCCAGAGTGTTTTGATGGGGATTGAAGAAGATATGGAGGATATTATCAAAGCTGCAGCTAAAATCCGCAGAAATGTCGGTGAATTGATTGAGAGAAATACCTAATTGTTGTGATGATACATTAACACTATGAAGACTGTCTATTCATAAGAAGATTCTGGTGTTACTCTGTCCAACCCATCGTCTCCCGTAGTTTTTCCTTAACTTCTGCGAAATCTCGACGTGCCTGATAAAAGACTCGTTGTGCTTCCGTGAATTGTGCTTGTGCCTGAAAAGCATCGTTAAGAGTCAACCCACGATAGCCTTGTATTTCAACAGTACCTTCTTCAAGCACCTTTTCTATTGTCCGTAGTCGTTGTTCAATAATTTTCACCCGTTTCTGCTCAATTTCCATGCGTTCTTTTGCATTCGCTACTTCTCTGTAATCGCGTCGTACCGCCACTTTGATAAGTTTTGTCTTTTCAATGTACTCCAATTGGAGTCTGTCGAGTTCCGCAATTTCTGCTGAGCGGAGGTTTGCCGTCTTCTTCCCATCATACAGTGGAATGTTAAGGTCAAAACGTAGTTCCCACCCCTCTTGTGTACGTGGATCTGTTGCAAAAATGCTTGCTGCATCTCGCCCTCGGTCAAATATGACCGGATCATAGAGTGCTTTCGCATCCCAAGTTCGGTTCTGTTGATGTTGTTGCAATATCAGATGCAGATCTTTGTAACGCGCTTCAGCAGAGATCTCTGGAAACCGATTCCACATAGTTTCCACAACAATGCGTTCTTGACGCACGATATCCCCCTGTAAGTCCCGCAAGTCGAGACGGTTAGCAAGGGCAAGTTCAACTGCAGCTTCTAACGTAATATCATCATCAGGGAGAGATTCAGAGAGAACGACTTGTGCCAGTGGATCAAGTCCAGTGAGACGGATCAGTTCCGCTGTGTCCACGTCAAGTCGACGTTGGAGTTTGTTGAGATCAAGTTGCTGTTCCGATAATTCAAGCTCTGTATTGAGTCGAATGAGATAAGGGATACGTTTCTTTTCGTGTTTGATTTGCGTACTTTTCAGTTTTTTCTGAAGTTCTACCTCAGTTGCTTGACGTTGTGTGATCTCTTCTTGTGTGAGCGTAATATCATGCCAAAGATTCCGAACAGCGTGGACTGTTTCCTTTTTTACGCGTTCATATTCAATTTCCGCTTTACGGACTTCCTCTTGTGCAGTGTCAAGGCCTTTCGGAATTTCACCGAACTGGGTGAGGATAACACTCATCTGTGCGCGAGTGAGATAGTTTTTATCATCAATATCTCCGTTTTTTTGACGTTGATATTCGCTGGTAATCCCTACTTGTGGCAAATATACAGCCTTGGAAACGCGTAGGTTTGCCTTCGCGCGTTCCACTACTTTTTCCGCTTTTTTTACTGCCTCGTTGTTCTGCAAAGCGAGTTCTATTGCCCGATTTGACCGAAGTGAGACAAACTCCTGCGCGGATACTGTACCAACTCCTCTAAATAACATACCTTGACTGACTATCAACAGAAAAATAAAACTCATGCAGGTTGCCAGCGGTGTCAAACTTTTATTCATTTCAATCTCCAAAAATTGTTTCTACCGTCGGCTAATGCGGATTGTAACGATAACAATACCGATCATAAGGAGGATCAACGCACCAAACAGTAGCGTTGTTACCGACATTTGTGATTTTGACTCAACTTGTACTGTGATAGAACGGTCGCGCGCTGGATATTTTCGATTGTCAACCGTTACCTCCGCGCTGAGTTTTGCTTGATATTCTCCTACCGTAATGTCAGCAGGCGGATTTAGTGTGAGTTGTATTTCCGTTTCTTCGTTTCGTCCGAGTGATCCGATGATTTCTGGAGACACTGTATATTTCCAATTCGGATTAACATCAACCAGCATGCGGATATCTATGAGGTCACGAGTGCCGATGTTTTTTAATTTTGCTGTCATATTAACCGGATCACCCATCTTAATAGTTTGGAACGCATTTTGTACAGAAACTTCAATTTCCGGTACCCCCTTTGGAATCAGTTCAAACCGCTCAACACCACCTTGTATACTGGCGATTCTCTCAGCAGGTAAATCCAATCGGTTGTTTGTTCCTCCGAGTTCGTTTGCTTCGGTTTCATCAAGTACGGCAACATAGAATTCAAGTGTGCTATCAAGATAAGACGCATCCAATTCTTCCGGTAGATACACAATTAACGACAGATTTCGCTTTGATTGTTCCTGCGTAAACTTTACCTGTGACTGTCGCGACTTTGTATCCGGGTCTTGGAATTCAAAGGAAAGGCGATTTAACAGGTTAATGACACGCAATTGGAACGTATTTTCGGTCTCTGCCAACCTATCCAGAGTCAAATCGTAAGTCACACTGCTCCCTAAATTGCCTTCCTGTGAAAAACGGAGCGAACTGACATTTACGACATCTAATGCGGACTCTTTTTGGAGATAGATCAAGCGTGTGTCAGGTTCAGGAAGTTCCGGATACTTCATGGATACCTTGATGCTGTCAACGTCTTTCTGAAGCTGAAATGTCAATTCCACAGTTTCATTGTAACCGAGAACCGCAATCCTCTCTTCATACGGTTTGACGATATTTGTGCTATCTACGGCATCAAGTAAAGAGATATAAATAGAACGGATTTCATTTGCTGCAGCGATCTCTTCAGAAGTCGCGTTGATAGGCATTGCTTCTGTCGTTGATGTGTTCTTTAGTTGAATTGTCACCATCATCTGATTGTCAACGCGAAATTTCTTGGCACTCAAAATAGAGATATGACGTGTGTCCTCTTCAAGATGGATTCTGTACGGATATTCCCTGTCAAGGTATCGGAGATTAACCGTGACGCTATCCACATTCCGTCTTAGTTCAAAATCGAGTGTCTTCTCCTGTCCATCCTTTAGAGTTGGGATGCGGAACTCGTAGGGAGAACCGATTATAGCATCGGTCTCGTCTTTGATGGAAACATAGACATTGTTGATCTCTTGTGCTGTGTTAACTTCTGTGTCCTGCGTTTCTTCCTCTTCCACTGCACCATATTTGATAACAAGCTCCAAACGCCTCCGATCACCCTCCTTGTAACGTCTTGCAGATACAACAGAGATATAAGGGTCTTCCTGCTTCAGGTGAATGTGACGTTCATCTGGGGTATCAAGGTAATTCAGATGAACAACAACATCACGGATATCCTCTTTGATCAACTCAAACTCTAAAATGATAGCCTCATTCTCTTTGAGTGTTTTGATTCGGCGTTCGTAAGGTTCGGCAATAATCGCACCAGCTGAGCCAAAACCCTCCTTCTCTTTGATTGAAACGATTATGTCGTCAATCTGAGCACTGATTACAATCTCACGTCCCATTACTTTGGAACTCTCAACCAATTTGACAGGCAATGAGCTATTCTGCAACGTAATGGAAAACATTTCGCGACCGTCACGTGATTCATATAGACGTGTACTTTCGACCGTGATGTGCCAAGCATCCTTGAGCGAATCAAGCTCTACCTTTTGCAGATTAAGTTTTGACTTTTCATATTCCGATGCTGCACTCTCATATTCCTCCTCAGCTTTATTCACTTCCGACACTGTGACGATGTTGTTTTCCTCTTCCATCATCGTTCGCAAGTTATCAAGTTCAATCTTTTTCTTTTTCATCAGGTTTTCCGCCAATTCCATCTCTAAACGTGCTGTTTCTATCAGGATTTGACGGCTCTGTTCATCTCTGGTTTTTGTGGACTCTACATCAGTTGGAGGCGTTTTTTCAGGTTCCGCAGCCAGCATGATGCGCGGAGATGTCACAATCACGATGATGCAAACCAGCATAAAAATTTTAATTCGCAAGGTCTTCCCTCTTTAGTATAGAATGAACTCAATCTTTAGACTCGTATCCAGCGACATAGTGCAGATATAGTTCTTCAAGATTTTCTCTCTGAATCTCTTCGCGTGTTAACTCTCGCTCAAGGTTACCTTCTACAAGGATACCTATCCTGTCAGCGACTTCTTTTGCCCGAAAAATATCGTGAGTGGACATAAAGATCGCTTTACCTTCCTCTTTTAGTTGGCGTAATAGATTTAGGAAATCGGCACCACCCTTCGGGTCAAGGCCCGATGTCGGTTCATCAAGCAGTACAGCTTGTGCATCCTTCATAATGGCAATAGCAATGCCGAGACGTTGCCGCATGCCTTTAGAGAAAGTTTTGACGCGACGTGTAAATGCTTCCTCTGCCAAACCGACTCTACCAAGTGTCTCATCCAATTCGTCGTTTGATACTCTCTTTCGACCGCCAAGTTTAGCGAAAAAGGATAGGTTTTGTCGCGCTGTAAAGTTGCGATAGAGTTCAACGTTTTCAGATACATAAGCGAGATGTTTCTTCGCTTCCAGTGGGAACTTTGGAATTTCAATGTCACCTACAAATGCTGTGCCACTTGTAGGTTCAATAAAGTTTAAAAACATGGATATAGTCGTACTTTTACCAGCACCGTTGGCACCGAGCACAACGTAAATTTCGCCATCTTCCACTTTTAAATTTAAATTATTAACTGCTAAAACGTTCTCATTATAGATTTTCGTTAAATCACGTGTTTCTAACATTTTGTTTCTCCTTATAATGTTGCTTTCTATACTCGACCTGCATGCAGCATTGACTTGTATTGCAAGGATGCGTTTTGAAGGTGTATAGGTGGCATATTCTTATGCATTGATTTATAGGTAATACAGTAGCAAATTACGATCAGATTTCAACACGGACAAACGCAAGATAAGCACCCGATATGAGTGCCATAACAAACAGAACCAATAACAATAATTCTGTCGCTGCAGTATTGAAATCCTTACTGAGATTAAGGGTGTCCTCAAACTTCGGAACAGATTCTGGATTGACAGGTTTCTGCGACATACCGGCAGGAACACCAAGGATATTAAGACTGTCCGGATCCGCTCTATCAGTGTCGTCAATGAATGCTCGATATTCTCGTGCATAGCTTTGTACATTCTCTAAGAATTGAAGATGTCTTTCAAATCCTGTTCCAGCAAAGGATTCAAGAAGGTGCTGTACAATTGTGACTGGAGAAATGCGGGTGATAGTACGCGCGCGGTTTACTTGTTCGACGCGCTGATTTAAGCGTTCTGCATGCAATCGTTCCTGTTGTTCTGCGTCTTTGGTAACGTATTCACTATCCAGCTGCATTCCCTTGTGGGAATCCGCCGGTTCTTTAAAACGGTTATTGTAATATTCTTTTGATAGTTCCTCATGTAGTTTTTCTGAACGTTCCGAGAAGTCAAGTGAAGGACCTGATGATGTAGATCTCCCTGCAATCGAAGCGAGGGTACTCGGCATAAATACCACGAATACGACCCAAACCAATAACAGTACCACGAGACTCACCGCACTACGTTGCACCCGCGCCGATACGAGCAGACCTAACGCAAGAAAAAGGCAAGTATACAAGAGTGCGATACAGAAAATGATACCTAAACGCCCCCACGCCTCAGCACCGAGATGGACATCACTTGACGTAGAGATCACCAACAGATTTATCAATATCGAAAGTGTAAACGGAATGCTAATACTTATCAATGCTCCCAAAAACTTGCCTATTAGCACGGTGTGTCGCGGAATTGAATTTGCCAAGGTCAGTCGCAGCGTTCCACGCTCGCGCTCTCCTGAAATTGCATCGAAAGTAAACAGGAGTGCTACGAGGCTTAAGACATAGCCGATTATAAAACCCCAGTCTACTTTGCTAACGACCGGTCGGACGTTTTGACGATTGGGTGATGCTGATGGATACGCTAATATCCAGAAACTTTCGAGCGTGTCGGTACCCCAACGGTGGTGTCCTCCTTGTGCACGTTCAGATAAATACGGTTCGCCTCCCTCTGCACAGAAACGGAGCGAAGATGGCTTTTTGGGTAGATATCCAGGTCCCTTTTGCGCGAGTTTATATAAACTTTCGTCGGCAGCAGCCTTTAAGCGTTCATGATGTTCTACAACAGCATTGTGATAGTTCTGTACCCGTTCTGGGTGTTCACGGAGATGCACAATCGCGTTGGTCAACATTAGACCCAATAACAGTAAGGTTGCAAGCGCAAATCGAAGGCTATTCAGGTTGTCGTAGATTTCCCGCCAAATTATATTGAAAAGTGCAAAATGCCAAACCATTCTATACCTCACTTTTGACAAAAATCAGAAATATAATGATAAACAGAACAACATTAATCATCAGCAGTAGGCACACATCCGGTAGTGCTCGCATTGCATTTATGTTGCTATCAACTCTCTGATAGGCAAAATGTGGTAGGTCGCTCCAATCCGCAGCCTCTTTGTCCGAAGAGAACCACTGTCGAGAACCAAAAACATCCGTATCAAGAAAAAAGTCATTTACCCGCTTTCTGTATTGTCTTGCAGCGTGGAAAAAATCTCTGACACCACGTACGTCAGTGCCTGACCAAGTCTTAGTTGCGGCATCATATAGTCCCACTGGTGAGAGTTTCAACCAGATTCTCTCTGTATTTGCAGGCTTAATATAGATGTCCTCAAGTGCAGGCTTTCGGACAAGCCATGTTTTATCTGCGGTGTCAATAATCCTCGGACCGAGGTAGCGGAAATGTTTCTGTGCGTGAGGCATCTTATATTCATCTTCCTCACCAAACCCTGTAAATTTCATCACACCACGACATTTATAGATGAGTGTGTGAGGATTACCAAACATAATAAAATTGGATGAACGGGATCCCCAACCCCTTAGTTCATAACCCCAATCTTCACCCGGAAAGTCGTCAGTAGCAAGGTACTGTTTGCGTTCTTTGTCCAATTCTTGCCACACCTGTTCAATTTTATCGTAAGCGGATGTCTTGCGTTCTTGCGGTGCATCGTGCTGCGGTATCACGGCGAGAATCATATTCGGATAAACCAGCACTAAGAACCCCCATACAAACATTGATAACATGAGTGCAGTACTCGTCCTACGGGTTATCGCAGAAATCAGCAGTCCTATCAAATAGAATACGGATAGATAAACAATGGATGTGAAGATGATGCCACCAATACGAAGAAAATCGTCGGTATTTAGAGAAATGGAAGTGGATGTGGTTAGCAAAATCAAAGAAAGGAGTAAACTTATAGACAACGGCACAATTAGACAGAGCATTGCACTGATGTATTTCGCAACTAATATATTACCGCGTCTAACTGGATGCGTTAACACTAAACGCAATGTTCCACTTTGGTATTCTCCAGCGAACGCATCATACGCGAAAATCAGTGCTAACAGGCTAAGGATAACCTCAAAGATAAAAATAATATCCATTGAAGCAAACATATCCATAAACGGATTAGAAGATCCATGCATGCCAGCGTCCCACAGTGACGGGACATATATGTGGGTTACTCGGACTTCGTTTCCGAGTTGTTTGTCATAACCTACATTAAAAATGCTCAATGAATTTGGAGGACGGTCAACACGAATTTCTCCTGCCGAATAGGTGTTAGTCTCTTGTAGTTGTCGTTTATGCATATTGACAGAGTTGTTATGACTGACTAATCTACTCTCATAATCATTTATAAGCACGAAGGTATTGGCAACTACAAGCAACAACATAATGAAGGTTGCCGCAGCGAAACGGAATGTCATGAGATTGTTAAGTAGTTCTCTGCGGATGAGCGTAATTAACATAGGGTTTTCTGTGTGAATCTGTTTTAGATTATCAATTGATTGACCTTATATTTACACATTTTCGGATGCACTTTAGCATGTATTGTGAAAATGAAATCATGAGACTACATATTCTGTGTGTCATATAAACGTTTTTTATCATAGTTCTCCACAGCATAAGTCCTTATGACTATACATGATACAATTTGAGGTAAAATTGTTGCATAACTTAAAAAAATGTAAAAATACTAAATTATTACGTATTCTAAGACATTCAACCGAACCTACCCAGCCATTAAATTGACACTTATAGGTAATTTCAGCAAGATCAGACCTCTGTACGTAAAAAGACGAGAAATGCTCCCGAAAAAAATACCACAAGAAGTAACACAAGTAAAAGCAGATCCAAAGTTGCAGTGTTGAAAGTATCCTTAAAGGTAATTTTATCCTCAAATTGCGGGATTGCCTCAACTGATACAATCTTTTTAGACATGCCCTCAGGAATACCGATAAGGTGTAGACTTTCATTGTCTGTTCTATCGGTATCAACAACGAATTGTCGAAATTGTTTCGTGTAAAGATGCACGTTGTCTAAGAATTGTAAGTGCCGATTAAAACCAGTACCAGCCATCGATTCAAGCGCATATTGGACAATCGCTGCAGGAGAAAACCGGGTTGCTGCTCTTGCACTCCGAATCTGAGCAGTCTGTGCGTCTAAATGTGAACGGTTAAAACGTTCTCGGATTTCAACATCTTTTCTAACAAATTCTGACTTGATTTTTAATTCTTCATCGCCATCTTTTTGCCATACTGAATTATATTCATCTTGAGCAGCCTTAATATCTTCAGGGGACACAGAATCGCGTGGCATTTTCGACAGTTGCAGAAGCTTACTTTGCGCGCCAGAAAGTTTCTTCTCTTTGACTTTCTTTATTTGCTCGTCATAATCTGTGTTATTCTTGTCAATCGCTAATTTCTTCGCGGCTTGAAATTGATCGTTTGGTTGTAGAGATGGCATCCATTTCGTGGAAAGGGTCCCAAGCGTTGACGGAACAAAAACGACAACTGTTACCCAAATCATTAAAACAACTATTAAACTGAGTCGAGGTTCTCGTGTGCCTGCTGAAATCATCAAACCCAATCCGATGAAGATGCCAGCGTAACTTACTGCAATCAGCAAGATTATCCCTAAACGACCCCAGTCCATAGCACTCAGTTGCGTCCAACTATCTGTTGAAATCACAACAAGATTCACCAGCACAGCAAAAACGAAAGGAATAAGAATAGCTATCAAGGTTCCCAAGAATTTACCAACTAATAAGATAGGGCGTGAAATCGGGTTTGCCAGACACAAACGCAGGGTACCTCTTTCGCGTTCACCAGAAAATGAGTCGAATGTAAACAGTAGGGGAATAAGGGAGAGTAGATAGGTAATAATAAATACCCAATCTATCTTTGTTGCTTGTGGACGAAGGTCTTTCGCATCCGGGTTCACACTTCCGTAGTTAAGCCACCAATTGCTTCTAACTCTACCACCTAAACCGGATCTCGACCAAGACCCTGGACTGTATATATTCCCCGGTAAGTAAGCATCATCTCCATCGGCGATAAAGGATAGCGAAGCGGGACTTTTGTAGAGATTACCTGGTCCCTTTCTTATCAGCGTGTACAGTTCTGTCCGATCTTTTAATTCGTCAATGTTTCTGGTGATATTGTTGGAATATTTACGTGCCTTTTCAGGATGCGTGTTTATATGTACCCAAGCGTTGGTCGCCATTAAGCCTATGAGTATGAGTGTCGTCAAAACAAATCGCAGACTATTGATGTGATCAAAAAGCTCTCTTTTGATAATATGTAATATCATTCATTTCTCCTTTAGGCATTCAAAGGTAGCTGGCACACTCCGTGGGCAGTTACCTAAAGAATTGGAGCGGGCTGCACGCGGAGCGTGCCTGCTACTATGCATTCAGCTAAACTTCAATTCTGACAAAAAGCAGAAATGCCACTATGAACAAAACCGTATTGATGAGTAACAGCAAAACCAGTTTAGGGAACGCTCGCGATGCGTTTTCCCAAACATCTGCCCGTTCAAAACGGAACTGTGGTAAATCCCACCAATCTACTTCACCCTTGCTCGTATCAAACCATTGCCGACTACCGAATGCGTTTTTCTCATGAAAATAGTCTATGATGGAACGCCGATATTGCTGCGCAGCATCAACATAATCAAACATACCATCCAGATCGGTACCCGTCCAAGCGGAAGCTGCAAACGTATACAAACCAGCAGGACTAAGTTTCATTAGATGTTCGTGCCATCTTGCTTCTCGGAAGGTCGTTTTATCTAAAGATTGTTTCCGTATTAAAGCGGTTTGTTCAGCCAAACGGATGCGCAAAGTTTCCATCGTTTCGTGGTATTCTTGGACATGAGGAACTAAATGTTCAGATTCCGCTTTCACTTTAGAGGTAAGCATCTGTCGTCCATCACCGTAGCTGCGACCCTGTTCATGATAACTCAGATTAAACCACGGTGGGTCTTCTTCAAGCGGACTGTTTGCTGTAAATCGCTGTTCTTCCCTGTCGACCTCTTCCCAAATCTGACTCACATGTTCTTCAGTAGATGTTCTTTCTGCCTGCATATCACCCACAGGTTCAATGGTAAATCGACTCCAGTTTGGATAAACGAGAACTAAAATGACCCATACAAACATACAAAGCATTAGCGAAGTGGCAGTGCGGCGCGTTATCGTAGAAATCAACAATCCAATCAAGTAAAACACAGACAAATAGATGCTTGTTGTCAGGACTACTCCACCTATTCGTACAAAATCCTGACCACTTAGTTGAATTGAACCACTCATAGATAACAGAAACATAATCATCAGGAGGCTGATGAGGACAGGGAGTAGCAGGCAGATCATCGCGCTAATATATTTTGCCAGCAGAATGCTGCCGCGCCGCACAGGATGGGATACAACCAGACGCAAAGTACCCGCTTCTCGATCACCTGCTATGGCATCATAAGCAAAAAGCAGTGCGATCAAACTGAGTACCACTTGAAAAATAAAGACGAGATCAATCTTTGAAAAGAGGTTTAGAAATGGATTATCAAGACTGCGCGCCGAAGTATTTGAAATCATCGGCACAGAACCGTGATAAATTTCAAGAGTTCCTCCAAGTCGCTTATCCAATCCTGAACTAAAGAGACTTAAAGGGTTAGGGGGCCGTTCAACATATAGTTTTAAGAAAGAATAGGTTTTCGCTTCCTGCGCTCTCTCACGATGTACATTTTGTTGATGATTATATCTATCCAACCGGCGTTCATAATCTTCAAGAAGAACGACACCGTTCGCGACAACCAGCAGGAGCGTAATGATAACTGCAGCAAAAAAGCGAGCACTCATCAGATGTGCCAGAAGTTCTTGTCTAATAATTGTTCGTAGCATAACAGCTCCGTAAGGTCTAGTAGACAGTCTATACTAATTGTTCGGGTAAAGGTCGCGATTCGGAGATCGCTCCTACCAATGAACTGCTTATGGTAGGAGGGAACTCCGATTCCCGACTATTGCTTCTACCCACAAGTTTAGTCTGGACTATCCACTAGTTTGCTTATTAGAGTCGCATTAAATAATAACGATAGTTAAAACTGTCCAAGATAGAGAGTAGTCAGTTACGCTATATAATAGGAATATATTAATACGTAACTACAAACGACACCGCCAAAAGTTGCATCTGTTTCTCATCAACCACTTTAAAAATTGCTGCGGTGTATATCACAATTTTGCTGCGTCAAATATCAGAACGGAAAAATCTCAGGAACGCCACAGTTGTCAAAACAACTGCTAAAAAACAGAGCAGCAGTAGGTCTGTAAGGGAATGCCGAAAGGTTTCTGGTAAAGTGGTTTCTGCTATGTCTGGCGGTGGAGCGATTTTCTTTGATTCGGAAGGTTGACTTGATGTGAATCGCATTATCGCCGCAAACTGATCGTCTGCAATTTCACTGAAATACTCCTCCTCAAGTTGGGTATAATAGCGAGTCCCCGTTTGAAAATAGGTATTTCTTTTTATTTTTCCGGTCTCTGCTAAATCCATGACGAGATATGTGAGCGAAGATGTCGGTGTGATTCGTGAAATGGTTTCTCCTACCGATTCTTGCCGCTTTTTTTCACGCTGATATTCGCGGTCTACTTCTTCAACTTGTTCCTGAAATTTCTGTCTATATTCGGCATCAATCGGATCCCTGATTTCAGCGATTTTTGCCTGATCTTTGTTAAAGTTAATAGAGGTGCCCAGAGTTTCAATTATTTTTTTCACAACTACTTGGTCCTTTTCTGTATTGAGATTATTGCGGATTGCAGTTTTTTCCATATAGACACTCTGCACAGCACGGGTCGGTGCAATGAGTTTGGCAGTAAGGAAACCAACGCGTGGCGTAATTAATACTGCGATCACCCACACTGAAAAGGCGACAATGAGTGCAGTCTTGGAATTATCTAAAAAGGTAGAAATTACTGTTCCTATTGCAAAAAATACACCTATATAGAGCAACGAAACTAAGGTCAAACTGAGCACGCGTAGGAAAATGTCAGACTCTCCTAAAGGGAATCCTTGTGATACAAGTAGGAGCAAAGCTAAGAGGAACGATACAAGGAACGGCACAACGAAAACAATGTATCCTCCGATGAGTTTGCTCCACAAAAACAGATCGCGGGAGAGGGCGTTTGCCAAGGTAATCCGAAGTGTGCCTGCCTCTCTTTCGCCCGCAACGGCATCAAACGTAAACAATAATGCCAGCAGACTAAAGACAGTGCTAACGATAAACAGGAAATCAAGGTTACCCAAAGCGGAGGAGAGAGGTGCATCTGCGGTTGAAGTTGAACCTTGTTTTACGCCATTGCGTGTCATGCCAAGATAACTCGGCAGAGATTCCTCTAAACCTTTCGCAAATACGCTTAAAGGCGTCGGTTCAAGAAAGAGTTTAGAAACTTCCAGGTCCGGAGCTGGCGCATCCGGCGGCTTTTTCTCATCTTCTGCTCCAGATAGTTTGACTGATTCCTGGTAATTTATCTGGTTTTGGAGGTAATTGTGATAATTAATGTGCAGGGTGAGTGGAACAAGCAGCAAACACATCAAAAGCAATGCGACAAACCGAACGCTTAGGATATGATGCATTATCTCTTTTTGAATCAATGTCATTAACATGTTGAATTTCCTTTATTTTGCATTTGTCTAATTTGTGTCATCTCCTGTGATGGTAATTTTTTAACACTTATTACAAATGACTTTGAAAAAAGTTGCATCTATTTCGCATTGAGTACTTTGAAATTGCTACGGTTTTTCCCAATTTACTGTGTCAGACATCGGAACGGAAGAATTTCAGAAATGCCACAGTTGTCAACATTACTGCAAAAAAGCAGAGCAGCAGCACATCCACCTTTTCTCCGAATTCCCAATCTACTTCAACGGAAGGTTGCGGACGATCCTTCCTAACTTCTTTGTGTATGTCCCTTTTTTTCTCTTCAAGTTCTGCGTTGAAATTCTCACGGAGAGCCGTCTTTTCCAAATAGACGCTCTGTGATGTTCGCGTAGGCGCGATGAATTTCGCTGCGATAAATCCGACACGCGGTGTAATCAGCACGCCAAACACCCAAACCGTAAAGGCTGCGATGAACTTGGCAGCGCGTCTGCTAATCCATTTGCAAACACACTCAAAGGTGTCGGTTTGAGAAAGAGCTTAGAGACCTCAAGCTCCGGTTCCAGCTGCATCTTGGGATTTACTGTCTTCTCTTCAATATTTGCGAGTTTAACGGATTCTTGATAATCTACTAAGTTTTGGTGATAGTTTCGATAGTTAATAGAAAGGGTAAGCGGGATTAGGAGGAGACACATCAACAACAGTGCTACGAAACGGACGCTCAGAACGTGCTGCATAATCTCTTTTCGAATTAGTGCTATTAACATTTCAACTTCTCCATATATAAGGCATAACGCCTCATGATTTACTTACCTAATCTTTGTGCGTCTGTTCATCTTGTTCTCGAAGTTTTCTCAACCATTCTGTTGCGGAGGCTTCAGTTACCTCATCTTTCTGTATCTGTTCACCCTGTTCTCTAACCGTTTTCTCAGTGTCAATAACATCCCTGACAAAAGTCATTATATATTTGTTCCAGTCATCTTGAGGGGGGATACCGAAAAAATTGACTTTCTGAAAGTCTGGATTGTCTTCTAAAAAAGCCAAAATATGTCGTTTGGACAAACAAGATGCATAATGCACAAAGTTTTCTATGGTTAGTCCATTATCCAAAATTAGTTGAAGCCACTGTGCCCGTGGAAACCGTTTATCTATCTCACCAATTGGGAGACTACTTGATTTACCTTCAACTATACCGACTGTGATTTTTACAATACAATCGTCAAACTCCGTGTCAAAGGTACTCATCAATGCTTTCACGGTTTGCGGTCCGGTATATACTGCATTCTCGTCGTCAAAATAGGGTGTACCCGCTTTGAATTCCATACTGTCACAAAACACATGATTGGTTAAGTCAATAGGGGGTTCTATGCTGCCAAGAGTTTCACAAATCATCAGTTCTTCCTCCTTCAATCGTTGTCGTGCACGACTGATTCTACTCTTAATCGTGTTGATAGGTACTTCCAGCAATTTACTAATTGCTTTGTATTTCATTTCATGTAGGTAATAAAGTACCACTACTGTACGTTGGTTATCAGGTAATTTCTCTAAAAGATCATTAACAATTTCTTTGTACTGCTCTGTTGCCTTCTTCTCACGTTGTTCTGCGGTATAATGTGCAAAATCGGATTTCTCTAAGGTTGCTGTATCAATGGCATCTAAGGATAGCATTGTAGGTTTTTCCTTTTGAAGCCATTTTGTACAAAACTGCTTCGTAATTACATATAGCCATCTGCCAAACTTATTCGGATCTTTTAGCGTAGACAGTTTATCATAAGCTTGTAGGAAGACGTCTTGTGTAATTTCTTCGGCGATGTGATAATCCTTGATCCTCCGCCACACGATAGCGTGAATACTCTTTTCGTATTTCTGAACTAAGAGAGTGAAGGCTGTTTCGTCGCCAGACAAAGTACTGTTAACAAGTTCAACATCGTTCTTTATCATCATAGTTCTCCACAACACATGTACTTTTGACTATACATGATACAATTTAAGGCAAAATTGTTGCATAACTGGAAAAAAATGTAGAATCAGGGAAGAAAAATTTAGTTTTCACTCTTTATCACGATCAGATCTCAATGCCTACAAACCTTAGATAAGTTGCTGACATAAGAACAACAAAAAACAGAATCAACAAAAACAGATCAATAGCCGCAGCGTTGAAATCACGACTGAGACTAAGCTTGTCTTCAAATATCGGAATTGATTCCGGATTCACTTGCTTTTGCGACATGCCTTCCCGAACCCCAATAATATGGAGACTATCGGGATCTGCTCTATCCATATCCGTGACGAATTCTCGGTATTCGCGTGCATAACGATGCACATTCTCTAAAAATTGTTGATGCCGTTCAAACCCTGTTCCGACAAAAACTTCAAGAAGATGCTGGATAAGTGTAACAGGTGAGATACGGGTGACAGAACGTGCCTGTTCAATTTGGGTAAGCTGTTGATTTAGCTGTTCTTGGGACAAACGTTCCTCTTGTTCAGTACCTTTGATGACATACTCACTATCTATCTGTATCTTTTTATTTGGCAACCCACGCGTCTCTGGCAAAAGAGCAACGTATTCTTCCGTGAGTTCCTTTATGTTTTGGTTTCGGCGTTTGAAATATTCATCATAAGTCATTGGGGTTGAGAAGCTACTTGCAATGGAAGAGAGAGTACTCGGTACAAATACGACAAAAACACACCACGTCAACAAGAGTATCACAAGGCTCGCAACACTGTTCTGCACAGATGACGAAACTAACAAACCTAACGCAATAAACAGGCATAGGTACAAAATCGCAATAATGAAAATAATACTTAAACGTATCCACACATCTACACCAAGATCAATGTCTCTGGACATAGAAATTACCAATAGATTCATCAATATCGCAAGAGTAAACGGAATGCTAATACTTACTAATGCACCTAAAAATTTGCCAATCAATACAGTGTGTCGTGGCACTGAATTAGACAACATCAATCGGAGCGTACCGCGTTCACGTTCACTGGAAATAGAATCAAAGGTGAACAGAATTGCTATCAGACTCAGAACATACCCGATTACAAATCCCCAGTCTACTTTGACAGTATCTGGACGTAAATTGAATACATTAGGAAACGCTGCGGGATAATACAACGACCAGAAAGTCCTTAAATTGGCGATCTGAACCCTTGCTATGCCGTAGGCATAATCTGGTAAAAAGATGTCACCTCCTTCTTCACAAAAATAGAGTGAAGACGGCTTTTTGTAAAGATTTCCTGGTCCTTCTTGTGCAATGCTAAATAAATCTGTCTGAGATCTTAAGGTATTCAGAGAATTTGTTGTCGCATCGTGATACTTCTGCATTCGCTCAGGATGTTCCTGGACATGGATAACTGCATTAATCAACATCAAAACGAAAAGCAACAGAGTCGCAAGTGCAAAGCGGAGACTATTAAGATTGTCATACAGTTCGCGTTTTGTTATATGCCAAATCATATTTCTGTTCTCTAATGAAGGTATGGTTTTCTTCTGTAGGTCGGGTAGAGCGGAGCGTCATTAAAATATTAACTGGCGACACGTATTGATTATGTCTATCATCTCGGGTTTCGTCCCTCTACCCGACCTACATATTTAGTCTGGACTATCCACTAGTCCTGATTACTGACGGCTATCCTACACTTCACTCCTTTGGAAAACTAAAAATATTATAAAAAAGAGAATTAAGTTCATCATAAGCAGCAGGAGTAGATCCGGTAGGGCTCGCTTCGCATTTATATCCACAACACTTCTCTGAAAAGAAAACTGAGGTAAACTATTCCAATCCACTGACCCTTTGTCAGGAGAAAACCATTTGCGATCCTCAAAAGCGTTTTTATCGTAAAAATAGTCAATCACAGTCCTTTGATACTTTCGCGTAGCTTCGTAAAAATCTCTGAGTCCGATCAAGTCTGTACCTGCCCACGCTTGCGTCGCAGCATCATACATCCCGACTGGCGAAAGCCTCAAAAAGATGCGATCAACTATTGCTGGTCGAAAGTAAACAGATTCCAGTGCCTGTTTTCGCACGAGCCATGATCGTTCTGCAGCGTCAATCTTCCTCGGTATGACGAAACGGTAATAGTTCTGAACATGCGGCACCTGAGGTTCAAATTCATCATCAAGTTTATTTATGTATGAAGCTGCAATATATGTGAATAGAAGTGATGACTTATCTTTATACCATTTCTCGAATAAACCTGAGCCGCCTTGCATGCCGAAATGCGACTCTTCTCCCGGGATAGGATCATTGGCAAGAAAGTCCTTACGTTCTCTCTCGAATTCATCCCATATCTGTTCAATTTGATTAAAAGCGGATGCCAGACGCTCTTGAGAAGGCTGCGCAGGAGTAACCGTAACAAGAATCACATTCGGATATACCAACACCAAAAAAGCCCAGACAAACATCGCAAGCATTAACGCAGTGCTTGTTCTTCGAGTTATTACGGAAATCAACATACCTATGAAGTAAAATGCCGACAGATACGCAATTGAACTCAATACAATTCCACCTATACGAAGAAAATCGTCAACCTTTAGTGATACAATGGAAGATGTCATTAGCAAAATCACCACCAATAGAAAACTCATCAAAAGTGGTATTAGCAGACATAGCATGGCACTGATATATTTCGCAAATAAGATTTTACCACGACTCACCGGATGTGTTAGGACAAGCCGTAATGTACCGCGCTCACGTTCTCCCGCAAGTGCATCGTAAGCAAAAATAAGTGACATTAGGCTCAGAACTACTTCAAAGATAAAGACAATATCAATCGATGAGAAGAGATTCAGAAGTGGATTTGTTGATCCATGCTTCTGACCATCATACAATGTGGGCACAAAACCGTAAGATACAAAAATTTCGTTACTCAACCGTTTATCCAAGCCAGCATTGAATATACTCAATAAATTAGGTGGACGGACAACAGCAAAACTACCACTTGAATAGGTTCTACTTTCCAGCAATCGATCATGATTCGATTTAACAGCAGAATTATAACTTGCTAACCGGCGATCATAATCCCTAATCAACACAGATGTATTTGCAACAACAAGTAACAACATAATGATAAACACTACTATAAATCGGAATGTCATTAGGTTGTCAAGGAGTTCTCGGCGGATGAGTGTTGATAACATTGTGTATTTCTCTCAAAGCGTTTACCAATATTCTTGGTAGGTGATTAACTCGTATAATTACGCAAGATAGATATGTTTCAACACTTACTACAAATGAAAGAAAAAAAAGTTGCATCTTTCTGCCTTAAGAAAAATGTCTGCCCCACCTCTCTTCAGTCCCGTAGGGACGATATGTTTATACTATGATGTGCTTTTACACATATCGCCCCTACGGGACTGAAGAGGGTTTCTGAAATAGTAAATTCCTTAACTTTACACCTATAGCATCCTTATTTTTGTTCCCAACCTATTTCATAAGTCTGCTGATTGAACATAATAGAAAATTCTCTTTAAATTCCAAAATTAAACTATCCTTTTTACATAGAGATGACTCTATAAAGTCAAATACTTCTATTAATAAGGAGAATTATGATGAGTAATGAACGTGAAACGCATAGGGAAGTTCGGAGAATCGTCCGAATGTTAGAAGCAACAACAAAACTGTTTGAGAAACCATCTGTCTTAGACAATTTCGGAAATGGAGAAAACCGATGTATCAAACAGTTCAACAGTGCACTGTCTCGGCTCTACGATTTAGAAGCACTACCAGAAGGACTTTTTGAACCATTAGATGGTGATGCTTCTATCGGAGACATAGGGTATGCCTATCATCAAGTTTCTACGTATCTTAAAGAAGGTATAACCGTTGATTTCGACTACACCTTTAAGCAAGAGAAGGAAACTATCGGCAATATCATGAAGGATGTAGGAGAGGCAGTATCGCGTACCATCTTCAGCGCAACAGACGCAGATTCAGATAAACATGAATCTGAAGAACCAACTATAGATACAATAGAAATTGTTGATGTAGCTGAAGATGATGATTCAGAACCTGTAGAACCGCGCCTCAATAAGTTGGAAGAACAGATGGAAACTGTTGTCGAGATTCTACAAGAACTCCGCGCAAAGAAGGACAAAAAGGATGGAAAGAAGAAGGATTGACAGGAAACGTACCGGGTGAAGTACTGAGTTTTATTCAATTCTCAGGTGATTTAAGATGCGCGCTTTGAGATTAAAATGAAAATCAATTTGCGTCAGTTGAATAATTCTCAGACTTCATCAAAGCGCGGCTACTAAGGTTCGGCATCAATCGTTCAGTATGTATGATTAATGCTTCGTAGAATCGGAATCTTTACCAGTGCTTGAACGAGTACATCCTTTGTCCAGACGACAGACCCAAAATTGCCCATACACTCCCCATAACGAATTCACCTAAAATTGCACCAAAGAAAAGGGGTAGTGCTTTGCGATAAGCACCAATACCCCCATGTCGCACAAGTATAGACTTTATGACCCACGCAAGAAATACAGGAAACCAAAGTCTACCAAAGTTCCAATTACCGGCAAGCGGATAAGCTAACGGGTGCAGTTGCCACCATAGAAACCTTAAACGCATCATAAGTGTAACTAAAGTAAGTACAATTCCAAACCCGAAAAAACTTAGATGACTCCAATCCGTTTCACTCGGAAAGGTTAGCCATCTTTGTAAATCATTAAATGCCTCCTGTCCACGCCACGTTCCCAAACTTCCATGTAAGTAACCCGCATGAAGAAACGCAACAAAACCTATGACTAAACCAACCACCGAGGAAACCCACATTAACCACAGTAATTGACGACTCTTGATTCCGCCTTTCTCTGCAAGTTTAAAACCCTCCAGTTGATTAGGCATCGGTTGTGAACGATAGTTCCGTGTGAAACCGTAGAGAAAAGCAAATCCTGTTAATGTCTGTGCACCTATTCTTCTTGATCCAAATATAGATGAAAGAAAAAAACTTGGACCCGCACGATAGAAGTCCTGTGTCGGTGTACCAAGTTCTGCCCGCATGCGTGTAAATGCCAATACCAGAATGAAATGTATACCGAAAAATCCGATGATTCCCCACAACGACATACCCGCTTTCAAACAGAAACCGAAAACGATAGCAATACTAATTAGAAATCCGATAAACGCGCTGCGATACCTAATCGGTTCACCATCTTCATTTAATGAGGACTTTACACCAATAATACATCGGAAGACTTTCCACAAGTGTTTCTGCGTAATCCAGAGCGCAAAAAAACATAAACCAAAGTACGCACCCAGAGACTGCATATCAATATGTGGATACCCCGGTGTCTGATTCAATCCAGACAGCGATCCAAAAACTAACTGAATTTTCCAAAACAGATAGAACACCCAACACGAGAGTGAAAGATCCAGTGGCATCAAGAAGCCTAAACCTATCGCATAAGGATTTAAGTGGATCGGTGTTGAACCAATGGCATTCAACGGTTTTTCTGTGAACATCCCACCAATATCGTGTCTAATTGGAATAGCAGGAACGAATGGATAGAGAAAATTCAGACCATTCAACAAATCA
Source organism: Candidatus Poribacteria bacterium (assembly GCA_022828145.1). Taxonomy (GTDB): domain Bacteria; phylum Poribacteria; class WGA-4E; order WGA-4E; family WGA-3G; genus MSPOR6. Next base: position 9,962 of record JAJEJA010000017.1, on the reverse strand, counting down.
ATACCTAAACCGACACCAAAACCGATCCAGAGAAGTCTATTCCTATAAAAGACTGTCCCCTTTGACATCTCATGCGGCAATTGAATAATCGGATAACTCAGTTTCTCGTGTTCAATCCACTGTTTCCTAAGAATAACACTCAACATTAGCATTGAAAAGCAGAGTGCAGAGAAGAACAGTAACCACAACAATACAGGTTTAAACCATGCCTGAATATGCGCTACTTCAAAAAGAGATGAATCACCTTCATAGTAACCCGTGAGTGCTTTGCGATCCATTACTGCCATCCAATCCGGTATATAACGGAAGAAGAGAGATTGCCATTCATTCTCTGCTGTTGCAAACCAACTTGCATGACCAAGAATGCACATCGTCGCTTGCAAAAGATCATGCCCGCAAACTACACATGCTAAGGTGACCATAAGATAGACCGTCAACATTTCTGCTCGGGACAGCTTCCACTTCGGTAGGAATTTAGTTAGGAATAGGTTTACAATTGTAACTAAGAAAAGTGTAAAGACGGCGTTGAAGAATATCGCCATCGTCGTAGGATATTGTGTTGTCCAAACTGTTTCTGTTTGAACAACAAGGTAGACATTAAGGGGAAGCGAGAGAAGACCTATGAGTATGGCACGCCATGTGATGCTTTCAGGAGAGGTCTGCAGCGGGTTGTCCATAAATCTGAGTTGGTATAAAACAGTTAAAACTCTCGTTCTAAACCATAGAAGAATTGGGGGTGGAATGATGGTGTGAAAGGATGGTCAAGTGGATTAGCCAGTTCAAAGCGGAAAATACCAGCATCGCTACGCGCAAAACTACCGCGAAACCCAAATCCTATGCTCCGCTTGACGTCTTTGTAACGAAAAGAGCTATAACTATCCCAGACATAACCAAAATCCGCAAAAACAGTGAGACTCAGAACAAGACCAAGATCAACAGTTCTGTTTCTGATAAACGGTTTTGATACGAATGTTGCAGCTTGCGTAAGCCGATCATTCAAGTATTTAAAAAAACTACCACCACAGAGCGTTCTGCTTTCTAAACTCAGCAACATCATTTTCTCACCACTGAACTGACGAGGTCCATACCCCCGCAATCCATTCGCCGAACCGAGGATAACTTGACTTTGACCACTCCACCCAAACTGCATCTGCGTCCTATATTTTGCTACGAAAGTCTGTTGTAGGTCAAATAAGCCATTCTCGCGAAAACCGGTATCAACTCTATAGATGTCCCCAGTATTGAATATATCCTTTAAGAACAACTCCCATCGGGATTCAACAATAGATCGATCAAGCTTGTTCGTGAAACTTGTTATATACGCTATATAGGCTGTACCAAAGAACTTGTTACGACTTACCCATCCAGAATCGAAGGATAAAGCCGCATAAGATTCCCTTCTATCAGAACCAAAGATCGGTGATGAGTATCCAATTGATACATTGTATATTGAACCCGTAATAAAATACTCATCTCTTCCCATCCGTCTTAGAAATCGTGTCTGGTAAAACCCAACGTTTTTCCGACCGATTATCACGCCAATACGTCTAATGTTTCTATTCAAAGGCGCTGCTTCCGACCCAAACGATCTTTCGATGGGAACAAACTTTGTATCATAAGAATCTAACCATAATCCAATATGGTTCTGATGATGTCTGTCTCCATAATATCGAAGTATATTACCAGAAGACCGATGTAACGTCTGTTCAAAAAGGTCGGTTCTCTTGCCATCTTCATACCAACGTATGAGATTAATCTGTTCTGATATCCCAAACTTAGCACTCCATTTACTTTTCAAAGTATATTGGGGCCGTTCTATTTCTACTCCCCACGAATCACCCTCCCTTTTTTGGATGTATTCACCATTAAAGTTCCAGTGTGTGTTGATTAAACGCGGCAACCTATATCTCAACGTAATGAGACCACGCGGTTTCTCTTCTAATTCAGTAATCCGCTCATAACTAATCTCACCGCGTTGTCCAGAACCAAAAAGGTTAGATTCCCTTATCTGTGTAAGGAAATATCCAGTTTGACTATTAAGTCCTGGATCAAATGCCCCTGTTATTGAGAAGAATTCTGTTACAGATACATGAATATTGACTTTGTTCGTTGCTTCATCCAATTCCGTTTCGATCTTCGCTGCGCCGATATAAGGTTTCTGGCTGATAATTCTCTCACTCTCTTTCCTATCCGCCTCAACAAATACATCTCCTTCCTGAAATAAGAGCTCGCGTAAGATGATACTGTCCTTAGTTTTTGTGTTACCTGTGAGTGTAATATCACCAATTATACCTTCATCAATTTCGATCCGTATAAATACACCATCCTCATCCTGTATTCTTATCGGTTTGACTGAAACTTTAGCATAAATATATCCTTTGGCATGAAGGAATCGAGTAATATTTTCGGTATCCTCCCTCAATTTATCAATGTTGTACGGTTTTCCCGCTTTTATCTGCATCAAGCCAAGTAAATGCTTCTGTGTAAACGACTGGTTCCCCCTAACAAAGACACTGCGAACAAGATTTTCCTGTTCGGCATATACGGGTTGAACATAAGTACCACATAATATAATAGCAAACAACAAATTGATACTTATAGATTTAGTTACTTTTAGAACGTTATACTGTGTAAAACTTTGCAAGGGATGTGCTACTGCAAAATACATCATGATTCTAACCTGGAGTTGACTTGCTTGCACGGTTAGATAAGTAACCTTCAAGGAGCATGAAACAGGCAGCTAACAGCAACAGTTCACCCCATATTTCTCTACCATGTCGTTTAGCGTCTAATGCTGCTGTATCTAATTCGTCCGGTCCATCTGGACCATCTGTTGAAACTTGCTGAGCGTTAATCTTTTCTGATGCAGTCTGAAAAGAAAATGGTGTTAAATCTGCTTCGGATACAGGTGTATTCACCGCAAAAAAACTGCGGTAGAGTCTATCATGGGTTTTCATATCAACTTGATAAATACCTGGAATCTCAGTCCTATTATACTGAATTAAACCATCTTCAGAAACGGGTACAGCAACTATCTGATTTTCCTCTGCAGCATCAACCTTTTTTATCTGAGCAGTCATTCCACTGCTATCTGGAAAGCTTGAAATAAACGTATCACCGACATCTATGTTTGTTCTTGTGCCAGAGTACATAGAATATAGTACTGTATTCTGAATAAGCGGTAGAAAAAAAGGATTGATGAGGAGTTCATTATCACCTGATTCTACATCAAACCCAGCGTTAAAAAATAGAATATGACTTCTTCCTTCGCGTCGCGCAATCAAAAAAGGTGTACCGTCACCGAAAGAAGCAAGAACCTTTGCATCCTCAGCTGGGGTTACCTGCATCGCCTGATAAAACTTTGGACCATATTGACCTGATAAGATATCATCAGAAAAAATGTCAAATATTGGATGATCAGCATCATAGGTCGTCACATGGTGAGGTACTTCCCACGATGTCCTTCCACTAACTACTGCTGGCTCCCACGGTAACTGGTAGGTAGTTGAAACAAAAGCGATTATGCTTTTACCTTGTCTGATAAATTCATTCAATTGTGCTTTAGCACCTGCAGTCAAAGACTCTACATCAGAAAGGATAACGATGTCATAATCTTGAAGCGGAAACGACTCAAATTCTGCTTGTGTACATGCAACAGGATGAATCAGTGTTGACTTGAGTGATAAATCAAGCCCAGTCCTATTATATAAAGGATTTAATGCCAATTGCAAATAGTCAGTCTGTTCACCTACGCAGAGCACCCGAATCTCTCCCAATACTTCTAATGTAAAATAGCGTTTATTATCCACATTTAACCGATCCGATGTTAGCTCAAAGTAACCTGTGTGAATACCGGGAGAAGCAAAATTATGGGTGATGGTTGTCAAGACAGGTTCATCCGCATCTACGGTAAATGTATGGGTCTGCTTCTTCTCTTCTCCCACATGAAATGTTAGAGTCGTTTGGGCTAATGTTGCATTAGAATGATTAGTAATCCCTACGTCTAATTGTATAGGTAAACCAACACCGATTAGTTGATGTGAAGCCGTTATTTCTTCAATGTTTGTATTGTGCGGTGTGTCTTGACCGACTGGTAACAGTACAATTCGAGAACCAGATACATTCGGTAGTACGCCTACATTCGTCCAACCGTTCTGCCTGAAATCAGAAATAAGATACAACTCCTTAATTTGCTGTTGTGAATCTGATAGTATTTCATGTGCAAGTTCAATGCTGGGGTGGACGTTTGTTCCTCTATAGGACACTTCAGCTTCCTGAATCGCCTGTATCACACTCTCTATATCTGGTGTAAGTTGTCGAAATTCTGGTCTGGCAATATCAGACATCAGAATCAATGCAGCAGAATCTCCATGTCGCAGCGATTTTAGTAGATCTGTTGCGATAAATTTTGCGTCCTCAAACCAAATCCCATCAACATCCCGGTATCCCATACTATATGAATTATCTAAAACAATGACGACATCAGTTTTCGCACGAATGGAGGCAAGGGGCAAACCGAGTGTTAGAAATGGACGGGCTAACGCAAGCGCGATCAAGGCAACAATCAGCATCCTTAACAGAAGTATCAGTAGTTGTTTCAGTTGGAGACGTCGAACATTTTGCCGATGTGCTGCCACAAGGAACATCAGACTGCTAAAGTCAACAGTTACTGCTTGCCTTCTACTCCAAAGATGTATCATCAACGGAATTGCAGCAGCAAATAAACCGAATAGGAATAGGGGATTCAGAAAAGCCAATAGAAATTGCTCCTATTGAATGGAAATATGGAATTAAATGTAAACTATTATGCAGCGGTGGAATATGTTATTCTACAATTTCAATCGCAAGCTGATTGACTGTACGAAAAACACCTTCAGTAAATTCAAGCATCGTATCAGATTCTAAAATACCCCCACCAAACTGAATATGGTTCGCATCTGCAATAACCTGACCAAGAGTCGGATCCATCTGAACCCATTGTCCAACATAAACTTCCGGCCAAAAATGAAAATAGAACGCGCCATCACCATAGACTAAGCCTGAACAGATTCTCGCAGGAATACCAACCGACCGAGCTAACGCAATCAGCAGTACCGTATGTTCAGTGCAATCACCAGAAGACGATTCAAGCGTTGACAATGCTGATCTGAAACCACCGCTAAGGTGTTTAGAGCGAATATGTTTGTATACCCATCTACTCAACCTTTTAGCAGCAAGCCAAGCATCATCTTCGCCATCTATGATTTCTTTCGCTTTAGCACTTATATCTGGATGATCAGATTCAATATAAAGTGTTGCGGAAAGGAATTCCATCATTTCTGAATCTTCAACTGGTAATGTGAGGGTAACATCCTCATCAATTTTTTGCTTCTGAATCGAAAGTCTACCGGTTTTCTCTGAAGCCAACTTTAGTTGTTGACGATTGTTAATCAGTACTGTTTCCTTTAAGTTACCTTTTGAAAGTTTGAGATTTACAACTAATTGAGATGCCCGGCGCGTGGGTTTCTGCCCGCTTGGAACAATCTGTGTTCTTAACATAATATCAACATCTTCAGGGATGCCAAGAGCAGTATTTCTATCAGTCTTTGTCACAACAATAGGGAGACCCATCATATCTGTAGATGTTTTATAGTCTATGCCATTTTCAGAAATCCAAACGGTTAAGTTTAAACCACCCAGTATCTCCATGTTTTGCTTAACTTCATATACCGGTATTTCACTTATGCTGTCCTTCAAACGTTTCTTCTCTTTTACCTGAATCCCTGTCTTTACAGGCATTAGCAGATCAAGATCAAATGTGTGAAACGCCAACTTTTCACCTATCTTGAGGCTGTCTTGAACGAACAAATAATTGGATAGGACACTATTAAAAATCGTATCCTTCGGTAAAATGACCTCTGATTCTGTGACCTGACTGTTTAATGTTGTCTTTATATGAGCAACATGATCAATAATCTCTCCTTCCACCTGTCTCTCATCTGGTTTATTTTGCTTATAGGTGAAATATCGTGGATTAAACTTCAGGTCGGAATATTCAATACGAGTGGAGGCTATGACAATATCTTTACCAAAACCCTTCACTTGTAATTTAAGGTCAGTTCTACTTTGTAACATGCTTTCGCCTTCAAAATCAACAATGTCAAAGTAGGTGTGAACATATCCAACTTTCTTTCCCAACATGCTTATGTTATACCAATGTTCCTGTGGCATGCTTAGTTTCTCTTCTAAATCCATCTGATCACTCTCCTGGGCTACACCAACTAAAGGAAGCACCATCAAGAATAGCACTGATATGATACCATGCACTGTCCGTCTCATTTCTATCCTCCAATGTTTATACGGGGTTTATGGTAGAATATGATCTTCACTATACCAAGGCTGCCATTGCAACCGTGTGTGTTTTATGCTGTTTTATCTTTTCATAATTACCAAAAACCGATATAAAATTACGTTTAATAAAGTCTCTGAGTCCAGAAATAGTTACCACATAGAGTTTCCCACGTTTCTTCAGATACCGTCTTGCATCTGACAGTAAGATATGAAGCATCTCCTTACCGACATTAGCGGGTAGGTTTGAAGCTATCACATCAAATTTCATCTTCGGAATATGACTAAATCCGTTACTCAAGAAAACATGACAGTTTGAGACATGATTCTGTCTTACGTTTCTTTCTGTGTATTCTATTGCAACGAAATCCTTATCCACCATATATACCTCTGAATTCTGTGCGATTTTTGCCATGACAAGTCCAATAGCACCATAACCGCACCCAAGGTCAAGACACTGGGCGTTTTCACGAATTTCCATGTGATCAATCAATAACTTTGTCCCCGCGTCTACCGTTTTCGGTGAAAATAGACCCCATGTGGACGTAAAAGAGAGGTTAAATCCTCTCAAATTTGTTTGAAAGCAGATGTCCGCTTGTGTTCCAATTGTCATCACAAAATTATTGTTGCTCGTCTTATTGTTGCAATAGTTTCACTAATTCTTCACGCGTAACAGGTTTATCCAAGTCCATTAAATAGATGTGGAATGTGTCACTTCTATCCGATACAAATGCAAGATATCTGCCATCTGGTGAAAATGCAGGTTGAATTGACCTTCCTATTCCACTCGTAATCTGACGTTCATTTTTGCCGTTGCTGTCAACGAGGTATATTTCCCAGTCCCCATCTCTCGCTGATACAAACGCTACTGTCTTTCCATCAGGAGATACTGCCGGATTATAGGTATCGTATCGACTCGGATTGAGATGTTTCTCATTCTTACCATCAATATCAATCGTATAAAGTTGATGCACTTCGTCTCTTGATGAGACAAACACTATCCGTTTTCCACTCGGAAAGAACGTAGGACTCCCATCATCAATATCATTGCTTGTAATACGTTTCTTAGGGATGCCTGCTGGATTTAACTGGGATAGATCTGTGGCACTCAAGTCCATCAGATAAATCTCTAAGTTTCCATCTGTATTGGTCTCATAGACAATACGGTTGCCTGAAGGTGAAGAACGGGGGACACGAGCACCAAAACTAATTGGAAGGATGGGCTGCGTAACTTTACTGTGGATATGTGTGATGTTGAAACCCGTATAGATCGGTGTTGAACCACTACTCTGAATGACAACCTTTACTTCACGAGAGGATTTCGGTTCACTACTATAGAAAATGTAATTAGGGTCGCTAAGAAACGTTGGACTGGTGTCGTTATAATCAGTTGTATAGGTCACACGTTGTTTAATCTGTCCATCCAAATTCATCAAGTAGATTTCACTATTATCTGTCCGAAATGATGAGAATGCAATTTCTGTACTGTCAGGTGAGAAAACAGGGGAATAGTTGTCAGAATTACCGAATGTAAGTTGTTTGGCCACATAACTATCACCAACCAATTGAATTACTTTTCTTAAGGTCTTCTCGTCTGAAGTTCCTTTCTGGATTAAATTGAGAACCGAGAATGCAGATTTTCTATCACCGAAGATAAGATAGGTTCTTGCTAACGCAAAACGAGCTGCAATACGCTCTTTAGGTACAGAAGAATACAATAGGGATGCTTTTTTGAACTGGTCAACTGCATCGTGATGTTGACCTAATGCGTTGTAAGTTTTTCCAAGTAACATCCTTGCTTGTGCGTTGTTTGGCTCAGACTTTACATAATCCTCCAATTGGTGCTTTGCTTCTTGATGCATCTCAGACTGTATAAGTACTTCAATCTTTTTCAGGGAGTCATTGCGACAAGCAAGCAATGATATTGTCAAGAGAATATAAAGATTGAAAATACAGAAAGTCTTTAACGCTACTTTACGTTTGGTCTGATCATCTTGAAACATAAAACCCTAATCCAAATTGAGATTAATTACTCATTCAGACTGTAACTCATTCAGACTGTAGATCAGTCTACCACGCCATCCATCATAAACCGCATATATCCAACATGCTAATCCTTGAATTAATGCTGTAATTTTCAATATCCATGTAGGTCGAAACATCAGTGCGTCTCCATTATCAAGCGTCCAAAGGTGAATTGACCTATCCGTATCTTCGTCCACTGTTTGCGAGTCTGAAAGAGATTTAAATCGCATTAAGTCGTCCCAGCCTCTCACTGGATAGGAGTTAATGTAGAAGATGCCTATAGATGAAATGTAGACAATAATTAGTATGAAGCCTTTAATTGTGTTATTTAGGTATATCTGACCAAGACCAGGCAGAACAGCAGACAATATCATCGCAAAGTAAGAACGTTTTTCTAAAGGATAGGTATAACCTTTTCTACCGTCGGTTCCGTTAAAACCGGATGTTGATTCTTGCATCTGCTAAACTTCTCCCTGTGCCACAAGGTATATACCAATACAGATCAGTATCGCACCGATTATACGAACCATGGGGATCGTTTCTTTGAAAACTAACCAAGAAAACGGAATAACCAATACATACCCTAAACTGAGCATCGGATAAGCTATACTCAGCTTAACGCGAGATAGGATCACTAACCATACAAAAGTTGTGAAGCCGTAAATTGAGATTCCACCCATAACATAAGGATTAAAAATAACCTCTGTCAGCTTAGATATGAGTTCTCGAAAACTGTTGATACGTCCGACAGTAAGGACACCCTTCTTTAACAGCATCTGACCCACAACTGTTAACAGAACATTGAAAAACAGAAGTATATAATCTTTCATAAGATTATTATACCACATGTAACACTGTTTTGCAATTATGTAGTATTAAGGGGTATGTAAAGTTTCTGTCACTTAAAAAAGGGTGGCTGAACTCTTGCTCCAGCGGAGCAATATATCTATTATAGAGGCTATGTGAATGATTTTCATGGATTTTATCGGTTTATTACCTATTTTTAGTAAAAATGTCAGAAAAAGTTTATTTTTTTGCTTCACTTGCACCCTTTTGGTCGAAACCTGTGTCTTTAATTATAGAGGGTCTATCTCGTTGTTTGAGTAATTTTCTAAATCAACGCATTGTAATAGTTTTCTTGATGAATTAGAAAAATATACCATGTTTTACTTTTTCCAGATTTGCACTCATTTGGAATTAAATACTGAGTCTTAAGTTATGAAGGGGAAAAATGTGATCGAATTCCATACTTGTTGGAATTCTAATTGATGCTTTATTAGAGGAACTCAATTTGAGTAATTTTCACGGAATCTATCGTTTTTTGCCTGTTTTTACTGAAATTTTAGAAAAAATTCATTTTTTTTCGTTTTATACAGCATTTTATGCACCTATTAGGGTAAAAAATTGTGTCTTAAGTAATGAAAGGGAAAAATGTGATCGCATTCCATACTTGTTGGATATCCATTTGATGATTTATTAGTGGAGCTCAGTTTGAGTGATTTTCATGGATTTTATCGGTTTATTACCTATTTTTAGTAAAAATGTCAGAAAAAGTTTATTTTTTTGCTTCACTTGCACCCTTTTGGTCGAAACCTGTGTCTTTAATTATA
>JAJEJA010000097.1 GCA_022828145.1 Candidatus Poribacteria bacterium | reverse complement strand
TAACCCCCTAAATCCCCCTTATCAAGGGGACTTTAAGAGAAAATGCGTAAGTCCTGTTGATAAATAAGCAAGGTTGGCATGCATACGTTGTCAGCATAAAGAAGTATTTGAAAAAAAATAAGAGATTTGATAGCATGTTGTTGCATGAGACTAAATACCGTTTTGAAAGAAAAAACAAAAAGGAGTTAATGATGGCTACAGATCTAAATAATCATATACAATCCATACGTTTAGTGGATACACACGAACACATGCGTAGAGAAAATGACTGGGTCGATAACGGTCCAGATATTCTTCAGGACCTATTCGGCAACTATGTTCCTGCAGACCTGATTACAGCAGGTGCTACACCACAAGCCATGCAGGACCTGATGAATCCCAGTAAGGACATCGTACAGCGGTTTGACGCGATACGAGATGCCTGGGAAGCAACACAATTCACAGGATACGGTGAAGCAGTTAGCATAGTCGCAAAAAACATCTATGAACTTGATGAATTGACAGGTCAAGGCATAGCTGATGCACAAGATAAGGTGAAGGACATTCGTACAAAAGGGAAACGTCTTGAAATATTGCGGGATATCGCTAATCTTGATCACATTCAGACCGATGACTTCAGTTGGAACTGCGCGCCAGACATGTCCGGTCCAGAATTCTTCTTATATGACCTTTCTTGGGCAAATTTCTGTAATGGGAACATTGACACAAAAGCTATAAACGCTGAAACAGGTATTGAAGTCACAGACCTTGCTACATTAAGAAATAGTATCGAATCGATTTTTGCTAAACATGCCCCCTGTGCAATTGCAGTAAAATCGCAACATGCCTATAACCGAACACTGAATTGGACAGAACGCACAGATACTGAAGCATCTAAGGCATTGGATAAAGTGCTGACAAAACCTTCAGAAGAGATAGATGTAGATACACGCATCTGTCTTGGGGATTGGTGCTGGGCACGCGGCGTTGAGCAGACGATCGAACATAATCTGCCATTCAAAATCCATACCGGTTACTATGCAGGAAACAACCGAATGCCTGTCAGTCGTATTCCCGCAGGAAATATGTGTGCCCTGTTCTCACGGTATCTGGATGCCAAGTTCGTCTTAATGCATATTGCATATCCATATAATGATGAATTAGTTGCACTTGCTAAACATTATCGGAATATATATGTAGATTTCTGCTGGGCATGGAGTATTGACCCTTATAGTTCGCGTGACTTCCTTAGACGTTGTATACATGCTGTGCCATCAAACAAGTTGTTTGCATTCGGTGGAGATACAGGTTGGCCCACAAGTGCAATGGCTTATGCAATCCAAGCAAGAAGAGAAATCCAACGCGCACTTGAAGCTGAAATAGATGAGGGATACCTAACTGAGAAACAAGCAATGGAATTTGCTACCCGGTTTATGAATACAAATCAGTATGAGTGCTTTGATATTCATGGCACACGCGAAAATATCGCTAAAGCTGCTTAACCGTGACAGGAACAGATCAGAAACTATCACCCACGTAAAGCCTTCAAACTTTCAGTAAAAGGTGCACGTGCTATCCCTTTTTCTGTGATTATTGCTGACACTAAGGATGCAGGCGTAACATCAAATGCTGGACTGTAGACCTTCACACCTTCAGGTGCAGTTGCTTTTCCAAACCCCTCTGTTACCTCTTCTGCGGAACGTTGTTCAATAGGTATTTCCGCACCCGTTTCAAGTGCGAAATCTAACGTAGATGTCGGTGCAGCAACATAAAACGGTATGTCATGTGCTTGAGCAAGAATGGCAACGTTATATGTCCCGATCTTATTGGCAGTGTCTCCATTTGCTGCAATGCGATCTGCACCGACAATAACACACTGTATCTTACCCTCTTTCATGACCTGTGCAGCCATATTATCACAGATGAGTGTAACGTCTATTCCTGCTTGCATGAGTTCCCATGTCGTAAGTCGTGCACCTTGTAACAAGGGACGTGTCTCATCCGCAAATACTTTTATGTTCTTACCTGCATCATGGGCACTAAACATAACGGCAAGTGCTGTCCCGTAATCAGAAGTTGCCAACCCTCCCGCATTACAGTGTGTCAGAATCGTATCGTTTTCATGGAGCAATGCCATACCGTGTTGACCAATTGCACGACACATGGCTTTATCCTCCTCAATGATCTCCTCTGCTTCTGCAAGCAATCTATCCTTGAGTTTTGGAATAGAGAGATGACTATTCGCCTCTGCAGTTTTCGTCATCCTGTCCAATGCCCAAAAGAGATTTACCGCTGTCGGACGCGATGTAGCGAGATAATCTGTTGCAGACTTCAACGCTTTCATAAATTCTTGATATGTTTCGGCTTTTGAATCCCATATTCCGAGTACTGTTCCTAAAGCACCAGCGATACCAATTGCAGGTGCACCACGAACACGTAGGGACTTGATCGCTTCCCATATTGATTCCAGGTCGTCACAGTAAATCTGTTTGAATTCGTTAGGTAGTAATGTTTGATCTATCATTTTGATCCTACCATCAGACCATTCTATTGTTGATATTGCCATATTAAATCTTTACTCCTTCTTTAGGTGTCGATTTAGCAAACATGTTCTCGTAGGTTGGGTTGAACTGCAGTGAAACCCAACATTTTGTGTTTGTCAAATCGTTGGATGTTGGGTTTCGTGCCTCAACCCAACCTACAAAATAGCACTTGATAAAGCAACAGTTTAGATCGGACATGTTAATTGACCCAGCTGTTCAGTCAAACGTAAATTCTCTGCATAATTGACAGGACAGTCTATTACGGATGGCACTTCCTGACTAAATGCATCATTTAGGATGGGTACCAGCTCATCGCTTCCTTCAACACGGTAACCTTTCGCTCCGAATGCCTCGGCATATTTTACAAAATCAGGATTTGTGAAATCGATATGTGCAGGTCTTCCGAAATCATTCATCTGTTTCCATTCAATCAAACCGTAAGCCTCATCATTAAAAATCAGTGTCACAAATGGGACACCCAACCTTACTGCTGTTTCAAGTTCTTGAGAATTCATCAGAAACCCCCCATCTCCACACACCGCAAGACACTTCCGTTCAGGATAAATCAACTTAGCAACAAGTCCGCCTGGCACTGCTATACCCATAGCCGCAAACCCATTTGATATAATACACGTATTCGGTTTATAGCATGGATACATTCTTGCGATCCACATTTTGTGAGCACCTACATCTGAGATAAGAATATCATCCTCATCTAATACTGAACGGACATCGCTGAGTATCTTTTGCGGTTTTATAGGGAAATCGGAATCATCTCGGTGTTCAGAAAGTTGATCAAGTATGATCTTGCGTAATGTGTTTGAGGCGTAGTCAGCATCTTTAGGATAAATCTCTTCAGCCATCAAGTGTCTAAGACTCTGCCTGATGTTTCCAACCATTTCTACATCCGTAACATAAGCACTGTCGCTCTCACTGGGTTCAGTATCAATGTGTATCAACTTCTTGTCATGATTGGGGTTCCACAATGTTGGATGATACTCTACTATGTCATACCCAACCGCTATGACAAGGTCAGCCCTGTCAAAACCGCAAGAAACATAGTCATGTGCTTGTAAGCCAACGCTAAGCAGTGAGAGTCTATGTGTCCAAGGAATACTGCCTTTACCCATAAAGGTGTGAGCAACCGGTATGTTCGTCATCTCAGCAAATTGCGTAAGCATCCGAGACGCATTCTGTCGAACGACACCGTTCCCAGCAAGGATTATCGGTTGTTTGGCATCGTTTATCAACTGTCCAGCGCGTTGTAAACACGATATAACCGGTTCAGTTTCACTTGCAAAATCATGTCGCATAGGTTCTGCATCAACTTCCATCTTGGCAATATCTTCTGGAAGGTCTATATGTGTTGCCCCAGGTTTCTCACCAACCGCGATCTTAAATGCCTTACTAAAAGACTCAGGGATGATTTCTGGGAGATGTATCAACGTGTTCCATTTCGTCATCGGCTTAAATACTGATACGACATCCATATATTGATGAGATTCTTTATGCATCCTATCTAAACTCGCTTGTCCTGTAATCGCTACGAGTGGTGCCCTATCCATATTTGCATCGGCAACGCCAGTAACGAGGTTCATCGCCCCCGGTCCAAGTGTGGCAAGACACACACCCGCCTTACCCGTCAGACGACCATATACATCTGCCATAAATGCAGCACCACGTTCATCACGTGTCTGAATAAACTGAATCTTGGAATCCAACAATGCATCCATAAGATCCATGTTTTCCTCACCGGGTATTCCGAAGATGTACTCAACATCTTCATTCTCTAAACACTTTACCACAAGCTCTGATGCTTTCATGTGCCAGACTCCTATCAATATAGATATTGTTTTGCTTTTATGACAGAAAACCAATACAATTAACTGAGATATAAGCAGAAAATTGGTTGATTTAAATCTCTACTAATATACACCAAATTGTAGCACAAACTTTCAGTTTGTGGCACAATTTCGCAAACTGGAAAGTTTGCGCTACATTTATCAAACTTACGTTAATATCATAAACTGCATATCTCATAGTACATCGGTTTTATATATTAAACTATAGCAGAAAAAAAACGAAAATGCAATTCTAAAGGCAAAAAATCAACATGAAACACTTCCGTGCTGTTGCAACCTATATTATCCTAATCTTTTGCATACAAACTTATATCAATGCAGATATCACTGAAAATAATATATATTTAGAGAGATACGATTCCACAACAAACAGAATCATTGGACCTGCTAACATGCACCAACAAGAACTAATAATACAATTGCACGCACAGAGAACGATAGCAGACCTGAAGATACAGAACGCACCCTCAGGAATCGTAAGTATAGAGCCAATTTTTGATACAGATACACCAGCGGGTCAAGACCCACTGCTTTCACGATACTACTTAATTAGGTTTGATGTTCAAACAGATATACAACAGTTTTTCAAAATATACGCTGAGCATCCTAACGTTGAGAAAGTTGAATTCAACAGACTTAGCCAATTCTGTGCTGAGACAGACCCAAATGACCCGCGCTATATTGAACAGTGGAATCTAAAGGCGATCAATATACCTCAAGCATGGCGCATAGAAAGTGGGAAACCTTCCGTTGTTGTTGCTGTCGTAGACAGCGGGATTAGCAGAGAACATCCTGAATTAATAAATCAGATTTGGCAAAACAGTGATGAAATTCCATCCAACGGAATTGATGACGATAAAAATGGATATGTTGATGACATATTCGGTTGGGATTTCACCGATGCCCCTACACTACAAGGTGTCGGTGACTATCTACTACGCGATAATAACCCCGTTGATGAAACGGGACATGGAACACATGTTACCGGGATTATCGCAGCAGAAGCGAATAACGGTATCGGAATCGCCGGTGTCGCAGGGAACTGTCTGCTGATGCCATTAAGGGCAGGACTCAGACTTGCTGGGGGAGGCGCATTCTTACAGAATGATGATGTCGCCGCTGCAATTGTATATGCCGCTGATAACGGCGCGGATGTTATCAATCTTAGCCTCGGTGATACGGTCAACGCGTTTATTATTCAGGATGCTGTTCAATATGCCTATAATAAAGGATGTATAATCGTCGCTGCAGCAGGAAACGCCGTAAGACCAGGCGCATATTTCCCCGCAGCATTGAACACTGTTATCTCAGTTGCATCGCTGGATAACAATCTACATTTAGGGAACTCAAACTTTGGGGCATCAATAGACATTGCTGCACCCGGTGAGGATATTCTTAGCACTGACATTGCACCATCTGGATTAGGATACGCGCTTCGTTCTGGCACCTCCATGGCAACAGCACACGTATCAGGGGTAGCGGCACTGTTGATTTCTGCAAATCCGTCTTGTAGTAATACAGAAATTAAAGATTGGTTGATACAAACTGCAAGACAGTTGTCTATTACTGACCTTGTCGGAGCTGGATTAGTAGACGCTTACGCAGTATTAACTGAACAGACTCAACTAACAGCACATATCACTGAAACACGTTTTTCACCTAATAGTGAAAGGGTGAATCAAGCGATAGTTGAAATATATGGTACAGCAGCTGGAAACGGTTTCTCCCATTTTTGGCTTGAATACGGTATCTCTGAGACGCCTAACCTTTGGTATCCTATAGGTATAGTAGAGACTGAAGTCAAGTATAATACACTCTTACAAGAATGGAACACCTCAGAATTGGATGAAGGGATTTATACGATTCGTCTAAACGTTAAAGATCAAAACGATCATACAATTAGAGACAAGGTCATCGTTGAACTCAGGCATACTAATCCTGTGGTATCTAAACATGAATCAAATGTCTGGCTATCACGAGACAGGTATGATACAACGATAATATGGCATACAGATGTATTGACAACTGGAATAGTTGAGATATTCAGTGAAAAAGATATAGATAAACCGATAAGAATTGCCCGTTCTGACTCTGTCAATCTTCAGCATATTGTCCATCTATCAGAAACAGGATTACCGGCAGGAGTCTATCTATATCAACTCAAGTCGCATAATCTATCAGGAATAACTCGCATTGATAACAGTGAGAATAGACTGTATCCAATCACAGTGCGTGAAGATCAGATAAACCGAATTCACTTACAGGCATCAGCAGTAGCAAGACAAGGTTATCACGCAATCGCAACGAATTTAGATTTAAACAATAACGGTAGAAGAGAACTTATCGGTGTAGTAACTGAAGGTCCACTTGAGGCAACTTCACAGGTACTTGAGCTCTCAGAAAATGACGATATAGTCAACGTTGCTTCAATCAATCAAAATATCTCAAGAATATGGGACATAGCAGATACGGATGGAGACAATTTATATGAGATTTTGTGCAGTTCCTCAACAGGATCAAAAACAATTACGTTCCTGCTTGAACAACCCACTACGGGAGAATATCCAACCGAAAGAATCTGGGAGTCTGAGGAAAACTGGGGTGGCATCATCTCTGATCTGGACTCCGATGGATTACCTGAGATCTATTCACGACATAATTCAACAAACGCAATATCGGTCTACGAATCAGTTGCTGATAACACCTTTATGGAAGTTACAAAACTGGAGAATCCAACACAAGGCATGAATTCTATCGGAACGAAATTTGCTACTGGAGACTATGACGGTGACGGACACCATGAGATAGTCGCAGGGGACAGTGATGGACATGTCTTTATCTATGAAAACTTATGTGACAATCGCTATAGACATACTTGGTCTGATGTCATGATAGATAGTTTACCCTTGCTTTTTGCTGCAGGGGATTTGGACGGAGATGGTATATCCGAATTCGCGATCGGTGCAAAAGCTTGGACTGTAGGAATTGACCTTCCACGACAACACTGGCTGTTCACCGCTTACACATCCAGTAGGAATAACGTATACAAGAAAGTATGGCATCAACGCATCCGTGAACTGCAAGATGGTGAAAGTGGAATGCGGATTGCTGATGCTAACAGTGATGGCGTGAATGAATTGTGTATCGTTGTGCCGCCGAATTTCTATCTAATTCAATATGATGGATTATCCTACAAACCTATTTGGCACCATACTGCAACAAGCACTTTCAATCCAATTGTCGCTGATATAGATTCAGATGGGATCAACGAACTGTTATTTAACGCTGACAAAGTTCTGACTGCGTATGACCGAAATACTTCCATCAACAGCACCCAAACAACCACTACAGTTCCTGTAACACAGACTCATCAACCTGAAATGCTCACAGCACAGTATTCAGCACCACAACAACTCTTAGTCGTGTTTAACGCACCTATGGACAGATCTGCAGGATACACTTCACGTTATAGCTTACAAAGATACGGACCAGAGAATGATAACCGTTCTTATGAGAGTTTTACACCTCAGTCAGCAATCTTAGATAGATCACTTAAGAGGGTTGTGTTAACATTTTCTGAGAATGTATTTAGTCCAGATTATACATATCAGCTTGAGACTTTCCAGCTATCTGATCTAAACGGTATGGAAATGTCAGAAGACAAAAGAGTAATCGTGGTAGCGTATTCATCAGAAATCGACTCAGATATAAAGGTTTATCCCAATCCTGCACGAGGAAATCGGGTTACATTCGATAGACTGCCAAATAGAAGTACAGTCAGAATCTATAATGCATCAGGAGGGCTCATTGCGTCTCTAAATCCAGAGGATGATCAACATATTAGAGGACGATGTAGAAAGATCTGGTCGTTGAATGATGTGAGTAGTGGGATATATATTTATGTAATAGAATCAGATAAAGAAAACATGATTGGTAAAATTTCTGTCATTAAATAGTGTCCAATGTCTCTGTTTGAACAACCGCCAACCATCATTACGCCTCTCTGCCCAACATCATCTTGATATTGCTGTAGCACATTCATCCTTGATTGTGCTGTCTTTCTACCCATCCATCTTGATATTGCTGTAGCACATTCTGTTAGATTGTGCTATCTTTCTCCAACCCCATTCATCTTCCATTGCCGTTGTCCGTACCCCATCCATCCTGATATTGCTGTAGCACATTCTGTTAGATTGTGCCTCTTTCAACAACATTCATCATCCATTGCCGTTGTCCGTACCGCATCCATCTTGATATAGCTGTAGCACATTCATCCTTGATTGTGCTTCTTACTACATCACATTCATCCTTGTATGTGCTTCTGTGTACCCATTCATTCTGTATACAATCCTATTGTTTGAGCATCTTAAGCGACTTTGACGCTTTCATTTGAGGAAAAGACATTAACGGTGCATTTGACTTCATAAACGCCTCTAACTTTGGAACGATAATGTATTCTATAACACCTTCTAATTCATCGCGATGTTGTGCGCCAATATGACCTAACGCAAAAGCAGCTGAGGTAGGGTTTTTTACTAATCTATCATAAGGCGGTTCTATATAGGGGATGAGAAAAGGCACAGATGGCACTCCTATTTCAATTAATGACTCGTTCATAGCATTTCCCCCCACAATTCCTTCACCTACATACGTTGCGAATACTTCTGCAGCGCGGGGATCACGAAATTGTTTGAGTTCGCTCAGTAAGTCCAGCGTGCCTTCAAGTTCGTCATGTCCATCTTCACCAAAGAAACCAGTAGGAGGCGGCATCAGTTCTGCTATAAGTTCTTCTGCGCGTGCTGATGGAACACCACCCCATTCCCAGATGTTATTGGCAATATAATCCAGTCGTTCCCACGCAGCTTTGACTTCGGGGTCTGTAATACCATCGGGTATCTGTATTTGTGTTGGGGATAATCGCGCGATGGTGTTTGTGTTGGATCGTCATGCTCACCTACGGGAAAAGTATCATCTTCGGGAAAGTGTCCATGTTCAGGGAGTTCCTTTATTGATACTTCTGTCGTGTTCTGATCTTCCTTTGATACTTCTGTCGTGTTCTGATCTTCCTTCTGTTCTTGCAGTGTTTCCAACTCAGTTTCAGGCTGCCGCATTGCTGTTCGGTCTTTGACTAACACAAACACCGTCGCTCCGATGATAAGCAGTACAAAGAGGACACCCATCCCCCAGTATAATTTATTTAACATAATAGGTTCCTCCATTTATTTTCTTGGCAAGGAATAGTTAGAAGGTCCATATCCTACTGCTACAGTATCTTTCTTAAGAACAGGCGTAGTCAATCTATGTAAATCAAATCTGTATGCGCCAATTGGATGCTCCTGGATTGCATCAAAAAGTTCTAATATCTTATGTACTAACTTTTGATAGACTGCAGTATCTGTCTCCCCGGTACTTCTATAATAAATAATAAGATAATAACTCATCGCTATTGCTGCTGCTTCTTGGTTTTCTGGAGGAAATGGGGGTATCCATTTGGCACTCCAATGCCCGCGCTCTTCAGATTGAAGTCGGAGTGCTTCTACTGGATATGTTTCAAGGAGTTCTGCATGGTATGTCAATGGACTTTTTGATATACTCATCATAGGTTCCGTTTCTGTAACCTTGACTTTATCCCAATGATTCCCATGGCGAACCCATTTGAAACCTGTTGCAGCGGTAGGTGGTTTGACATCAGAAATATCTACCACATTAGGCGTATTTGCTGCTTTGTTATGAACTTCTATCTTTTTCTGTATTTTTATCAACTCAGTTTCAAGCTGCCGTATTTCTGAAATATCAATCACTTTAGGCGTATTTGCTGCTTTGTTATGTTCGTCTGACTCTTTCTGTACTTCTACCAACTCAGTTTCAAGCTGCTGTATTTTTGATTGGTCTTTGACCATCACAAACACAAAAGCCCCTATCAATAAGACAATGAGAATACCGAGTCCCCAGTAAAGTTTCTTCTTCATGAGTTTTACTCCTTATAGTGCTGCAAGGATGATACCAAAAATAATATCGGCAAAAATAAAATATCGTACGTATTCACGGTGTTTAGACTTGTAGCCTCGTCTTATCTTGTGTCTTCAATGATACCATGAAATAGGTTAATTTCCTAATATAACGTGAGTTTAATAAATCAGATTTTCCCAGGCCGGTAGGTTATGAAATAAAAAGGCAGATACTCTCACAGATATCTGCCTGTAAAATGTGAGTGGTTCAATGTGTTATTTCTTCCAACACGGCAAGCCATTACTTCTTCGCCAGGGATCATCACATAGAGGTGTCCCCCCTACTGTTGAACACCTTTCCCACGACTTACCACAAGTACTAAGGCGACACGTTCGGGTGATATGCAGGGAGACATC
>JAJEJA010000059.1 GCA_022828145.1 Candidatus Poribacteria bacterium | reverse complement strand
GGTCGGGTAGAGGAACGAAACCCGACATGACCGCCGCAGTCAATACATGTCGGGTTTCGTTCCTCTACCCGACCTACGAAAATAATGTTATATAATCATTTAGGAATGGTATAAGGTATATTTGATAAGATAGTTCTATCTTAAACGTATACGATAGGCAGAATTCCATGCCATTCCAAAATCTGGGAGGACTAAACTGAATGAATCATGCACTCTCTATTTATTCGTCAAAAAAGCGGAAAAGAGAAAAACTAAGAAAAAAAATGGCAGCTAGTAACAGACCGGGTGTAAAAGCACCAAATGTTGCCAGAAGAATGGCATCTGAAAAAGCTGCAGAAGTTTCAATCACATTTGTAGATGCACAACGTGAAAATCGGCAAGCAAGCAAAAAATGGAAGGCAAAAGCACGAAAGTTTGCATTTGGGTGTGCAATTGGGTTACACGCTGTCGCACTTGTCGTTCTAACCGTATGGTTTATTAAACAGACAGTCTTGCAGATGAATGAGGATAAAATCCAAAGTGTAGTCGTAGACGCGCCGCCTCCTCAAACAAGACGGACATCCCCACCTCGTCCACCTCAGAAACTGGTTAAACCAAAAGCCGTTCAAGTCCGCGTGCCTAAGAACAATACTGTTTCAATGAATACCAACCTCTCATTGGGACCTGCAAGTTTTACGATGTCGGTCTCTGACCCACCATCAGACAATGCAATACAATTAAACGTATTAGGCACAGGTAAAGGTATGATGGAAACAACACGACATGTGAAAATCGTTTCTACTGTTCCAAAGTTTGAGATGCCAAAATTTGAAACGACTGGATTAACAACCCAAATGGATATGGGATCAAGTTTAGCTGTAATGGATTTTGGCGAAACTGCTGATCTTGGGTTGTCCGCGGCGAGTTTTGGTGAAACAAAGGAGTCCTTCTCAGAATTCCTGAGAAAAGTACGTGATCGCATTAGAGAGGAGCAACGTTTACCGCCAAATGTTCGTAGTTTAGATGATGGTTCGACAACAACAATCCGTTTTACGCTCCTCAGAGATGGTACTATCCGTGATCCGAAGGTCTCAAATTCGTCTGGATCACGTGTCTTGGATAACGCTGCGCTCGCAGCAGTGCAAAATGCTGAGCCGTATCCCCCATTCCCTGATGGACAGAAAGGCAACAGTATACGACTTGAACTACCGGTTGTATTTGAATTGGTTAATTAGTAAATGTCCCATGTGGGTAGGTGCGATTTCTTAATCGTACCTACCGCATACCGAATTCCCGTTCATCTATCCTCTGATGTTGTTCCGATTTTCCAACTACTCTTTTCAAGGATCGCATATATTGTATAATCCCAAAACAGATCACCGGGTGCGACTGCATGCCACTCACCGTCAACAAAAGTCATAACCGCTCCTACTTTCTCACTCTTGGCAAGGATTTCTTCAGGGAATCTGTCCTCAGGTCCCCAGTTAGTATAACCTATAGGCTCCTTGGTATCCCATAACCATTGTCCGCTTTCTGTTTTATGCAATCCAATCCAATAGAGTTCGTTTCCAAATGTGCTTGACACCCACTTCTGTTCTTCCGGATCATTAATTGCAACGAGATATGCCCCTTCAGCTTGTGCTTGTGCTTTAGCAGCATCATACCCTTCACACATTATCCTTACGTATGCATGTCCATTATACGGATTCACTATCCATTCTCGAGGCGTAGGTTTTTTTGGCAGTGGAAGCATTCCCGGCATCAATATAGGTTCTGGTGGTTTCGGGTTTTCAGGTATATCGCTCCTATCGCCATTAAGTTCCAAAACTAATCCCTTGTAATGTGAATTCCCTTGTATAAGGATCTCTTCTGATTCTGCTGTCAACTGTTGATATTCAATTGAGACTTTATATGATTTCGGTTCAGTATGGTGAAACAGTCCGTACCAGAAATTCCCTTTTGCATCTGTAGTAAGGATACGGTCCCCATAGTTATTAACTTTGAAAAGAACGGGTGCATCTGTTACAGGTTTCTTATCATTAAATACGACTTTTCCCTCAATCCACATCATTTGTCGTGCTACGATCATAACATCCTTGAATTTTTTTTCAGTTGGTAAAGAAAAGACAATGCTACTCGGAGAATGTTTATCTCCATAGAGAGTCATGACACCAATTTTGACTGAAATGAGTTGATATTCTGTCCTAATTTCAGTATTTGCTTTATCGGGGTTGTTTATTATATCAAGCATTCTGGCAGGTATAAGTTCAATTTTCATCATACCTTGATTGAACTTCTCTTTAATAGCAAATGAACCGTCGCTTTTAGTGCGTGCTGTTATGAAGCCCGGAGCAGCAGCAATTGTCCTAATTGGTTGATAAATCATTGAACCGGTTTCCCCCATATTAACTGGAAACACCATAACAATATGCCCAGCAATCGGTTTTCCATCAACATCAATTAGTGTGCCAGAGAAGGTTGCTGCGTTATCCTGGGTATTGCATGCATTCAGCATCACACAGGACATTACGATAATCGCAATTTTTGAGATGATGTTGCCTGTTTTCAGAACAATCATTTTCGTTTTCCTTTGCAGTTATAGGACTGTGAATCGTGAAGTAGCAAGTGGATTGTCTATTCTAATATTGTGTATGATCAATAGTCGGGAATCGGAGTTCCCTCCTACAGAACTGAGTATTGGTAGGAGCGATCTCCGAATCGCGACCCACATTTTTAGTCTGGACTGTCCACTAATTCTCGTTAGGCTGTGAAATGAATCGCATGGATGGCTTTTCAAGGATTGCTCTACCGAATTCTGCTTCAGTCACATCCCATTGCCAGCCAAAAGAATCTGTCATGACATAATCTTTCGTTTCGGCATTGCCTCTTTCAGGTTGGTATGGCAGCCAATTTGTATAGTTAACAGGCTCGCCGCTGTGCCATTTCCATTTGCCCTCTTCTTCAGTATCGCTTAGTCCAATCCAAATAGAATCATTACCATAGATACGTCTAAGCCATACCTCCTCTGCTTCATCATTTATTGAAAGGAGATAAGCACCCTCTCTCTCGGCTTGCTGCATTGCCTCTTTAATAGTTTGAATTTTAGTTATTTTGTAAGCATGTCCATTTGTTTGGTTACCAATCCACATCGGTGGCGGTTTAATGAATGCTTCAAGAGCAAAATATCTTTCGGAATGGGTTTTGGTGAGTTTGGTTAACGGACCAGGATTTCCGTTTAACTTCAATACAAGGTCAACATCGTCTATCATAATGAAAGGTGTCGCTTTCGCATATAGTCCTTGATATTCAACAGCAAGTCTAACGAAGTATCTCGGTGGATAGTCAACAGAAAGATAATCAACGAAATACCCCTTAGCATCAGTTGTTTCTATCAACCGACCTTCCCCTTTGCCATCCCTATATAAAGATGCCGTTTCCCTAAGGACATATACCGTTGAATTAGCAGCCGGTGTACCATCTGCGTAGATGACACGGGTTGTTAACTTTGGTCGTTTTCTGATGTCAGCAGTGATGATGATGTTTTCCATTTTTACACCAGTGTCTAAGGCAAAAATCACGGTGGACCCGCCCCATCCACGAAATGGATATAGGGTGATCTCACCAAATTCATAAGATAGGACGTTAATCTCAAAACCTATCTTAGACCTATTGTGTATATTTATATCAATTGACTTGTGATGAATGTTAGTAAAAGCGAAACGTCCCCTTGAATCTGTTCTAATCTGGTGAGTATTACCTGGTGTGAAGGTTTTCGTGCGACTCACCTGTTCTTTATACGGACGAAGAGACAATTGAACATCTGATATAGGATTACCAACGGTATCGATTAATCTCCCTGATACCGTATTACCTTCTTGTGATTCGGATGATAGGGATATCCAAATTAAGATAGAAATCATTGAAAACAGAAAGAGAAACGAAGAGAAACTGAATAACCTTAAACCTGAAGATTTTAGGTAACTATAAAGATGTTTGTGTGAACTGTATCGTTGAATTCTGAATTTCATTTATTCCTCCAATCTACTTTGATAAAGAAGTAACATCCCATAAGAGAATTGTTCCGTCCTTACTTGCTGTCGCAAGCGTTTTACCATCTGGACTGAACAGCACTTGAGAAATACGGTTGGTATGTCCGATAAAAGTCATCTTTACCTTTCCAGTTTTTACATTCCATAGACGAATTGCCAGGAATGGTTTCTTACGTGAAAATACACTCCCACCTGCTATAGTTTTCCCATCTGGACTGAACGAAAGACTTGAAACAGTATCCCACACTAACGTTCTCTTATGTTCAAAAGTGTTAGCATTCCATAACTGTATAGTGTTATCCCAACTGCCACTGGCAAGATATTTTCTATCTGGACTGAATAGGACCGCTGAAACATAATGTTCATGACCAGAGAGTGTTTTATTCAGTTCCCCTGTTTTGACATCCCACAGATGAATCGTTTTCTCACGATCCCCACTCGCGAGAGTCCCTCCATCACGACTAAATGAGACACTGTAAATATCGGATGTATGACCAATTAGAGTGTTCTTTTGTTGTCCTGAGCAGCTATCCCATAGGATTAGTTCTCCTTCACGTCCGCCACTGGAAAGGGTAGTTCCATCAGGACTGAAAGCAAGACATTCAATTGATTTCTTATGTCCAGAAAGTCTATTCTTCTCTTTACCAGTTTGTATATTCCATAAACGAATGGTTCTGTCCCAACTTCCACTTGCGAGTATTGATCCATCAGAACTAAATATCACACTTGTAACAATATTGGTATGTCCTAACAGTGTTTGTATCATTCGTCCTGTACGGTAATTCCACAAGTGTATAGTACCGTCATTGTTCCCGCTTGCGAGGATAGACCCATCTGGATTAAAAGCGATACTGTTTATAGGTTTAGTGAATCCTGTGAGAAGATTCTTATGCTTCCCTGTTCGGAGGTCCCACAGCAGTACCTCATTGTCTTCATTCTGACTCACGAGTATTGTCGCATCAGGATTAAATTTGAGTTTAATGTATGATTTACTGAGTCTTACATAGTATGGGGTATCTTTATTTTTAAAAGTCTGATCCGTGAGTTTATTTATTAGATTTCCTGTGCGGACATCCCATAAGTGAATTGTTCTTGACTGATCACCACTTGCTATGATTGATCCATCAGGACTAAACGCAATACAACGCATACTAACATTATCGCCAGAGAGTGTCTGCAAATGTTCTGTTGTTTCTGCATTAAATATGCTTACGGTTCCATCAGTGTTTCCATGAACAAGGGTTGATCCATCAGGACTAAATGCTACACATCTCAGCACACTCTTATTCTGTGTGAGACTTTTCTTGATTTGCCACGTACGTGGATCCCATAGATGAATATGTCCATTCTTACTTTGGGTCAAAAAGGTTTTTCCATCAGGACTGAAGAGAACGTAATCAAATTTATCTTCTTTAGGGACGAGTGATTGTATGCGTTGTCCAGTGAGTGTATCCCATAGATCGAGTCTTTCTTCATTTCCGATGACAAGGGTAACACCATCTGGACTAAAGATTCTCATAAGGTCATGGTCTGTTCTCCCAATGATGCTCTGTTTAAGTTCACCTGATTGCGTATCCCACAACAGAGTTCCTGAATAATGACTCACAGTTACAGTCAGTCGTCCATCAGGACTGAAGAAGATGTCATCTGCAGAAGCATTGAGATCGGCAACGTTTCGTACTTGCTTACCTGTCAATGTATCCCAAATTTGGATTGGAACAGAATTTGCTATGCTTCCAAACGTTGTGCCATCAGGACTGAATGCTATTTTTCTTAACTTTCCAACATCCCCGGGCACAGCAATTTCTTCTCCGCTATCTACATCGTAGACCCACAGCCCAATAGAAGTTAGCACATAGATTTGGTTGCCATCATGAGAATATACAATGTTATTGATGATACCTTTTCCGATACGAAGTTTTGCGCCATCTGGAAGACCGATTAACGATTTGCTCTGTTTGGATTCATGCAGTATAAAGGCACGCGTGACTTTTTCTTCGGATTGTTCCACAAGACCATCTTTACCCTTTTCCTTAGGAGAAGAATGTACTTTGTTTAGCACTCTCCCATTTTGATATGTAATCTCACTTAGGGATCCTTTCAAATCCCAGAATGTCCATAGTCCGTCCCGAATTCCATCCTTGTAAGAACCTTCATTCTCTTTCTCTCCATTAGGGCTCCACTGAACCCATAAACCATCACGTATCCCATTCTTGAAGGATCCCTGCTCTACCTTTTCCCAATTTCCGTACCAACTGATGAAGATGCCGTGTTTTTTGCCGTTCTGAAATTGCTGTAGTTTTCTTATGTTCTTTACCCAACCCGTATAAGGTTCAGTGTTATTGGGTGCATAATGGATGTATTCACCTGAGAAGTTCCGTTTAACTTCTAAATCTGTCTCATCTAATGCTATTTGAAAAACCGATTCACGAAGTGTTAGATCATCCAAGTCGGACACTTTTTCAACATTCGGTTGCAGGTTTGGGGTTGGTATATCACACCCAAAGCATAGTATTGACATGATTGAGAGAATTGCAATAGATGTGAATATGCGCCGTTTTTCTATAAACATATCGTCCCTCATGAAGTTTAAATAATTAAACGGGTAATTTCTTGTTTGCATAATGCAGGCTCACCCCTTTGCTGGTGAGGTTAGGAAGAAATCAACGGTATGAATGCCATTTAGGCATTCCCCGCCTCGCCAGCAGGGGGATAGTACTCTAAAGATTGTCGGTAATAAGTTTTTCCAGTCTTGTTGCCCAGGCTTCAGGTGAATGGACTTTTCCATTGCGTGCGTCAATGACTTTTCCATTCGTATCAATGAGTATGAATGCAGGTAGTGCAACTTTACCAATTAATGAACTATGACCGAACCCAAACAACTCACCCACTGCAGCGTGCTTTCCATCCTGTTCTGCGTAGATATAATGTCCTTGATGGTTTTCTCCGCGTATGAAGTCGCGCAGTTTTTCCTCTTCATCTCTCCACCAACCGCCAACGTCGAAACCTATTGCTTCAAACCCGTTTTCGTGATGTTTTATGTATAGTTCATTAATGCGTTCGAGTTCTGGTACTTGATGAATGTAACTAAAATGGAGAAGCGCAACTTTCCCCTTTAATGTAGCGTTTGAAACAGTTTTTCCATCTACATCAACTGCATTAAAATCTGGAATCATGTTGCCTATACGTGTAGCTTCTGTCCATTTCACAAGTTGACTAAGTTGTTCACGTCCTGTATCAACAGAAAGAATCGTTCCATCCCTGTCAATCAACCATTGTGAAGGCACCTTGGTAACCCCAAAAAATTGTGCCAGTTCGCTTTTCCAACCTTTGCCATCAAATATCTGTTGCCAAGGGATTTCGTGTTCTTCCGTAAACTCCCGTATTTCATTTTCATTTTCATCAAGGCTCACACCAATAACCTCTAATCCTTTATCGTGATATTCCGCATAGACTTCTTTAAGATATGGAATTTCTGGTTCACAGAAACCACACCACTTTGCACAGAAATTTAGTACCACCATTTTGCCTCGGTAATCCGAGACAGAAATAGGTGTACCATCAAGTGCAGTCGCAGAAAAATTGGGAAGTTCTAACCCCTCCCACGCTTCCTGTTTCCACTTAACTTCTATTAAATCTTTATGACCTGCCCACGGATATTTTTTTGATAATTCGGTTTCTCCCAAAGTCTGATAAATATCACCGATACCGCGTAAAGCGTACCAATCGTCTGGTACATCTGAAAGCCGTTGTTAGAATGTTTGTAGCATTTGGTCTATCAAGGGTTTACACCTTTCAATCAGTTCAGCATTTGAATCAGGATTCTTCATTAGATTTCGATGAATATGACACGGTGTTCTGCCTATCTCATTATACAGTTTTACCAACCAACCGTACAGCCCCGACTCACCTTGCCGGATTGATCGTTTAAACAACCTCTCAAGTGCAGTGAGTGTGAGATGAAACAGTGGATCATAGGCTTTATCGTATTTTCTTATGGCAAAATAGCAAATTTTAGTATCCTTGTGTGCTAAATTCATCGCTTGTTCAAGTAGGATAAGGTCTCTGTCGGCTTCCCCAGAATTGACATTTTTACTCTCCCACACAATGATTGCTAATATCTTAGTCGCAGCTCCGTTATCAGGTTGGTCTTCAAGCACCTCTTCAGCAAATTCACGGAGTTCCAGATGCATCGCTTCGGGAAAATCAGAGATGTAATCTTGTAGATTTGGTGGCAGTGTCGTTTTACCGTCAATCACTCCCGCTTCAATCTTCGTTTTAAGGAACTCCAGAAGTTGTTTCTGGTCATTCTGCGTGAGTTGTCTTGGCGGAGCATTTTTGCGGTTTTCAAGCGATTTTAAATACGCTTCCCATATATCTATATTATCTGATGTTGCATCAACTAAATCTTGTTCCTCTGCCGATTTCTGACTAAAACTTTTTCGAAATGCAGCATTTTCCTTATTGACTAAATCTCTACATTTCTTGATGAGCTCTTTATATCTTTGAACATCTGGAATACTCTCTTCGGGGATATCAGATTCTTCAATACGATCCATGAGGAACCGAAGTTGATCTTTGAGTCGTCTATACACTGTATAGGGAGTTACTCTATGTTGTAGATAGAATGAATATGCCTCTTGATAACGTGCTGAATCGTCCTGGCGTTTTGCCCATGCGTAAAAGTTTTCAAGTACCCCGATGATTCTTATTTCTCTCTCAATGTCCCAAAAAAGGGGAGTCCTATATTCGTCTATCACTGCCAAATTCATACAAGGGTCATTCGGTATTGGTTTCAGGCTTTCATCTATATGTGGGTCGTTTTTAGCATCCCAATCAGAAACTTCCACAAGAGTGTGAAGTAAGGTGGCTACGCCATTTTTCGGATCAGACTTTGTTTGAGTTTTTTGGTATGTGTGTTCCATAACCGATATTCTTTTAGTCCTATTTAGGCGTAACATCCCACAAAATCATTGTGCCGTCCATCCTGCTATTCGTTGCAATGGTGTTGCCATCTGGCGAAAATGTAATGGAATCAATACGTCCAGTATGACCGGTGAACGTTTTCTTGAGTAGTCCTGTGGAAGTATTCCACAAACGAAGATCCTTACTACTGGATGTAGCGAGCGTAGACCCATCAGGTGAATACGCAATGGCAAGAACAAGTTCGTGATTCCCGAGCACAGTTTTAGGACTTCCTGTGGTAGCATCCCATAGACGCACCTTGCTGTCCCCGTACCATGCCCCAGTTGCAATAGTTTTGCCATCAGGAGAAAAGGCAACTGAGTAGATCTTATCAGTATGTCCAATAAGTTTACTCTTCTGTTTTCCTGTTTCCACATCCCACAAACGTACTGTTTTATCACTGCTGGCACTTGCTATAGTGTTACCATCCGGTGAAAAGGCAATGGCACGGATATAGTCGGTATGTCCTATGCAGGAATTAATATGTTGACCTGTAGATGCATTCCACAAATGGATAGCATATTCGTTAATTGCACTTGCAATGATAGTTCCATCTGGGGAGTATATTGCTGAAGTGACAAATTCCAATAGACTTTTTTTAGGTCTGTTGGCAAGAATAGATGAATGTAGAATGGTTGGATGTATATGATTCTCAATGCGATGCCTATTATATTGACCTGTCTCTGCTTTCCAAAAATGCACTTTTCTATCCACACTTCCACCTACAATTGTAGTTCCATCTGGGGAGAGTGCTACAGAAGATACAATACTTGTGTGTCCTTTGTATGTTGCATTGTGTTGACCGGTTGTTGCATCCCACAAATGTACCCCATCTTCATTCCCAGTAATAATAATAGTGCCATCAAGGGAGTAGGTTAAACAGGTTGCCCATTGTTTGTGTCCGGAAAACAGAGATTTCGCCTCGGTTCTCGGATCAAGTTTGCTATTGGTTTCAATATCCGCAGCATCATATTGATATACTGTCCCGTCATAGCTGCCAACAGCAATTGTTGTCCCGTCGGACGAGTAGGTTGGTGAGGAAACTTTCGGGATACGTCCTTTCATGATTGCAGCATCATTTTCATCGTCTACATGCCAAAAAATGACGCCATCCCAACCCCTACTGACAATTGTGTTTCCATTAGGCGAATATTCAACTGACAAGGCATAGTGTTCATGTCCTATGAGTGTGTCTATGTGATTTCCCGAGAAAGCATCCCAAAGTCGCACCGTATCGTCCAAACTTGCAGTAGCGATAGTTGTGCCATCGGGTGAGTAATCGACAGAATTAACCCACTCCGTATGTCCTGAAAGTATAGATTTAGTTTGTCCAGTGGAAATATCCCATAGTCGTACCGTAGTATCTCTACTGGCGGTTGCAATTGTGGTTTTGTCAGGAGAAAACCCGATTGAAGAGACGATATCCGTATGTCCGATGTATTCTGTTTTTCGTTGCCCTGTGCTTACATCCCACACTTGCACTGGACCATGATTAGTCCCTGTAACAATTGTAGTTCCATCTGGCGAAAATGCCATGGCACGGACACTTGGCATCTTAAGGGTAGCTTTGAGGTTACCCGTAACAGCATCCCATAATCGCACGCCTTCCCAAGCTCCAGTAGCGATGGTAGTACCATCTGGTGAATATACCACATGATCAACTTCCGAGCTATGACCTGTGAGAAGATTCAACTCTTCACCACTTTGTGAATCATAAATCCAAATACCGATAGGTGTAGCGACTGCGAGTTGGTTATTATCTGGTGAATACGCAATCTGTTTTATTCGTCCCTTACCAAAGCGGACTTTAGCATCCTTTGGTAATGACCATTTAGTATAGTCCCCTCGGTCACCTGCAGCCTGATTTGAACTGTTCCCATTGGTGTTCGTCTTATTCTCTTCATCAGATAATTCCGCCAATTGATTTTGAGAAACCTGTCTTGAATCTGAGTTCTGAAAAACAGATGTGTCTATAACCCCTCCGTTCCTCTCAGATTGTGAGATTAAGATAAATGGTTTCAGTATATCTGCAAAGACTCGGTTTACAAAACCGAAAATTAACACAATAGAGATAGCACTCGCTGTAACGAATGCCACTGCAATCAAACGTTTACTATAGGAAGTTGTATTTGAATTTAAGTCTCTAATATCTTGCATGCTGTTCTCCTTTACACATGACTGATATCAAATGCCATCTTTTCTGCCTTTGCTTTCTCCACATTGACATAAGAAAGTAGTATTAACCCGCCGATAAAGAAAACCATCAATGAAATAATCGCTAAACGGGAAGTTCCAGTAATCTGCCTAATAATTCCAAAGGTGATCGGTCCCCAGATAGCGGAGAACTTGCTAAAGACAGAGAAGAATCCGTAAAACTCTGCACTTGCTTGCGCCGGTATCATTGCACCATAGAAAGAACGACTGAGTGCCTGTGTGCCACCAAGAACTAACCCGACGACCATTCCCAAGACGAAAAATTCAGTTACTGACTGAATAAAATATCCGTAAGTAACGACTCCGCTCCATAGAACTAATGAAACCATGACCGCGCGTTTTGCACCAATAAAGTTTGCGATTTTTCCAAATATCAAAGCGCCTCCAATAGCAACAAATTGGACAAGTAAGAGTGTCACCATTAATGATGTTGCATCTAACCCTAACTCATCTTTACCATATATCGCTGCCATACTTGTAACTGTATGTGCACCATCATTGTATACCATATAAGCAATCACAAAAAGGGAGAGATGCTTGAAATTTCCTACCTTTTTCGCTGTTGCGATAGTCCTATTAATACCCAATGACAGATAAGCAAATATTGTAGTTTTGTTGCGGTAAATTTCAGGAAGTTGCTGCTTTGTTCGTTCCTCCCTTAAATATATGAGGGTGATGACCGTCCAGCCTGCCCACCAAAGACCTGTCATTGCCATGCTGATTCTCACTGCCATCGGTTGGCTGATACCGATGGTTTCGTGTAGTGCAACAATCGCAAGCGCGATACCGAACTGTATCGATCCCCCAACATAACCGAATGCGTATCCTCTGGCAGAAACTGAATCCATCTTGTCCTCAGAAGCAAGCTGCGGCAAAAATGCATCATAGAATACATTACCCCCAACAAAACAGACTTGTGAACTGATATAGAGTATAACAGACAACCATACATATCCAGGTTCACAGAAAAACAGTAAAGTTGCAAACAAGCTACCGAAATAGGCAAATCCGATAAGAAACCGCTTCTTTGCTGAAGAAAAATCAGCAATTGCCCCAAGCACAGGCGCAAACAGGAAAACGATAAGTGCAGCGAGTCCTACCATATAACCCCACAGTGATGTGGCACTCACCGTTTGACCGAAGATCACGACACCCGATTCTCCAACAATACCTTCCCTAAAATAGATCGGTAACAGTGCTGCATGGACGGTGGTAATATAAGCTGAATTTGCCCAATCGTACATGCACCAACCGAAGATAGATTTTTTGTCGTCTTTCATAGTTTTCTAATTTACAATAACGTGAGTTTGATTAATCATTTCGGTTGTGTTCACTCACACCATTTCGTATCCGAGAGGCGTGAATTGTAGCACAAACTTTCAGTTTGTGGCATATCTTCGCAAACTGGAAAGTTTGCGCTACATTTATCAAACTCACGTTACAATAGGAATAGGATGGAATGTTCTCCGTGTTTATCACAGGGATATTTGGCGTAATTGAGTGGTAGGGAAGCGTGAATTGCTCCACGCTCCCCTATCCTTTATTTGAAAAGTCTATACAAGGTCAAAGCGATCAAGATTCATGACTTTGTTCCACGCAGCCACGAAGTCATCTACGAATGCTTCTTGTGCATCATCACATGCATAGACTTCCGATATTGCACGAAGCTGTGAGTTTGACCCGAAAACGAGATCAACACGTGTACCGGTCCACTTACGTTCACCTGTCACCCGATCACGTCCCTCAAATACATCCTCGGATTCAGATGCCGCTTCCCAATCAATGTCCATATCAAGTAGATTGACGAAGAAATCGGTCGTCAGCGTTTCTGGACGTTTGGTGAAGACGCCATGTTCAGATTGACCTGTGTTTGCATTCAGGACACGCAAACCCCCGACGAGGACAGTCATCTCAGGTGCCGTTAGTGTTAGCATGTGTGCGCGATCAACCAATAGGTCTTCAGCTGTACTATCGTGTCCGTTCGTGTGGTAGTTGCGAAATCCATCTGAAGTTGGTTCAAGCACGGCAAACGATTCCACATCCGTGTGTTCCTGAACCGCATCGGTGCGTCCGGGAGTGAATGGAACTTCGACGGTTCTCCCAGCATTCTTTGCTGCAGCCTCAACTCCGGCACATCCGCCAAGAACTATCACGTCTGCCAATGAGACTTGCTTTTCATCGGATTGCGATTCGTTATACCCATTCTGAATCTCCTCCAGGGTATCAAGTACTTTCCCAAGTTCAGCAGGATTGTTAGCTTCCCAATTTTTCTGTGGTTCAAGACGAATACGTGCGCCGTTCGCGCCGCCACGTTTGTCTGTGCCACGGAATGTAACCGCAGATGCCCAAGCGGTTGAGACCAACTGGGAAATAGACAATCCGGATTCGAGAATCTTGCTTTTTAGGGTAGCAATATCTGCTTCATCTATCAATTCATGATCAACATCAGGCACTGGGTCTTGCCATAGCAGTGCTTCTTCAGGTACTAACTGCCCCAGATACCGTGTACGGGGTCCCATATCACGATGCGTCAACTTATACCACGCCTTAGCAAAGGCTTCCGCAAATTCTACTGGATTCTCATAGAAGCGTCTGGAGATCTTTTCATAGTCAGGATCAGCCTTCAGCGACAGGTCGGTTGTCAACATCATGGGTGCGTGCTTCTTTGTAGGATCGTGTGCGTCTGGGACAGTGTTCTGTGCAGATTCATCTTTGGGTGTCCACTGCCATGCGCCGCCAGGTCCTTTTTCCAATTCCCACTCATACTCAAACAGGTTATAGAAGAAGCTGTTGTCCCATCTGGTCGGTGTAGCTGTCCATGCCCCTTCTAATCCGCTTGTGATAGTGTCACTACCCACGCCGCTACCGTAGGTGTTCTTCCAACCGAGTCCTTGTTCCTCAAGAGCTGCGCCTTCCGGTTCGGGTCCTACGTACTCGTCAGCGTCAGCGGCACCGTGTGTCTTACCAAATGTATGCCCACCTGCGATGAGTGCGACTGTCTCCTCATCGTTCATAGCCATCCGTCGGAACGTCTCTTTTATATCAATCGCTGCGGCTACCGGATCGGGGTTACCGTTCGGTCCTTGTGGATTGACATAGATAAGTCCCATCTGAACAGCACCGAGAGGGTTCTCCAGGTCTCTATCTCCCGTGTAACGTTCATCACCGAGCCATGTGGTCTCCGAGCCCCAATAGATATCTTCTTCTGGTTCCCAGACATCTTCCCGTCCACCGGCGAATCCGTAAGTTTTGAGTCCCATAGACTCCAGGGCACAGTTCCCTGTGAAGATCATTAGGTCTGCCCAAGAGAGTTTCCGTCCGTATTTCTGTTTGATTGGCCAAAGCAATCGCCGTGCCTTGTCGAGACTGGCATTATCGGGCCAACTATTGAGTGGTGCGAAGCGCATCGTGCCAGAAGCTGCGCCACCACGTCCGTCACCGATTCGGTATGTTCCCGCACTGTGCCACGCCATACGAATGAAGAGGGGACCGTAGTGACCATAATCTGCGGGCCACCATGCCTGTGATGTTGTCATCACCTTATCTATATCTGCCTTCAACTCAGCCAGGTCAATTGTTTTGAATTCTTCTGCGTAGTTAAAATCCTCACCCATCGGATCGGACTGAGGCGGGTTTTGGTGGAGCATCTTCAGGTTCAACTGATTTGGCCACCAACGTTTATTTGCTAATGTGCCCTGTGCTTGAGAATGCATCACCGGACACTTACTTTCGTTGCTCATACTTCCTCCAATTGTGTTCTTTATCTAAAAATAGATTTGTCATTCATAGATTCGTAAGGTATTTGAGACGAAAATGACATTTTTTTCTCGTCATCTGTCTATTATGTTAACACAAGTTGCTGATTTTAGCAAGTTACAAAGGAAGATGGAAGAGGGGGAGGGTGGAAGGGGGGGAGGGTGGAAGGGGGACCAGGATTGTCAGGATTTTCTGGATTATACCAGGATAAGAGGGAAGGGGACCAGGATTTGCAGGATTTCCAGGATTTGATCAGGATAAGAGGGAAGACTGGATGATAAATCGTTGCACACATGACTAATTCCTGTTAGAATTGTTTTGTAAATGAAAAAAATTGAGAATTGACAATTCATGAAATCACTTCACTTTAACCGTAAAGATCTTTTTATGGTTAAGTATGACAATGAGAAACATCGGCATGATTAGTTTGGAGATTGCGATAGCAGGTGTGATGCTAATCTCACTTATTATCTATATGTTAACTGGGGGTGCTGACTTTGGTGGTGGCATCTGGGATATGTTTGCGGTTGGTCCGAGAGCAAAATCCCAACGGGAACTGATAAAAAACGCTATAGCACCGATATGGGAAGCGAATCATGTCTGGCTTATCGTGATAGTGGTACTCTTGTTCGTTGCTTTTCCTCTGGCATTTGCTACAATCGGTACTGCTTTACATATACCGCTATCCCTTATGTTAATTGGTATTGTTCTACGGGGTACTGCATTCGTTTTCCGAACTTACGACGATCAATCGGATACAACACATACGAAATGGAGCCGTGTGTTCGCTATTGCAAGCATCATCACCCCGATCATGTTAGGCATTAATCTGGGTGCGGTTGCATCAGGCACTATTCTCGTAGATATTGAAACAGGCACTGTTGCTACAGATTATTTTTCATCGTGGTTTGCTCCATTTCCGATTGCAATAGGTTTTTTCACTTTAACGCTGTGTGCATTGACGGCGGCGGTATATCTGACTCTTGAAACTGAAGATATAGCATTGCAGGAAGATTTTCGTTTGCGTGCTCTCATCGCAGCAATCAGTGTAGGTATTATAGCTGGCATTAGTTTCTTACTCTCTGCTAAAGGGGCCCCTACAATCCGACAAGGATTAGGTAATAGTTTCTGGTCAATACCTTTTCATATCTTAACAGGCATCACTTCTATTGCAGCAATCTATACGATTTGGACCCGCTATTATCAGTTTGCACGAATTTTTGTACCTATACAGGTATCATTGGTAATTCTGGGTTGGGGTTTCGCACAGTATCCTTACCTTGTAGCACCGAACCTTAATTTTTCGAATACTGCTGCTCCAGATTCAGTGCTAATGCCTGTATTGATTATCATCATAGTTGGTGGTGTGGTATTAGCACCAGCCTTTTGGTATCTCTATGCTGTGTTTAAAGGGAATACTCACTGACATACTCCCACTACCTGAAGGTAGGGGGTTCTTAGTTCTTACATCAGGCGTTTTATGTCTATTTTTACAATAGAGACTTTATATCCTGAATGACTTTTCCTGCTTCATCATTCATTGCCTTTCCTCCTGAACTTTTGTAAGGTCTTACTTGAACTCCATCAGGCGTTTATACTCTCAGCGTGCCCCGCCGCGAGTTTGATTAGCGAATGTAGTAGGGGCGTTATAGGTTTTACAACGTTATATTTGGTTTTCTCTACTACATTCTAATGTTTTACGTGATTTCGCACCAGCATCACACAACTTCTTACGATTGGGGATAGGACTCAACACAGGTTTGTGTTGAGTCCTATCCAAAGATGCTGTATACCTGATACCACGTTTTCTTGAAAAAGTCAAATCTTTTTTAATAACGGGTGTGTAAAGTTTTTGTCACTAATCACTCAATACCTTCACGAATAATAGACATTCTGTTAGATTGTGCTTCTTTTGTAGCTGATCAATGTCATATAATGAACCAGAAACCCCTTCCGCGTCTTCCGTGTCCTCCGCGTAATCCGCGATTCTGACAAAAAAGGTGACAAAATATTTACACACCCGATTTGACAAATAGGTTATAATAGTGTATAATATGGCTTAATAACGTGGCATGGGATATGTATACGCAAGAGGTATCTGAACATTTTCACAACCCAAGCAATGTCGGAACAATTGCTGATGCTGATGGTATTGCTACAATCGGTTCTGTGTCAAGTGGTGAGATGATAAAGCTTACACTCAGGATCGTTGATGATGTCGTCATTGCTGCAAAATTCCGTGCTTTTGGATGTCCGACGGTGATTGCCTGCGGATCAGTGCTAACTGAATTGGTATCGGATAGACACATTTCGGACGCGAAGACAATCTCTGCAGAACATATTTCACAGGCATTAGGTGGGATTCCAGAAGATAAAATGCGATTTACAGTTTATGCTGAACAGGTATTAAAAAATGCTATTGAAGACGCACAAGTCAGTATATGATCTGGCAGAACAGGAGATATAGAAATGATAAATGTCACAGAATCCGCTGCAGAAAAAGCGATCATTCTCATCAATAACAGTGAAAGCAAGGATGAGGATGAGTTGGGTTTGCGGATGCAAGTTATCGGTGGTGGTTGCTCTGGTTTCCAATACAATCTTGAGTTCGGTGCAGCTAAAGAAACGGATAAGGTTTTTGAATTTCACGGGTTGAAGGTTTTTGTTGACCCGCGTAGTTCCTTGTATCTTGCTGGTTCGGTGTTGGATTACAATGACGGGTTGATGGATTCAGGTTTTAAAATTACCAATCCGAACGCAAAAAACACCTGCGGTTGTGGTGAATCGTTCAATGTATAGCCAGGATCTAACGTGTTTATTTGAGATAGGTGCGATAAGGACATCGCACCTACCGCTATGAATTGTGTTAGTCTTGTATTACAACGTTTTGTACAGTTCTGCATGCCTCTTTAGCACAGCTTCCGAATCCTTTGGATTGATAACCTCTATTGAGATAAATCCGGTATATCCATCTTGTGCCAGGAGTGTTAGGGAGTCTTTCTCTGTATCTGGCATAGGTCCCTCATTTCCGAAACTGACGTGTGCATGCCGCACTTTATTTCGCAGATGAACATACGCTACGTCAACGGGTTGTCCATGTCTGACATGGTGTGCAGCGTGCCAGTTCACATAAGTGTTTTGTGCTTCTGATCGGTACAGTACTTCTGCTAAATAACTTGCGAGTAGATTCCCATGCGTTTCCAAACAGAGTGCCACTCCTGCGTCTCCTGCTAATCCGTCACACGCTCTGATTCCATCAGCCTCCCAATCCAGGGTCCGATCAATTTCAGTTGGTGTTTTCGGTACAGGGTCTCCGAAGATACGTATGTTTTTTGCCCCCATCTTCTCAGATAGATCAATATACTTTTTCAGTAGTACCACCTGTTGTGCCCGTTTATTTGCATCTGGATCAATAAACCTTACACCTGTAGCGATACAAGATAGTGTGATGCCACTGTCAGCGAAACGTGCTTTTGCTTCGTTGAGTTGCTGTTCGGTAGAATCTAACTCTACGCCATGTTTGTGTTGCCATTCAACACGAAGTTCTAAGTGTTCGTAATTATACTGTTTTGCTTTGTCAATAAGTTCTGCCAACGTTAGCGGTGGACAGACAGACGACATGAAACCGAATTGCATTTGTATCCTCCTATTGGATTTAAGTCTAACTATAAAAAAATGAAAATCTACAATTTTTCTATGTATGAGCTTCCGTCACCTCGTTTTCTGACTCTAATTTTGACGGGTAAACGTCTGGTGAGTTCTTGTATATGACTGATCAAATAGATACTTCTCCCTTGCATTTGAAGTCCTTCTAAGGATGCGATTGCGACATCCAATGTCTCTGTATCGAGTGTCCCAAATCCTTCATCAAGAAACAGCGAATTGAGTTGTGCGCGTCCTTGACTGAGTTCAGATAGTGCAAGTGCGAGTGCTAAGCTTGTCAAGAACGACTCTCCACCTGAGAGTGTTTCAACGGGACGTTCTTCGTTTGCGTTCCATCGGTCTATGACAGTTAATTCACCGATGCTTTCAACCTTTAGTTGGTATCTATCGGAAGTAAGGTATCTTAACTGTTCATTGGCGATAACCCCCATCTGTTTGAAGATGATTTCTAAAGCAAAGTCTCGCAAATCGTTTCCGGTGATTGTTTCTTTCAATCTCTTCCAACGATCCATTTCTTTTTTTGACTCGTTTAAGTCTCCCTCAATTTCCTCGCGTTGTTTCAGTGCATCATTTAGGTCATCAATTGTCTTCTGTTGTGCTCCGATTTCTTTCTGTTTTCCAGTTTTCAATGTTTCTATCTCTTTTTCTCTGTCTGTAATTCTACCCAATTCCTCTGGATCATATTCAGCCTCTGCAAAGTGCTCTTTCAGTTCATTTATAGACGATGTGATTTGTTTGTTTTCGTCCGCATATTCGTTCGTTTTTCGTGTCATCTCATCAATTTGGTCTTGGTTTCGGATTGCGCTCTCATGTGTCTCTGGTGATTCAAAACCAACTTCATCCAGCTTTACTTGAAATCCTTTGCTTGCTTCTTCAAAAGCTTCTTTACATTGCTCCAGTCGTTCTTTGCATAATTTGTGTGTAGTTTCGTTTTGTGTTAAGAGTTGTGTGCATTCTTGCAGCTTTTGTTCAGCACTGTTTCGTGCTTCCTCTTTTGTTTTCAGTTCTGCTTCTAACTGTTTGATTGCTGCGTTAATTTGATCTTCGTTTTCTAACCCATCAGTTTTCTCTCTAACAGACTGTATGAATGTATCACCTTCTCCTTGATAACGTTCAATTTCAGTCGTTAGTTGTTCGCGCTGTTTTTTCAAACCATCGAATCGTCTTTCGTTGCCTTCAATTTCTGTTTTTAGTATTTTTAGTTGATTAGATTTTGTATTCAGTTCGCGTTCGTTTTCATCAACTGCCTTGATCTTTTCGTCAAATTGTTCTAATGCCTCTTCGGGTGAAGTGCCGTGGAAATCCGGTGGCATAGACTCCCAAAAACTCTCTGTTATAGCGGATATGTCAGCATTTATTTCTTCAATATCGGAAGTAACTGTTTCTAAATGTTTCTTCGTATCCTTTAATGTATTGCTTTCTCGAGTCAGGTCTCGTTCACAATTTTCGAGTTTTTGTGAGACAATAGTTTTTTCATTTATTGCTTCATTATATAAATCACGAGCAGTGTTGAGGTTATCAATGGCTGTGTCCGCTATCTGATACTGTTCATTGACCCATTCGGATGAGATATCTTTATCTTCATAGATTTCGTTCCATTTAGTAGACGTGGCATCAATATCGGAATTTAGATCTGCAATTTCATCATTACAGGCTTCAATTTGATCTGAAGTATTTGCATGGTTCTGTTGATATTGTACCTTTTGTCGCTCTAATTTTTGTTGTTTCTTTACTTCCTTACTTGCTTTCTCTACAACATCTTCCAATTTACTTTCTATATCTTCAAGAATTTCTTGACTGTCAAGTTCTACTCTGTCTCTATGAGGATGTTCTGTTGAACCACATACACGGCACGGTTTTCCTTCCTCTAATTGTTGTCGTAGTTGATTGACTGGGTCTGATAAGATAGCTATCTGTTTTTCTGCTTCAAATTTGTCTACTTCTGCGTCTGCGCGTTTACACAACTGCGTTTGTAGTTCTATTTGATCCTCAATTTCATCAAGGGATTCCTCAATACCGTTTAAACTCTCCTTGTACGATTTCAAGTTATTTTGTTCATTATGGAGTTGACCTGTCAGAGTCTCATATTTTTGTGCTATTGGTTGTGCTTTTCTGGCATCATCCCTCTGTATTTGCCAATCCTCCAGTGAACCAGCGTCCTGAAGGGATTTATACTTTTTCTCAAGTTCATTCAGTGATTCTGATAGTTCAGTCTCTTCTGCCTGAAGTTCCTCCAGCTTGCCTGAATGTTCTTCTATTTTCTGTTTGATTTTTTTAATCTTTAGCTTGTGTTCTGTTTGTGTTTCAGTTTTTCCAATTAAATTTGTTTCATGTGAATTGAGTTCTGTTAACAGTGCTGTCAGCTTAATTCTCCGTGAGTTACGGTCTGATGGAAGTGGGTTCTGTTTCAGAAAGTCTTCTGTATTAGTAATCTCATCTATTAGTTGATCTTGTCGTTTAAGATCCTTT
This sequence comes from Candidatus Poribacteria bacterium, assembly GCA_022828145.1. Taxonomy (GTDB): domain Bacteria; phylum Poribacteria; class WGA-4E; order WGA-4E; family WGA-3G; genus MSPOR6. The sequence goes on along the minus strand of JAJEJA010000059.1, from coordinate 6,337 downwards.
TTCATCTTACTTGAGGATGTATCAATATCCATTACCAAATTTGCTAAATTAGGATTCCTTTTATCCACTTCAGCAAACCTTTCAGCGGCGCGCTCTAAGTCTGTCTTGGCATCAGTGTAAATCCTCATTTTTCGTTCTTTATTTTCAGACGTTTTAGTGTAATCCTTATTCTTTTTCTCAAAATCTTGTTGACGGTTCTTCTTAAGGGTTTCTGTTTTCTCTAATTCAGTATACGCTTGTTGCAGTGATGCTTTTGCACTATTATGTTCTGACTTTGTGTGGTCGAAAGATTGTTTTTCTGGGAGAAGTTGATTCGCTTTGTTTGCGCGATCTAATTCCAATTTGAGTCTGTTAATGTCTTCTTGTTGATTTTTTAGTTGTTTAAGTTGATTTTCTGCTTGCAGTAGTTCCTCATAGAGTTCTTTCCGCTTTGTCTCTTTCTCTTTATCCTTCTGGACTTTGCGATGTTGATTTTCTAATTTCTTTGATTCTATTTGTAATTTATCAAGTTTCTCATTTTCTTCATCAACTATCTCATGTGAGACTTCCCCTATTTTCTCTAATTTCTTGTTAACTTTTTCAAAATCATCTGTGACAGCATTGACTTTATCATTGAGTTTCTCTCTGAGTGTGTCATAGATATGTATTCCTGCCGTTGCTTCTAAAATTGCTCTTCTGCTTTCTTTGTCTGCTTTTAGGAATGCCGCAAAATCACCTTGTGCTAACAACACAGAACGTCTGAAAGCATCATAGTCAAGTCCTAAAATCGAAGTGACTTCTTCACTTACAGTCTTTTCACTTGAACCATGATATTTTCCTCTATTTGACAATCTATCACTAATCAACTGATTATTATGTACCTGATATAGCTTAACATTAATGTTATTGTTGGATTTTCTTCGTTTAATAGACCATGAAGCACTGTATCGTGTGTTGTTCACAGAGAACTCTATTTCCGCAAATCCTTCAGTTTCTCCGTGACTTACGAGATGACTGGCATGTTGGCTTTTGTTTCCACTTAGACGCGGCGTTTTACCATAAAGTGCGACGCAGATTGCATCTAACAGTGTCGTTTTCCCTGCACCTGTTGGACCTGTAATTGCTACAAGCGATGCCGCGTCTAATGGCGGTTTTTCAAAATCTAATTCTATTTCACGCCTAAAACTATTTAGGTTTTTGAGTTTCAGTTTACATAGTTTCATTCATTGACCTCAATCATTTCCAACAATTCTTTGAAAGTCTGTTTTAATGATTCATCTGGTGGTGTAGAGAATTTAGTTTGGTGGTATTGATCAAAAATCTCTTCTGGTTTTTTCATATCTTCAATTTTTATTTTGGGTTTATCTCCTTCGTTTGGTAAATCTACTTCAACGGTAAGAACATCGCCACCACGATCGCTAAATGCTTTCCTTATTTCGTCTGCAACACCCGTTCGAACTGAGGCTAATTTTAACTTTACTTGTATATATTTTTCATTCCACGTTTCTGTCATAGCTTGTGATAGAATATGATTATCATCACCTTCAACAATACATAGCTCTTTGAAAACAGGTATATCAATTGGGTCTACTTGCATTAAGTTTCTATCATCATAAGTTTCAAGTAGAAAAACTTGCTTCTTGTAAGTTGTTTCATTGAACCGTAAAGGTATTGGTGAACCAGCGTATTTGATAGGATATTCCTTACCTTTGATGTTTTGCGGTCTATGAAGGTGTCCGAGTGCGACATAATCTACATTGTCAGGAAAGTCGTTGGGTCTAATTGCAGTGGCACCCCCAATCTGAATGTTTCTTTCTGATTTTTCGACGGTTCCGCCATGAACAAATAGGTGTCCCATCAAGATTTTAGGTATATTTGCTGACATGTTAGAGACGCAATCCTGATAGAATGATTTAAGTCGTTCACGATAACGTTCCTGTTTTTCTATATCGGATTCATAGGATACATGAGGGAGTTCATTCTCGGATAGATAGGGGACTGCAGCGATTGCTATTTTAGGACTATCTGATGGGATTTCAACAACACATTCAGCAGGTTCGTTCGTTAGTCCAATGACATGGATTCTTCCCATCTTGAGGAATTCTCTTGGTGCATCTAAGTGTCGCGGCGAATCATGATTTCCTGCTATGATGACCGTATAAGCATCGGTTTCGTTGAAAAGCCGGAAGAGAAAACTGTAATACAGATTGGTTGCTTCTGCGGAGGGTAGTGCTGTGTCAAAAATATCACCAGAAACAAGGAGGATATCAACCTTCTGTTCCTTTATAGTGTTGAGTAACCAATTGAGGAATTCTTTGTGTTCATCAATTCGTTGACGTTCATGTAACCTTTGTCCGATATGCCAATCAGCAGTATGCAGAATACGCATGCAAGCCTCTTTAATGTTTTTAATTGTTATTTCTATGATATAATAGTTTCAATAAACATTCAAGTAGATTTTGATAATTGGCTGCTAATACTACGGAGGGAAGTATGTATATTAGATATATCGTTGTTCTATTATCAATGCTGGTGTTGATATTTCTTACATCCGGTCATTCATCAGCGAAGTTGCTATTTCATGACGATTTTGAGAAGGATACTATTGGTAGTGAACCCACAAAATGGGAAATCGGATTTGATGGTGATACAAAAGCGGAAGTCATCGTTGATCCACAGCAAGCGGGTAATAAGATACTTAAAACTTCAACTAATCCAGCGAATGATTCGCGTCATGATGTTGGCGGATCAATCTATGTTGTTGGTGATGATAGTTGGGGTGATTATGTTGCTGAGTGGGACATGATGTTCCCAGAGGATTTCTATATGGGTGTCGTGTTCCGTTTTCAGGATGGCGAGAAGTTCTATCTATGTGATCGTCGTCTTGGGGGTAGTGCTTACATTTTCTACAAACGTCAGGGAAATTGGGCACAGATTCAGGCGGGTTCGGTAAACAATCAACCGAATGTATGGTATCGTGCCCAACTCACGCTTTCAGGTGATAATTTCACATTTAAATTGAAGGAACGTAAAGACAATAGATCTTTTGACAGCATCAATCCTGCAATTGAAGGTCAGGATGGAACATTTGAGACTGGTAAATTTGGAAACTATGGACTTGTTCTCATTGATAATCTCTTCATTGGGGACAAGGTAGAAGACCTTGTTTTATCTGTAGAACCCCAAGAAAAGTTGAGCACGACTTGGGGGGTCATAAAAAGCGTATATTAATTGTTATTTATAATGGTGAGAGACACTGTTTCTCTCCATACATTTTTTCAAGACTTTATTTAACGTGAGTTTGATAAATGTAGCGCAAACTTTCCAGTTTGCGAAGATATGCCACAAACTGAAAGTTTGTGCTACAATGCACGCCTCTCGGATACAAAATGGTGTGAGTGAACACAACCGAAATGATTAATCAAACTCACGTTAGGAATAGGATTATGTCAACTTATATTGCTTATGGTGGGAAAGACGTTGTTGTTACAAGTGAAGAAAAACGTGCCTTGCTACAAGAAGCTCTGCTAAAGTTGGGTGGGATACCGAAGCGGATTCTCGTGGTGCCTCCAGATATAACGCGTTTCCATTCTAACGCTGGTGAACTCACAGGGATTTTGTATGCACTTTGGGATGCTGCAAACGGGACAACTTTTGATGTGCTGCCTGCTATCGGTACACATGCTCCAATGACCCCAGTAGAGATTGCTGATATGTATGGCGATTTACCGAAAGCAACCTTCTATGAACACAATTGGCGAACAGGCGAAAATTCCTTATTGTACCATTTTGGTGATGTGCCTGCAGCGTTTGTTCGGGAAGTGTCAAGGGATAATCTTGATTATAGTATTCCGGTTGCAGTCAATGACCGCCTTGTGAAGGGGGACTATGAACTTATCATCTCCGTCGGACAGGTGGTTCCACATGAGGTTATCGGAATAGCGAATGGATTTAAGAACATCCTTATCGGCGTAGGTGGTGTTGAGATGATTAACAAATCTCATTTTCTTGGAGCAGTGGACGGGATGGAACGATTGATGGGACGTACAGATACCTCTGTTAGGAAGGTTCTCAATTATGCACATTCACACTATCTGAAGCAGCTGGGAATTGTTTATGTGATGACCGTTATGGATGCAGATATACATGGAGATCGGGTAATGCGGGGACTTTACATAGGTGATGATGCACGGACCTTTGAGATTGCGGCTGAATTAAGTAGAGAAGTGAATATGATATTCTTAGATAAACCGTTAGATAAGGTGGTTGTCTACTTAGATCCAAAAGAATTTAAGAGTACTTGGCTGGGAAACAAGGCGATTTATCGCACGCGAATGGCGATGGCAGATGAAGGTGAATTGTTGATTATTGCACCTGGACTTCGCGAATTCGGTGAAGATCAGGAAATTGACCGACTTATCAGAAAATATGGATATCGTGGAACACCGACAACGCTTCAAGCCGTTGAGGCGAACACAGAATTACGAGAGAATCTGTCTGCAGCAGCACACCTTATTCATGGCAGTACAGAAGGACGTTTCAAGGTTATTTACGCAACCGAACATCTAACGCAGACTGAAGTAGAATCCGTTGGTTATGAATGGAGACCGGTTAAGGATGTGCTTGCAGCGTATAATCCAAGCTCCCTTGCTGATGGTTTTAATGATGATGGGTTTTTCTACATTAGTGAACCGGGTCAGGGTCTATGGGCACTACGATCACAGTTTAGTTTTTGAGGCCTCATTTAGTAAGTCTTGTAATTCAGTTAGATTACTGACAGTTTCATGCCATTTGCCGGGATGTAGGTTTTCCCTATCAATTAGTATTGGACGGATGCCGACTGCTTGTGCGCCAATGATATCTGCTTCGTAAGTATCACCGACGTGGACGGTCTCTTCTGCAGATACCCCTATTTTCTTGAGGGTATATTCAAAAATATGTGCATCTGGTTTGGCGGAACGGACACGGACATCATGTGATGCTGTGATGGTATCAAAGAGATGTGCTATTTCAAGTCGTTCTAACAACGGAAACAAGGGTGTATCCCAGTTTGAGACGATGGCTAATTTATATCCATCCTGTTTTAATGTCTGTAGAGTTGACACTGTGTCGGGATAGAGTATTGCATTATTCGCTGCAAAAAGTGAATGTTCAGATTGTAGTAGTTCCCAAGTTATCTGGTCAATATGCTCTTCAACGCCGAGTTGTTTGATAAACTCTCTGTAACTGTTTACGATTTTCTGCATTGTTCCAAGAATATCGTGTTTCTTAGGATCTGAGCCGGATGCATCTGCATATAAATTCGGAAGAGCATCTGCATATCGTTCCCAATCAACATCAAACGCATAGCGATCAGCGATTTTTTGGATTATGTCCTCCAGGGGTTGATTCCATACGCCTAAAGTATAATAAAAATCAAAGAATATAGCTTTTATCATAATCATCCCATATCAGCAGATATAGCGGGTTGGGTCTGGTATACCTGCTTCTGCAAATCCTTTTTTTCTTAGTTTGCAGCTGTCGCATTTGCCACATGCCCTTCCATCTGGATCTGGATCGTAGCAGCTAAGGGTGTGTGTATAATCAACACCGAGTACGGTGCCAATCTTGATTATATCTGCTTTGGTTTTGTAGATCAAAGGTGTTCGGATCTTTAGTTCTGTTTTTCCTTCAACACCAGTTTGTGTTGCGAGATTAGCCATTGTTTGATACGCTTGGATATATTCAGGACGGCAATCGGGATAACCGCTATAGTCAATAGCATTAACCCCGATGAAGATCGTGTCCGATGAGAGCACCTCTGCCCACGCAACAGCATAAGACAGGAAGATGGTGTTTCTGGCAGGAACATAGGTTATCGGGATTTCATCAGATATCTCTGAATCTGAACGATTTTTTGGAACTTCAATATCCGTTGTTAATGCTGATGCGCCGAAGATTCGTAGATCAATGTCAATGATAATGTGTTGTTTCGCGCCTAATTCTTGCGCGTTATATTTTGCACAATCCAACTCAACATTATTTCGTTGACCGTATTGAAAACTCATTGCATAGAGTTCAAAACCTTCCGAGCGTGCAATGGCTAATGTAGTCGTTGAGTCTAATCCTCCACTGAGTAGGACGACAGCTCTATTATTGTTATGGCTGTTTTTAGCTGTATGAGATTGCAAACGTTAATCCTGTTTTTATTGGGACGGTTATTCACCGTCCCATATAGGTGTTTATAGTGGATTTTACAATTAACTTGACATTTTGAGATGTAGGAGGGAACTCCGATTCCCGACTGTTTTTCAGTTAAGTCGCGATTCGGAGATCGCTCCTACAAAAAAGTGTCAACATATCTCTATAATTCACTATA
>JAJEJA010000077.1 GCA_022828145.1 Candidatus Poribacteria bacterium | reverse complement strand
AAAGGATTCACGAGTTAATTTCTGGTTATATATACAATAACGCTAGTTTGATAATAAAAGATGTCAGTCCTATAAGCAGTATTTTGTCCCAAGGACCGCCTTGTAGCACAAACTTTCCAGTTTGTGTGTTATGAAACAAACTAAAAGTTTGTCCTACAATGTGTTTTATCAAACTCACGTTACAATAGGAGATATTAAGTATGATAGAAGGTATAAATGAAGAAACTAAACTTCGTCTTACGAGACGCGCTTTTTTAGGTAAAACAGTTCGCGGTGTTGGGTCGCTTGCACTTGCATCCCTCCTCACACCATCAATATTGGACGCTTCGCCGAAGATTGCACGATGGCAGGGAATTATTTCCGAACCCCATGTTGCACCGAAAGCCAAACGGATTATACATCTCTGTATGGCAGGAGGTCCTTCTCATTTAGAGACACTGGATTATAAGCCGAAACTGGCAGAAATGCACGGCAAACCGATGCCGCAAACATTTACGAAAGGACAACCGATCGCGCAGCTACAGGGACAAGCCAATTCCCTAAAATGTCTTGGACCGACACACGAATTTAAGAAATTCGGGGAATCGGGTCAAGAAATGAGCACTGCGTTTCCACACATCGGGAGTCTTGCAGATGATATCTGCATCGTACGCTCTTTGCGGACAGAACAGATCAATCACGATCCAGCACATACCTTCATGAATACGGGAACTGCAATCTCAGGTAGACCGAGTATGGGGTCTTGGTTGCTATACGGACTCGGAAGTGAAAACGAAAATCTACCGGGATATGTTGTTCTTATTTCTTCTGGGGGCGGACAGGACCAACCGATAGCAACACGGCAATGGCACAGCGGATTCCTACCCGGACAATTCCAAGGTGTTCAATTCCATTCAAAAGGCGACCCTGTTCACTATGTATCAAACCCTGGGGGTGTCAGTCCAGACCAGCAGCAGGATGTTGTTGGTGCCGTTCAGTCATTGAATAGTCTATTAGATGAAACGGTTGACGATCCATCAATCGCTACACGGATAAATCAATATGAGATGGCATTCCGTATGCAGACGAGTGTTCCTGAATTGACCGATATTTCCAAAGAACCTCAGCACGTCCTTGATATGTATGGTGCAAAACCGGGTGATGGTTCGTATGCGTCGAACTGTCTGCTTGCACGAAGGTTAGCAGAACGCGGTGTGCGTTTTATTCAACTCTACCATCGCGGATGGGATCATCACGGGGGTATCCAAAATGCTATTAAGACTACTTCAGGTTATGTTGATAAAGCAACTGCCGCACTCGTTAACGATCTGAAACAACGCGGTATGTTAGACGAAACTTTAGTCATCTGGGGTGGAGAATTTGGCAGGACACCGATGGCACAAGGCAGTGGACGAGACCACCACATTAAAGGATTTTCAATGTGGATGGCGGGTGGTGGCGTCAAAGGTGGTATTAGCTACGGCAATACGGATGAACTGGGGTACAATGCTGTTGAGAACATTGTGCATGTGCATGACTTCCACGCTACGATGCTACATCTATTCGGTATTGACCACGAGAAACTGACGTATCGTTTCCAAGGGCGCGATTTCCGACTGACAGATGTTCACGGACATGTCGTCCATGACATTTTATCATAGTAGAAACGCCGCACCGTAAATCTGTATATGAAGACCAAACCGCTTGAACTTCAGTTCTATACGAAACCTGATTGTCCGCTCTGTGATGAAGCAAAATCGGAACTGAAAACTATCACTTCCAAGTTTACATTTCTTGTTATAGATGAGATAGATATATCAAGAAATATCGGTCTTTTTACAAAATACAAACACCTGATTCCTGTGCTTGAAATGAATGGAAAGCAGCTTTTTGTGCATCGTGTCGATTCAGAAAAGTTGTTATGGCAGTTGAGGTGGTACCGACTACGTAGGTATTTCAGCAGAAACTAAAAGTGGACTAATATATGACGCATCCTAAACATATCGTTGCTGTCTCTGGACTGATAAGTCATCCGAACAGCGATGTATTACTCATACGCAGTCCAAGACGGGGATGGGAATTTCCGGGTGGTCAGGTTGAAGAGGGTGAAAACCTGATTGAGGCATTACAACGTGAAATCAAAGAAGAGTCTGGTGTTAACGCATCAATTGGGTCGCTCGTTGGAATCTATTCAAACATCAGTACTCCCCAGAAACTGATGTTCGGTTTTCTGTGTGATTATGTCAGTGGTGAATTAGCCACGAGTGACGAAAGTTTAGAGACCCGATGGGTTACCCGCCATTCAGTCTTACAATATGTTTCTCATTCAGTTATCTATGATCGTATAACAGATCTGCTGAGATTTTCAGGTCGTGTCATCTATCGCGTTTACACCACTAATCCGTATCAAATTTGTGAAGAGTATTTTTTGTGTAGTGGAAGTTAGCAGTTATAAATGGGAGTGAAATCAACAGTGCTATCAATATTGAAAACAATCTCTTTTTCATCGGTTAGGACTCCTTTAGTGTTGATCTAAATGGTTATACATATCCTGTTTTACCAAACAGCATTAGCATCAAAATTGGATGATTTTTCGGAGATAACCTGTGTTCACATCCCACAGATGGACACTATAATAACCAGCAGTTGCGATAGTCTTGCCATCTGGATTGAATTCCAAGTAAGTGAGTGCGGGATTTTCTGAAATATATCGTCCGAACCGGTCCCGACGTAGAGGGTTCTTCTCCCGATACCCTGTGAGTGTTCGGACTTCTTTTCCTGTTTTCACCTCCCACAGGCCGATATCATAACCTTTTCTATACGACCCCAATACGATCATCTTTCCATCAGGACTAAACGCAGAGCTTACTTTATAAAAAGAACGAGCATCTGTGATTACATGCAGGCGTTTTCCCGTGTGCACATCCCACAGAGAAGTGGTGTGGGAATCATAACCGCTTGCGATCAACTTACCATCCGGACTAAAAGTTAATAAACTTTGAATGCCCTCGGTTTGCCCTGTGAATGTCTGCAAAAGTTTTCCTGTGTTTACATCCCATAGAATAACGGTCTTGCTTGGAGCACCCAGACCAGCAATAGTTTTTCCATCCGGACTAAATGCCACTTGCTGAACATGATAATCATAACCCTTATGACCAGTGAATGTGCGTATGCGTTTGCCTGTGTCAGCATCCAGCAGATGGACTTTATGGGAAGAATCGCCACATACAATAGTTTTTCCATCTGGACTAAATGCTATATCCCAAGCCTGAAATTTGAATGTTCGTAGGTTTTTTCCAGTGTGCACGTCCCACATTCGAATAGTCGAATCCTGACCACCCGCGACACTTGCCAAAGTTTCTCCGTCCGGACGAAATGCTATGTTGAAGACATGATGTATATGTCCTGCACATTGAGCAAGTTCCTGACCTGTCTGTGCGTCGTAGAGCCAAATACCGTTGCCAACGACAACAGCGAGCTTGGTGCCGTCTGGTGAATATTCTAAATCCTCGATCCTGCGTTTCTGAGTGTTCCCTTTCACTGCATCAGATAGATGCTCTTGCTGCGGTTCCTGCTGTGGATCATCCAGCGGACCCTCCATTGAACCTGGTGGTAAACCGCAGTTCATAAATGGGAGTGAAATCAACAGTACGGTCAATATTGAAAACAATCTATTTTTCATCGGTTAGGACTCCTTTAGTGCTCCTCTAAATGCCTGTTTTTACAAATGGGAAGGAGTATTTTATACCTATCAAAATTGCTTCTTACTTATTCTACGGTCTTTCAATTTACATGTCAACTTTTTTCTGAGGGTGTGTAAAGTTTTTGCACAGAAGATTCAGGAGCATATCCACCTCCTCCGCGCTTTCCGCGATCATAAACCTATAGCACATTCTGTTAGATTGTGCTTCTTCCTCCGACTCCCTTCACCCCTCCCTTCCCCTCTCCCCACCCCATCCATCTTGATATATCTAATGCAGAATACCAAACGCGTATTCTGCCACATTCATCCTTGATTGTGTTTTCTTCCACCCATACAACCCACTAACCTTCCAACCTTCCAACCTTCCACCCATCCCCTCTTCCATTCTTCCACTCTTCCAACCTGCCACTCTTCCAACCTTCCCTCTTCTTTTCTTCCACCCATTCATTTTGATACATCTGTAGCACATTCTGTTAGATTGTGCTTCTTCCTCCAATCCCCTTCATACCTTACCTACCGGGCAGGACACAAGAGACAAATTATCCTGGAAATCCTACTAATCCTGAGAATCCTGGTTCAGACAAATATAGTGGCAAAACTTTACACACCAAAATGAAAAACAATGGCAGAAGTTGAAAAGTAAAAGCGACCAAGAGTGGTATCTATCAGGAAGATATGTGATGTTTTTGTGCAGGTTGGATGTGTGTTATACCATCCATCAGCACAGGTACGCCGCGAAGGAGACAGATAACGACAGCCGTTATTGCAAGGATATGTGTTCCATTCTGAATTGTTTCTAAGTATTCTGGGAAAAGTTCATAACTTTGTAACATGAGGCATAAAGCCATTGCACAGAAAGCACACATTTTAGATGCACCAGATAAGAACCGTGAGACGCGCGAACTGGTTAATGCTTGTGTCCACTTTCTATCCATCATTTCAAAGGGTGTTTTATTTTCGCTGAGTGCAAAGCTGCGTATTGCATCGGTCATAAATCCGCGTGTGAGTACAACAATCGGCATCCATAAGTGGATAATATCATTGACTGCGAAGTAAATCCAAAATACATTTTCAATGATCCTATCCGCTGCAATATCGAACACCGCACCGAACAGTGATGTGGTGTGCGTCCTGCGCGCCACATACCCGTCTACAGCATCTAATATAAAAATAAGCACGATGGTAATAACAGCCGATGTATCTATGGATATGTTTTTACCGAACAGAGTGATGATGAGAAATGTGAGAAATAATCGTGCAAGTGTAATGATGTTTGCTGTCATGGTGTCCTTGCTACTTTAGGAAAGGCTTTGTCCTCAATTTCAGGGGTATTCGGAGTTTCCCCTTTTTAAGTATAATCTGTTTGGGGTGTATGTCTACTACGAAAGTATCCTCTGCTATTTTAGTGCCGATGGAAACGATCCTTATATTTTTAGGTTCGAGTGTCTGTTGTAATATAGCGATTGCTTCTATTTCTCTACCGAGTGGTATCTGTGTACCGATAAGTCTGTATGTTGTCGATGCTATTTTAGGGGGTTTGTATCCGAGTGGTGCGAAAATGTTGTTCTCAATGATAATGTTATAGAATACTTCCTCATGGTCAATCGGTTCCGGCATTAGGTGTTCATAAAGTTTTGTATTTTTTCTGACAAGTTTTTTCTGTTCAATATTTGGAACAACATAAATCTTTTCTGGTGTCTTATTTCTGTCCCGTTGTATCATAGCGTTGGTAAGTGCAAGACAGCAGAGGAGTCCGATTCCGACTATACAGCAACGTTTCAAAATACGCATTATTTCTGTTTATCTCAATTTGGTGGAGATTTTTGGAGATATTTCGGGTCTGTTTGTATGTCGGGTGGATAGTGTATCTCCCATATTTTGACTGCAGTATTATCAGTCTGTTGTTGTGGATAGACAGGCACGAAAGCCCCGCTGTGTTGATTTCGGTAGAATAACTTAATAGCAAGACTGTTCCAACGCTGCGGTGAGAGGTAGTGTATGGCTTCTTGATGTGTTTTTTGATCAAAGAAGTGTAGTAATCCTCCGTTTTTATCTGTTGCTATTGGGTGTTCGTGATCGTCTTGTGTGTGTGCATCTTCGTTGCTGTGATGGGGTTTGACATATCCGAGTTTCACTGTTTTTTCGTTTTCGAGTTTTGCGGTAGCTAAAGCATCTGTGTGCTGGAAGTTTATCTCCACAAACTCTATCGCGGTATTTTTGTGTGTAGGTACCATTCGGTAGTGTGTGCTGCCGATGTGTGTGTTCGGTTTAAGCCGTATCATACTGCCTGTTTTTTCGTTTGTGTTTTGTGTTATACCGTGTAAGACTGCATTTTCAGTCAGTAGCAGATGTGTTACGTTGTGTGTTTTGAGAAACGTTAAGGCTTCGTTCTCATCTGTTGTTAGTAACATGTTTTCATAGAGGTGTATCCAGTGTAAAATAAAATGATCGGGGTCTATGATCGTTTTGACGTTTCCGATGGCACTTAGCATGTGTCCATAGCTCCAAGGGGCAGCGAGGACACTTTCTGTTGATAGTTTTTCTTGTATCCAGTAGCATGCGTTTGCTATCGGTGTATCTTTACCGGGAAAGACATGTTCAGGTTCTATTTTTACAGTGTATCCTCTGTGAGCGAGTGAGGGCATGTTGGTGCCTGGGGGTTCGAAAAAGAGCAGAAGTGCGATAGCACCGAGTGTGACAGCGGGTTTTGTGAAGCGATGCATTCTCTGATATGTTTCCACGGCTGTTTTGCTGTTTATATATTCTGTGCTATACATTGTTATGTGCTTTATGCCTAACGCGGCAAAGAGTGCAATTGGTACGCCGATAAAGAAGTCGTAGCGGACAGCATCGCGTGCAAGTCCCAGCCAGAGTAAGAGCCAGAATGCGAAAGTAACGTAAGTCAGTTCGTGCTTGACAGGTTGATCGCGCAAAACTGCGACTCCGAGTGCTGCGATTGGCGTGAAGGCGACCGCACCATAGAACAGATACTCACAGATAACAGGCGATAGGATACGGTATAAATACTGCCTGAGAAATGTCGCAGCTGTGAAGAAAACAAGGGTCGCTGCCAAAGGGATTGCTTTCTTCCCCCAGATTCTAATGCAACCTATACTCAGACACAGACAGGCGAACAATAGAGCATGTCCATAACGTCCATACCAGAAGCTATCTGGAGGGGATTGGAGTTCTCCCACCGTTTTCATGATTGCTGAACTGCTGAATGGTAAAATCCCTTCTGTGAAAGTATCACGGGCAAGGAAGCTTAGGATAAGGGCGATAAGTAAACAGAACGCACAGCACACAAGGGAGAGCGCGCGAGAAGACAGCTGCTCGGTGAAAAACTTTGAAAGCGCATGTTTATTCCACGTGAGAAAGTAACGCAGACTTCGTAGCAGTAGCATAACGAGCGGGGGAAGCAAAACGAATACGGATGCATAGCTCGCCCAACTGCTACCAGTGCGATACGCAGGTGAAAATATATAAAGTGTCGGCACGAACAACAACACCCACAGCAGATACTCGGAGAGTCTCTCTTCTGTATCTGTTGTCAGATAACGCCAGAGTTCAAGCACAACTATCGCAAGGGTGAACCCGCCAAACCCTTCCCAACTCATTCCACCCATAAAGACAAAAATACCCGATACGGCAGTGCACAAATACCGAACACTTTTACGTGGCGTGTCTTCTTTCCAAAGATAAAAGATAACTGCAAGTGTACCGGTCATCAAGCACCACGCGTCTCTATCACTAAAACCTGCTGAACTACGTTCTATGATACCCGGCATCAATGTTAGCAATAGTCCGACAATAGACGCGCTCAGTATACCGAAACGGCTATAAACGAATAGACACAGAAACAACAACACGACAGAGAAGCATAGTACAGGCACGACCCGTTGCACTTGATAAATTGTTATGTCCGGTAGGAACAGTTTTAGAATACGATATGTGTGCGCGATCGCATAACTGTAGCCGTTGAAGGTCTGGCGTAAATCCCTACCGAGCGGTACCCACCGCCGACCGTCTACGGCGGGTAAGGTGCCTTCGGCTATAATCGTTTTTGCTTGCGTATAATACATAAACGCATCATTAGACGCAAATTGCCCCGTAGGGATGTTGGTTACACCTTGAAGACGGATTTTGCTACCTACGAAGAGAAGCAGGAGTAGCAGTGTTAGAGCACCGATGTGCCTTAAGGTCGTCGCAGATTTCATTTAGTTTGCAGCCTTCGGACGATACAATCTCGTATCAAGCTCCAGTGTCGTATCAAGCTCTACTGAACGCCAATAGTTGAGACTGTTGATAACTTCACTTTTGAGAATATCTGTCTCTAACACTTTCCAAGCTGCGTCCGGAGGTAACCCACGATGTGATACGTAAGCACGACGTTCTGAGATGTCCAGGATATCCCAATACAAACGCAATGAATATAAATAGCGACGCTGCTCGGTTAGGGTTTTTTCATAGTCCAAGTAGGCTATAAAGGGACTGCCGAGGACAAGCATTCTTGCAAGGAAGACATCAGGCGGATATACTTTGTCAAGTTTGCACATCATATCCACGAACGCCGCATTATGACCATACTTCGCTATCAACTGCGGATGCCACAAATCATGCATTTGGGCAACAGTGTAAGGTTGATAGTCTCGCTTGACAGCGGGTAGATCAAGTGCTTCCCAGTCTGTTATCCAGTGGAGATTTTCGGGTTCAGGAACGCCAAACGGCATTGCGTCCAGATAGTAGACCACTGCCACCGCAACTATGAAAAGCAAGAGGATAATTAAATATCTATGCGTTTTCATCTATTGCGTTTCATCAGACGAAGCAGGCGGTTCTGATGGCGGCTTCGGTGGTGCAGGTCTTTGTGGCGGCTTCAGTTCTTGTGCAGGCGGCTTAACTCGCTTGCCAAAGTGACGCTCTAACAGATCCGCAAGTGTCGCGTTATCCTTCCGTATATGACGCATGCCATCTTCAAAGCCGTGTTGAAAAAGGGTGCCTAACGCACGCTCAAGACGTTCCGGGGTAATCTGTTCTAACTGTTCTATCGGATGCTCCGGTAAGAACTGTTTGCGGAACTGACGTTCAAGATGCTTCTCTATCTCAGCATCAGACATCGTAGCAAACGATTCAAGTTGCCGCATGCGACCTGCAAACTTTTCATACTCTGACTTCGCTGCTTCTCGGGCAGCTTTTTGCGCAGCTGACGCTGCTTCACGGGCTGCCATAGATGCGGGATCCTCACTGATATAGGCATTATAATGCTCCAGGGTCTCCGTAGACATCGGCTTCCCGGTTATTTCCTGATAACGTTCTGGGGAGACGATCGTGCCATCGTGGGCACGCAGTCCTTCTGGGACATAGTCATAAGTGCGCTCTCTATTCCACTTTTCACGATTAAAAGGTTCAGCAGGTTTTTCTACAATATTATAGTCATCGTCAACATAAACGATTTCCATACCTTCCGGTTCAATGCCTTTGTGAAGGAGGTTTTTCTGCTGTTCACCCGTTAGCATGCTACCCCATGTTGTCATACCTCCAGCATCATAGTCCAGGCGAACATAAACCATATTGCCAGCTACTGGTAGATATTTGTCAGGTGAGTTCGGTGGAAAGACAACCATCGTTAATTCATTTGGATTCTCTGATGCAACTTTGTCGGATATACCGTATTCCCATATCTTCCTATCAATGAAAGCATCTTCAAATTCTGAAAAATTGTTTGTAGGTGGTATACCGCGCAGTCCTGATGTCCATTCACGTGGATCATCTTTGCGTTTTATGAGTTTAGAGCGAAGCTTAAGATAAGTACTGAAATCAGCGTACTCCTTGAACTCAACGCCTTTATCAAGCAATCTTTGGATCCATGCTTCCTTCGGATAATGTTCGTCCCACTCTAAGTGTTTAGGTTCCTTTTCCATAAATTCTTCGTTAAATTCTGCAATGAGTGCTTCTGGTGTCTGCGGTCCCTGGTAGTACTTTTCATATTTAAAAAGTTTCTCCCAGTCTTGCGGCAGCGGGTTCACAGGATACGGGGGCGGTGCCATTCCAGCTGCTTTAAAACGTTCTGCTTTCTCTGTCTGTTGTGCAGTAATCAACTTGAGAATATTAGCAAACTCTTCAGCTGTCGCATCCGCATCCGTATTTGAGGACAAAATCTTTATGCGGAGTTCACGCCATTCCTCCCACGTAGAAACAGGTTGTTGCTTTGCAGCTTCCTGTTCCGTCTCTGAAGTGAAGGGGGCGAAGGGAGAAAAAGAAATAGACTCCCTCACTGAGACTGCGGTATCTACTTTTTCTGGAGTGGATACATTAGATACACCAGGACGAAAAATAAGAAAAAAACAACTCCCAACTACAAATAGGATGGATAGTAAGATAAGTAGTTTTTTCAGTGACATAATTTACTCCTCAATCCAATATATCAGGATCCGGTGTGTATGTGACAGATCCGAAACCGGTGACCTCATCTTCATCAAAATCAAAAGAGGCCAGGGCTGCTGAATACGCATATCTGTCAAAATCAAGGGACACTGCAACACCACGAGCGATTGCTGTTTTTCCTATAGTCACCGTATATGCCTCACTCACGGTTACTGTTTTCACTTTTACGCTTCCATGTGTCCACTTAAACCCTAACTCGGCTCTGTCATCACCCGCACCAACTGTTAGATCAAATGTATCAGAAGTTGACAGACTTTTTGCAACGATATCTACACGTGTTACTTCAGTGACATCAACTTTCAGAATAAGATCATCAGGTTCACCGTTGAAGTGCTCGTGGTTAGGTTCATTTGATAATGTTTTTGGATCACGCTGGTGTCCACGACAACCTCCAAACAACTGCCAACTGGAACAGTCAGTCGAAGCTACTGAGAAGTATTTATGTTGAAAATTGTAACCCCTTCTATGAACCATCACATGACCTTTGCCGTCTTTTCTTTCAGTTTTTGTCCAAGCTTCGGGAGGCCAAGCACTTACAGAAACTGACGCATTGATACTCTTCGCATCAATATATGATGTAAGTTCCCAATTCTCATCATCCTGATAGGCACCATAAGAGGCAGACGTGTTGTCGTCGCTATACTTCCAACCCTTCACAGTGAGCTCACACACACCATCACTAATCGGTAGCATAACCAATCCCGCAAGGGCAACAATAGACAGACATCCTAAAGTTAACGTAATCGTTAGATTTTTATAGCGCATTATTCAATCTCCTTATATTATCAGTAAACTGTTTAAATTTCTGACAGTTATGCAATTATAGATGACAATAATAGGAGACGCAAATATAGTACCACGTTCCCCTGTTATTGTCAAACAAAAAAGTCGCATTGCTGTGTCGGTTGTTGGTGTTGTCTCCTCTGTGGGAACCGACGTATCTTCCACAGATTCAGACTGATTCTCAATAGAATCATTAAGTTTTGTTCGCTGAACATCTCCACGAACATTGTTATGTGCCTTTTGAGACATACCCTCTTGAAGAATAACATCATCGTTATTTGACATCCGTTCTTTAAATGATGCTAAATCGTATAAAGTCCAGACACAGAATAGCGCAGCTAAGACTAACAGAAAAATGAAACTAAAGGTAAGCCATCTGTATCTAAAAATGTAGCGAAGCATATTATCCTCTATTATGTGGTATTTTTACTTAGCGATTTTATTCCACTCTCTAATCACACGTTTGACACTTGCCTCAACATCAGTAGGAGAGATACGTAAACTTCTGCTAATCTCTTTATAAGGTTGACCATCTAAATACCGTTCCATGATTTTCTGATCCTGAGGTGGAAGGTTATAGAGTAGTTCGTCTAATTGGTTAGCAATTGGACGTAACCGTTTAAGTAACCGTTCCCATCTTTTTTGAACCGCTTCTGGCGTGGAACCAATCATCCATTTCACATCCCAAGTCAACTGCCCTGTTAAAACTTACTCACGTAAATTCATGGAGAATTCCGACACAAAATTATTTTTTTTTTTGCGGATTTGACAACAAAAGCGATTTGATATAGAATAGAGTGGGTTGAATTCCTTATACACTTATGCAATGAGGATAAGGTTAAGGAATCAGGAATGTGTCAAACATGGAAAGTTTTGGTGTGGACTTTAAAGTTTATAATATTCAATTGAAAGGATGTTAATATGAAGGCAATTTGTTATTCAAAAATTATTCTTCTGTCTGTCTTAGGAATGATAGTGTTTTGTGGCTGCGAGTATATTGACGATGTAAAACAACCCGGTCCTCCGAATGAAATGGAGACAACTCCGCTTCGGGTCACAATGGTCTATCCGAACGATTGTGTCAGTACGGCTGCATACTGCCAAGGTTTTCATATCGGTTTAAGAGAAGCAGAGGCAGAATATGGGATTCATCTAACGGAAGTCAACGGTCTGGAAAACGATCCCGTGGCTACAGAGATGATAATGAGAGATGCAGCACAGAATTCAGATCTCGTGCTGGCAGCGGGATTTCAATTAGGTAGAACCGTTGCCACAATAGCACCAGAATTCCCAGATGTAAAATTTGCAATGTTTGATGTCGTGCTGGATATGCCTAACGTAGCATCGGTAAACTATAAGGCTAACGAAGGTTCATTTTTGGTTGGTGCAATTGCAGCACTAAAGACAGAGAGCAACAAGATCGGGTTTATTGGTGGTGTTGATATTCCGTTGATACACGGCTTCGCAGCGGGTTACATCGCTGGGATCCTTGAGATAAATCCGGAAGCAGAAATATTTTTAGACTATGTCAGTGTAAATGTGTCTGGATTCACACAACCCGATAAAGCCAAAGAGCTTGCTTTAGCACAATATGCAAGCGGGGTTGATGTAATTTATGTTGCTGCGGGTGGGTCTGGTCAAGGTGTGCTTGAAGCAGCACAGGAACAGTCAAAATATATCATCTGGGTTGATGATAACGGTAATCATCTTGCACCAGGCACTGTCTTGACAAGTATGGCAAAAGAGATTCCCGCTTCAGTAAAGATTATCATTAGAGAAACTCTGGAAGACAGATTCATGGGAGGCATCCGCTACTTCGGATTAGAAGATGGGGGTGTGTATTACGCAGTAGATGAACACAACCGTAATCTGCTTTCTGATGAAATTATTGAAAGCGTAGAATCGCTGAAATCAAAGATCATTGCTGGCGAAATTGTC
The DNA here is from genome assembly GCA_022828145.1 of Candidatus Poribacteria bacterium. Lineage (GTDB taxonomy): Bacteria > Poribacteria > WGA-4E > WGA-4E > WGA-3G > MSPOR6. The sequence goes on along the minus strand of JAJEJA010000077.1, from coordinate 2,702 downwards.
GTTCCAGACTCGTTTCCACTGCACGTACCTTTTTGATTCGATAGATATAAGGTGAGTTTGATAAATCAGAACAAATAACTTACGTAGGTTGGGTTGAGGAACGAAACCCAACATCTTGACCCATTATAGAGCAATACCTGTTGCCAGTTAATATTTGATTGGCGTGCCTCAACCCAACCTACAATGAATATTGCATTTAATTATTATTAAACATCCAATATGATCACTTTCCATACACAATAATAACAGGAGACAAATATGCTTGATCATCAATACCCCTATCCAGAATTTGAAGCGAGACGTAGTATCCTTGCTGGTATTTTGTTAGCTATAATCACTTGCGGAATCTACAGTCTTTACTGGCAGTATAAACAGATGGACACACTCAATGCATGGTTAGGTAGAAACGATTATTCTTTTTGGTTATGGTTTTTTGTTTGCATTCTGACATGCGGTCTTTTCGGAATATACTATGAATATAAAATGGCATGTGGGATCAATGAAATTCAGCACAATAAAGGTATGTATGTTGATTCAAGTCTACCAGTTATCTGTGTGCTGTTAGCGATATTCGGTGTTGGAATCGCTTCTTTGGCGATCCAACAGTATCAGATTAACAAACTCTACGGTGACACTTCTGATGGTTAACCACGTCAACCTTGCGCGTCTATTCCTTATTGGACTGGGAATAATTGCCATCTATACTGTGCTATCTGAGAAATCAGCAGGGGATGTTACGCTGATTCCATGTCTCTTTCATAGCGTGACCGAAATACCGTGTCCCGGGTGTGGAATGACGCGTGCATGTATATCTATCTCACAAGCGAATTTCGGCGATGCGTGGTATTATCACCCTTTCTCATTTCTTATTGTCGGTCTCTGTATTGCAGTGGCGTTTTTCCCATTGCAGACAAGAAAAATCTGGAGCAATTACACACAAAAAACACGAACAATAGTCCTCATATTGGGTATAGTGTTTTGCCTCTCAATTTGGATTATGAAGATTAAGAACGGATTTTAGTCTATAAACTCCTGTTATGGGGTCAAGAACTTTCCTCTATAAATTCATCATCGTGCATGATCTCCTGTAGTCCTGTGCCGATACCGAAGGCGACAAGACAGATACCGAAGCAGATTATAAACAACATCCGGTGTCCAATAAGGGAAACAAGGAGTCCCCCTAATACAGGTGCAAAACTGGTTGGGAGAAGTAAGGTGTTCATAAATCCAATGTAGCTTGGACGACTACGCGGCGGTGCGATGTTTAGCATGTAGGACATGAATCCGACCATCACACCGTTTGCTAAGACACCACCAATTGTGAAGATTAACAGGAAGGCGGGTACAAAAAATGCGGAGGGTAACATCTCTGAAAAGAACGCGATGATAGGCGGAAATGACATAAGACCCGCAGTGATAATTAATAACCACCGTACGCCATATTTTTCTCCAATATAACCCCAGATAGCATTTGAAACCACGCCACTTAATGCTGAACAGACGATGAAGAAACCGATTGTTGACTCCGACATGCCTAAGTAATCCAGCGCATAAGGTACATAGAAGGGAGATGCCATCGCAGAAAAGTGCGTTCCAATACGGAAGAAGATGAACCTACGATAATTCTTGTCTGTCCGTAGAAAATGGGGTCCCTGCTTTAGGTGTTCCCACAACGGTTGACGTGATGCGTTAACAGGATGAATAGGTTCGCGTATCCACAAGAAACTAATGAAAGAGAGAAATGCAGTACAAACTGAGCAGATAAAGAGAAATGCGTAATTAGACGGGAAACCGAGTTCTGTCTCTATCTGACAAATTGAAGTGATGAGGTATAATGTGATTGCCTTAAACGCCTGCGTAATCCATCCGAAAAAGCCGGTAAATTCATCTTCGTTCCCAAGCATGGCTCGTACCAATAAGCCGACCCAGATTCCGAAGAAACCACCGAGGAGTTGTCGTAAACTAAAGAAACGTGCCCGACGATTGGGCGCAATTGATTTTGAGATGATGTCCATGTAGGGTAGTGTTGACACACCCATAGCGGATGAGGATAGAAAATAGAATCCCAAAAAACATGCAGCCAGTAAGATAGGTTGCTGTGAGCCGATGCCTATAGTACAGAAGAAAATAGCAAGCCATGCAAACACACGGATGCTCATACCGATAGCATAAAAAGGCATCTTGCGTTGACGATGTTCTAAAAGGTTTGAGACTAAGAGTTGGGGCCACATCCAACCTGCTGTCATCATTGAACCGGTCAGACCGACCAAGAGATTCGACGCAGTAAGACGATGGATGAATGCTGAAAGTACCGTGCCAGAATCAACTAAGGCGAGATTGATTCGCATGAAGGTACCTTGAAGCAATGCAAACCCGAAGTTACGGGTTTGGTTATCTCTTTTTTTATACATTCCTTTTTTCGCGTGTTCTTTCTATCGGACAGTCCAAGTTAAACTTGTAGGTCGGGTAGAGCGAAGCAAAACCCAACCTACAATATAGCACTAACAGCATACTGCACTCTGCTTTTTGACTGGATTTTTCTGAATTAGTTGAGTTAAACATATATAGTGAATTATAGAGATATGTTGACACTTTTTTGTAGGAGCGATCTCCGAATCGCGACTTAACTGAAAAACAGTCGGGAATCGGAGTTCCCTCCTACATCTCAAAATGTCAAGTTAATTGTAAAATCCACTATAATT
>JAJEJA010000036.1 GCA_022828145.1 Candidatus Poribacteria bacterium | reverse complement strand
CGATAGAGACATAAACGCTGCTATAAACATTTTACGGGCTGCTTGTTATCCCGTTGTGGAGCAGATGTAAGACGTTTATCAAAAAACGCTAACTGCTATGAAGCACAAGCCCCAGCCTTGAGGCTGTGGGTGGCTTGACCATCTTTTGTTATACTTTTAATGATGTGTACGAAATACTTTGATATTCTGTTATTTCTCTTTACAGACGCTGCTATGTTATGATAAAATAATAAGTGATATATCCTGAGATTGTGGTCAAAACGCTTGAAATTGGGTGAGAAAGTTGATTGATAGGAAACAATTTCTAAAGAAATACCTGCATCATCTTATTAACAACCCCTTCGTGATTTACCCTTTTGCTGCGGGGGCGATTACTGCCTTCGCGTCTTGGGTGTTCAATTTTGAACCAAAGATCTTCTTTCTATTCGCAAGTGCTGTGATGGGGATAGCAATTCCGATAGGTAGTCTGATTACGAAGTGGACGATTGGCACTGATGATATTGCTAAACGCGTTCATGAAGAGTTACTGCACGAGGCACAACACAAACAAGAGGAAGATTTAAACGCACTACATATACAACTAAAAGAAGATGGCGATACGAGAACAGAACAGATGTTGGAAGAATTACGCACACTACACCAATCTTTTCAAGAGGATGTAAGTGATGGTGGTTGGATGGCAACTCTTCCTCTGTCAGTCAGTGCTGAAATCACAAGTAAGGTTACAGAACTATTCACGCAGGCTGTTCAGTGTCTGAAAGATACACTACGGATGTACGAGAAATCCAGAAGTTCAAAACTGAAGAATGTTCGACGCGTCTTACAACAACACAGAGAAAAACTCATTGCTGATGTTGAGCAGACAATAGTGCAGCTGACGCACCTCTATACACGGGTGCTAACACTTAGTCCTGATAGTAATGAGACAGAACTGTCACGCCTACGATCCGAACTTGATGAAAGCCTTGCGTTTGCTAAAAAAGTTGATGAACAGATACGGATGTCTACACAAGAACCAGAAATTGAAATTACACAATCCATAAACTCAGATGAAGACACACAGACTTTGACAGGCCATCAGAATGTTGAATCTACTGAACAGAAATCACTTCAATGATACAAGGGTTTAGAGAGAACATTCATTTCCGACCGAAATTGAATATCACTTCGGAGGATTACCCAAATGATAAGGTCAGTTTCAGCTTTTTTCAAATCATTAACAAGGAAGTCAAAAGGTAAAACAAGACTACCCAAACTTCGTGGGAAGATTGATATTGATATGTTACGGTTCGCTTATGAAATTCTAATTCGACATAAACAAGAAAATATTCAACAATATAAGAATAATATCGGCATGTTGATTCCACAGATTGAAATGACAAAGTCCCCGTTGCAAAATGTTACAGATGATATAAACAAACTCAAGAATGCACTGGCAAAAGTCAAGAATCAGATAGACACTTTAACTGATGAACTTCAACAAGCGGGAAAGTCTCAGGAGGAAATAGAACAGCATCCAGATTACATTCAATTTCAATCAAAATATAGTGCTATTCAATCAAGATTAGATGAGAAGAACAAGCGTTTTTCTAAACTACAACAGGATGTCAATAAAGCTCAAGACAAAATTGAGTCTTTTAAACTTCAATTACAACAACTGCATCAGGAAATTGAGAAAATTCAAGAGGATAAAGATGATACGATTCGCGATCATCTTACAAAATTAGATAATTAGGAAATTGCAGATACACTCGCAGGTATGCGTTAAACTTGCACTTGTCCTAACAGTATGATTTATCTCTTACAGAAGAATATAGTTATTTTTGTATGTTTATGGTAATATGTAATGAACAAATTTAATAGGGTCATTTTGAATTATAGACACAAACTTATGTTTATCTTTGAGTGAAACTTAATTTCACTATCAGGAGGAATTACAATGGCAAACGGTTTTACACGTTTTTTCAGAGCAATCTGGTATACGCTAACCGGTCGCGCGCATGAGCAGGCTGATAAATTAATGGAAGACCCGAATGCTGTACGGGGTGCTTTTGAGAGAATTATCCGTGACAAGATGGAGAATATCCAAAATTATAAAAACGCTATAGGACAACTCATTGCACTTGTTGAAAACAAAAAGGGTTCATTAAAGAAGTTGACTGAAGACGTTGAAAAATTTGAGAAGATGAAAACAGGTGCAATACAGAAAGCTAAAGCGACTGCAGCAGAGTTACAACAACAAGGCATTGCTGATGAAGAGATCAAACAGAATGCAGAATATGTCAAATGTGTAACGGCATATCAAGACTTCCAGTCTACATTGGATGAGAAAAACGCTCGAATAACTGAATTGGAAGCTGATATTGAACGCGCACAAAAGGACATTGACTCACATAAGAATCAGATGCAAACACTGCATCGTGATCTGGGTAAGATTAAGGAAGAACAATCTGAAACGGTCGCCGATCTCATCACCGCAAGAGAACAGGAGCAGATCTCCGATATGATGTCCGGCATTAGTACGGATGGCACTTCAGAGGAATTGTCACGGATGCGAGAAATCCGTGAAAAAGCAAAAGGCCGCTCTATAGTTGCTCAAGAACTTGCTGGAACTGACGCAAGAGCTGAAGAGGAAGAATTCCTCGCAGCAGCACAGTCCACAGCAGCATCTGATGAATTCGATTCTCTTATCTTTGGTGCTCAGCAGACAGATGCACCACCAGCAACCGATGACACCGAAGAGAAAAAGGAAAGCGATTCAGAACTTCCACTTTAAGTAGACTGACAGTTCCTAAATTGTAGATCGGTTAGAGCATAGCAAAACCTATAGGCGTAAAATTAAGAAAACTTAGAAGATTTTATGAATCACTCTGAATCCTTATGGTTGTAGGGGTTGTCTTCTCTTTAGTCCCGACAAATGCCAAACGCGCATTTGGCGTTGATTTGGTAGGGACGATATGTTTATATCAGGATGTGCATTTACACATATCGTCCCTACGGGACTAAAGAGGGTTTGTATAACGTTTAACTATAAACATATCGTCCCTACGGGACTGAAGAGGGTTTCTGACATCAAATATTCCTTAAGTTTACACCCGTAGAATACCAAACGCGTATTCGGCGTTGATTTGGATGAATGCCATACGCGCATTCAAATCGTTGATTTATGGGTAGAGCAAAGCGAAACCCGACCTACAAATATGATTGGATTGAGGACTAATATCCCCGCGCTATCGTATAGGAGACAATCTTGAAAATAAATACATGGCATCAGGAAAACACGCCAAAAAGTTGTGAAATCCTGTTGAAAGGTCTAAAAAACCTTGAAAGCCAAGCACAGCAGATAAAAAAGATCAAAAAAAGCAATTCAGTACCTACTGAATTGCTTGACAAATTTCATGATCATCATAATGATTTAGTTGCAAAAACTGCAAACGTGTCGTTTCTGCCTCATGATGGTGGATTTATGTCTTCTATATCCGAAGACGTAGATTCTATTTTTATTGAAGCGATCTGGCTTGCACTCGAACAGTATCCAGCACTTGTCCACCATCCAGATATTGAGAATATTGACACCGCAGGTTCTAAGATTTTTAAACGTTTCCTCCCTGATTGTCCAGCCGAAAAATCTGAACAGCTAAAACTGAAAACCGGTATACAAGACCTATTTAAAGTAGATTCGCAATTCATAACCAGACTTGAGCAGAAACTCATCGCACGCGCTGCGCCTCTACAGCATAGACATCAGATCATGCGTTTTCTACAGTCCCACTTTAAATTAGTATCAGATAATATGCAGCTTGATGCCGATGTGCTAAAACTTTTTCGATACCTGTATCCTGGTGCCCCCTTTGAAGTAGGAGAAGTCAAGTTAGTAAAGACCTGTTCGGCACTTTATTTCTGTTTGCCATCAGAACTAAAAGAATCCTCAGCCATACCAACGCATCCAAATCTGAAGAAACATGCTCCCAAAAGAGTGGGTTATTATGAGTTTTTGAGACAGATATGGCAAGTTGAACCCTTCGCGAATTTCCCTGTGTTTGGAACATTCGACGCAGAAGATCTGGACATCACATTTCGTAAGAAAATCGCTAATGAAACCGGACTCACGGTGGAACTGGTCACCACAACCCTTACAAGAATGGTGGGGTTTCTACCGTTAGAGGAACTTGATAAATATCTGATTCACGACACATGGGGACATCAATGGCAAGAGAGTCTTCTTGATTTTGAAGATCTCTACACCGCATTATCACTGTTTGATCGTCCGTTATCTATAACTGAAAGCGCATCCGTCATGGGTGAACGGAGAACCTTTTCTGAAGCTTTCAGCAAAACAGAATCGGGTGAGATCCGTCTGAATACTGAAAAACTGACTGCTTTCATTGATGCAGAACTATATGAACGGTCAATCATCGCTTTTACACCTATACTTGCTGAGATGTTAGCAGATGTCGTGGAGTATAAGTTCCTGGAACTATATCCAGAGGAAGCACACTTGATGCCGAGCTCATCCTTACTCAAGGAGTATCCAAGCAAACTTGACCTAACCTTAGAAGACCTTCGAAATTGTTTCAAAAAAGCCTCCGAAGCTTTTCAATCTTGGGTAGATTCTGATGAAGTAAAACACAGCATATATACCGAGATTTGTGAAAAGTTAGATATTACTGATGTTGTAGAAAAACATATTGAAGTAGACAGTGTGCTGGAGAAGGCGGTGCAATTGTGTAAGAATCGTCTGGACCTGTTCTATAAACCTGATTGGTATTGGGAGAAATCCGGGGATAACTGCCTAAAACTTAATGCGTTCACTTTCGCTGCCCTGAACTTTCTACACATACATCATGCGTTCCTGAACACATATCAAAAACTCTCACAGATCAAAACGCAATACGGTTTCAAAGATGCACTTATCTTAGCAATGGGAACATTTTTCCAATTAGAACCCCAGCGCAATATTTGGCACCTGCACGAGTTTTTAACAGAGGGCTTTCTACCACGTTGGATAAAATTAACCGAAGCATGTGAGCGTTAAACAGAGATCATACCTGTAGACAGGAGGATACGACTATCGCAATTAAAGAACCTACCTACAAATTCCGTACTGAAGCAGGAATGCTGATTAATTCCGGCACATCGCGCAGTATCGTTCTACACGGAAATATACATGATCTGTTTTTCGTTGAGGATGATGATACGGAAGATTATATACCTTTAGTTCCTTTTCTGACCAGAAGTTGGGATATATCCGGTTTTATCTTGATAGTCTATGAACTCAATGGACCGCTGCGTTTCCTTCGCGCATCTGACCGTGATAAAGTCAGAACGGCTTTTGACCAATGGCGTGGCGCAACAGAACCTTCACTCCAGGAAACTTCCAGTCATTTTGCATTCCCAAGCAGATCTAAAAGGTCAAACGACGACACAGGAAAAAGACGAGAAACTGACGACAAGTTTGCCGAGTATCTTAACGACGCAATTGGGAGTCCAACATTAGCACTTGAACTACTAAGACAGTTCTGCCTTATTTCACGATCAAAGAATCATCTTGGAGAAAAATTCCTAAATGAAAAATTATTGATCATTATTGAAGCTACAGATATGCTGCTACCTGAAGGTGAAATCCGTAGCCTCAATTTAGCGGATAGACATAGAATTAGCATTATTCAAGACTGGATATCAGATTCTGAATTCATGAAATCTACAGATACGGTCGTATTCATATCAGAATCCAAGAGTTTGGTCAATTCACGAGTTGTACGTCTGCCACAAGTCGTCGACGTAGAGATTCCATCTCCCGAAGTAGAAGCACGGCGTCATTTTGTCTCTTGGTTCAATAGAACACAAAAACCTGTAAACAAAGAACTCAATCTGTGGGGTAGTCAATCGCAATTGGCTGTATTAACAGCGGGTTTATCGATTCAAGCATTACGGCAACTGCTTGTATCCGCATGTTATTCTGGCGAAAAACTTCGCCCAGAGACTGTGATTGAGAAAGTATCTGAGTTTATTCAGGCACAGTTAGGTGAAGATGTTGTTGAGTTTAAGAAACCCTCACATACATTAAATGATATTGTTGGCAACCAAAAACTTGTTGCGTTTTTGAAAGACCAAATCATCCCCCGTATTACTTCAACGGGAAAAGACTCAATCTCTGGATTAAGTGTATGCGGTCCAATCGGAAGCGGAAAAACATTCATCTTTGAAGGACTTGCTGGTGAACTTGATATCCCTGTACTTGTACTAAAGAACATCCGTAGCATGTGGTTCGGACAAACGGATGTCATCTTTGAACGGCTTCGGCGTTTGTTAATGGCTCTGGTCAACGTGCTGATTTTTGTTGATGAGGCTGATACGCAGTTTGGTCAAGTCGGGAGAGATGCACACGCAACGGAACGCAGGTTAACAGGCAAGATTCAAGCAATGATGTCTGACCCACAGTTAAGGGGAAATATTACGTGGCTTCTGATGACTGCACGCATATACAATCTCTCCCCCGACCTACGTAGAGAAGGTAGAGTTGGTGACATTGTCATTCCAGTCCTTGATCCAACAGGTGAAGACCGGGAGACATTCCTACGTTGGACATTGAAGAATGTCCATAAAGGGGAAATACCGCATGAAACTTTTGACCACATGCTTGTTCTGACAGAAGGTTATTCTGCTGCGAGTTTCGCCTCTCTCCGTGCCGATCTCGAAGCTGCTAAAGCCCGCGAAGGCACTTTATCTGTGGAGGAAATCGTTGATGTTATCTCTGATAGAATCCTGCCCAATATCGGACCTATACGCCGCTATCAGATACTTCAAGCGTTTATGAATTGCACCCGAAAATCACTACTCCCGATGGAGTATTCTCCCGAACTCCGTGAATCATGGCTTCAACAAATCGCGCAGCTTGAGGCATTGGGTGTGAAAGGTTAGTGCAGGTCTCTTATTTCACCACTTGCAGCAGATTCGTATCCTGCGCAGATGATTTCAACGGCATGTGCTGCGAATTTAGCATTCATCTCACTTTCAACGTCGTTCTCAATACAGTCTACGAATGCGCTAAACTCCCGTTGTCCATCATCAGACATGGCGATATCAATCCAGTGTTGTTTTGGACGCATGCCTGTTTCCGCGGTTGTACTACTCCACATACCCATCGGGTCAAGTGGGTGAGGTGTCGGGGGTTCAAAGGCTGGTTCTGCAGCAAAAACTTCCAATCTATTTGAGGAGGCATCAAAGGTCAAGGTTGCTTCTGTACCAACAAGATGAACCTTCCGGATTCCGCCTTGAGGATGACTCTGCCAACCGTATCTCCCTGCAGCAATTGTTGCAGTAATCCCATCTTCACACGTTAGAACCATTGCACCAAAATCCTCTAAATCACAATCGTAATGTTCTTTAAAGAAATAATTCGCAGTTCCGCAGAACACGTTTTTAACACGTTTCTGTGTCAACCAATTGACCATTGAAACGGCATAAACCCCGATATCAAACATTTCAGGTTTTGCTTCAACAAAACTATAACGTTCTAAATTCGGATTCTGTATCCGTTTTTTACCGATGGGGGCACTTCCTGGATGTCCTTTAGCAAACATGACATCACAATGAATCGCTTTCAGTTCTCCAATTCTACCACTCCTTAATGCTTGTTTAACCGTCCGTGCCCAACTACTATGTATATTGCTGAACATCTGGGTCCGCACACCCCTTTTTGCGACTGCAGCAACAATCTGCTTGGCATGTTCAGGGTTTAGTGCCATCGGTTTGTCAAGGTAAACATGTTTTCCAGCATCAGCACACTTTGCACCCACTCGTCCGCGTCTTTCCACTTCGGTACAGAGACTGACAATATGTACATCTTCCCTTGCTAATGCATCTTGAAGATTGTCTATGAAGGGTAGGTTCAATTCTGCTGCCAGTGAACGCGCTAACGCTACACGTTCGCTTGGTGCATCGTGTTCATCGGCAAAGGCAATTAATTTACATCGCGGATCATTGGCAAAAAGATGTGCATAGTTTTCTTGGTGTGTCCGATGTCCACCGAGCAATAAGACTCCATATTTTTCACTGTTCTGCATGCTTAACCTCCACTATTACGGGTTGTCCGCTTGCCAGTGACCTTGAAATGACTTCTGACAATTCGCCTTCACCACTGAATTCAGGTGGCGTTCCACTTAGGGAGTGTCTACCGATAGGTGTTTCATGATAGATAACCCCTCTGTTTCCAACCAACATAATATCTATTGCCGTTTCAGTGTCAACACGATTCACCGATAGCACACTTATCTGTCCGTTTGCATACTGTATCATAGTCGTTACCTGTGTTCCGTCCACATCTCCCGTTGAATACACTTTCTGCGGTGATGATGGAATCCACGCGTTAGCGAGTGATACAAACTCGGTAGTTGGATGTAGAAGGCTGCTTTCTTTATTTGCTATGTTTAAGACCCCTCTTAAGAAGACCGGACTTCCAATTCTATCTTTATCTATTTGAGCCTGAACAGATTTTCTTAACAATTCCATATTTCCCCTTTCAAATAGATGTGCAGAAATAATTTGACTGTTAGACAACGATATGCTATATTCTTCTTACATTACAACTTCAACTGAATTTGAGGACAACGATGCCATTAAAAACACTTGATGAACTGGTTGCTGAGGCAAGAGAAAATGTCGAACAAATTTCACCAGATGAACTTACAGATGCTGGTGATTCAGTCATACTGTTAGATGTACGGGATGAACCTGATTACGAAGAAGAACATTTACCAAATGCTGTGTCACTCCCCCGCGGCTATATTGAACTTGATATAGATGACGTCGCACCTGAGGAAGACACACATATCGTCACATACTGTGGTGGTGGAACGCGTGCTACACTATCTGCATATACATTAAAGAACATGGGTTATCAGAATGTATCTGTCTTGACCGGTGGTTTCCGCGGCTGGAAAGCAGCGGGTCTAGAAACCGAGTCGTCTTAACATTCAGAACCCTTGTCTAAATTAGCATATATTAGGTCCCTTGTCAATTTCTTATTTAATAGTAGCAGGCACACGCCGTGTGCCGTTCCGAACTCTTAATAGTAGTAGGCACACGCCGTGTGCCGTTCCGAACTCAATTACCTATCGGAGCAAAACATGCTGTATTTTTCAAAAACGCATTCAATTTGGTGGATGCAAGTACAAAGACACTTCATCATCGGTGTTATATTACTGATCTATTGCGTTAGCGGATGTGGTGGAGATAAAAAACAGAAGCTCAATATTTTTACATGGGCTGGTTATATCAGTGAAGAAATTCGTACAGGCTTTGAAGACGAATTTGATGTGAAAGTCGGTGTTGACATATTCGCTAAAAACGAAGACCTACTCGCGAAATTACAAGCTGGCGCAACAGGTTATGACATCATTATGCCATCCGATTATATGGTTTCCATAATGATAAAAGAGAATATGTTAGCAGAATTAAATCGAGACAATATACCAAACTTTCAAAACATCAGCTCTGATTTTCTGGGTAAATACTTTGATCCTGAAAATAAACACTCTGTCCCTTACACATTTGGAACAGCAGGTATTGCTTACGACTCGTCCGTAGTATCGCCTGCACCTGATAGTTGGCAAGTCCTTTGGGATGAAAAATATATGAATCGATTCAGCATGCTTGATGACGAACGTGAAGCGATCGGGGCAACGCTTAAACTGCTTGGGTACAGTTTTAATTCAACGGATCCTGATCAGCTTAGACAGGCGAAAGAGAAGTTGATTGAGCAGAAACCGCTCTTAAAAAGGTATGAATCAGACCCGCGGGACATTCTTATTTCTAAGGAAGTTGTATTGGCACATTCATGGAGTGGGGATGCATTCCGCGCCGCAGAACAACTTCCAACAATAAGATATGTTATACCCAAAGAGGGTTCCAGCCAGTTTATTGACACTGTTTGTATACCTAAAACCGCTCAAAATAAGCCTCTCGCTGAAAAGTTTATTAATTATCTACTCCATCCTGAAGTCAACGCAAAGATCACAAAGTTTACCAAATACGGCACATGCGTTCCTGCAGCGAAAAAACACTTACCTGAATACCTGCAAAAGCATGAATATATCTATCCATCCGCTGAAAAAATGGAGTCTCTTGAGTGGATAATTGACCCTGGAGATTTCATGCGAGAATATAGTCGCGCATGGGATGAAATTAAAGCGAAATAGAATTATGTTAAGGAGAAATAAATAAAAGAACATAACATAGAGATCAAAGAACCTACAACATCAGAATTACCTTGTCCAAAATGTGGTGAAAACCACGATTTACTCAAAGTATAAATGAAGGAGAAACAATTGAGTAGACCCAATATTCTATTTATAATGTCCGATGACCATGCCTCACATGCAATGAGTTGTTATGGCAGTCGTATTAATCAAACACCAAATCTTGATCGTATCGCGAATGACGGTATGATCCTACAGAACTGCTTCTGTGTCAATTCTATCTGTACACCAAGCCGTGCGAATATATTGACAGGTAAACACAGCCATCTAAACGGTGTAAAGACATTAGGCGATCCACTTGATGGCAGAAAACCCAATGTTGCAAAGATGCTACAAGCAGGCGGTTATCAGACTGCAATGGTAGGGAAATGGCATCTCGGTCACGGCGGTAATGCTGACCCAACAGGGTTTGATTACTGGAATGTCCTACCCGGTCAAGGCGATTATTATGATCCGGTTATGATTGAAGAGAGCGGAAGAACCAAACACGAAGGTTACGCAACCGACATTATCACCGACTTCTCATTGGAGTGGCTGAAAAACAGAGACCGAGATAAACCCTTCTTTCTGATGTCACACCACAAAGCACCACACCGACCATGGGACTCGGATGAAAAACATCTCCACATGTTCGCAGACGAAGACGTACCGATGCCTGATAACTTCTTTGATGACTATGCCAATCGTTCACATGCAGCGAAGGAAGCAAAAATGCGCGTCTTCGGACACATGAATAACAGAGATCTGAAAATTGACAAATTTGGTCCACCACCCGATGGATTATCTGAAAAAGAGTTGGCTAACTGGCAATACCAACGTTATATCAAAGAATATCTACGTTGTGTCGCTTCTATTGATGACAACGTTGGAAGACTGCTTGATTATCTTGATGAAGATGATGCCGCCGATGATACAATGGTGATATACACTTCTGACCAAGGCTTCTTCTTAGGAGACCACGGTTGGTATGACAAACGGTTTATGTATGAGGAATCGTTACGCATGCCGTTTATTGTCCGCTATCCGCGCGCTATCGACGCAGGAAGTTCTACGCATGCACTATCTCTGAATATAGACTTCGCTGAAACATGGTTGGATTATGCTGAATTGGATATACCTGAAGATATGCAAGGTCGAAGTTTGCGTCCAGTACTTGAAGGTGATGTCCCCGATGATTGGCGGGAGTCCATGTATTACCGTTACTGGATGCACCTTTCACATCATTATGTTCCCGCACATTACGGTATACGGACACATCAATATAAACTCATTTACTACTATGGTGAAGCACTCGGCACCTCTGGATCAATTGATGAACCGAAAGAACCCGAATGGGAACTCTTTGATCTTGAGAAAGACCCGAATGAAATGTGTAGTGTTTATGACGATCCAGAATATGCTGATGTTGTAAAGGAACTGACAGCAGAACTATATCGCCTTAAAGAAGAGGCAATGGATGACGAGTAAATTCTAACTTGAGAATGTGCTAAGAAGTGTATTGTGAGTTTGAAATAATTACACACTTTCGGACCACGGTAGGTGCGGTTTCCCAACCGCACTGGTACAGATGGTATAATTAATTCAAAAATTTACAATATACTTAGCACATTCAACCGAAAATGACAGGAGATACAAAATGGCAAAGAATAATCCACTGGATAATATTGCACCCGGGATGAAGGTTACAGCACAGATGTCCCCTGAACCGAGTGAGGCAGACTTAGCATTTGCAAGACAGATGGATGTTGAGTATGTCGTTCTTTGGACGAATGGTGCAAACGCAAACTACGACTATTTTATGAGTCGTCGAGAGATATTTGAGAACGCGGGATTGAAAATATATGGGTTTGGCAACAGCGATGTTCATAACCAGGATGGTATCGTCCTTAACTTAGAAAACCGTGATGCCAAGGTTGAACAGTATAAACGGTATATACGCGACCTCGGCAGAGCAGGTATCCCCTATACGACTTATGCACACATGGGAAACGGGATTTGGAGTACTGAACGTGAAACTACCCGCGGTGGCGCAAGTGCCCGGGCATTCAATCTGGAGAAAGCACAAGAAGGACATTGGGGTGGAAACAGGTATAAGATTCCGTTATCACATGGACGCGAGTTTTCTGAAGAGGAGATTTGGGAAAACTATACCTATTTCATCAAACAAGCTGCACCTGTTGCAGAAGAAGCAGGCGTGATGATCGGTATCCATCCTGATGATCCACCGGCACTGAACCTCGCTGGAATACCCAGATGTATTTTCAGTAGCTTTGAAGGCTATAAACGTGCGCTTGAAATTGCTGACAGTCCGAACGTTGGCATGTGCTTTTGCGTTGGTTGTTGGTTAGAGGGTGGAGACTTAATGGGAAAAGATGTACTTGAGTCTATCCGCTATTTCGGTGAGAGAAATAAAATTTTCAAGGTGCATTTCCGTAATGTCGACAAACCGCTACCTCACTTCGTAGAAACATTTGTAGATAATGGCTATCAGGATATGTATGATGTCGCTAAAGTCTTACGTGAAGTCGATTTCAATGGCGTGATGATACCAGACCATATCCCAAGTATGGCAGAGGACCATCGGGTTGGTACCGCATATACGATTGCTTATATGAACGCGCTTGTGAAAAGAGCAAACGAAGAATATGCCGCTGCTGCGTAGACGTGTGCCATTAAGAAACTGCATGTTGTTTCTAAGAGGTATTCCATTTATTTTGTCTGTAGACTATTCAAAAGCAGAATTAAAGCGAATTGGGATTTTCCCTTCTTCAATTGATTGAAGTAACGCTTCTGCGTCTTCTATTGTCACCTGGTGTGATTTATTAATAGCTTCCAAGATTTGTTTAGGTTGTCCCTTGGGTTCTAAGTTCGGTAAGTCATGCGGCTCACTGAAACCTTCTATCGAATGTTGCGATTTACAGATGAGATGTTCCAAGTAACTCTTTAGTTTTTCAATTTCAGGATGAGATAACTTCTCAACAGCATCATGCACCCATTCTTTTGATGTAACTGGCATGGTTTTCCTCCTTCTCCGTTTCCACTTATATCAGTAAGTCTGATATGAGTCTATCATAATTCGTTGTGGATGTCAAGTGTTTTAGCTGGGGATCAAGGTTATTTAGTTTTAGGCATTTTAATGGTTTTTTATCACACATGTAAATATCAGTCGTAGGTCGGGTAGAGCGAAGCGAAACCTATAGGCGTCAATTTAGTGATGTTACCAGGCGGTTAGTGTGATTTCCTTATCAATGCAGAATACCAAACGCGTATTCTACCGGATATTAAGCGAAGACCTTCCAATAAGCCAAATTGGACAAATCCGGTGCGATAAGGATATCGCACCTACCGGTCTGGGGATATAATGGACTTCGAATTCTCCTTAGCGCAAACTGTTAGTTTGCGTTTCATCAGAACAAACTAACAGTTTGACTACAACTACTGTTATCCATTATTTATCCAAAATAGGTTTATCAAAGTGTCTCAATAATTTCAAAGTTCATTATATAATCAACATATTCTGACAACGTCATAGGAGGCTAACATTGAAAGCAAAAAAACACATAATATCGTTTCTTATAACAGCATTTACACTCGTGACAATCAGCACACTTATTGGGTGCGAGAAACAATTCTTGATCACGAAAATGGATGATACGAAAGAATCTGAAAAAGAGTCAACCAAGAATAATGGGATTGGAGAGATACATCCTGGATTTCTCTACACTTTCGGAACAATCATAATAGTGTACGATGAGGAAACTTGGGGACTGGAAAATAAAAAACAGACTCCGATAAAAACTGTGAACGACTTTCTGGTAAATAAGGGATATACACCAAAATTAAGAAGTATACTCCCTGGAAGACTTATTGAAGTTATAGACATTGACAATGACAAAAATATAAATACCTTGCTACTATCGGAAGAGTTGCAAACAGTCCCCGGTGTTGTAGCGGCAGAACATCGCGTTTTTTTAGAGGACAGTTTTTCTTACCATGTTGTCGAAAGAATCATAATAAAGTACGATGAGGAAACCTGGGAACAGGCAAACAAAAAACATACTCCGATAGAAACTGTGCACGACTTTCTGGTGAGTAAAGGATATACACCAAAAGTAAGAGGTATACTCCCTGGAAGACTTATTGAAGTTATAGACATTGACAAAAATATGGATACTTTGCCACTACTGAGAGAGTTGCAAACAGTCCCCGGTGTTGTATCAGCAGAAAAAAACAGTCTGACTGAATATGCAGACTTGGTTGGGTGGACTGGTTTGCCCAGTCCCAAAGATGGACCGGGGCTTATAACCGCAAATAAAGTAGGTAAGATGGAAAATGGACAGCTGTTTGAGCTCGGCGTACTACTGGTAACCTATGAAGCAACAGTCCCTCTTGAGATGGAAAGTGCCCCCGTAGCCGCCGTGCTTCAATCTTTATCTGATAAAGGGTATAAACCGATAGTGAAAGAAATTCTTCACTCAGGGATACAAGTTATAGATATTGATGAAAACATTAATCCGTTACCGTTATTTGCAGAGTTAATAGCCATTACTGGTGTTTCTACCGTATTACCAAATTTTTTGTATGAGGCTGCTGATAGCCTCCTGGGAATACAATTTTGGTAGGCGCGGTTTTATGGAGTTTAAGTTTTTAGTTCGATAATCTTAATTGTTCCCAATCCCATAGGTGTAAACTTAAGGAATTTTCGATGCCAGAAACCCTCTTCAGTCCCGTAGGGACGATATGTTTATAGTTAAACGTTATACACCCCCTCTTTAGTCCCGTAAGGATGATATGTTATGCGACGGTATTTATAAACATATCGTCCCTACGGGACTAAAGATACCGTGTTCAACCGTGATCTATAAACATATCGTCCCTAACTCTCAGATAATTCCTGAATTAACGTCTCAATGACAGAAACTTTACACACCCAGCTGGGGATGAGTGCGTAAAGTTATTGTACTGTTGGATTGCGCCGTTCTCTGTTCATTTCTAACAGATGGTAATGACAAAAAATCTGATAGAAACAACATTACAACCCTTTGAAGATTATACGCCGCAATAGGATTACAACAATGATGGAGAGGAAGATATATAATACTGTGAAACATAAGAATGGCACGATGAGATTTGGCATGGGGGTCACAGCATCTGCCGTACGCATGTAACCGTAGACGACCCACGGCTGTCTACCGACTTCAGTTACCGTCCATCCCGCTTCTATCGCGATAAATCCAAGCGGCGTGCATGCTGTAACGAACTTGAGATACCAGTTGTTTGTGGGTAATCCCTTGCGTTTCCAAGCTAACCGTGCACCGAGAATACCTGCAACCATCATTACCAAACCGCAAGCAACCATAATCTGAAAGGCGTAGTGTACTATAGCGACAGGAGGACGGTTTTCGGGCGGCACATCCTTGAGTCCCATAATTTCTGCATCGAAATCAGAATGTGCTAAGAAACTGAGAGCATTGGGAATTTCTATGGCATATCGTGTAACTTCTGCTTCCTCATCCGGTATCCCGCCAATGCGTAAGGGGGCACCACGTTCAGTTTCCCACTGTCCCTCCATGGCAGCAAGTTTAATAGGTTGATGTTTAGCAAGTCGTTTTGCACTGAGATCACCTGAAATAGGTTGTAGTATTGAAACTACAGCCCCCACACTCAAGGCAATCGCGAATGCTTTTCTATGGAAAGGGTTATCCGGATCGCGTCTAAGGAAATAGGCGTGAATACCAGCAACAGCAAATCCCACCGCAAGAAACGCTGCTAAAGTCATGTGCAGTGCCTGCGTGAATGATGATGGATTTAGCATCGCAGCGATAGGATCAATATTCGTAAATTCACCGTTCTCGTAAGTAAATCCTGCAGGTGTGTTCATCCAAGCATTTGCTGTAACGACAAAGATACCGGAACACATCCCGCCTAACAACACCATCATACCTGATAGCCAATGGATTTTACCTGGAACACGTTCCCAACCGTATAGATAAATACCTAAGAAAATCGCTTCTATAAAGAATGCCAGTCCCTCTAAAGAGAATGGCATACCGATGACGGGTCCCGCATGTGCCATGAAAGTTGGCCACAATAACCCGAGCTCAAATGAGAGGACAGTCCCAGATACTGCACCAACCGCAAACATGATAGCAGTGCCTTTAGACCATTTCTTCGCAAGAGTGAGATAGGTTTCATCCTTTGTCTTTAGCCACAGTCCTTCAGCAATAACCATTAACAAAGGCATTGCAATACCGATGGAAGCGAAGATAATGTGGAATGCAAGGGACATTGCCATCTGCAGGCGTGCAGCCAATAGGTCTTCCATGTTCGTTCCTTTTTGATAACACCATTTCTAATTGAAAATGCGTCCTTAATGTAGCATAAACTTTTAGTTTGTGCCGTTCTCCGTTCCTGTTTCTAACAATCAGTAATGCATGAGGATTTAATAGAAATGTATAACAAAATAGGCGGGTTGTTTAACCCGCCTGCAAACATTGTGCGTTTCTAAGCTGCCCAAGGTTCAAGTCCAAGCAGTTTTTTCCCTAAAGGCGTTAACTCAGCAGTTTTACCTTGATGATGCTCTTTCTCTTTCTGATTCTTACCCAATCCTGTTAGACGTTCCCGCCATCCAGTGACACGATGTTCGTTTGTGTTTTTTCCCTCATTGGGAGCGGGTGACATTGTAATGTATTGTGCCATACGAGGCCGTTCCGCGGAGTTTGGACTGCTACCGTGCGGTAAGGCACTATGCCAAATTACCAGATCCCCTGCTTTTCCTGCAATCGGAACCGCTTGGTCTTGGTATTCTCGGATAACACGTCTTGGATCCGTATCAGAAGGCAAGTCTTTTAACCACTGTTCCAGTTTCTTATGGAAACCCGGGATACAGGTGAATGCACCTTGATTAGCAGGGGTATCAGCAAGATAGAGGACCCCTTGCACCTTTAGTCTCACCGGCATGTCATCTAACGACATATCCCAATGCAAGTATGGACCGGGAAACTTCCAATTATCGCGTTCAGGCGGGTTCATACTGGCGCGATCGAAACTCACCCAGAGCCGATCTGTCCCCCATATTTCTGTGAATGCTTGATGTACTCTTGGATATTGACGGTTATCCCACAACGCTTGGTGTTGATATATCTCAACCATGATCCCACGTCTGGGTGGATCTTCAGGATACCAACTATCTGGATCCTCTCCATCCATTTCCAGAAAGTTCCATACAGCTTGTTCCGCTGCATGACAATTTTCAACTGGTACCGCTTCACGGACAACGACGTATCCATGTTCTTCCCAATATTCTAAGTCTGCTTTACTAAATATTGGCATAAGTGCCTCCAATGTATGTAGACTCTTGATAGTGAACTAAAACACTCTCTGCTTAAACAATTTTTCGATAAATGCGATGTTCGTTACCAATAGACTATTCCGTAAAATGCTTTCTGGCATATTCTAATCGTTCTGGAACACCGATGTCAATCCATTCTGCCGATACTTTGTGGACATAGAGTTTTCTTGCGTAAGGAAATACCTCTCTTTCAATCGAGAAAACATTTTTCTGTGGAAAATACGCCGTGATTGAACGATTGAACAGAAAGACAGCTGCATTTGCAATACCAGGTTTTGATTCCTGCTGTTTCTCCTTGAAAGCAGTAATGTGTCCATCTGAATCAGCGACTATCTCCCCGTAAGAAGTCAGGTCAAACACAGAAACACCGAGTAGTAAGCCGTCCATTTCAGGACGAAGTTGTGTAAACATATCTCGTAAAGATATACCTTTCAACAATATGTCACCGTGTAAAACAAATAGTGGGAAATCAACCACGAAGCTTAGAGCATTCTTGATTGCACCACCCGTACCAAGTCTTTCTTCCTCTCTGGCATATCTTATCTTTAGTCCCTCGTACATTTCACCCACATGTTCATATAGCACATCATGGAGATGTCCGGTTGCAAGGATTACATCTTTAACACCTGCTTCAGCTAAGAGTGATAGCTGCCATTCTAAGACTGTACGTGTTCCGATTTTTAGGAGTATCTTCGGAAGTTTTTCTGTCGTTTTACCAAGTCTGGTAGATAATCCACCGCAGAGTATGATTGCCTGCATAGTGCTTCTTAAGTTTTAACGTACATAATCAAAGGCACTTTCTATTTGCACAAGTTTTACTAATTCAAGCTGAGGAGACAAGTAAATTGCAATGACATCAAAACGACAAGGTGTGTCTAATAAGTCCTTTGATTGTAAATACGCTAATGCGATCTTTGAGATTTGTCGTTGCTTCTGCGTTGTAACTGCATGCTGAGGCAAACCATACTTTATACCACGACGAGTCTTCACTTCAACAAAAACGATTCTTTTTTCTTGTTGTGCAATTAGGTCTATTTCTCCACGTTTGTAACGGTAGTTTTGTGTGAGAATCTTATAGCCTTGTGCTTTTAAATGCTCAGCAGCGAATGATTCACCGATTCTTGCTATGTTTTGAAGTGACCGTTGCATGTGTTTATCTCATATCAGTATATACGATGTAGCGTTACTTGAGAAACTTAACCTATTCAGCTAACAACCTAAAGGTCTTTCTATGTATATTAGAGGGTCCGTATTCTGCTATCGCCTGTCGATGCTGTTTTGTAGGATAGCCTTTATGATCTTTAAACCCGTAGTTCGGAAATGTTCTATCAAACGCAATCATCAATCTATCGCGTGTGACTTTTGCCATTATCGATGCTGCTGCGATGGATAAACTTAGACTATCACCCTTTGTGATTGCTTGACCTGCAATATTAATGTCCGGGTATCTGTTCCCATCAACAAGTAGATAATCTGGTCTTACTGTCAGTTTTTCTACTGCAAACGCCATTGCGCGAAGTGAGGCTTGTAGAATATTGAGTTGTTCAATCTGCGAATTGTCTATAGTACTGATACCTACAGAGATAGCGATGTCACTGATTTCTTGATACAACTTTGAACGCTGGTTGGATGTGAGTTTTTTAGAGTCGTTTATACCAGAAATATCACAATCAACTGGAAGCACGACAGCAGCAGCAACAACAGGGCCAGCTAAAGCACCTCGACCCGCTTCGTCGATGCCAGCTATATTCTTATAACCTTTTTCTCTACATGCGCGTTCATAGGTATTCATGAACTATCTTCTACGTTCCTTGACACGTGCTGATCTTCCTGTGCGATCTCTTAAATAGTATAATTTTGCACGTCGGACAGCACCGTATCTGACGACACTAATGCTTTCTATATTTGGTGAATGTAGCGGGAATGTCCTTTCGCTACCGGTACCAAATGCGACTCTTCGGACAGTAAAAGTTTCACGCGTTCCACCATGAGCACGCCGTATAACAGTACCTTCATAAGCCTGTATACGTTCCTTCTGGCCTTCACGGATACGCGTGTTGACTCTTACTACATCTCCCGGTCCAAACTCTGGAATATCAGGTTTCAGATGTTGATTCTCTACAGATTCTATCAAATTCACTTTCTCTTCCTCCTTTCAAAATGTAATGATATGAATACGTTTGTTGTTGACTCAGTTTTGATTTACTTTTGATTCATCAATAATGGCAACTTCCTCATCTGTTAACTCAATGTTTTCAAGTAAATCAGGACGACGTTGTGCTGTTCTTTTAATTGCTTCCGCATGTCGCCATTTCTCTATGTTTTCGTGATGTCCTGTTAAGAGCACGTCCGGTACTTTTATCCCCGCATATTCAGCGGGACGTGTGTAATGCGGATGATCCAATAAGTCTTTACTAAATGAGTCATCGTGTGCTGATTCATAGTCTCCTAATGCTCCGGGTAAAACCCGTGCAATTGCATCTATCAGGACAAGTGCCGGTATTTCCCCACCACTTAGTACGTAATCTCCTATTGATATTTCCTTCGTTACGAGACTATCCCTGACCCTTTCATCTATCCCCTTATATCTTCCACACAAGACAATAATATGTGCTTCCAGAGACAATGCTTCTACGAGAGGTTGTGTCAACGGAGTGCCTTGGGGAGTCAAGTAGAGTATTTGTGCGTCTGATGTGGGATTTAACGCTGCGACAGCCGCGAAGATCGGTTCCGGTTTGAGTATCATCCCAGCACCGCCACCATAAGGATAGTCGTCTACTGTACTATGTTTATCTGTGGTCCAATCGCGAAGGTTATAGAGATTTATGTTTAGTTTTTCATGCTCTTGTACACGTCTTATGATTCCCGTATGCAAAGCGGGTGCAATAATCTCTGGAAAAAGGGCAAGCACATCCACTTTCATGTTAATTTGCCTTGTAATCGCTATGCTTCTTCTCTCGGTTCCTCTATGAGTTCAAGGATAACCTTCTTATCTGCTTTTAAGCCAGCGGTATACAACAAGGTTCTTATCGCTTTTAGTGTTCGTCCGTATCTACCGATGATCTTTCCTAAATCTTCCTCAGAGACAGTCAATTCAACGATTACGACTTTCTCACCTGTTACTTCGCGGACAACCACGTCATCAGGATAGTCAACAAGTGAAATTACAATATACTCAATCA
Organism: Candidatus Poribacteria bacterium; assembly: GCA_022828145.1. GTDB lineage: Bacteria > Poribacteria > WGA-4E > WGA-4E > WGA-3G > MSPOR6. The sequence continues at coordinate 41,861 of JAJEJA010000036.1, read as the reverse complement.
GTTCTTTGAACATAACCATCTATCAGTAGTTGTGACATTAAAGTATGAGGGGATGGATTTATTAGGAAACATTTCTGAGTTTGAAAGACTACTCTTCTTCTACTTCGGATGCTTCCTCAATGAGGTGAACTTCATCAAGTTCAGTCACTTCGTTTTCAGTTATATCAACGGTTTCAACTTCTCCATCTTCAGGTAAGGGTTTTCCCAGTTTTTCATAAGTGAATTTCTTCCAGATGCCTTTCTGTGACAGCAATCTTTTAGCTGTATCTGTAGGTTGAGCTCCCCATCTTAACCACTTCATTGCCTTCTCTTCGTCAATAACGACATCTGCTGGCTCCGCAATTGGGTTGTAATGTCCAAGTCGCTCCAAAAAGACACCATCTCGCTGTGCACGCGCATCGGCAGCGACGAGCCTATAAAAAGGACGTTTCTTTCTGCCGAGTCGTTGTAATCTAATTCTAACTGCCAAATATTACCTCCTGGTCATAAGCAATCTTAAGTTTGCTATCCAATTCTACGTTTACCTACGTCTTTTCTTTTTTCTCGGTTTTCTTGCTTTTCGTTTAGGTCGTGAACTCCCAATAAGTTTCTTGCCGATTTGCGGTATCCCAAATGATGTCTGCTGATTTAACATGTTATTCATCATGCGCAGCTGTGAAACTAACTGATTAACTTGATTGACAGAAGTACCGCTGCCTTGAGATATCCGTATTTTGCGACTCCTGTCTAATATTGATGGGTTCTGTCGTTCTACAGGAGTCATGGATTGTATCATCGCCTTTGCATATTTTAGATTACCTTCATCCGGACTGATGTCTTGCATTGGCAATTGATTTTTAAACGGAACAAGGTCAAGCAATTGGTCAAGGGGTCCCATGTTTTTTATCTGTTCAAGTTGCGTGAGAAAATCGTTAAAGTCCAACCCTTTTCTTTCAGTTAACTTACGTTCTAATTCGAGAGCTTGGTCTTCACTAAAAACAGCTTCAGCCTTTTCCATCAAAGTTTGGAAATCACCTTGTCCGATGATACGCGATGCCATGCGTTCTGGGTGGAATTCCTCAAGTGAGGATGCATCAATCTTCTCACCTACACCGATGAACTTAATTGGCTTCTGTGTGACAGCGCGAATTGAAAGTGCTGCGCCACCCCGAGCATCCCCATCCATTTTTGTTAAAATTACACCGCTAATATCTAAATCTGCATTGAAGTTCTCAGCGACATTGACAGCATCCTGTCCTGTCATTGCATCAACAACAAGTAGAATTTCAGACGGATCAACAACATTCTTAATAGACTGTAATTCTTCCATTAAAGTTTCATCAATGTGTAGCCGACCAGCCGTATCAATGATAATACAATCAAAACCCCGTTTCATTGCATCTTGTAAGGATTTTTTAGCAATATCCACAGGTGAAACATCGGTACCGAGTGCAAAAACCGGTGTATCAATTTGTTCTCCCAGCACCTGTAGCTGCTTTATTGCAGCGGGTCGATAAACGTCAGCCGCAACGAGCATCGGGTTGCGGCCATCTTTTCGAAATTTGAGTGCTAATTTTGCGGCTACTGTTGTTTTACCAGCACCTTGCAAACCTGCTAACATGACAACTGTTGGTCCGCTTGGTGCGATCTGAATCTTTTCAGATTCTGAACCCATCAGTGTGGTCAGTTCCTCTTTTATGATCTTGGCAATCTGCAGTTCTGGTGTGAGACTACCCATCACTTCCTGACCGAGGGCGCGAGTCTTTATATTTTCAATAAAGTCACGGGTGACCTTATAGTTTACATCTGCTTCTAAGAAGGCGCGACGTACCTCACGCAGGGAATCAGAGATATTCTTCTCAGTTAATTTTCCCTGACCTTTTATCTTCTTAAAAGTGCTTTGTAAGCGGTCAGATAAACTCTCAAACATGTCAAAAAATCCTTATTGAAAAAGGAATTGCATATAGAATTATAACAGATATAAGGGTGTCTGTCAAGTATTTTTCAGCCAAGAGTTTTCAAATATTGTGTGGTTATTCAAGAACTAATACTCGTCAAAATTGACGACCTTCCAAAGTCCATCAATATTCTCTGTTGTAATCACAACTTTTTTTGTATGTGTTGTCGTTCCATCTCTGTTTTTGATTGTCAATTGATAGTTGAATAACACATAAGTTGTCCCTTCTACCTCATTTGCAGTCTCTTTTCCGATCTGCTGATATGTAACATTTGGCATTTCTTCTTGGACTGATTCGTTAGGAACTCGGACATCCGTGAGTCTCGCTATTTCTTTCTCTAATTCCTCAGCTGCTAATCCTGAACTCAACTGTATAGCCAATTCTTGATTTGCGCGTTTGTAATAATTATAGACAAAATCTTCAGCAACGGCTTGAGGGTTATTTCTATTTGAACAAGCCACCAAAATCAGTAATGGAAGGAGAAGGAATTGTGGTTTCATAGCTGAGTTACTATTTTTCTCGTATCAGAGCAACATTAAAGATAGGTCGTTCATAGTCGTGTGCAGGCCGGTTGACAATATCCCCTAATGCCCACAATGCAGAGGAACTACCACCGTCAAAATTGATTGCATGTTTGATACCTATGTCGCTGAAAAAATCTGCCATTTCATATAACGTCATTCCCATACTGTGTCCGGGTCGTCTACCATCAACAACGATAAGAAAGAGCTTGTCATCACTAAAACCCAATGCACTCCTTGGATGCCGTTGTGAAGCGTTGCTGTGGCTATAGGCACTACGTCCTCTACTATTATAAAAATCAACCAATTCTGGTTCAATTTTCCCGTTCCTTAGTATTCTCAGATTCCCGCCAATTCCTGTCTGAACTGTCTGCCATTTTTCAGGTGTCAATGCAATTTCTAACGTTCCGTTTGTCTGTTGTTTTAGTCTCTGATACCAACTCCGTCCTAATCCGGGAGCAATTGCGAGTACAACGGCATCAGATGGAATGACACTGTTCCCTCGCGGGTTGACTGATGTGACAACGAAACGGCTTGCGTATTTACCGGTAAGAGGCAGGGTCAGTTTCTGTAGTGTAAATTCATAACAACGTCGTGTCAAGGTTGTTCTACCAAAACGCGGTGTATATAGAACTGCAGGACAGTAAGAATCACATATCTGGTTGATAGCATCTATCCTAAGTTTCTGGTTGCCAATTGTAATTGTCCCGTTTAGCTTAACCGCATCTAAAAGAAACTCACCATCAGGAGTGACACCGAAACTTGTTTCTCCCCACGGTGAAGGCGGTGAAAACCCCCATCTATCCAACAGTATTGGTATACTCACTAACTCTCCGTTCTGAATATGTAGGTTGAAGATCATACCGCCTCGTCCATAGCTATCTTCACGAATACCAAAACTCCCGTTTACTCCCGCATGCGTTTTAATGCCTTTACTTTTGAGACGTCTCGTTGCACTAGTGACAGTTTCGCGTCTAAGGATTTGGGAGTTGGAAAGCTCTACATCAAAGCGGAGATTGTCGGCGTTTCGATCCATCTCTGCTACAAATAAGGTTGCATTTCTTGTCCAACGATAGCGGTACAGGCTGAATCCTTTGGGCCAATATTTAGAATAGAGACGTTCCTTGCTTAAGACCGATTTTGGCAGTTGTCTTCGCTCTGAATTTGATATAATATCCTGGACTGCAGGTCTGTTTGTTGTCGGTTTTGATATTGTCGGTCTTTGTTCGGGTTGTTTGACTGCTAAATTGGGGATAGGGGGTTGGACCATCTCTTTTTGTAATACACGGACAGCATTAATCCCTAAAATAAAAAAGATAAGTAGACCACAAAGTGCTATTAACTTTGGCAAAGGACTGCGATGTTTCGGTTCTTTATACATGAGATTACCCTACATATTTTGAGGAATTGATGTGACTATGAATTCAGTCAGATTATTCAGGAGGAATAGGTTTTGTAATTTTGATCTTTATTTCTCCCGGTTTCACATATCCGAATCTTTTCCTTACGAGACGTTCTTTGGTTAACGTGTCGTTCTTGAGTAATTCAACTCTCTTTTTTAGATTATCTCGTTTGCCTTTAAGTTCATTTATTTCTGCTTCAAAACCTTCTTCAACGATCAGTGCGTGCTGCCAATCTTTATATCCATTCATGAACTGTTTAACGCTAAATATTAGTAGTGCTAAAGCGATGATAAGTAGGATTGCACGAAAAATACGCATAGAACGAGGTCTCATGTATATGACTTGTGGACGACACACGGCGTGTGCCTACTACTATTAACGAAAGTCTGGTAAGTTATAGAAGACTTTTTTTCCAGCAAAAATGGCACTATCATCAAGTTCCTCTTCAATACGAAGGAGTTGGTTATATTTCGCTACACGGTCAGTACGTGATAACGAACCCGTTTTAATCTGCCCCGCATTTGTTGCAACGACAAGATCCGATATTGTGGTATCCTCAGTTTCACCTGAACGGTGTGAAACGACGGCAGTATAGTTGAAGCGTTGCGCAAGTTGAATGGCATCAAGCGTCTCTGTCAAAGTACCAATCTGATTAACTTTAATAAGTATGGAATTTCCGATCTGTTCATCAATACCTTGTTGTAGTCGTGTGGTATTTGTGACAAATAGATCATCGCCTACGAGCTGAACCTTATCCCCGATTGCCTCTGTGAGTTTTTTCCATCCTTCCCAATCGTTTTCATCCAAACCATCTTCGATAGAAATGATTGGGTATTTTTCACATAGTTTAGCATAGAATTCTACCATATCATCTGATGATTTTTTGGGTTTCTTCTCTGCCTCTAAGATGTATATCTCTGTTTCACGGTTGTAGAATTCACTTGATGCGGCATCTAACGCCAGTAACACATCCTCGCCTGGCGTATAATTTGCGCGTTCAATTGCTTCTATGATCACTGAGATAGCTGCTTCATTGGACTCTAAATCAGGAGCGAAACCACCTTCGTCTCCGACTGCAGTATTGCAATTTCGTGCTTGTAGGACAGCTTTGAGACTATGAAATATCTCAGTACCTATGCGTAGTGCTTCGGAAAAGGAGTCTGCCCCTGCTGGCATCACCATAAATTCTTGGATGTCAACGTTGTTATCGGCGTGGGATCCCCCATTGAGGATGTTCATCATCGGTAGTGGTAGTTCTTTAGCATTTGTTCCACCGATGTACCGATAAAGTGGCAGAGCGAGCTCAGCTGCAGCAGCCTTTCCAATGGCAAGTGATACCCCTAAAATCGCATTTGCGCCAAGATTACTCTTGTTCTCAGTCCCATCAATTTCACACATTATTGCATCAATCTCATTCTGGGCAAAGACATCAGCACCAACAAGGGCATCTGCAATTGTTACGTTGACGTTATCAACAGCATGTAAAACCCCTTTGCCGAGGTAACGATCCGAGTCCTTATCGCGTAGTTCTACTGCTTCGTGTTCACCTGTAGATGCACCTGAAGGCACTGCAGCACGTCCGAACGCACCCGATGCTAATTTAACGTCTACTTCAACTGTAGGGTTACCTCGTGAATCAAGGATTTCACGAGCATTGATATCTATTATTTCTGACAAATTGATTCTCCTTTAGAATTATAGCGTTCATCTTTGATACGATCATTCTGTTTATGCCTCAATGACAACATCGGCAAGTAGGTATGCTGACGCGAAAAATACAAGACTTGAGACGATTAGCATAGTCAACCAAAAAGGCTCTTCCATTGCACCAGTCGTTAGTATAGAAACGGTGCATTTTGCTCCACTCATAATGGTAGGTATCACCAAAGGTAGAAGGATAACAGAAAGCAGACTTTCACCGCCGCTTGTCGTTGTTGACATCCCTGCCAATAGCACTCCAACTGCACAGAATCCAATTGTACCAATACTCAATATACCGAACAGTGTCAGCAGTCCTCCAAATGTTACTGCATGAAACAGGTCGAAGAATTGAAGTGTGATAGGTGTTATGATGACTTCCAGACTCATGAGAAGGACAACATTGCTTATAACTTTTGACAGATAAACGTTGCTTGCATCAACACCTGTGAGTCTTATGCCGTGTAAAGCTCCGTGTGTCCGTTCTAATGAAAAAGACCTATTCAGTGTGATGATGCCTGCGAATACAAACGTTGCCCAAAGCACACTTGCGACTAACTTTGCACGATCACTGTTCTCAGTAGGGAATACTTGTCCGTAAGCGAATGCAAATATAAGAACAACAAGTATACTGAAAACGAATATCAACACCAACGTTTCTTTTGAACGAAACTGTAGTTTAAAGTCTTTACGAGTCAACGCGGCAATCTGTCGGAGTGCCTTCATGTCTATCTCAGTTTGTTCCGGATTCTATTAACCTATCCTGATACTTCTGCAATAACGTATCTTCCGATATATCGTCTTTATCTATGCTCTCTTCTAATGTCCCATCTATCATAAAATGAAATCTTGTTCCTATATGATACCCTAATTCTGTATTGTGCGTTGTGATAAGGGTTGCTTTACCTTTCTCCTGCTCCTGTGCGATTCTATCCATCACAAACTGCCTTGCCGACGTATCAAGTCCTGAAAAAGGTTCATCAAGTAAAAGTATTAAGGGATTATGAAGGAGTGCCTTTGCTATCATAAACCGTTGCGTCATGCCACGTGAAAAGATGTGCAAAGGTTCATGTATAAAGCGACTTAACCCGACCTCATTAAGAAGTGTATTACAACGTGCTTCTAAGTCATTGATGCCATACATCTGTCCAAAGAATTTGAGATTTTCAAACGGTGTAAATGCAGGATAAGCTAAATGTTCATGAATAACGACTCCCAAGAAGTGTCGGACTTTTGCATATTCAGCGATTGCGTCTATATTTTCTATATCAATTGTTCCAGAAGTTGGTCTGAGGAGTGTTGCTAATATCTTTATGAGCGTGGTTTTACCAGCCCCGTTTGGTCCAAAAATGGCAACGACTTCACCTGAGTTAATAGTCAGCGAAACATCATTTACGATTTTGCGATATCCGAAATGCTTTGAAATCTGAGAGGTGGTAAGACGACGCATATAATATGGTAACAGGTGTTATGTGTTGACAAAAAGAGAGGACAGGTCATAAAACCTGTCCTCTTCACTATCCATTACATCATACGTTGGAGTATAGCTGCACCCTGTTCAGGCGTAACGCCTATCGCCTGACTTACCATCGGACCATCCTTCAGGACAGGTTCCATCTGATCCAGAGAGAGACGACTTGTATCGTGGTAAAATAACCCGAGTTGCGTTTCATGTCCAGTCTTAATTGCCTGTGCAAGAGCAGCGGCTTTATCGGAAGTGTCATGATCTTCAAGTGCGTTGACTCGTTCCTTCCAATAATCGAAGATTTCATCGCCTTTCCATGTTATACATGGACTGATGACGTCAATAAAAGCAAACCCTTTATGTCGCATTCCTTCATACATCAATTCAGCAAGTATTTTACCCTCAGAACTAAATGCTCTTGCGACATAAGTTGCACCGCCAACAATTGCCATTGCAACGGGATTAAGCGGTGTTTCTATATTACCAAAGGGTGTGCTGTCAGTAATCTCATCCACTTGGGTTGTCGGTGAGGCTTGCCCGACAGTAAGTCCATAGGTCTCATTATTCATCACAAGGTAGAGCAGATCCACATTTTTCCGCATTGTATGCAAGAAATGGTTTCCACCGATACCGTAGCCATCACCATCACCCCCTGTCACAACAACGTTTAGGTCGTGATTTGCAAACTTAGCTCCCGTAGCAACGGGGAGTGCACGACCATGCAGTGTATGCATGCCGTAAGTATGGATGAAACCAGGTAGATTGGAGGAACATCCGATACCACTAACGGTGAGATGATCATGTTGTCCTTTTTCAAGTTTCGCGTAGGCGTTTCGTAATGCACTAAGTACGCCAAAATCACCACAACCGGGACACCAATCGGGTTTGATGCCTATGTAATCTTTTGCTGTAGGAGCAGCTTTGATAGGTCTTTCTTTTCTTGCCATCTGATTCATTCTCCTTATTAAACAACTATTTCCTGATACGGTACATATAGTTCAGACTTACCGATGAGAAGTTCACGAGTGCCATCTACGATATGGTGTGGCATGAAAGGCTCACCATCGTATTTTCGGATATGTCCATTTGCTTTAAAGCCTGTTTCTCCGCGTAAGAAGCGTGCAAATTGACCGGTATAGTTACATTCAACAATAATTGCGTATCTTGTTTTTTCCAATACCTCGTTTACAGCATCTTCATCCATCGGGTATAGCCATTTGAATTGTATATGATTAGTTTTAATCCCTTCTCCATCTAACAATTCTACTGCTTCAGAGATTACCCCGTGTGTGGATCCCCATCCGATGAGTGTCACTTCCGCGTCTTCAGGTCCTTCAAGGGTCGGTGGTGGAAGTTCTTTAACGATACCATCCATCTTTCGTTGTCGTTTTTCCATGATGTCTCTACGTTTATGTGGATCGGTATATTCGTCACTAATGAGTCCACCATCTTCAGTGTGGTCATCCGTTGCGACCACGTGCATGTGTCCAGGGGTACCTGGGATAGCTCGTGGTGAAATTCCGCTGTCTGTTATCTCGTAACGTAGGTATTCACCTTCTGTCTGTCCTAACCCAGTTATCAACTCCCCACGATCAATCTCCTGATCCCATTTGATCTGATCAGTGTCAAAGGTTGTATACCCTTCTCCGAGCATTAGGTCTGATAGGACCATTCCAGGACATTGGTATTTATCAACGAGATTGAAGAGTTCTGGTATGGTATTGAATCCATCAATCAGTCCAGTGGGAGCGACAACGATTTTTGGGAAATCACCTTGACTTGCGCCGAGTATCTGCCAGAGGTCTCCCTGTTCAGTCTTAGTCGGCAAACCTGTAGAGGGTCCCCCTCTTTGTACATCAATAACGACGATCGGAATTTCCATCATTGCTGCACTGCCGATCGCCTCGGACATGAGTGCGAATCCGCCGCCGGAAGTAGCACACATTGCACGCACACCAGCGTGTGCTGCCCCGATGACCATGTTAATGACGCTGATTTCATCTTCACATTGACGTACCATGATATTGAGGTCACGCGCGTTTTTCGCCATCCAGCGCAGTACACCTGTTGACGGGCTCATTGGATAAGCGGCATAGAATTTCACACCTGCTGCAGCACCCCCCATCGCCATGAGTTCATTTCCTTGTGCAAAAGCGAGAGGTTTTTCTTGTTTCTCTATTTTGGTATCAAATTGTGTGAAGTGTTTTGCGGCATGTTCATATCCAGCATTTGCCACACCGATGTTAGCATCAACAACTACCTGCCCTTTCCTTTTGAGAAGTGCGTTGATAATGACTTCTTCCAACATATCTAAATCCGCATCAACAAGCTGCAGTGCTGCACCAAGGAGACACGTATTGAGACATGCTCTTTGTAATTTTCTATCTTCAATGTCTTTGGAGAGTTCTTTGTATGGAATGGGACATAATTGGATATCGTCTCGTTCGGGGGGTTGTTTTTTTGCATCATCGCTGTTATAGACAAGTGAACCACCGGGTCTGACGTGTGGTATATGCTTATCTAAACTGTTTTTATCAAGGGCAATGATAAGGTCAATCTCGTCGCCATGGTTGGCAACTGGTTCTGAACTAATTCGGATGGTAAGGAAGGTATGTCCACCTCGGATAATTGATTGGTATGCGCTGTATGAAAAAGTATAAAACCCATTCCGTGCACACAACTGATTAAAGGTCTTTCCTACTGTATTTATACCCTGTCCAGGTGTTCCTCCAATGGCGAGTACAAAATCAAACTTTGCCATCTTGACTCCTTTCTAATATGTAGAACAATGTTCAATCTTTGAATAAATTATATTATTTTTTTCACCTTCTTATTTCGGTTCGTCATTTTCCTTTTGTACGTTCCTTAATAATCTTCTTTATGTAATTATACCATATTAACATTTCATTTTCAAGTATTTATTTTAAGACTTTAGACCGCGAGATTGAAAACTATATTCCACTGCCACCTATCATGTTATGCCTAATTAAGCTCGCTGCGGACCTATCCCACTGAGCGACAACAATTTGCCGTGGTATTTTACCGGTTTCCCAATAGTATTCCAGCACATCACGCCTCTGATATTTCTCCACACCATTGTATTTCTCAGAAAACGTAACACAAGACTGACACTTTTCTCACCGCTAACAATGCTGACATCGCTTCCCGTTAACTCCAAAACACGTTCCTGAATCTGCTGTAAACCGAGTTTGATTGCGTCACTGGTGTGAACAGTGCCCGCAAACCCATCAACTTCTAAAGATCTATAGGGGAATTCGATAATGACCTGCTTCACGCCGCCGCTTTCAGATATTCTACCGCGTGCCATAATCAAACCTAACAGATAGGCAACATCCGCATCAATATAGTCTATTTCCTCAATTGAACTCATTTGATATGTCCCATTTCTAAGATATAGTTGTTTCTACTGGCTTCTGGAATATCAAGATAAATTCATGGACTTTATTAACACGAAATACACTTGGATATCCTAAAGGTCGTAAATTGTTATATTCTTGCGCTCGGTCCCATATAATGGTATCGTCAAAAATAAAACCTATTTCAGTCATCAATTGTGCAATATCAATATGATACGGATAAAACTGGCTCTTTTTTCGTATGTCCATTACGATAACACAACAATAACATTTAGATTTCATCACACCATATACTTGCTCAAAAATCTTGCGAAGTTCTAACAGAAATTTTTCATAATCTCGAATTTTTCCTAAATCTGCTTCTGTGTCACCATAGTCCCGTTGTTCTTTATTATCTGCTGTCCTTTTCTGCAGTAGTATATCCCAATAAGGCGGTGAGGTTATGACCATATCCACACTGTTTTGGGAAACATAGCGATAAAGTTCTCTACTATCAGCAGCATGTATTTCTGTCTCCGTTTTTTCACCAAATAGTGTCAATTGACTTAAGCGTCTTTGCGTAATTTGTACGAATTCTGGTGAAATTTCTAATCCAATACTTGGTTTACCTAATTCTCTTGCTGCAAGTAGTGTAGAACCGACACCAGCGAAAGGATCAAAAATGACTGAACCTTCGGAATTTGTAAAACACTCAATAAGACGACTTGCTAAGGTAACAGGAAACATTGCAGGATGTTTCAGTGCAATTTCTTCTTTTGTTTTTCTAATATCATCCCAAACCGATACTGAATATTTCAACCATGTTTTGCCATCAAGGCTATTAGCGCGTTTTCGTGAGATGCCTTTTTGCTGTATGTTCTCATATTCTTGTTTCAATTCAGTCATAGTCTTCTCCTACTTTACGTAAACCCCTTAAGTGCTTTTCGTGCTTCGGGAGTTCCAATCTTATTTAACGCAAAAGCGACATGGTGTTTAACCCGATCAGACTCGTCTTCAAGCGCTTGGATAAGCGCAGGGACAGCATCTGCTGCTGCAGCTTCCATTTTAGATAGCGCATAGGCAGCATAAGTTCTAACTTCGTCTTCTGGATCTGATAAAACTTCAATGAGTGTGGGAATGGCACTCGTCGCTTTTGTCCCCATACCACCGAGTGCACGAACAGCATATTCCCTTAAATCTTCATTGACTCGATTTGTTGCTGCTTTTAAGAGAACGGGGATTGCTGGTTCTCCTATTCGGGTAAGCGTACTCGCAATGGCATAAGCCTGATGTCTTGCTGTATCCTCAAGTTCATCCATGAGTGGTGGTATTGCCGGTTCTCCGATCGCTGCTAAGACATCAGCTGCTTGATCAGCGACCTCATACAAGTTGTGTGCAAGTGTGTCAATCAATTGCGGTATGGCAGGTTCACCTATTGCGATTAACTCTTCTTTTGCGGTTTCCCTGATATCTTCGTCATATTCTTCAAAATCTTCCAGTAAATCAGCAATTTCCTGTTCTAAATTCATCTTTCTTCCCAAATAGTTTGGTTATTCATCTATTCCTTGACCTTTACGTATATCAAGAATTTCTGTAAGTCGGTCTGTCTGTTCTTTACGCAATCGGTTATATACCCGATCAGATATCGCCTCATTTTCATGCAATTCGTCAAGGCGTGTTATGATCTCTAAACGTGTCATACGTGCAAATTCAAGGTCTGCATCGTTTAGTTTTCGCAACCACCCTGCATCATGTTGCCCAACATTATGCTGAAAGTCTTGTGAAGTATCTGTTTCCATAGGTTTATTTTTTGCAGATCGAAGTGTAAAAATAGCAGCGGCAAGGAAACCTCCTGCCAATGCCGCAGCAAGTGCAATGAAGATTAACTGTCCAACATTAGACGCTTGCCTAACTTCAGAACCTGGCCTGACTGCTTCTAAACTCAAATCAACGTCCTTACCGACAGGAAATCCTAATGGTGATGACGTACTATATATCGTATAAATTGCTGTATGTATAGGTAGACGTTGAACCGCAGTGAAAAGCTTCGGATTTGGTACAAGATTGAAACCATCAGGCACATATATTGATATCTCATCTGTATGGAAACTCATTGAACGAGAAAGATCAAGTGTCGTTTCCTTTCCATGTATGATATAGGTGAATCCGATCTGTGTTCTACCAGCAGGCAGTGGTTTGGTGAAGATAGCATGGTCCGCTTTGGCATTTAACATCAACGCCTCTGTTTCGCGAGGAGCAAATCCTTCATATCCATCGGGAAGTGGGAGATAAATACCTACCTTTTCGGTTTCATGTGTATCCAAAAACAGTTTATCACTGCTGTTCTCAACATCAATTGCTTCCATTATTGACAAAGCACCATCATCTGGATGATCATCGGGCGCGCGTCCGAGGACAATCGTATACGATTTTATCCGTATAGCTGATTGATCATCAGTAAACCCCATAAAATCAATGTTAACAGTAACATTCGGCACCAATGATGAAAGTGCTATCTCCTTCTCTTCATAGTCGAATCCGTCATAGTTTGTGGTTATTGTGTAGTGTGTCTGGAAATCAATCGTTAAGTCTTCAAAACGATATTCACCGTTATTATTGGTTGTTGTCTCTTGTCGTGTCGTAACACCTGCTTTATGGATATGGAGTGTTAATTTATGATTGCCGACAGGTTCTTCTGTCTGCTTATCTGTCAGTTTCCCATTAATAACGCCAAGACCATCTTGGGAATAGGAGATTGATACACCTAACAAAATAATAAGTGCAATTGTCAACAAGAGATTAAAAAGGTAGATGGATCGAAAACGGCTTAAAATATTAGTTCTCCTTTTAGATTCAATTCTGAGTTAGATACACAACCGAAGTATCAATTATCTCTGTTGCTGTCGTTTATATTTCTCAATTTCAGATTCAACATCTATGGCCGCATCGGCTTCCAATTGACTAACAATTTCTGCTGTTTCCTGCAAAAGTTCGGTACGCAATTTCTGATAGTCTTGAATAGACAGTTTCCCAGTTTCAAAATCTTCATCAAGATCCGCTAAGGCAGTATAACTCTGTTCGCGTTCAAGGGTAAGTGTTTGCCTTCGCTCTTCAACAGGGTCTACTTCAGGAAAAGCTTGATCCCTTTTAAGAAACGGATAGTATAGGTAGACGAGGAGCATTGTGCTAAGAATAAACAACCAGAGTATCAAATAAATCATATATATACCTCTAATTGCGATTTTTAAATTGTTCCAATTCTGATTCAATCCTTTGCTGAAGTTCATCAGAAAGCTGCCTATTGTCTTGTTGCGGAAATGGTTTGTTCTCTCGTGATTGACGTCGGACAATGTAGATAACCCCACCGATAACGAATAGAATAACGACCGGCATTGAAAATGCAAGAATATTGATACCTTCAGGTTTCATGACTGCAGAAAACTGGGGTCCGTATGTCTCAAGGTAAGCTGCTGTAATCTCCTCCACTGATTGTCCATCCGTTAGTGCCTGACGAAACTTTACCTTGAATTGTTCTGCGGTCATGCAATGACAGATCTCAAATGTCATACGATCACACCCGCAAGGACAGTACAAAATCTTTTTGAGTTGCTCTAATTGGGTTTCAACGTCTTGACTCTCTGGAGCATTAGATTCTTCTGAGTTGGCATCACTCTCTTGGCTTTCTGATGTAATTTGATCATCTTGTTGATCTTGTGCTATTGAAGCAGATATTAGGGTGAATATACATACAAGCACAATCACAATACGAATTCTATTCTCAATGTGAATTAGGTTTCGGTATCTCATTATTGTCCCCTATGCCAGTCACATATACCAGTTACCTATGCCGTAGATGTCCTTGGTTTGAATTCCTGTTTTTCAGCAATTGCGACGAGTCCGCCGATCACCATTGCAGCGATACCGATCCAGACAAGTTTGATAAGCGGATTATGATATATTTGTACGTTGACAAATCCGCCATTTCTAATATTCGATGGTATGTCCCCAAGGGCAATATAGAGGTCATTCATACCGATGCTATGTATTGCGGATTCAATTGTGTTATCGTCACCTTGTCCTGTTGTATAGTAGTAGTGTCGCGCTGGTTTCATAGTGGCAACATGTTTCCCGTTTTTTTCAACATCAAAAATCAACCCCAAGCGCTCATAATTTCCATGCTTTTCTTGATATGTGTCTAAGAGTGTGAAACGGTAATTTCCTACTGTCATTGCATCTCCAAGTTGTAAAGTTTTGGACTCAAGTTGGAAATATCCTTTTGATCCCATAATGCCGATGTAGACGATAACGATACCGATATGTATAATGTATCCCCCGTATCTCCTCTTATTGCGTTGTATAAGTTGCCATAGACCTTTGAGGAAATTCGTCGTTTGCCGTTTTGCTCTGAGTTTTGCCCCGCGATAGAACTCATTGAAGATAGCGACTAATACAAATACACTTGCAAAAACACAGAGCAAGGAATAAATAGGTATAGTCTTCTCGCCCAAAGTAAGAAAATTCCAGATATCTGCAAATATATTTCCTGTTGTCTCCGTTCCAACTTGCGGATCATTTGAAACTTGAACAACCACTTCGTCTAAAGGAAGAACCGCCTCATCTGCAGGAACAGCTGCTTCATCTACAGGAACAACCGCTGTGTTTGCACTAAAGGCAATAAGGGGCCAGGAAATTACTGCTGCTATCAAACCGATAAAGATAGGGGACAGGAACATTCTACGAAAGTTATTCGGTGTGATTTTCCTCCAAGATATAATTGGACCTGCACCTGTTAAAAACAGCAGTAGCAAGCCGGGAATTATGACGACCTGATTGAAAAATGCTTCTGGAACTGCAGCCTTTTTGTCCTGAATTGCTTCTGAGACGATGGGCCACAAAGTTCCCCACAGAATGATCAATGTTAATCCAACCAACAACCAATTGTTTAGAACAAACGCGCTTTCACGAGAGAGAAGTGATTCCAGTCTATTTGCACTTTTGAGGCGTCGCCAACGGTAGACAACAAGACCTATCACACCTGCAGTTGAGACAAGAATAAACCCAAGAAAATACCAGCTAATATCTGACTGCTGTGCAAAAGCGTGCACGGAGTCTATGATGCCGCTACGTGTGATATAAGTGCCTAAGATGGTAAATTGGAAGGCTAAGGTAATCAGTAGAATATTCCATATCTTCAACATACTCCGCTTTTCCTGTATCATAACAGAGTGTAGAAAAGCTGTAGCGAGTAGCCAAGGTAGAAATGAGACATTTTCAACGGGATCCCATGCCCAGTATCCACCCCATCCGAGTTCTTGATAAGCCCAATGTCCACCAAGTGTAATACCGATTGTTAATACGATCCATGAAAAGAGTGTCCATCTGCGAGAACGCAGAATCCATTCGCTTGAGATTCTACCAGAGGCAAGTGAACCAACAGCAAAAGCAAATGGTACCGTAAGACTGATCCAACCAACATATAGTGTAGGGGGATGAAACGCCATGCTGGGTGTTTGCAGGAGTGGGTTCATGCCCTGCCCGTCGGGTGCTACCAGGCCATTGGGAAACCGTTCAAGAGGATTATATATACCTTCAAGTATCCCTGTGACAAGCATTATAAAGAAGAGCTCAACTACTGCAATAGGAATAAGTGCGTAATCTGCCAGTGTATCTTTTGCTTTTCTGTTTTGCCAAACGACTATACCACCGCAGAAGGTTAGCACCCATAACCAGAAAAGCAGGGAACCGGACATTTTGCCCCAAAGTGCAGTGATTTTATAGAGAAGAGGTTGTGCAGCACTGGATACTTCTTCCACATACCGCAGCGAAAAATCATCGGTTACAAAGCCAAAGATCAGAGTGCTTGTAGCGACTGAAATGAGAATGAAGGTAGCAATTAGAGCATTTCGTCCACTCTGCAAATAATTGGGTTTTCTACGTCTTAATCCGATGCTGAGTGCAACAATTCCCCAGATCGCTGAGAGGACTGAAAGCCAGATCGCTGCCTGTCCAAGTTCAGCGGTAACCTGTTGTATGCTATTAACGATTTTCTGCATTAACATACTTGACCTCTCAACACTCAATGACTTGGAAATACTACACTGTATCCAGAGTAGACTATTCGTAGCTCTCCATATCTATAGCACTGTCTACACCTTCATATTTTGATGCGCATTTAGTCTGTACCTTCGTAGCGACAACACTGTTATTTTCTGCATCATATCTGCCTTCCACATAAACACTGCCGCCATCATTAAAGTTGTCAGGTTTAAGATTGTCTTCGTAGATAACGTTGACAGTTTCAGTGCCTTCGCGCTCGCGTACGGCAAATGTTAGTTTGAAATTAGCGGCGTCCCATGTAGAGCTACCTTCTGAGATAACACCGTCTACCTGTATGTTTTGAGCGTCTGCGGTATCAGCATTCGCAATTAGGTCTGCCGGTGAATAGTGCCTTAGACTTGTTTTTCTGATACCAGAAACGACTAATAGCACCATTGCAGTAAGTATAATTATGCTGGCAGCGAGGACTTTCAACCTTCGTATCTTCATGTGAATATCCCTCTTTTTTCGTCGAATCGTTTTATAGATATACTCTAAGATCAACCGTAAACAATAGGAATTCTGTTAATATTGTAGAATAAAATTAGTTCAAGGAGTTATAAAAATAATACTTGACTTTGTTTTCAAAATCAAGTTAAAATCAGTTGATATTATGTAACACAACGGAATTCCGTGTTTATTCTGTTAGAACCTGAACCCTTTTATATGTAGTCACAGCAGTTTCTTACAGAGTCATTATACCATACTAAGACCTAAGTTGTCAAAATTGGTATAGTGAAGGGTGTGTAAAATTCTTGAGCAACACGGATGTAAAGTAATCTAAAATAACCTTGACTGAATAAGTAGAAATAGTGTATCATTTAACACATATTTTTCTGTAACAATCACAATTGGTAATCATCATCTCCTATTTATAGGCGCGAATTGAGTAACATTTTAGTGCGTGATGGAAGAAGGCATGCGGAAAAACCGTATTGAAGAAGCGATTGAATTGGCTGCAATAGCACATAACGGTCAACTTCGTAAAGGAACGGATACACCTTATATCATCCATCCGTTTGCTGTTGGATTTATGTTAATGGATGCTGGCTGTTCTGAGTCAGTGGTGATTGCTGGTATACTACACGATACAGTTGAAGACACGGAGTTGACATTGGCATCCATACGTAAGGATTTTGGTGCTGATGTTGCCGACATCGTTGAAGGTTGTTCGGAAAACAAGACTTTAAAGTGGACTGCGCGTAAGACTGAACGGATAGAAGCACTAAAAACCGCTACTACAGAAGTCTGTATCGTAACATGTGCCGACAAACTTCACAATTTAAGAACTGTTTTATCAGAATTTGAAGACATTGGTGATGCAATTTGGAACCGTTTCCACGGAGGATATGAGGCACAATCTTGGTATTATTGCAGTATATTAAACAGCCTAAATATACACAGAAAGGCAAACACCATTGCAGAATGTGATAACAAAACAATTGAACAATTTGGTCACTTTTTTCAACAACTTAAACAGATAGTTACATATCTCTTTTAAATCACAATTATAATCTGTCCTTCCAATTAGAATTTTACATTTTTGTTTGCAGGTAAACATAAATCATGAAAAAAAGAAATGTCCGTCTCACCAAAACCGTCAAGTGTGCAGGTTGAGCATCAAAATTAGCTCCGGGTGAGCTGTCGCAAATCTTAGAGAACCTTCCGAAATCTACCGATCCAAATCTATTGGTCGGCACCGAAACATCTGATGATGCTGGTATTTACCGATTATCCGATGATATTGCACTTGTCAATACCGTGGACTATTTTACACCTATAGTTGATGATCCGTATACATTCGGTGCTATCGCTGCAACCAATTCACTGAGTGATGTTTACAGTATGGGGGGACATCCTAAAACTGCACTAAACATTGCATGTTGGCCCAAAGATAATCTTGAACTTTCCATTTTGGGGGATATAGTAAGAGGGGGTGCTGATAAGGCTACAGAAGCCGGTGCTGCACTTCTTGGAGGTCATACAGTTGATGCACCAGAGCTGATGTATGGACTCGCTGTGACAGGTGTGGTGCATCCTGAAAAATTTGTCAAAAACTATGGAGCACGTAAAGGTGATGTGCTGATTCTGACAAAGAATCTCGGCATAGGCATACTAACAACCGGCTTGAAGTTTAACAAAATCAAGGATCATGTATTACCTCAGTTAGTGGAGTCAATGACTCGTCTGAACGCTTCGGCTGCTTCTATAATGCTGAAATATGGTGTTAGCGCTTGTACAGATGTAACAGGTTATGGGTTGCTTGGACATGCTTCTGAGATGGCATCTGGAAACAGTGTACGGTTGCGTATTGAGAGTAAATCTGTACCGTATTTTGAAGATGCTCCCGAACTTGTGGCAAAAGATACCTATACACAAGCTTATATTGCTAACAGCGAATTCTTATCAGACTGTGTATCCTTTGATTCATCCGTATCAGAAGAGATGCGACATATTCTAATGGAAGCTGAAACATCAGGTGGCTTGCTATTTTCAGTACCAGCTGAGAATGCAGATGCAACAGTGCAGGAACTTCATGCTGCTGACTGTCCAGAAGCGGCAATAGTTGGAGAAGTCGTTGCGGAGGACGGCGCACACATTGAGGTGCATTAGCCAACTGTGAATGCAGATACCGTAATCGTAAACCCAAATGACAAAAAATGAGTTAATACAGCAAATTCGAGATGTTTCATATTTGACAGGAGCGTTTAAACTTCGGTCAGGTACTATAAGTAATTTCTATTTTGATAAATATAGATTTGAAAGCAATCCACAACTGCTCAACGCGGTTGCTGATCTGATGGCTAAACTACTACCTACCGAATTTGATGGTATAGCAGGTCTGGAATTGGGGGGCATTCCACTTGCTACTGCTATTTCTCTAAAATCAGGATACCCATGTTACTTTGTGAGGAAAGAAGCAAAAACCTACGGTACATGCAATCTTATAGAAGGAGGTGTCAAAGAAAAAAGCAGACTTGTCGTTATTGAAGATGTTATTACAACCGCTGGACAAGTGTGTAAGTCAATTGAGCAGATACGGGCAGCGGGACATGTTGTAGAACATGTGATAGCAGTGATTGATAGACAGGCAGGGGGAGAGGAGAAAATTAACGCTTTAGGATGTTCATTCGCGTCTGTTTTTACCCTTAGTGAATTAGAATCTGTGTGAATTAGAATCTGTATAGTCTCTTTAGTTTCGTTAGAGTACAAGTTTCATTAGAATACAGCATTAAAATCCATAGCAAAAAACCTTAATATGAATACGATAAAATGAAAATAGCAAAATGAAAATACTATTTATTGGAGATATTGTTGGAAATCCGGGGAGAAGGGCAGTAACTGAATACTTGAAAGGGATAAGTAAATCATCCGAAGAGTCGTATGCCAAGAATTCTTATGATTTCATCATTGCAAATGCTGAAAATGCTGCCGGGGGAAAAGGTCTAACGTTCGACATTGTTGATCAATTGTTGGCTGCAGGTGTTTCCGTGATTACGACCGGTAATCACGTTTGGGATGTAAAAGAGATACTTGAATTCATTGACACTACGCCACAGTTGATTAGACCTGCTAATTATCCCGTTGAAGTTCCGGGACGAGGTTTTACTATTGTTGCATCTCCTGACAGTGCATCTAAGCTCGGTGTTATTAACCTCGCTGGACAGATATTCATGAATAGGTATACTAACCCTTTTCATGAATTAGATTCAATCCTGTCTGAGATCAAAACAGAAACGAACTTCGTGATATTGGATTTTCATGCTGAAGCAACATCAGAAAAAATAGCAATGGGATGGCATGCGGATGGTAAAGTTAGTGCTGTCATCGGAACACATACCCATGTTCAGACTGCAGATGAAAGGGTTTTACCTAAAGGCACGGCATATATATCTGATGTTGGAATGACCGGACCTCACGACTCTGTTATCGGTAGCAGAGTTGATAAGGTCCTGGAAAGTTTTTTGACTTTAATGCCTGCTCGTTTCGGTGTTGCTCAGGATAATGTTAAGTTATGTGGCGTTGCTGTTGAGTTGGATGATGCTACCGGTTTGGCGGTTAGCATTCGTAGAATCCAAGCACAGATTTAAGCTCAATTTTTCTTAATATGAATGGATAAGCAGTGGATAAACAGTTAAGTCTAAATATTTCACCGCCTCGCACAGTTTTCAGTGTTACGGAAATTGCCAATACGATCAAACGTATTATTCAGAAAGAACCTACCCTCCAGAACGTGTGGGTGCGTGGTCAGATTTCTAACCTGGGTCGTCCTAACTCAGGACATATCTATTTTACGCTAAAAGATGAAAGAAGTAGTATCCAGGGCATTATATGGAATAGTAACACAGCACGTATAAAATACATGGTGCAAGATGGTGATGAAGTCTTAGTTAATGGCAAGATCAACACTTATCCTGCCAATGGTCAATACCAGATAAATGTAACCCAAGTAGAACCTATTGGCGTCGGCTCTCTTCAAAGAGCGTATGAACAGTTAAAACAGAAATTATCAGATGAAGGACTGTTTGATGAGGGATATAAAAAGCCTTTACCTGCATACCCAAAGAAGATCGGGGTGATCACATCAGAAACTGGCGCAGCAATTCAAGATATCATTAGACAGTTGCGTAGACGGTACCCTTTAGCTGAACTCTTACTTCATCCGAGTCTCGTTCAAGGAGAAGGGGCTGCAGGTGAAATTGCTGATGCAATTTTTGCCATGAACAAAAGAAGCGATATTGATGTGTTGATAGTTGGACGAGGAGGAGGATCCATAGAAGATCTTTGGGCATTTAATGAAGAAATCGTTGCACGCGCAATATTCAAATCAAAAATTCCCGTAGTCTCGGCTGTAGGCCATGAATCTGATTACACAATATCCGATATGGTGGCTGACCACCGATCCTCTACACCATCAACTGCTATTGAGGACACTGTACCAGATAGATTGGAGATTCTTACTTACTTGAACAACCTGAAAAGTCGATTGCACGAACTTATTAAGATGAGACTCCATGCACGAAGGGATGAAGTCGAAGGATTATATAGAGAGTTGTCTCCTACAAATCGTCTGGACTCAATTAATCAACTGAGTCAGATCATTGATAGTTTAGAAACTACATATCTCGGAACGATGAAGACCAGAATGAAAGAGAAGAAGACACAATTGCAGTCTTTAGCAGATCAATTGAATAATCTCAGTCCCTTAGCAACGTTAGATAGAGGATATAGTCTATGTCGTGATTCATCGGGAAGTATAATTACCTCAAGTCAAGATGTGAAGACAGGTGATAGCATAAACGTAACACTCTCTCAGGGAAGTCTTGAATGTTCAGTTGACGAATGTAAAGAATAAAGGAGAGATAATTTGACATTTGAAGAAAAACTTGAAAAATTGAAAAACATTGTTGAGAAGTTGGAAACTCCCGATACCTTAGAATTGGATACTTCACTTGAATTATTTGAAGAGGGAGTCGGTTTAGTGCGTTCGTGTAGAGAACTTCTTGAAAAAGCAGAGTTAAGAATTCAGAAAGTGTCGGAGGCAGAAAACGACAATGACGAAATGGAAACAACATCCGAGGATGGATAGGATGGTATGCGATGGTCTTGGATAAGATTAATTCTCCTATTGACTTAAAAGGACTTTCTATCGGCGAGCTTGAAACACTTGCTGAAGAGATGCGTAGTTATCTTTTATCTGTCTTGTCAAAACATCCCGGGCATTTCGCGCCTAACTTTGGCACAGTAGAGTTAGCAATTGCAGTTCATACTGTCTTTAATACACCTCACGACAAATTGATTTGGGATATCGGCCATCAAGCGTATCCACATAAGTTGCTGACAGGTCGGCTTGATTCATTTGAAACATTGCGACAGACGGATGGAATTAGCGGTTTTCTGAGTCGTGACGAAAGCAAGTTTGATGTATTTGGGGCTGGTCATTCAAGCACATCCATAGCCGCTGCGTTAGGCATTGCTGCGGCGCGCGATGTAAACGGAGATGATTTTAAAGTCGTTGCAATCATTGGTGATGGTGGATTGACAGGAGGAATGGCACTTGAAGGTCTAAATGCTGCTGGAGACTTTAAGAAAGATCTTTTGGTCATTCTCAATGATAATCAGATGTCAATATCTCCGACGATCGGGGCAATATCTAAGCATTTTCATAAACTCATCAGTTCACGTGGCTATAATCGGCTTAGGACTGGAGCTAAAGAACTGATAACCAAAAGTCCGTTCAAATCTATCTCATCAGACGCTAAAGCTTTAGCACAGAAGATTGAAGCCTCTCTTAAACCTGGGACACTCTTTGAAGAATTTGGGTTTCGGTATTTTGGTCCACTTGATGGTAACGACCTTGAATCTCTGATTCCTGTGCTGACAGGTATACGTGAGTTATCTGGTCCGATGTTAGTTCATGTTGTAACAAAGAAAGGAAAAGGTTATTTACCAGCGGAGGAAGATCCGGTCAAATTCTACAGTGTGAGTGGTCAGTTTGATGTGAAGACCGGAATTTCACAACGACCTGCGTCTGCTATACCTAAGTATACGGATGTCTTTAGTAGGACACTCATTAAGGAAGCGAAACATGATTCACGCATCATCGGTGTAACAGCAGCCATGTTGGGAGGAACAGGTTTAGATAAATTCGCTGAAGTCTATCCAGACCGTTGTTTTGATATCGGTTTAGCTGAACAGTGTGCAGTTACCTTCGCTGCTGGTATGGCAACAGAAGGACTAAAACCTGTAGTTGCAATCTATTCAACGTTTCTACAGCGTGGATATGATCAGGTACTCCATGATGTATGTATCCAGAATTTACCCGTTGTATTTGCTCTTGATCGTGCTGGACTTGTTGGAGCAGATGGACCTACGCATCACGGTGTCTTTGATATTGCGTATCTGCGTTCAATACCGAATATGATAGTGATGGCACCAAAAGATGAAAACGAGTTGCAACACATGCTTAAAACAGCACTCTCTTATGAGATAGGACCGATTGCATTACGTTATCCACGTGGAACAGGTGTGGGGGTAAAGTTAGAAGACGAACCAACCCCACTCGCGATAGGAAAAGCAGAGATCTGTTGTGAAGGCGAGGACCTGTTAATCGTCGCAATTGGTAATAGAGTCTATCCGGCACTTGAGGCAGCACAAACTCTCACAGAAACAGGGGTTGAGACGACAGTTGTGAACGCACGTTTTGTGAAACCCTTAGACGCATCGTTGATAGTAGATTTAGCAAAAAGTATAGGTAAAGTGATAACAGTTGAGGATGGCGTAGTGATGGGGGGATTTGGTAGTGCAATCCTTGAATTACTGGCAGCGGAAGCAATTTCAGATGTTCAAGTGAGAAATTTAGGTATTCCAGACAGGTTTATAGAACACGGAGACGTAAAAACTTTACAGGAAAGGTATGAATATGATACTGAAGCAATTATACGGGCAGGTGTAGCATTAGCTGTCAGATCATAGAATTAACCGAGTGATAGTTTAGTGATTTTCCCTGGTCGGTAGGTGCGATTTCCTAATCGCACTTTTGTTGTCTATCGTTGTTGACTGTGTAAAAAATTCCAAATTCTACCATAGATGAATTATCACAAAAAAAGATCTCAGAAATGGAAAGATTAGATATTGCTCTTGTAAAGCGGGGACATGTAGAAAGTCGCCTTCAGGCAAAACGTCTGATATTGGCTGGTGCTGTAAAAGTTAACAACAACCCAAAGGTTAAACCCGGCCAATCCGTTTCTAACAAAGATGAGATTGAAGTTAAACCCTCTGCAAAATATGTCAGTCGTGGTGGATTAAAACTTGAGAAAGCACTCATAGAATTCAACATCAATGTCCAAAACAAAGTTGCAATTGATGTGGGGGCATCTACAGGTGGGTTTACAGACTGTTTATTACAGCATGGTGCCAAATACGTCTATGCAGTTGATGTCGGCTATGGACAACTTGCTTGGAAACTTAGACAAGATTCTCGTGTAGAAGTCATCGATAGAACTAACATCCGCTACATTGACCCGAACCTATTTACATTTCTTCCTGAGATAGCAGTACTTGATGTCTCATTCATTTCAATCAGAAAAGTATTACCTGTTTTGTTTCAGACTTTAGAAATTCCAGATACCATCGCGCTTGTAAAACCCCAATTTGAAGCAGGGCGCGGCCATATTAAAAAAGGCGGAATTGTCGATGACCCGAAAGTACACAGAAAATTATTGGAAAATTTGGTTGAATTTGTGCGTAATGATTATTCTGTTGAACTCATGGCTTTAACATTCTCGCCAATATATCAAGACATAGCAAATATTGAGTATCTTCTTTGGCTTAGAGATAGAAATAAGATTACTGACAATAGTACCGATATCAGTCGTCCAGTCTACAAATCGCAATATACCGACATATCAGAATATATAAACGAAATTGTTGATGCTGCACATTTAAACTTTTCGGCACACAGGTAAGACAATAGGCAAAAAAATGCTAACGCAACGTAGAAAGATAATACTATATATAGCTGCAACATTCCTCCTATTTGGTATAGGTGGATATTTCTATATTACTTCCGATTCGTTTTTGAACAATTTTGTCAGAGAACGCCTCATCAGTGCCTTAAAAGAACAGATTGATGATAAGAAGTACTCTATAGAGGTTGGGGAAATGCAGGGGAATATACTGACTGGGGTGAGCATAGATGATTTTTCAATCCATGAAACAGAAAGAGATGGACAATCAGTGATGTCGACAGAGAGCATAGTCCTAAAATATAATGTCTGGGGATTACTTCAACGGAAGTTGCTTGTGAGTTCTTTGGTTATAGACACTCCGATAATTGAGATATATCGCGATGCTGATGGACAGGTGAATATATCAAGATTATTCCAAAGAAAAGAGCCTGAATCCGATACATCTACTGACAATACTTCAATTAACTTCGCTGTATCTAAAGTTACTCTCATCAATGGTACAATACATTACACAGACAAACAGAGGAACTTAGAATTTAAGCTCCCTGACATAAAAATAAGTTTAAAGGGTTCTTATGAACAGTGGAATCATACGGGTGAATTCTCTATTGGTGAGGGGAGTCTGTCTATAAATCAATCAACATTTAATCTTGACAGCATAGACAACATAAAGTTCTCATTGTCTACTGATAGAAATACGTTAAGTACACTAAAGATAAAAACTGGAAAGTCAGAGATTGATGTTGAGAAAGCAGATTTTGATCATGTGAAAGGTGAATGGAATACGTCTGTAAAGTTAACATTCAATGCTGAAGACATTCAAAAACTACTTGATGAGAGAACAAAGATTGATGGTTCAGGTGTGATTGAATTAGATTTACATGGAAATAAATCCAATATTTCAGGTCAGATTACAGGTTATTCAGAAGGGTTCTCATATAGCAACAACCCACAAGCAACATCTGATACTACTATGCAACCTACCTCACCTATAGAAGTTTCGTCAATAAATATAGGCGCGAGTTTAAATCTAAATGCAGCACAACCCCTAATGATTGATGAACTAAATGCTGTAATTGCTGACGGTTCAATGTCAATGCGTGGAGGTGTGTCCTTTTCCAATACATCGGAGACAAACCTGATTCGACGTTTACAGTACTATGCAAATAACACAATTTCGTTTGAAGGAGAGTGTAAATTTGATCAGGTGAATCTTCACTCGTTTTTATCAATGTTCACAACCTTACCAGCAGATTCTCCTCGTATAGAAAACGGCACAATTCAAGGTTCAATTCAATTGAGTGGTGATTCAGAAGGAAATTACCATCTTGATAGCTTAACACGACTATCAGATGTAAATCTATTTGTAGAGAGAAATACAGATACATTCATTTCTTTAGACGATTCATATCTAAACTGCAAGTTATCAGCTGATTCTGGGAAAGGTTCCAGTGTTAATGCTTCTGGTGTAATTGACAACATCCAGGTTGAGGTTGAAGGTTCTATTGAGAATTTTAATACAAGACTTCGTAATGTAGACTTTGGCAAACTCTTTCGTATTGCTAACTCAGTTCCAATTGAAGGGGTTGGGAGTGTAAACTTAAATGTAAACAGTGAAAGGCACATAACCGGAAACTTAGTTATTCCCGAAACTTACTTCTATCATCAAGAGGATAACCCGATTCCAATAGGTCATTCATCAAGTGACTTTAAATTTATTGACAATACGCTTCACTTTGAAAATGGTAAATTGACACATAATACTGATAAGGGTGAAAGCAAGATCCAGTTTGATGGCAAGATTAGAATTGCTGAAAACATGCCAGTGAACTTTAACATCAATCTTGATCATTTCGTACTGAATACAGACTATGTTAGAACTTTATTCTCTGAAGACTATCCAATTGAGGGGATTTTAAAAGGAGATCTTGTTTTATCAGGTGAACTCATAGATGGTCTTGATGGAACAGGTAGGTTCACTTATGAAAAAGGTAATGCTTGGGGTGTCAACTTAGAACCTGCAAAGTTACATCTTGAGATTGATGACTATGCATTAAAAATTGCAGATCTTATACTGACTGCTCGTAATCAGCGTGTTATTCTTAACCTTCATGTAGCAAACAGTGGAGATTTTGATCTGTCTATAAAGAATCCACAAGAAGAATCGATACAATTGGCAGAACTTGCGCTTGCATCTGATATAACCGATTTCCCACTTGATGGTAAAATGGTTTTTGACCTCAAATCTTCAAAAGTATCCACAGATGATATTAAATTCACGATAGACTTCGATTTTTCAGATCTGACATTTGAAGACAACCCGCTTGGTGATGCTAAACTTCGCGGAATCCTTGTAGAAGAAGACAATCATTTTAAGTTCACTGGAAAGGCATTTGCTGATACCGGTGTTATTGAAGGTACAATAGCGAGTAAAGATCCCAATAGGTATTTCTTTACTATACAGAATGAACAGACCCCGGTGGATTTTTTCCTACCCATTATTAATCCATCTCTGGAAGATATAAGCGGTACTTTTAATGGGAGAGTTGAAATTGAAGGCACACTGCTGGAATTAACATCTGTTGATAATGTTGAAGACTTAGAGAGTCGCATTTATCCCTACAATGTTGACATCCTCATAGAGGAAACCCAACTTCAGTATAACAATATTCATTTCACCAACCCAAAACCACTCTCGATTCATTTAGTAGACGATCTCCTGAGCTTCTCTGACTTTTCACTCTCAATTTCTGATGATGAAACTTCGTTTTTTCAGACCATAGGGGAGCTTGATTTAAAGTCTGAAGAAATCAAGCTATCCTCTAAGGGTAATCAAGTCTTGGAATTAGCATCGATTTTTGACCCATTGGGATTCCCAGTTAGCGGAAAGGTGTATTATGACTTTGAATATAATGGAACATTAAAGGATCCACATTTGAGAGTCAACTGGAGAATACCAGAATTGATATTAAAGACAGAAATTGGAGACATTTTCATCAATGAGATGAAAAGTAATTTTGCGCCTAACATAATTAACTGGCAAGATGGAAAACTAAACGTGCAACCTTTTGCTATGCAAGTTTTGGGTAACACAGTCGAAATCGGAGGAAACATTGTTGTCAATCAACATAAATTTGAGGATTCTTCTCTCAGTGCTTTCATCAAGAGCGAGAATCTTGACCTGAACGGCTTCAATGAATTACTGAAGGAAAACTTGAATGATAAATTTGCTGAATACTTTTCTTCTCAACAGAATCCGCCTATCAGGGGAAATCTAAGAGTCAATATTGATGTAATGGGAACAATTACAGAACCATCGTTTGATGTTAATGCCCATACAATAGATGACCACTTGATCCACATTGGCGATTTTACCTATCCGATTGCGATAGACAGACTTCGGACATCAATGACCTACAGTAAAGGTATGGTGAGTGTTAATGATCTTGATATGTCTGGAGCATCTGGTGAAGGACAATATAAAACTACTGGTAAAGCGATATTTTCACTTCATGACTCTGCTGAAACGCAGTTTGAATTTGGGGTATCGTATGAAAGATTTGTGATTGATGACTTTATCCGTCTATTGATGCAACCGCTAACATCTGTAAAAGGGATTGTAAGTGGTAATACAAAAATCGCTGGGACAGGTTTAACAAGCAACCGGATTATATCAAATACGATTATTGAATCACTCAATCTGAGTATCCTCAATTATAGCATAACGAATACTGATCCGTTAGCCATCAGTTTTGACAAGAATCACATCACAGCTGCTCTGCCTTTCAAGGTTGCCAATGATATAGACTGGCCCGAGTTAACTGCTCTGATTAGTATTGAAGCCGATGGCACACTTGATGATCCCAGACTGACCATGAATTGGAACGGTAGTTACCAATCAAAATATGCAATGGCATCCGTGAGAACCCAGTCAAAATTTTTAACGGCAACTCTTCCATTAAAATTCACGGGCAATATGACATATTTGAATAAACTGATATCGCTCAATACACAACTGACGAACAACGGAGATAAACTGATACTCAAAGGTGAAGTGCCGATCAACCTTTCTTTTACTGATATAGATATGTCTGAACGTTTTCTTGACTCTGCCGTCGATTTGCAGCTTATCGGCAGTGAGTTACCTCTTACCTTTATACCAAGTGCTCATTCTTTTCTTTCTGAATCATCAGGTGTTTTTGATGTAAATATTGCAGTAGACGGAACGACTCGCAATCCTTATTTGAAAGGGGATATATTCATTGAATCTCCTAAGCTGACATTGAATATTTTTTCTGGCAGGAATATGCAGCAATCACTTGATAACGTTAGTATTCATGTTGCTGCCAGTCGAGATCTGATTGCGTTAGAGAAGTTTCAGTTTAATGTTGAAGATGGCACTTGTAGCCTTGAGCAGTGTGAATTGCAGCTTGATGGCATAACTCCCAAAGCATTTCTCATAAAAGGACTAACATTTGAGCAATATCCACTCGGTTCAATTCTCAGTGAAGCATTACCGAAAGAATTTTTTGATAACGTAAACGGTTATGTTACAGCAACGTTGAAACAATTGAGGATACCGTTTGAGTCATTTTTTTATTTTGATGGCTTAGACAACTCTCAAAAATCGCCTTTGCCAAAAGTAAAAAGTAATTTTATATATAAAAACATGGGCACATTTGATAGGATTAGTCAGAAGGCGGCAGCGGAAATCTCCATTGATGAGATAGCAATTGGTTTTTCCAGTTCTATAAACGGGCTTGATAAAGAATTCCAGTTTACTAACTTAACACCCATTCCTATCACACTGGAATCTGGCACTTTTATAGTTAAGGAGATGAAACTAATTGATGCCATAGAAACTAACGCAACTGATGAAACAGAACCGATGCCATCCACAACAACTGTCAGCTGTTTTGGGCGATGGAACATGCAAGGTGAAATGTTTGGTAATCTAAAATTGGATAACTTCAACATGGACTTAGTTCAACAGACATTTTCAGATGATATTCGTGAAAAATATAACCTTAAGGGATTATTATCCGCTGAATTAAACGTAAAGGGAGAATATGCAGCCCCTGAAGTAACAATAAAACTCTCTGGTCAGCAACTGATGCTTAATGGAACTGACATTGATGAATTCTTCGGTATAATGCAGTATATAGATGCAAAGAAACAGTGGACTATACCTGAGGCTAATCCAGCAAGAATAAAGATAGGTGATAATCATCTGAGCTGCTATGGATATATACCTTTCCTGCTATCTTTTTCAAAAATGCAGGCTCAACCCCAGCCATCAATATTGACAGAACAGTTAGAAATGACGGTAAATGTTACGTTAGATCAGCTCAGTAAATTAAGAGATATTGAAGGATATATTCAATCAGCTGATGGCAAAATTACTGTAAATGCAACGTTAACAGGTACAACCGATGCATTACAACTTAAAGGAACAGGTAACGTCAACCAATTAGATATAAGTTTAACTGACTCTCCCATTGCATTTGAGAATGTTGACGCGGCTTTCGATTTTACACACGAAGGAATACAGATTGAGAATGTCAATGGGGTGTTGAACAATGGAAACTTTTCAATTAATGGTATAATAACCTCAGATTGGTTGAACTTTAGGACAATAGATATTAATGCACAACTTGAGAACTGTAATTTTATAGAACCTGGAACATATCAGGTACTATTGAGTACTGACAATTTGCATCTGTACGGAAATGTAGAAAACCCCATTTTGGATGGAGATATAAGGATACTATCAGGATTATACGAACAAAACTGGAATTGGATAGATGTATTAGAATCGTTTGCTGCACCCACTGTCAGCGATATAGATATTATCTCGGATGCTCCGATATTGCGCAATCTTAACTTAGATTTAGGGATTGAAGTGCCAGATAGTTTTCATTTACTATCCTCAACGGGTGGTACTACGAACATAGAAATAATCTGTAATGGTCAAGTGAATGGTACAATTCAACAACCGATTTTTTCGGGTACAGTTACTATTCCAAAAGGGGTAATCAGTATTTATACACAGATCTTTGAAATTGATGAAAACATTACTTCAACAGTTATCAACCAAAGCGATAAATCATTTAATCCAGAGTTGAACATCCACATGAAATTACCAAACACTATTAGAAACGTACTACAGAGCGATGGCAGTACAGCCGACTATGATTTTTATGCATCAGTAACGGGAACACTTGAGAACGGTAATCCTGATCAGGCAGTATTGAGTTTAAGAGCTGAACCCATTAATTCATCAACTACTGAAGAATTGACTGAAGCGGACCTGCTTGCACTGCTTTTACCTGGTAATACTTTCTCACAATCATTGGTTGGCATAACCTTTACTATCACATCTGGTTTAAATGCAAACGAACGTCATATTACTGCAGAAATACCCTTGACACTTCTTGGTAGGAATATCCCAATCACAGTTGAAGGTAATGAGAAAAAAGGCGAATTCGGTGTAGATATCCAACTGTTACAGGGACAATTCTAATGACCTACTGTTGCTTAAAGAGCCACCATGCAGATACTTCCGACAATTATTTTCACTGGCAGTTGCCAGTCAAAATAATTGGGGATGTCTTTTGGGTAATAATTGTTTTGGCATTGAGTCTCCTTAGTGTAAGATCAGCTATAGGCCAGAGTACAGAATCCCACCTATACACTGCCATCCAAAATAACTGGCAAACTTTGCATACCCTACAGATCACCAAAATAGAATTTGTCGTTGATGGTAACCTAATAGAGGATTCTGATAAACTTAACCAATTACATCAAACAGCAGGAATTGAAGTTGCCAGCCAAAATAAATGGCAGTTCTCTCGTTATGCTATTCAACAGAGCGTTATATCTCTTTATGCACTACAGGAATACGCACAGATTAAGGTTTCTATTGACACAACGCCTCGGGGAATTGTGTTAAAATATGAACTTCAGAGTGCCTGGCGCGTTCAAAATATAGAGATAACAGGTAAATTGTCAGATGAATTCAAGCGAAAGACTAGCAATTCAATAAAACTGAGATCTGGAGATATCTATACTGATACAACTGTTCAGCAAGATACCAACATTATGAAACAACTTTGTAGTGAATTCGGTTATTTTTCTGCCATAGTTGAAAGGAGTATAGATCAGGCTGCTGGGAATGTTAGATTTCATATAGACTTAGGTTTTCCATCATACATCAGGGAGATACAAATTTCGGGAAATACCGCTATTTTTACAGGACGTATCGATGAATTATGTCATACTCTGGTAGGGAAAATCTATCAGAAGAAATTAGTTAACAATAGTCTGAATAGAATCAATGAACTCTATCGTAAAAAGTATTATCCAAGCACGAGAATTACTACATCGTATGATCCAGAGAAGGAACTACTCAAAATCAATATAGACGAAGGGATTCAACTACTGATCGATTTTGTTGATGAGAAAGGCAAACCGATTTTTCGAGAATCTGTTTTGTTGAATTTACTTGCTAAAATTAGAAATAGAAGGGTTGAATCTGAGAAAGAGCAGCTGCGTAGTAAAATAATACAGCTCATCAATGATCAGTCCTATTGGATACAAATAGTAGATGCACATTTTAAAGCTAAGGGATATAATGGCACCGAAGTTAAACTACAAAAACTAACGAACTCACCCCTACATATTCAATTCATTATAAAACTTGGCACACGTTATATTGTAGATAAAATCGAGTTCATTGGAAACGAAGCATTTACGGACAGTGAATTACTTAGAGAAATGGAATCTAAACCCGTTAAATTCTTTTCAGGAAATATCTTACGACGATTCTTTTCTGAACGGAGTTACTTTTCTGAACAGACACTTGAGAAAGATAAACAAAGATTGAAATTATTGTATGAGAAGGCGGGATATCCTGAGGTCTCAATAAGTCACGAACTTGTAAAACAAGATGTAGAGAACAGTCGTATAGGAAAAACCTTGATAAGACTAAGTATTACCGAACCTTACAAGGAGGTGATTTTTCGATGTATCTTTTCTGGTAATAGTGTAATAGATTCTGATTCACTGTTTAGGACATTACCTATGACCCCTCCCATTCCAAACGCGCGTCTATTCAAGAAGAATTATGAGAACGCTATTCTTAAAGCTTATCAAGAACTCGGTTATGTTGAGGTTAAAATAGCCAAAATTGAATATGTCCCAAAGTCTATCAACCCAGTTTTTGCTATAGAAGGAAATTTTACGAGACAGTTAGATGCCAGTATAGTACCGAGTGAATTACGGGCGGCATTTAATCAGTCTAAACTTCAGTTATCTGACGCTTCAATTGCAAAAATTGGTACTGAGTGGAGCATGCAAGATACCCCTGGTAATGCAAGATTTACGCTCAGACAACAGTTGAATAATTTAGAAGTGTATGAACATGGAGTGCTTCATATTGAGATTGATGAGGGGGATCGGTTCCAATTCGGAAATTTTTATTTTCATGGGGATCCAGGTGTTAGACCTTTTGTACTGAATCGAGAGGTATCTCATCTTTCGGGTAAACTGTTTTCATTAGGTAAATTGAACACAGCAATCCAGCATCTCTATAGTACTGGGATATTTGAACCTGGAATTCGCTGGGAAAGATACCAACAACCAACTATTGGTAGTAACCCACATCTCATAGATGCAGAAAATACGCAAATTGATGCGTCCGCCCATAAACATAAAACAGCAAGGATTGAAGATGTAGAGATACGACTTGATAAACGCAAACCAGGTTCCTATGGAACAAGTCTCGGTTATAGTTCTTCGGACGGACCCAGGGGTACAATTGCACTTACCCATAGGAACCTCTTCAGACGCAATATGTTATTTAGATTGCGAGCCAGGTGGGGGACCCTTGGATATTTATATGATACCACACTTACTGAACCGTGGTTAATTGGTAGAACAAGTGGTAGTGTTCAGTTCTTAGGTAGGAAATTAGAGGAGGATGATGATGTTAGAGCATTACAAGGCAGTTTTAGTATCAATAGGAAGTTGATGGAATATCAAAGACTTAACCTGCAATATAGTTTTCGGTATTTAAGGGATACATCAATTGCAGCAATTCATCCGCAATCATCAACGACTGTCAGTAGTCTTACACTCTTGTGGAGTCAAGATAGTACGTTCCCAAAATTGAGCCCTATAAGAGGCACGTTAAATGAAGTTACAATTGAATATGCAGGAAGATTCTTAGGGGGGGAAAGTAGTTTTATCAAGACTGGCACTGACACACGCTATTATAGACAACTAATTGATTTCGGTCTTGTGCTGGCTACCGCACTCCGTTTAGGAATCACAACAGGACTACAGACAGACAGCGGAAATGACGGGGGCACAGAACTGATCTCATTTGAGAGATTCTGGGCTGGAGGCAGTACCACAGTCCGCGGCTATCAAGATAGAGGCTTGGGACCCGCGGATAGCACCGGGAAACATCGTGGTAATCTACAGTTTATCTTTAATACAGAATTGAGATTTCCAATATTTGATCCTATTCGAGGTATTGTTTTCTTTGATTCTGGGAATGTGTGGAATTCCGTTCAAGATATACAATATGAACGGTTACCATCCTCAGTTGGCATAGGTATACGTTTGCATATTGGTCCCCTGATTGGAGGAATTGATTACGCCTATCCTCTTATTTCACTACAGGATGTTCCGACGAATTCAATTTATCTACGAGTGGGTAGTACATTTTAGTTGCCTCAATTTTACAAGTTGGTATAAACAGACTACTATGCTGAAGGGTTGTATGGTTTGCCTAATGAGAGAGGGGCTTGCCCTCCATAAAAGTTGACTTTTTTATACGAGCTGGCGGTTAAGACGATTAGACATAACACATAAGGTAGCATCAGAAACCACTGATATTGAATCTCCCATCCTGACGCTTGAAATAGTGCGTCAAGAGCAAATCCGAGTCCAAACAGTAGTGCTGCACCGAATACCTTTATTGGATGCCACTTACCAAAAATGACGATTGCTAATGCTGTAAAGCCTCGACCGGCAGTCATACCCGGTGTGAAGATTGGAACATCTGCAAGTGAAAGATAACCACCGCCTATTCCGGCCATAAAGCCTGCAAACAACAGACACATTGACCTTAAC
The DNA here is from genome assembly GCA_022828145.1 of Candidatus Poribacteria bacterium. Lineage (GTDB taxonomy): Bacteria > Poribacteria > WGA-4E > WGA-4E > WGA-3G > MSPOR6. Next base: position 6,774 of record JAJEJA010000036.1, on the reverse strand, counting down.
TTAACAACGTTTGAACCGAAAGTAGATATTGCTTTCGGATGTTCGCCGCAGGCCCGAACTCGCAAACCCGGTTGCGTATGAAAAAGAAAAAAGTACACACACGGAACGAGTGCCATAGATAGATAAACGATGATGTTGTGTGAAAATAGTGCTTGACCGATCAGGGGTATCTTTGAGAGTATTGGAAGTTCGAATTCTTGAAAATATGGGACAGACTTCGGACTACCAGTGCTACCAAAAAGACGTTGATATACCACTTGCGTAAAACCTAATGCAAAGAGTGTGATTGCAGTGCCGATGATAATTTGATCGCCTCGTAATTTTATCGCCAGAAATGCAAAAATACCGGCAGTGACAAGTCCTGCCAAACCTGCAGCCAACATTCCAACACACGGACCAAACCACGGTGCGATTAAGGGAATACCTGATGTATAAAATGAAGCAGTCATCCCACACAGAGCACCCATCAACATCATTCCCTCAATGCCGATGTTGATCACACCTGAACGTTGCGAAATCACTTCACCTAAAGCTGCAAGTAATAGTGGCGTTGCTGCGTTGATAGTTGCTGCAAGGGTCTCTTCAAGAAGCACTTTTAATGTTTTCCTTTGTAATCTCAGATCTATCCTATCAAATTACAACCAAAGAATCGAGAATCGGCCAGAAGTATGTTAACTGGCCTCCTACGATTCAGAAGACCGTTTTGATTGGAAATAGTTTAGGGATGTAGCAGCAACGACAAACATTAAAATTATCGCCTGCATCATCCAGGTTATTTTACCAGAGATACCAACTTCGGCTTCCATTCCAAATGCACCTTGTGTGAGTGCACCAAATAATAGGGCAGATGCTACAGTTGCAAGAGGGTTTAATCTTGCCAACAGAGCAACTGCAATGGCTGTGTACCCATAACCAGGAGAGAAGTTTTTTGTCAAGTGTGGTGCAAGAGCCATCAGCTCTATTGCTCCGCCAAGACCTGCAAGTGCACCACTCAAGAAAAACACATAAAGTGTATTTCGTGTAATGGATATGCCTGCAGCCTGTGCTGCTTCAGGCCCCTCACCTACAGCACGAAGTCGATAACCAAAAGTCGTTCTGAACAATACATAAGTCAAAACTACAGCCAAAATTACTGCCAGGATGATCCCCGGATGAATACGGTGTGGTTCGAACAATCTCGGCAGTTTAACCCATTCGTAAAGAGGATTGCTTTGCGAACCTGTTTTTGCTGCTTCCTGTAAGGGTCCCCCATCAACCATAGCACTTACTAAATTGATCGCTATGTAGTTTAACATGATGGTGCTAATTACCTCATTGACACCACGGGTGATCTTTAAGACAGCAGAAATTAAACCACACATACCTCCTGCTACAATCGAAAATCCGATGCCTATCGGTATACCGATCCAGGCGGTATGGGGTAGGTATGCTGCCAACTTCGTACCGAACCATGTTGCTGCCAATGCTCCTAAAAGAAACTGTCCTTCAGCACCAATGTTCCAGATACCACACCTGAAGGCAATTGCCACAGAAAGACCTGTCATCAGAAAAGGTGTGCTTTTCACCAAAGTCTCACCAATACCGCTGGGAGACCCGAAGCTAACATTAAGTGCTGCGATATAAGTTCTTATGGGATTGTAACCACAGAAAAAAATAACAATTGCGTTGGTCAGGAAGGCACAAATCAATATCAACAGTGGCATAAGAACCCAATTTTTGAGATGCGGCCAATTCTTAATATGTGAATTACCCTCAATCACAGAACTATAGTTCATTTGGAATACGTTCTCCCATCATTAGTAATCCGATCGCTTCTATACTGTCTCTATAATCTGTAGCTTCAATTAGGTTTCCTCTTGACATGACAAACAAGCGATCACTCAATTGCAGTACTTCCTCTAACTCAGTTGAGATCAATAGTACTGATTTCTCATTATCACGCTGTTGAAGCAGTGCTTGATGTACAAATTGGGCAGCACTAATATCCAATCCACGCGTTGGATTAACAGCAACGAGTAGTTCTGGATCTGTTGACAGTTCTCTTGCAATAACGACCTTTTGTTGGTTTCCGCCTGACAGTGCTGATACGGATAGATTAGGGTTTGGGGGTCGGATGTCGTAAGTTTTGATCATATTTTCAGCAGTAGTGTATTTTACATTCTGAGCGATTATGCCGTGGCGTGCTACACGCTCAAAATGAGAGATATTTAACATAAGATTGTCCGCAATAGAAAATGTGCCGATTATTCCCGTTGTGCGTCTATCTTCTGGAACATAAGCAACCCCATTTCTGCGAATACTTTCTGTGCTGGTTGTGTGTTTACCTAATATCTGGACAGTGCCCGCTGTTATAGGCTGTAACCCCATAATAGACTCGGCAAATTCCTTCTGTCCATTCCCATCAACACCTGCGACTCCGACAATTTCACCCCGATATGTTTCCATTGATACATTGTTGACTGCGACTTCTTCCTGACTCCCCTTAACGGACAGATCTGAAATACGCAGCACAGGTTCGTCAATTACCTTACTTTTTTTCTTATGAATATCTGACAGTTCCTCTCCAAGCATTTCTCTCACGAGTTCTTGAGCGGAGAGATCCCCTGTTTTTCCGGTGTACACTTTCTTTCCAAGCCTTAGAACTGTTATCCTATCACTGATTTCCAAGACCTCTTTCATTTTATGACTAATGAAAATGACCGTTCTATTGTCTTCTTGTAGCGTATACAATATCTGAAAAAAGTTCTTAACCTCCTGCGGACTTAGTACCGCTGTAGGTTCGTCAAGTATAAGAATACGCGCATCAACTGCAAGTGCTTTCAAGATTTCTACCCGTTGTTTCAATCCAACAGATAGACTACCAACACGTGGGTGTGGATCAACGGTCATGTCAAATTTCTGTGAGAGTGTTTCTGTGAGTTGGATCGCTTCATCCATTTTAAAGCGCCATTTAACAAAATTGGAGCTAATTTTAGACTCTTTTTCATTGAATTTTAATGGGTGATCCACTTCAGATTGAATCAGTTGTGAGTTTTTTTTGTCTGTAGAAAAGTGAGACAGGTAGAGTGCTATATTTTCAGCAACGGTCAGGTTGTCAACCAGCATGAAATGTTGATGTACCATACCAAGTCCGTTAGCAATAGCATCACGCGGAGATTGCAAATGTTTTAATTGCCCGGAGATGAAGATCTGTCCATGCGTGGGTTGATAGAGTCCATAGATGAGATTCATAAGAGTGGACTTTCCAGCCCCGTTCTCACCTAAAATGGCATGTATTTCACCTGTGTGTAACTGAAAACTAATGTCATCTACAGCAACAAGTTGTCCAAACGTTTTGGTGACATTCTGAAGTTCAAGGATGTATTCTGTTTCCATTTACACCTATAGTTTGAAAATTTGGAACAATTCTCAATTCTTATACCGTTTCGGTTGTTTTCCAGTTTCTGATTATGTAGTCACATGTCAGGTTTATGTGGTCAATAGGCTCAACAATCTTCAGGTTAAGTATAAGATATATGCTTTACGTTGTCAAACGAAAAACAAAAAACTTGAGAAAACAAGTGAGAAGTCGTATAATTTGTGAGAGCCGGCATAAAAACACTTTCTAATTATCAAACTCGCGTTAAAACAGTGAGAAAACGATCCGTTAAAGGTGGGCAAAAACAGTGAAAAAGTGTACACTCATACCTATTCTTCTCATCATCATTTTCACAGCAACATCCAGCATTGCACAAGATCCGTCTATCCAACTCGGTAAAGGGGGAATCACCGACATTGCTTATGTCGCAGATGGTACAAAACTCGTTGTCGCAACAACAATGGGTGTCAAGATTTACGATGCCATCAACTATGAGAACATCCCAATCCACACAGATAAGAACAGATGGATTACTTGCATTGACATCAGTACCGATGGAAACACATTCGTGGAAGGAGATATGAAAGGTGGCATTTATGTCTGGGATGCCAACACATTGCAACATAAAAAGCAAATTGACAATAAGACTCAATGCCTCTCTATAGCCATTAACGCGAAGATGGATACGATTGCCGTCGCTTCACAAGATGGGTACATCAAGACGTGGGACATCAGAACAGGAAATAGAAGCAACTTCTTCGGTAGAATCGATCAAGGCGTGGAATATTACACATCCATCGATTACCACCCAGTCCAACCTATCATTGCAGCTGGAAATACGGATACTATAATAAGGATATGGGATCCACAGAATGAAAAGATCATACATCAAATGGAAGCACACACTATGCCGTTGACTAGCATTGCCTTCAGTCCAGATGGCAATACATTAGCGAGCGCAAGTCTTGATGAGAGTATTCGTATATACGATTTCAATACAGGTATGTTGTCACTCGTGATGAAAGGCAAAATGAACGCTGTCTACAAAATCGCATTCAGCCCAGATAGCAGTGCTGTTGCTGCTGGTTGTATAGATGGTACAATCCACTTATGGTTCGTAGAAGCAGGTACACCTATCAAGACCATCACGGGTCATTCAAGGGCTGTCATTGCCCTTGCATTCAGTCCGGACCTACGCACTATTGCAAGCGGGAGCCAAGACGGAACAATCCGTATCTGGAACATTGCATCAGGTAAAGAGGTGCATGTTTTCCACGAACATCTCGGCCACTTCACAGACTATGACACTGGCATCAATGGCAAAACAATTATCACCAAAACCGTCGGGGGAGTCGTGAGTCTATGGGATGTTACCACAGGAAAAAACCTGAAAGTCTACAACACCGAGACATTCAATAGCGTCAGATGCATCGCTATTCATCCCAACGAGCACATATTCGCAACCGCTGCAGATCACGGCAACCTGATGACGTGGCATGCTGACACTGGAAAACGCATCAATGAATTCAAAGGTTACACCCATCCTATCACGCATATCGCATTCAGTCCTGATGGACACACTATCGCAACCGCATGTGAAGATCACATCATTCGTCTTTGGAATACAGATACAGCAGAGCTTAAGCGAACGATAAGGCCGATTACGCGTAACGTTTCTAAACTTCAGTTTAGTCCTGATGGGACGACCATCGCAATTGCCTACAGTAATGCGTTGATTGTAAGGCTGTTTCCTGTTGATACAGGTGAGAGACCCCATGTTTTTAAGGGTATTCAAGGCAGTATTGAGGACATCTGTTTCACTATGGACGGTAAAACACTCGCGGTATCCAACGGTATATCAGAGATTTATCTTTGGGATGTCAGGACAGGGGAACAGAACAAAAAGATCAGGTTTACATTCCACAGAAACTTCTACACAGTATTCAATCGTGATGGGACAAAGTTGATAACAGGAGATAGGCACGGAGTTCTGCGTATGATAGATGTAGAAACAGGTTCAACAGGATCACCGTTCGGTGCGCTCAATTGGGGTATTACAGGTTTGACGTTGACGAATGATGGGAACACACTCATCATCAGCAGTATGAACGGTGCCATATCCATAAGGGATAGCAGTAAGTTGTAGCGTCTGTCACCTTTTTTCAGAAGAGACGGCACTCGGAGAGTGCCTACTACTATTAAACAATAACTTTACGCATTCTTCTTTAGCAAACCAGTTTGCAATTTAAAAAAATGAAGTATATAATATTGATAGGAAACTAAACAGAAAAATGTATTAACGCATTTCCATCATCGATTAATAAAAAAGGAAACAGTTATGAATAAACGTCTTGTAAGCAGTATACAGTTCGTGTCAATTCTCACATTATTTTGTCTAACCTTAATAGCATTCTCATCACCTACAGCATTCGCGACCGACTTTGAGTTCGGAACACTCTTCGGTATATCTCGTATGTGATCCACGAATTCTGATGACGATACAACCGTGACTTATACGCGGTTACCATCAGGTGCACTATTTGATATTAGTTCTTCACCAACTGCCTTGTATGCTCTGTTTTATCCCACGAAGCAGTTCGGTATCGGTCCTGAATTCAGTTACGGTTCTACATCGGTATCCGTGGAATACTGGGGTGAAAGAGAGACAGAGACTGTCTCCACACTCCATCTCGGCGGACGTGCAGCGGTTTTCCTCACCGATTATGCGCTTTCATCACCATACTTGATGGGACGCGCATCCTTAACACAGTTCAGTGGAGAATTAGATGGCTTCTTCTACTCTGATGATACTGAAAGTATTACGAGTGTTGGAATTGGAGTGGGGTATCAGTTTGTGATAAAACCGACATTTGTCTTGCGTTTTGAAGGACAATATAGCAGATTGATGCTTACTGACGAAGACGATCCTCTCAACGAATTTTCACTGAGAATCGGTATCGGCACACAGTTTGGGAACTAAGCATTCAGCCTCAGCCCTGGTTCAGACAAGTGCTTTGTAAAGTGCTATATTGTAGGTCGGGTAGAGCGAAGCGAAACCTATAAATCAACGATGTGAATGCGCGCATGGCATTCATCGGGTATAAAGTTAAGAATTTTCAATGCCAGAACCCCTCTTCAGTCCCGTAGGGACGATATGTTTATAGTTAAACGTTATACAAACCCTCTTTAGTCCCGTAGGGACGATATGTGTAGTAGCTCATCCTGATATAAACATATCGTCCCTACGGGACTGAAGAGGGGTGGGGTACACATTTTTCTATAAACATATCGTCCCTACGGGACTGAAGAGCATCCCTAACTCTCAGATAATCCCTAAATTAACGCCTCTAGTGGACGGTCCAGACTAAATTATGTAGGTTGGGTTGAGGCACGAAACCCAACACGTAAGGATTGTA
>JAJEJA010000069.1 GCA_022828145.1 Candidatus Poribacteria bacterium | reverse complement strand
GGTTTCGTGCCTCAACCCAACCTACATATTTATTTGTTCTGATTTATCAAACTCACGTTATTCTAATTAAAAACGTGTAAGTCCTATACAATATATAATAAGGCAATTTCTTAAAATTGTCAAATTTTAATATGGATAAGACTATATGTAACCTATGCTGCGTACCTGTTTTAACGTGAGTTTGATAAATCATTTCGGTTGCGTTCACTCACACCATTTCGTATCCGAGAGGTGTGAATTGTAGCCCAAACTTTCAGTTTGTGGCACATCTTCGCAAACTGGAAAGTTTGCGCTACATTTATCAAACTCACGTTGTTTTAATATTTAGGCAGAACTTACGCATTATCTCTTAAAGTCCCCTTGATAAGGGGGATTTAGGGGGTACTGTAGCACATTCATCCTTGATTGTGCTTCTTTCTACAACCCATGCGTCCTTGATTATCCTTCTCCGTATCTCATACATCTTGATTGTATCTTTTTCTACAACCCATGCGTCCTTGATTGGGAGTATTGGTAGCACAATCAAGGATGAATGTGCTACAGAAGAATAAAACCAAAGACTATCTTGAAACTTTTTTGCGGAGAATAACGCAATGCGTATATACCCCTGAGAACACCCCTAAATTGACGCTTATGCGTATGTCAGAATACGCGTGTGGTATTCTGAATTGGTTAGGAAACCACATCTATCAAGATAAATCGCGTTAGTTTGATATTAGGGGAGGTAGGGACGAAAGGGAGGGAAAAAGTCGTTATTTCAGAACCTAAAGAATTGGTTCTTTGAGGGGAATTGTGTAAGTCATATTCCTTATGGTTATCCAGCTGAATTGAGGGAATGTCGTAACCTGATGTGCAGTGTTGTTCCTTTCCCTTTTCCATCACTAAGTGCCTGGATGTGCCCTCCAGAGCTGACCACAAAATTTGCACTTGAATGTAGACCTAACCCACTTCCTTGTTCTTTGGTGGTAAATCCTGCCGAAAAAAATCTTATCAACATCTTCAGGAGCAAGTCCTATACCGTTATCCGTAATATCAAGACATAAAAAATCATTATCAATGTAGACGTGAACCTTGATACGCGGTTTTTCAGTAAGTTCTCCCAGGTTCGCTAACTCATCAATTGCTTCAATAGAATTTTTGATAAGATTGACCAACATTTGATGAAATTGACTTTCTTGCGTCCGAATCTCAGGAAGTGTATCGTCACAATCAATCACAATTTGTATCTGTCGCTTGTTTATTGAGTCTTGTAGTATCTTAACTGCGTCTGAAATTGCATCTGCAAGATTTATATCTTTGTGTATCCCGCTCGTATTCTGGTATGAATTCTGGGTACGGATAATATCAACGATATGTCTTGTTCTGTTCTGGATGCGTTCTACTGTTTGTCTCAACTTTTCGTCTGCATCTTTGAAATCTTCGGAAAGCGTAAGGAGAAACGGGAGGACCTTCTGTCCCTGTGGGTCATTCTCAATGTAATCCCCCAAGTTATCTTCATGTTGCTTCAGAGCCTCGGCGAGGGCAGTGAGACGGCTAACAAGTAGATCATCGGCAAGCAAATTGTAGACAGTATCAATGCCTACAGTCACGCTGTTAATCGCATTGCCGATATTATGGAGGATCGTATCAACAATTTCTAATCTTCCTTGGACGAATGCTTGGGTCACCGCTTCTTGCGATTTGATTCTATCTGTTATGTCGTGAAAGACGAGGACACCCCCTGCCTTTTTTCCATCACTGTGCTGCAGCGGTCTGCCACTTACACTGAGATAAAGTCCATCTGATATTCTGTCGTGTTTGAGAAACATTTCAACGTTATCTATTGATTCGCCACGGAGAGCCTGTATCAGTGGAAGGTTATCCAGGGGCCAGGGAGTCACTCCATCAGGCTGAAAGAAACTATATTCTCTAAGCCACTGTTCGCGCCTTATCATATTTGTAGATGATCCTGCTACTAGGCCTGCAATACGTTCTGCACTCGGATTAAACATGATAATATGTCCGGATTCATCGGCAACTATTACGCCATCGCTGATGCTATTAAAAATAGATTCCATGAGTTGGCTTTGAGCAGTTAATTGATCGTTTATTGCAATCAACTGTTTCTCTGATGCCTTGCGCTCCGACACATCACGAATAATAGAAACCGCACCGTTTACCAGACCTTTTTCACCATATATAGGTCTTGCGCTGACACTAATATCAACCCCGTGGGGTACTTGCAGGTTTCGTACAAACATCTGCACGTTATCCGGATGCTCACCCTGCAGTGCTCTGACGATAGGCATTTCATCAGATGGAAACGGAATTTCACCATCTGGTTGAAAAAGCCCAAATGTTTCAGATGCTTGCGTACTGTGGACAAATTCAGGATCCTGACCGCCCATTGTCTTTGCAGTTTCATTAAACATCACATATTTTCCATCCTTGTCAGAAACGACAAGCCCGTCGCTGATACTATTGAAAATAGCATCCATCAACGCGTTCTGTGTTTGTAACTTGTTGACTGTTGTTTCCAATTGATGCTTGACCAAACTCAGTTGGGTAACATCATGGAAAACAACGACCCCGCCAACTAAACTGTCAGTTTCGTCGTATAAAGGTCTGCCACTGACACTGATAAGCACACCATCCGAACGATTCTGATTACGAATAAATATCTCTATGTCGTCTGTCACCTCTCCTTGTATGGCTTTAGAGAGCGGAAGTTCAGTTGAGGGAATGGGTGTAACTCTATCAGGATAAAATGTTGCGTACGTCTCACTCCATTTTTCAAGGTCCTCCTCCGTTGGTCCAATCCCAACAATTTCCTGGGCAGTTGGATTGAAAAATAGAAACTGACCCTCTTTATCTGCAACGATAACACCATCACCGATATTATTGAAAACAGTATCCATCAACGCGTTCTGGTTTTGTAGTTCGTTGACTGTTGTTTCTAATTGCTGCGTGACCTTCTCCAGCTCAGAAATATCTCGGATAACGATAACGCCACCTATCAAGTCGTTATTTTTATCAAATAAAGGTCTCCCACTAACCCCAATAAAAACGCCAGCTGGCTTGTTGGTATTCCGCATAAACAACTTAACATCGTCAGTTGTCTTACCTTGCATGGCTTTATAGAGTGGGAGTTCAGTAGAAGGCACCACGGTCACTGTATCGGCATAAAACGTCCCATAAGTCTTGTCCCATTCTTCAGGTGAACCTTCCGTTGGCTCTGCTCCCGTAATGTCTTGGGTAGTTGAATTAACAAGTAAAAACTCACCTTCTAAACTCGTAGCTACCACCCCTTCACTGAGGCTATCAAAAATAGTCTGCATCAGGTTGATTTGATTTTTCAGTTCAAGGTTGGTAGCCTTTAACTCTGCGTTTTCACGTTTGAGATCCTCTATTGACATACTATCCTCCATGATGTCTGTTCTTTGTTTTCCTCTGTTCACTCGGTAGGTTCGGTTTCCTAACCGAACCTACCGACCTGATATTGTATAGCGTAATTATTCATCAAATTCCGATACAACAATGACGAGGTCCTGGATGTTGACTGTACCATCACCATTGACATCTGTCCTGTATTCACCCATTTTACCGAAGTCTGCTGCAACCAGCACCAAATCTTGAACGTTGACAACACCATCCGCGTTGATATCTGCCTTGAGGCTTTCGGGTTCAGGGAAATCGGGGCCTATTTCCCATAAATAAAGGGTGCCACCCAATCTGCTAATTGCAAGCGTCTCTCCATCCGGACTGAACAACAGATTGGTTACGTCACTGCTATTTCCCGTGAGTGTGTCTTTCTGTTCACCTGTCTCTACATCCCACAGATAGACGATACCGTGCGATCCGCCACTTGCGAGTGTTTGTTCATCTGGACTAAGAGATATACTATCTACCGGTCCTGCATGTACAAAAGGCACCTTAAGGAGACGACCCGTTTCAACATCCCAGAAACGCACAGTTGTGTCCCAACTTGCACTTACAAGTATCTGTCCATCTGTACTGAAAGATAACTCCCTGACCGAATTCCCATGACCGTAGAGTGTGTGAAGGCGTTTACCTGTAATAGCATCCAACAGATATATTTTGCTATGCGTATCAGTATGCTTATCATAGTGTGTTTTTGCAAGAAATCGCAAATCTGGACTGAACGAGATATGACCATGAAAACGGATCCCTTGGAAATCCGCATACTCCAAGAATGCATGTTGAAGACCATTTGTCTTTACATCCCATAAATGAATAGTACCATCCCTATCCACAATACCAAGTTTCTGTCCATCACGGTTGAACGCTATATATAAAGGGTCAATTTCTAACGTAAGTGTCTGTTGAATTTCACCTGTTCTTAGATCCAACAAACGTACAGTTGGATCTAAACCCGCAATAGCAACCGTCTGTCCCTCTGGACTGAAAGAAACCGTATTCCCCATCAGTGTATGTAAGGTTTCGCCTGTTCTAACGTCCAACAAACTAATGATTCCCTGACTTATATTGGCAAGTATACGTCCATCCGAACTAAACGATAAACTCCAGGTGCCACCACTATGTCCTGGGAGTGTATGACTGAGACTACCTGTACTAAGGTTCCATATTCGGACATCGCTGTCCTGAGTATTCACGCTTGCTAACGTTTCTCCATCCGGACTGAACGATAAACCATTAACAAAATATCGGTGACCTATGAGTGTGTGAAGGCGTTTAACGGTTCTAACATCCCATATATAGACGTTACCATCTGTTCCTCCAGACGCAAGCATCTCGCCATCTGGACTGAACGATAAACTGAAGACCCAGTCTGATTTTCCGGTGATTGCGTTGTGGATTTTACCTGTCTGAACGTCCCATATAAGAATAATTCTCTCAAGACCACAACTTGCAAGTAATTGTCCATCAGGACTGAACGTCACTTTTTTGACTGATTCTTTATGTCCTTTAAATGTGTGAAGGCGTTTACCTGACCTAACCTCCCAAAGGTGAACTAAACCGTCCGAACCCCCACTTGCAAACGTCTTTCCATTCGGACTGAACAATAAGGTAGAGACATTTTCATCTGGATGTGCATCAAGTGTATAGGGGACTTCATCTGACCAAATATCCCACATCCGAATCGTCCCATCCGAATTAGCAATAGCAAGAAACTGTCCATTTGAACTGATTGATATGTCTAATAAGAACAGTATTTGTATCTTTTTCAAGTGAATCTTGGATCTCTCCGGTTGTAACGTCCCACAAGATAACATTATCGCGCCCATCCGAAGCAGCGAGTGTTTTTCCATCCGCACTGAAAGATATGTTGCTTATATGATTTGGATGCTCAATCAGGGTAGGTGGGTCGTCTGTCTGCGTAGGGTAGAGCCAAATTCCGACACTGCTGGCAACTGCTAAAATCTGTCCATCCGGAGAATATTGGACTTCACTAACAGCACCTTTATTGAGACGTACAATCTGTCTACCGTCTTCTGCATAACTCAACGCTAAAACACTAAATAAAACTATGAGAGTGAAGAACAAACGTTTGATAAACATCTTGGAAAATCCTCCATAGCAATAAACGTAAACTGCGACCATCCCAATCCAACAGAAGACGTTAAACTGTCTCAAGTCTTGGTCTAAGTTAACGTGAGTTTGATAAATGTAGCGCAAACTTTCCAGTTTGCGAAGATGTGCCACAAACTAAAAGTTTGGGCTACAATGCACGCCTCCCAGATACGAAATGGTGTGAGTGAACGCAACCGAAATGATTAATCAAACTCACGCTAACTTGCTATCTGCTGTTAACTTAGCGGTTCTAAAGGTTGTGAATGTCCAAAAACAGGTTTCGGTGCATCGCCAAGGGCAGCCCAACGTGCTGCATTCGCTATAACCTGTCGCACATTCTTATCATAATAGATCGGATACGTTTCGTGTCCGGGACGGAAATAGAATATTTTTCCTCTGCCACGATAGTAACAACACCCGCTACGGAATACCTCACCCCCGGGGAACCAGCTGATAAAAATAAGCGTGTCGGGTTCAGGAATGTCAAACGGTTCACCATACATTTCGGTTTTTTCTATCTCAAAATATTCATCGAGTCCTTCGGCAATCGGGTGTCCGTGTTCTATCACCCAGATACGTTCCTTCTCCGCTGCTTCTCTCCATTTGAGACTACAAGATGTCCCCATCAATCGAGTAAAGGGTTTAGAATAGTGTCCAGAATGCAGGACGATCAACCCCATCCCTTGTAATACCCGTGCCTTTACCTTATCAGCGATGGCATCTTCAACGGCACCGTGGGCGGCATGTCCCCACCATATCAGCACGTCTGTTTTATCCAGTACTGCGTCAGTTAAACCGTGTTCCGGTTCATCCAACGTAGCGGTGAGCGTCTCAATACCGTGTTCGCTTAACCCATCGGCGATTGCTGAATGAATGCCTTCTGGGTATAACTTTTTGATAAAATCATTCGTTTTTTCGTGTCTAAATTCGTTCCAAACTGTAACTAAAGGTTGTGACATAAGTTTCTCCTTATTGTCAGAAATTGTTTTGAAATTATATTTATATGAAAATGGTGTTATTCAACAGCAACAACATATTCAGTCAATACAGACCTTCTTTTTCTTACACACTTGGCGGCATCAACGAATTCGCGTAGTGCTACAATCAATTCATCGGCAGTCTCAGGTGTGAATGAGGCTTCACCATCTTCTGGACAAACCCAAGCGTACACATTCGGAATACGGATTGAAATGCCATCCTCATTATAAGTAAATTCGGTTTGCCGCCATTCTTTATTTTTATTGTGTTGCCCACAAAATGGGGATAATTTCGGTGTCATTCAATATATTCTCAATTGGCGACCTTCACATTCATCTCTACACTTTCTCTTGGCACAGCCGAGCAATCCTTGCCTGCTCTAAGGCTCACATCCTGTAGAGGTTCAATTGACAGCCTACACCCAAGCGTATGAAAAATGTTGCTCAGAATATCAATTCGCGGAGCATCGTTGCTGGAAAGTGCATCCGAAAGTTCTGGCGATTCTATCCCCATTTGCTTTGCAAACTTCAAAATCCCACCCTGTGCCTCTACAATAGTCTGAATCTCGTCCAGAAAGAAACTTATATTTCCATCAGTTTGGTACTCTTCAAGGGTTACTTGAAGGTAAGCAATTGCTTCCTCCCGGTCAGCGAGTTGTTCCATTTGAAATTCGTGCAAAGTTCTCAGTTTTCTCATCGTTGTATAACCTTAAAAGTTTGGAAAACGTCTTCTGTAGCTAGTGCTTTGTCATATGAACGCATTTGGCACAAAACCGGTTCGGTTAGGAAACCGAACCTACCGGACTGGGGTTATTAGCGTAAGTCTTCCTAAATTGACACCTAAGTGCGAATTCCTAACCAATGCAGAATACCAAACGAGTATCCTGCTAGGGTATCTTCACGTATCACCTAAATTATTATTTAAACTTAATCTGGCGTGAGAATAACCTTAGCACCAGCGGTGCGAAAGGTGTAGATACACGTAGTGATGTTCCTATAATTTCACAGCGTGTCTTCTTTAAAACTCGCTATGAGTTCAATAAATTTTACTTGCTGTTATTTGAAAAATCAATGTCTTCAAACGCCTTTACGGTGAGGATCTGATCAAACAAGTCATCAAGACTGGCGAGGTCATCTATCCCGCTAATCTCATTGAGAATAGAGTCTGAGATGTCAGCAAACCGGTGCCGCACTAATTTGAGAACGTCTGTCCGTTTCTCATAGATTCTACCTTGTTCAAGTCCTTCAGCTTTTCCTTCAGCTTTTCCTTCAGCTTTTCCTTCAGCTTTTCCTTCAGCTTTTCCTTGTTGAATAAGTGCTTCTATAGCAGTCATAATAGTTCTTTCAACCTCCTCATTTTCTGTATGGGTATTTATCATTCTCAGCAACTGAGGTTGCTCGTTTTCATCCCGTCTACACCGGACGATAAGGGACAGATACATCATCGCATTTTGGTGCAAGGTAGGGTTCTCGGTCTTTAATGTATCCAGCTGCGTGAGTGCAGTTTCCAATGTCCGTTGCAGGACGTTTTCATCTTCCTGTTCTTTTTGCAGTACGGTCATCAACCATGCGAAAGGGTGATCGGTCTGTGTCAACTCATCTGTGTCAACCTGTTTCACACGGTGAACACCAAATCGGACACTGTTTCTTGCAAAGTGTCAACTATATTATATGGACTGACGACTTTCATATTATCAAAATCGAGATATTGACCGATGTCTTCTTTGAGCATGAACACTAAGCCGCGTAAGAACTCGGGTCTTTTGAATGTCCATTTCGCAAGTTTGTCGGCAAAATGACCAATGTCTGGATCCAATATGTTCAGGATTTCTTGCAATTCGTCAGTTTGTCGTTCTGTTGGCATTTTTCCTCCAATAGATTTATAGTAACAGATTGTAAGAGAGATGTCAATGTTTTTTGGGTTCTCCTTTTGTTTGAATCGTGGGTTTGTCGGGTTTCGCTTCGCTCTACCCGACCTACAAGTTTAACTTGGACTAACCATTAGAACGTTATTTCTGTTTCTACTGCTGCATCATAATCAACACCCTCAACCTCAAATCCAAAGAGGTTTCGGAAACGACGTCTATAACCAGCATAATCAGAGAGTTCATGAAAATTGTCGGTATTGATTTTATCCCAACGTTCTGTAACTGCTTCGGTCACATCTTGCCGTAGTTCCCTGTCATCAAGTCGTATGTACCGTTCACTATCAAGCGTCGGCGTTAGTCCAGGTCCGAGATGTTCCGAGAACAAACGACCCATCTGGTCAATCGGTGCCTCATTGATACCCTTTTCGTTCATTATATCGTAGAGGATACTAATGTAAAGCGGAACAACAGGTATTGCAGCGGATGCTTGTGTAACAACTGCCTTATTGACTGATATATAAGCATTGCCTCCATACTGATCTGAGAGTTTTTCATCAAGGGCATCAACCCGTGCCTTCAGGTCATCTTTTGCCTTGCCGATGGTGCCATCTTTATATATCTGCCAAGTCAATGCACTACCAATATAAGTATAAGCGACAACTGTCACTTCTGGAGCGATCAAATCTGCATCTGCTAAAGCGGTAACCCACATGTCAAGGTCTTCTCCCCCCATCACAGCGATTGTATCCGCAATTTCCTGATCGGTTGCAGGTTCAATCGTTACGGGTGCAACAACTTCTCGGTTGAGATCTATGGTTCTTCCCGAATACGGTTCACCTATCGGTTTCAGCTCAGAGTTATGTGTTACGCCAGTTCGTGGATGTATACGACGTGGTGAAGCGATACTATAAACAAGTATATCTATTTTCCCAAATTTAGCTTTGAGTTGTGCGATTGCTTGCTCTTTCACCGCATCCGAAAAGGCATCCCCATTCAGACTTTCTGTCAAAAAACCATCACGTTTTGCTTCCTGATGAAACGCAACGGTGTTGTAATAGCCTGCAGTGGCGGTCCGTCTTTCATCCGCCGGTCGTTCATAGAGGAGACCCAATGTGTTAGCACCGTATCCCCACGTCAAAGCAATACGAGATGCGAGTCCATAACCCGTTGACGCACCAACGACAAGTGCATTCAAACCTGAATCGTTCTGTGTCGTATTCTCTTTAATTGACGCTATCTGGTTTTGCACGTTGGTACGACAGCCAACAGGATGCGAGTTTGTACAGATAAAACCGCGGATGCGGGGTTTAACAATTTGAACTGCCATTATATCCTTCTTCTTTCCTAACGCTATTAGTCCTCTATTTCAACGACCATTTCCACTTCAACCGGAATACCACCCGGTAACTGTGACATACCGACCGCTGAACGTGCGTGTTTACCTTTATCACCAAAAACTTCAACAAAAAGGTCTGATGCCCCATTGACAACAGCCGGTTGATCAATAAAATCTGCGGAGGAATTCACAAAACCGACTACCTTTACGACGCGTTTTATCCGATCTAGATCACCCAACGCATGTTTCAGTGTGCTTATCAAACCGAGTGCCACCTGCCGTGCGGATTCATATCCGTCGTCAATCGTTGCGTCTGTTCCGAGTTGACTTTTATAGATTTTTCCTTCACCATCGCCGGGACCGTGTCCTGATGTAAAGACAAGATTTCCTGTATGCACTGTCGTAACGTAATTCGCTACCGGTGTAGCAGGAGGCGGTAATTCTATTCCTAATTCTTCAAGTCGTTTCTCAATATTCATGTAATTTGATATCTCCTATATTGGTTTATAGTTGATGTGCTGTCAGCATAATATCTTTGCAGTAACCTATTTAATTAAATATGTTATCGGGGTATTTGTCAAGTGAATTTATTTCGTGGCAGGACTATTCAGTGTTTATTCGTTATCTTGAAAGATTGGAGAGAGGTAAGTGTGATCGTTTTTATCTGGAAAGAGGATGTGCCAATTTTCTTGCAATTCCTGTTTATCCTTACCGCCCCTATAACGCAGTTTTGTAATAGGCGTTTGTGAGATAATAAAGGAATCCATTTGCACATGTTCACCACGGAAACGTTTATAGGAGAAATCGCGTAGTCTTTTGAATTGCATAATCTTTGGATTGTTTTCATTTATAGGTTCATGTATCATGCCGTGTGGTTCAATGAAGACGATACGTTGTTTTGATCCTTCCAGTATCCACAAGATAAAATCGGGATAGAAACCTTCATTTACATAAAAGCCGATTCCTCTACCACGACTCTGGTTTCGTAAGAGAAAAATTTCCTTTTTAGCGAGTTCCTCGCGCGGTTGACGTACATAAGATCGAAGGTCTTTTACAAAATCTGCCTCACTTTTTTTCAATGCTGGTGGGGTTATGCGTAACGTTGTGCCTTCTCCATCTATAGTCAAAAGTGGTTGATATAGGTGTCGGTCATTATGAACTTTAGGGAGATCGGTAATACCAGATTCGTATATGCTACCGTCTTCTATTAGATATTTGATGTTCGGTTCAAGTTCTTCCGATTTATCTCTGGGAATGGATATTTTCCAATCTATGAAGTTAGAATTCTTTTCGTTTAAATGTTGTAAACGCACGCCTTCATCATTCCAACGTTTCTGAATGATACGGTAAAATTTGGTGATATATTTACGGAGGAGTGTGAGTACTAATTCCTCTAACTGTTCAAGTTGCTGAAGTGATTTCGGCTCAATTTCAGACTTATGCATAATTTTGAGTTCGTACAGAGGATTGTCTGCATTGAGGATATCCCTGAGAATATCGGCATCAAAAACGAGGTTGTGGTACCCTTTTTCGTGCTTATACTCCAGAAGTTTGAGATAGATTTTTTCCCAATCTACCAAATCTAAGTATTTCTCTTTAATTGAAGTTTCGATTGCCGCTTCTCCGCGTTCGTCTTGAATACCTTCTTCTGAACTACTACTAGTAATATTAACGGTTTGGGTTGTGTGAGTAACGATTATATCCTCACACGCTTCAAGCATGACACACTTTCCTTTTGCAGCTTTGTCGTAAGGCAAGACTTTGGGAACATAAAGCCGTTTTGCAAGGTGGTCCATGTTGGGTTTAATTGGTAATTTCAATTGAATTGGATCTTCACATGGAACCCCTTCTCGCCTGAGGTATTCTTGGAAGTCTGCCATGAAGTTAGCACGCACAGCAAAGATATTGAGCGTTTCCAAAAGTGATAGGTTAGGTGGATGATCGCCATCAAGTGCGGCACTCCGTTTGAGGCTCATATCTTTACCGCGTAGACGGACGCCGCGCCCGAATAGCTGGATAATCTGAGAACCTTCCTGTCTACCGATGTTGAGCAGTCCCATTGTGGTGACTCGCCAGCTGTCCCATCCTTCAATAAACTTTTTCGCGCCGATGAGAATATTGATTGGACTTTCGGGTTTGTTGATGTCGTTAAAGAGGCTTTCTGTTAGTACATCTTTAGGGTTCATGACGATTTCTGCATCGTCACTTTGGACAAGTTTTTTAAATTTAGGTACATCACCAATGTTGATAAGTCCAAATTCCTTGTTACCGTAAGTAGTTTTTAAGGCAATTTCACCCTGTGCATTTTGGACATCACAAAGATGTAATGCGCCGCTTGAATCGGTGTGGAAGACCTCCTTGAGAATATCAGTATAGATTTGTGGTGCCGTTTTTGCTGCATCCTTGAGATAATCGAATCGATTTTTAAAAACATCGTTGTTTTTGTCAACGGACAAACCCGATTCACCTTTGAGAATGTTTTCTATGTCTTGTATTGCCCATCTCTTTTCGTTTTTTAAGAACCGATGTAAAAATCGGATAACATTTAGGACATCTGAACGCGTATAATTTTGATAGACGACGTTCACCTTACTGCCGACAAATGCCCATAATGGTGGTTCTAAGCCGTAGGCGCGGGCGCTGCCGATGTTTTCTTTGAAATAGCGTTTTTGTTGATAGAAACTGAGGAGATTCGCTAAAAAGAGTATATCTGTTTGGGTTGCGTTATCGTGGCCAACGTTGATGATACGGAAGTCCTTTCCGTATCCATTGCTGTAGAAATGTCGGTAAGAGTAGTCGAAAACGATGGCTTTTCCATATTCATCAACGAGGTCGTTATTTTTGGCAGCGGCAAGTGCTTGCCCAAAGGTTGCGCTGTACTCAAAGGTAAAACCTTGTTTGGCAAGTGTTTCGCGATGCTCACGCCAGACAGGATCAGTACTGCTTGTCCCCTTGTGTCCTTCATCTACAAGGATCAGGTTATTACCTTCAAATGCCTCGACTGCCACACTTTCACCTTCACCTGTCTTTTCTTTTACCAATTTTGTGATTTCAATAACCTGGACAGTATTATGAGAACGACTATTCTGATTGCCTTCAACGTTGAATCTTTCACATCGGATATCGGAGTTAGCGAATTCACACATGTGCTGTTCGCTTAATCCCTTGTTCGGTGTGATTAGGACGACGTGGTCTAACGTATCTTTGCAATAGTGGAGGTACTGGTGATAGTTAATGTGCATGATAAGGGTTTTGCCTGAACCGGTAGCCATCCACATTGCTAGTTTTCCAATATCGGTTTTTGTGAAGTGAGTATCCCTGGGATCGCCGGGTATTTTGAGTGCATTTTGGGATTGGACGAATGTATTGAGTTGATGAAGGAATTCGTCAGGTTTGTTGAATTTCCAGTCTAAGAATATCTCAGTGTAGAGTAGCGACAAGTATTGGAAATAACGGAGAACGATAGGTCGTTTACGTTTGCTGTTTACAGCGGATAGGTGGCGTTTGATATTGGCATCGTAAATTGGTAATGCGTTCTCAATTTCATTATTCAAATCTTGGCGGGACATCAGAAATTCGCAGATTAGTGAGTGTCCATTTGCGGTGAAGCCCTCGTCAATGTTTGCTACATCACTAAGTAGGTCTCGAGTGGTTTCATACCCGAATTGGTCATTTAGCCATCCGTGAAGAATAAGATGATTGTTGAGTTCTTTTGTTTTTTTTCTGGGCATATCTGTATTCTTTAGCGGATTCATTCTGAAAACATTAATCGTTTAAAAAGTGGATCTAAAGGTTTGACATTGGGAGCAATAGAATTGGTGTTGACATATACCTCATCCATGCCTTCTATTAGTTCTTGTTCCTGAATGAACTGATAATCACGTTCATAGTTTTCTTTTTTCCACCCTGCAGTTTCACGCCAGATTATAACAACTGACTTTTGTTCGACTATGCCTTTGTAGACGAGATAACGTCTGTCATCATCTTGTAGGCACTGACGTTTTTGGACTGATAAATCGATCAGATAGTTGAAGGTTTCGGGCAGGTCAATGGTCTCTGTTTGTGTTTGCATATCTTTGACGATATCAAGTTGATAACTGAACGGGTTTTGGAGTTCGGAGATGTTTAGGAGCGTTGGACTTTCCTTTGTATCGCTTTCCAACATGTAACTTAATTGGTGTTCGTCAGTTAGCAGGACTCTTTCGTTATCGGTTTCGTTGAATTCTATGTTATTGAGAGTATCTTCATAGGATTCAATGCGTTGGTATTTGATGATGTGAGAAAGTCTACTATCACGAGAGACAGGTTTTGCATCTTTCCATTTTTCGGCATAAACAGCTTTCTTAATGCGTGGCATTAATGCAGTGTCAAAATGATGACCCATCTCAATAAGGATATATTTTCGGTTACCTTCGTCTTGACGGTTTAGGTTGATGGTAGCGTGAGCGGTGGTACCAGAACCTCCGAAGTAGTCAAGCACAATATCGTTTTTACCAAGAGAAGAAACACGGAGGCAATCTTCAACAAGATGGATGGACTTCGGAAACATGAACGCGAGACTATCACCGAGCATATTTGTTAAAAATATAGTGCCGTATTGTGTTGATGAGTACTCTGTTTTACCCCACCAGGTCTTGGGTAGCATACCTTCTTCATTTAGATACCGTTTAATTGCAATCCGAATATTACCATGTCGATCAGTTCTTGCAATAGTTTCCGATAATTTTTCAGACAGTGTTTCAACTCCATATCCCCACGTCATTTCTTCGCCATCCGGTTTGACTGGTAATACTTTTGTTTCATCTGATTCTGGTGATTCCAAGAGATTCCATTGTCGACTCTCGATCTTCCATTCCATGTGAGGAATTCGAATCTTTTCATCCTTGACAAAGAGCGGATAGAACAAACGGGGACGTGCTGTTCGAAAAGCGTTGGGACCTCCACCACTTCTAAGTCCTTTCCATGTGAAATGACGACCCTGTTTATCAATTTCAGCATTCTCAAGTTGTTTTTTGTTCTTTCAAGGCGACCAACTTTTGCTGATCCAGTCAATCCAAAGAACATTGCGTATTCATGGGCAGGTGCAAAGCCAGTTGGTCTTTGACGACCTGCCGGATTAGAACACACTGCAGCAATTCCCAATTCATTTTCTTTGGAAAAGAGATTTTGGAGTAGCTGCCGTAAATTGGCGGCTTCCACGTCGTCAATCGCTGCACAAAAGATGCCATTTTCTACTAACAGTTCCTGAGAGATTGAAATTCGATCTGCCATTAACGACATCCAGGATGAATCTTTGTAGTTGTTTTTATACAGAATTGCTGAGGCATCAGTGTTATAAGGCGGATCGATATAAATGGATTTTATTGATTCTCGGTATTTCTTTGTCAGCAAGTTTAGTGCTTGAAAGTTCTCTCCGTGAATGAGCAAACCGTCTGTAGCGTTATCCAGATTGTCAAGAGATGCTATCAGACGATCTTTGAAGTCAGAGTCAAAGTGGCAGGTATCCAAAACGAGATTCGGATTTTCTTTGAGGAATTCAACGGAAAGCGGTTCGGTGTATTCGGTATTGAGGAGGTTTTTGTCTATTTCGTGAATACTAAAAAGGTCTTTCCATTCCTTAAGTTGCGCAGTGTTCTCTACGATTTCAGGGTAAAATTCTTCTGGCACACGATCAAGTGTAAGGCAGTAATCGGTGGAAAGGACAAACTTCTTTTTCAGCCAGAGACGTTTCTGAAATTTTTCAATGTGTGCCAAGAAATCGATAATCTGGGAAGCGATGGTGTGAACGAGTTTTGATGTTTCAATCCAATTTACTCTGTTTAGATTGTCTTTCGTGAAATTAACATCATCAAAAATCAGTGAGGACATCGGTATCACTTCGTTTTTGATATAGACATCCAGTTCGCTATTGAGAAATTGCTTGAGGTTTTTGTGAATGAAGAAGTCTGCGGTGTTGCGGCGAGTATAGGTTCTAAGGTGTTTTTTGAGACTGGTTCCATCGTTAATTTGATGGTCAAGTGCAGATAGGGCATTATAATGGTTTGTCAAATTCTCCATGATTTCTGATTCGGCTGCATCAATGATTTTTTCCTGCTGGTCTCGGGTGCCGTAGTGAGATTTCTCAGCATCCGTGAGCGGACGATATTCAAAAGGGATACAAACCTCATCGGTTTCTGAATTGTATTTTGTTTCTGATGATAATGGGATAAAGAAACGTTTAACACCTTTGACGTTATCCTTTTCAATGTCTACATTTTGGAGGTCAAAGGTGCCAGTAGTGTTTTGTTTAGGATTAGGTTTAAATCTGTAATTGGAGAAATGTTCACCACTTTTGACATAATACTGGTCTCGGTTCGCCCAGTGGAGGTATACCTCTTCACCGTTGTATGGCACTGCGTAACGTTCAGTTTGTGCGTAACGTCTACGTGGAACAAAATCACCATTATCGTAGTAACGTGAAAAGAAAGTATAGAGGTGATTGAATACGTTATCTGAACGTTGGTCGGGGGTTTGTGGTGAGCCGAGATTCTCCTTCGCTTTAAGATACTTCTTTACAACAGGTGCATCTTTGTAGTTCTCATTTATAAGGTTTCCATCTACATCCAATATATCTTCTCCGAGATTGCTACTAAAATCTCGGACTTTGCTTTCAAGTTCAGTGATGTGTTCAAGTGCAGACGCTGCTTCAGTGTTTGAGTCAAGAGCATTCTGAACAATTTTTGGAAGTTCCTTATCAATATAGTCTTGGATTGCTTCGCGGCGATGGTTAATGACACGGTAGATGCCGAAGTCAAGGTCAGCGGCGTCGGCACGGAAGAGTTTTTGGAGTAGGTCTTGTAGTTTTTGTAGGGATTCTGATATGTTGCTTTGATCTTGTGACATAAAGCGGGACTCTTACCGGTATTTTTAAATTTTACTAATTTTAGCATAATTTTGGGTTTGAAGTCAAGGGAAATACGGAGGTATGGATGTGGAAGCAAGTATATAATGTATAGCAATTCTTTTCGTTTTCAAGTCCTCTGACATTAGAAATCTGTGAATTACTAAACTGGAAGAACTCCGCTTTGCTGAAGATCATCACAGGTTAATCTGTAACAATTATCTACAAATCCCACTGTCCCTTGAAAGACATCCTTGCAGAAAGTGATTATTTTTGTAGTTTGATTTTGAGAAGCAAGATTGTCAATTTCCTGAAGGAGGCTCTGTTCATGCGTTAGATTTACCATTCATCTCCTTCAAGAATTTCTTCATCCTCTTGTAATTGTTTTTCAATATCTTGCTCTGTCATCTTTATGACATCTTCGGCAAATTGTGTGACATAGGGAGACTGTGTTTTTTCTTTAAGATGTTTCAGGTCTTTGATACGCTGCACAAGTAACGAAGTAGGTTCACCGATACTTCTTGAGTAAACTTTCGAATTGAAGACAGATATTATATTACTCTCAACATCTCTGTTTCCCTTACTATTTTTTAGAGCTTTCTCGGCAAGGGAGTATAATATAGGGTCAGTGTCAAATCCTCTCATCAAATAAGTTGCATCACGCATTAATTCAATACTTTCTGAGTCTATCCACTCTTCAAAAAGTTTTTCCATTGCATCATTGATCTTGACATCACTACCCTGGGATTCGTTTCCGCTGAGCATTGATGTAAGCAGTTTAGGTGCCTCAAATCGCAGGACGTTTGAGGATTTTAGTATCCAATCTCTCACTCGTCTTAACGCTGCATTCGCGTTCTTCTCATGCCAGTCAACGTTATCAAATAGATTGTGTGGACGGTAGGGAACTGCGTCATACTTATATGAATCGGTACGGTCAGACATATTTTCTTTGTAAGCAATTCGTTCCTCAAAAAATGAAATGACCCATACCGGATCATGTTTGAATATAGTCTGGAGAACTATCTCAGATTCATACTCAAGTCGTTCTAAACTTATGCAGTTTAGCATAAGTTGCTTGCATGTTTCCAAATGCTTCTGTGGTGAAAACTTAAGATTATCATTGGAGAGTGCTCTGATAGTTTCTCGCATAACTCTCGGTGTTTCATCGGTAGATAACCGAACTAAAATCTCAAGGACAAGTTCTGTGTCTACACCAAAAAAATCTGGGAGGGTTTGTGCTATGTAAGTCCGCAATTCCGAATCTTGTACTTCAGACAATTGATCTAAAATATTCAAATCTCCCTTATCAATGTCTTGTTTATTTCTACTTATCCCACAATAACTTCTTGCAACCACACGTTTAGCAATGATACTTTCCTGCTTTAAGAGATTGTGAATTGCTTTCTGTGCTAAATCTTGACCGGATACCCGCATACCGCTGATCAATCCTGATGCACATTGGGATTCATCTATCTTCCAAGCAACAATTTCACTTAATAAATCGATTCCATACATTGGGTTAAGTTCTCCCACTGCTCTGAGTAAAAAGGTAGCACTTCCAGAATTCCATCCTTTTTCTTCCCAAATTCTATCAGTAGGGCTTCTATATTCTTTCCCATCTTCGGCATTTTTTATATAGGTCCACATTAACTTTGCGAGTTCTGCGGGGGTATACTTGGCGATGTACTTTTTCAAGAATTCTTTTGTTTTATCAGGACTTTCGCTTATACCCCAGTCTCGGAATTGTCCCGTAAATTGGCGGTATAAAAGGTATCTTTCACAAATCTCATGTTCACTGAATTTCGCAAGTAATTCTGCTGCTCTCCTTCTTGGAAAACCTTCTAAATATTCGTTTTCTGCATATCCTTTGAGAAACTGATCTATTGCATTAAGAACAGTGAAATCAGATTCTGCTTGGATGTGGTTGGCTACTATGTCAAATAATCGTTCTTGTTCTTTGTGTAATTGATCCTTATCTGATTGTTCCATTCCCTTTCGAAATGGACTTTCTAAAGGATTTATAGCACGGTTAATAGAATCTACTGCATTTTTTCTCACAACACCATGTTCGGATGTTTTTAGGATATAAGCAATTATGTCAATCGCTTTCGTTCTGATCTGGATTAATTCGGGAATATACCTTAAATGGTGCCAACCGAACCTAACAGAAGCACCTTCGCTATATGTTTCACTGAAATCCAACACGAGCATTGAATTAAGGGCATTGAGTAGAGCCAAAATGAGTTCAGGTTCATTTTTCTCTTTCCACACTTCAAACACTTTAAGGACTTCCATTTGAAATATACTGGGTTTGTTAGTATGGAAACTTGTCATTCTGTTGAGTAACGCTTGGGGAGTATCATATTTGGATAGATTAAGATCTTTCTTTTGAATCAGTTTACGAATTACCTTTAATGTCTTACGAAAACCGGAGAGCGTGAAGACAGTTTTTTGTGCTTCCTTAGCAATTTTTTCTAATAGGTGTTGATGGGTAAGCGAAAATGGTATACCTAAATTTACCCTTACAAAGTCTTTAGTGTTTGGATTATCCAGAATGATATTGAATATTTCAATTGCATCATCGGGACGAAAATAAGAGATACCTTCCATATTCTCTAAGACATGTTCCCGAACTGCATTGTCTCCTTCAAATACTTGGGTTTTAAGGGAATCAATGTACTCGTCAAGGAGACCTTTTTTACCAGCAATGGCTTCCATTCGAGCAAGATTTTTAATGAGATTTACTGGGAAAAGTGGTAGGAATTCTTCCAATAAACTATTGTGAAAAGAGGAAGGTTGACTATCGGACAGGAAACATGCTTTTTCTAAAATATAATCGCTGAGTGGTCCGGGAAATACTCGTTGCTTCCTTCCATACTGAACAAGTAGTCCGTAGTTCTTCAAGGTGTCTCGGTATTGATTTATCTCATATAACTTTACTTCTAAGAGTTCCGATAATTTTTCACTAATTTGTTCGTTTTCAACATCAATTGGTGCTATCCCACTAAGCCAGTTAAGCAATTCACGGTGCTTTTTGTCAGACTCTTGTAGGTGTTCGCTGAATATGTCTCCCAAATAAGTATCAAAGGCGTGTTCTACCAATTCATCCTCTTTTAAGCTGGTTAGATCAACACCTTCATTGAGCAGGTATATCACCATTACAGCAATTAATGGCGTATCTCTTCCCATTTTTGCTAATTCATTCAAGAAAGCATTGTCTTGAATGTGTGTATGTGTCTGAATAAATTCTTTAGTTTTCTCAAATGATAATTTCTCAATCTCAATTTCACCAATAGTCTGATCTGGTAGCGTGGATAAGAAAATCCCTCTCAGAGATGCTTTAAACGGTTTCCGTGTTATAAGAACTGCCTTGGATTCATCATAACCTGAGCTATTCAGCAATATTTTGATACCGCCCAGGTTGTCTAAGTAGTCATGCGCGTCATCTACAAAGAATATGTACTTTCTATTCGGTGGAATATCTGCCAACGCATTTTCAAAACTATCTTCAGCAATTTGAACAAACAGAGGTTCATAGTCATGGTGTTCTTGTTCGACCGTTTTTGCAAATTCAATTGCAAGTTTGGTTTTACCGATGCCACCACTACCAGACATAACTAACAATCTTTTGTCAGTGTCTTGGACAAAGGATCTAAATTGGTCAATTTCATTATCTCGTCCAAAGGTATCGTAGTCGTATCTCAAGAGTCTATGGTCGCCTTTAATTTGATCGCGGAACATATCCTCATAAGAAAGGAATACGGGAAGATGTGGTTCTCGGAATGAATTTAGAATGTAGGGAAATTCATCGATCATCGTGATGAGATTTTCGGTATCCCAACACGTCAACGTAAAAGTATATCCTTTATCGTTTTTTGCGTTTTCAATTTTGCTGATATTCTCCGGTGTAAGCAAGGTACTGGTCATCAGGACATAGTGTTCACAATTTACCTCATTTGCTTTATCTAACTCACCTTTCTTTGTCTTAGTGCCTTTCATAGCAGTAATAAGGCTGCTACGCGCCTGATTCTTATCTTTAGTTGGATCAGAAAACTTATATTGAAAAATCCAACGTCCACTTCTTTTCTTACCGTTTCTATCTGTATAACTTCCGTTGTATTCCGCATCAATACCTTTATCAGGTCCTTCTGCCCCATAAACTGTTACAAGGGAAGACACCTCTTTTTTAAGGAAAAGGTTACAGAATCTTTCAAAGTCTTTTGGAGATTTTATGTAATTGGATAATTCTTTTTTCATGGCATTTTTCCTTGAAGTTAACAAGACGAAGTGTAACAGAATGAAACTGTCTATTCATATAATTTTCGAGGGGTATAAACAATTGAAAACATAATATGTTAACCTATTTTACAATGGTTGTCAATGCATTTGACGTTTTACAATATTGCGCTCCTTTGTAGCCGATCAAAGTCATACAATGATCCAGAAAACCCTTCCGTGTCCTCCGCGTAATCCGAGATTCTGACTAATAGAGTGCAATAACTTTACACACCTTACAAAATATATCATTTTTTTCAAATTTAATTTGACAAATGTATTTTCTATATGTTATAATGGGTTTATGTTATATAATAAATTGTCTAAAGTTTATATAAATAGGTGTCTACAATGCTATCTTCCAGATTGTCCAGAAATGATCATAATATCAGAAAAAAACCGATTTTTTCATGCATATTTCAACATGGCGAGAATTTCGTACCATTTAGGAATTTAAAAATTTTGACTCTGTCAAAAAACACGCTACAAAACCTTACTGTAACTAACGCCACAGCCATTATACCAAATCGTACCACGGTACGAAATTTCGTACCATATGGTACGATTTTGAAAGAGGACACACTACGAAATTACAGGAGTTCTCCGCAAAATGCGATCAACTCAGTCTTACCTTTAGGAGGAGTTTCACAGAAAGTTAAACCTTCAGAAAAGAAAACCTTCAGAGACAGCAGAAAAATAATTTTTTAAGGATCTAAATTTAACCCGATGCAACCATACAGCCACTGCTCGCAACGCCAATTTACCAATGTTACGAATTGTACGAAATTCGTAACATTTAAAAGAAAGAGATTTACTATGAAGTTACAAGAAAAACATAATGAATTTGAAAAAATACGTAAAATAAACGGGACAATTTGATTTGTCACGATTTGACAAATATTAAAATTCAAACGTGCACAAAAAACAGTCTACGAAACCTTACACAGACTGGATTAACAGACACGTGACAAAAAGTCACGACTGTGACAAATTTGTCACGAATTCGTGACTTTTTTAGGAAACTAAATGTCCAGTAAAATCAACGAAAACTCTGAAGCGTTTGCTGAAAGGTATCACATTTTTGTAGCACATTCTGTTAGATTGTGCTTCTTTCTCCAACCCCATTCACCCTTCATTACCCTTCTCCGCCCAGGGAAAAACTTGATACTGCTGTAGCACATTCTGTTAGATTGTGCTTCTTTCTCCAAACACATTCATCCTTCATAATCCTTCTCTGTACTAATTTGCCGCCTATGGGGTTTTACTAAAATCAAAGCCAACTTGTGAAAGTAAACTTTAAACGCACAAGAAACCCCTTCCGCGTCCTCCGCGTAATCCGCGTAATCCGCGATTCTGACAAATAGAGTGCAAAAACTTTACACACCCTCCACTCCCTCACATATTGACTTTTTTTATCAGGTATGTTAGTATGGTTTTATTACATGTTATCTTGTGAACGAAGGACCTATTTACACAATATATGTATAGACCACATAGATTGACTAAATCATTTAAGGAGAAATACTAATGAAACAATTAATATGTTTTTGACATCCTCAGTATTCCTGATGGGTTTGATTTTAGGCGTAACGGCAGAAGATGCTTTAGTAGCATACTATTCATTTGATGGCAATGCAGATGATTCATCTGGAAACGAAAACCATGGTGAGATAATAGGCGGTTCTAATTGGAATAAAGGAGAATTCGGGGATGCCATTCATCTTGATGTTGGTGCACATGTTGAGATGATGGTATCTGAATCATTACATGGGGATCTATTCAAAACCGACCCTTTTACACTTTCTGTATGGATAAATCCAACATTTGAGGGGGGTGAATGGCAACAGATATGGCGAAGTCTACCTGGGGATGCAGGACACAATACTTTATTTGTTAACACAGCTCAAGGTTTATTGTCATGGAGAGGACAAGTCGCTGGCTGGACTGTTCTATGTCAGACTGATGCTGGTCAAATCAAAAAAGATGAGTGGAGTCATGCTGTCGTCCAAAGTGATGGTAAGAACTATAGGATATATATTAATGGTGAGTTGGCTAAAGAGACGGACTTTCAAGAAACCCGCGGGGCAAATACTACCTACCGACTTGGCGGTGAAGGTGGTGAAGGATATGGCGGTGCTATTGATGATGCTGCTGTCTTTTCACGGCATTTAAGTGAAAATGAAATTGCAGCATTGGGAGATGGACTTGATGCATCTCTGTCAGTTGAACCTAATGACAAATTGACAACACGGTGGGGTAAAATTAAAGGCTTTTGATTCTCACGTTATTAGTAAGCATATATGGAGCGTGCAGATGGTAATTGCTGTAGATGCAGCGTCCCTTGAGAAACGTAACCGAACGGAGCAACAACTTTTTGCAGTGGTGGAGCAGAATACACCCGACTCTATAAAGACTCCGCTCTTTCCACAAGACGACCCTGAACCATTCACATTCCTGCTAAACAATGAATTGATTGAACAACTGAACCTAAAGGAATGGTTCCAAAACTACGCGAAGGAAGCGCAAGTGTCTACGGCAGGAATACGTGGACCTCAGAATATTCTCTATCCGTGGGATACGCGCTTTCCCATAAATCAGGTCGGAATCATCTTAGCAACACTCGGAAAAAGCCTTGTAGCAAAGGAAGCATCAGAAGGACATCTGATAGAAAAACTGGCGATAGAAAAACTGGCAGGATGTGAAGTACGCTACAACTCACAAAAATATGTCGAATTCATCGCTCGTATACAGGCAGCGCAAGGTATACGCACGTATGTCCCGAAAGGGTTCGGTACGCTACCGATATGGATGGCATCGTTCCTAATTTTCATGCTGGACTTAGATGGAGGTGAACATGTTACCTCAAGCCATTCCGTAAGCACAAAAAACGCGACAAAAGATCTTAACAATCAGGGTAGTCAATATCTACCTGAAGAATCCATACAATTCGTCAAGAAAATCAAGGACATATTAACGACTGCTGAAACAGACGGTTATCCTATCCAGTTCAGCGCAATTGACGATGAACACATTGATTTTGAACGTTTAGACGAACTGCATGATGGGGTGCATCTTTATGTCGGTTATCTCAAGAGCGGTGTTGCCACAGATGCCAATCTCAAACTTATACGTGAGATTAAACCACCGATCGTTGTTGATTGTGTCGGTGGATGTATGTATCGTCCAATGCGTGCTATCTTTGAACGATTAGGTATCGCAGACTCTATCCGTTGGCTGCACGTTGATGCAGACCCGCTCTATCACAATATCGGAAAACTGGATCGTAATCCGAAAACTGGAGAAGCAGAATTTTACGACCTCGGGTGCGATTTTAGTATCCTTGACGTTGTTAAATCTGCTGACTACACAACAAAACTCAAACATCAACCCATCGGGACAATCATTGAGGTTACCGACCCTGACGGTGACAGACTCATCGTCTGTCAGATAGAGAATATAGACCGAGAAGATACGTTACAAAAACTTGGTGTTGATTATCTAACGCTTGATGATGATAGACTGTTAACAATATATACCCCTAATCAAGCGTTCCTAATGTTGATGGACTTTTATGCAAAGCAGCTGAAAACCTCTGGACTTTGGGACCATCACCCGCGTTTCATGATTAAGACGACGCCTTCTGCACTCGCTTGGGATCAATGGGGTGAAGCAAATGGTGTGCATGTGATTAACGTACCTGTAGGTTTCAAAGAGATCGCATCCATAATGAAGAAAATTGAGAAACAGATTACCGATACGCCTGACCAAGCAGTTTCTATACAAGATGTCTATGGTGAGACTATTACGTTGGGTGTGCAACCTCGTCTTATCTTTGCTGGTGAAGAGAGCGGCGGTATGATTACAGGTCCAGAAGAACTGATTAAAAGTCAAGGCGGTAGAGTCGCAATTGCGATGCGGGAAAAGTCTGCTGGTGAATCTATGGTTTTGGTCACAGCACTCGCAGCATATTGTAAACAGCACAACATACCGTTGTCAGACTACCTCGCTTCTGTATTTCATGAAAGTAAAATCACTGCGAGGTGTGATGTCCGTGAAGATATAACCTATTACAACGAGTCTGAACCGAATCCGAATAAGCTGCGAGAAGCAAAACGCGAAGGTGAAGCAAAACGCGACAAGAATGATCTGTTCTTTCTCGGTATTGCTATTGCGCTGCACGAAGGGAAAATAGATATGCAACAAGCACGCGCCATCTTGTCTGATGCACTACCGGAACTTGAATTTGCTAATCTGGAGAATATCCAATTCGTTGGAGATGGGAGTTATCTAAAGTTCACAAATAAATTCGTAGAAGTACGGAAATCTGGCACAGATGCTAAGACGAAAGCCTACGCTTCTGGACATGACAAAGACGAATGCAGAAGATTCGCAAAAGTCTTCGGTGAAACAAGTGGTGACCTGACCGAACTTTACCTTTCTCAGATTGGTCAAAATTACTTAGAGAGTGTTGAGACAAAAGCACGAGAAATCTATGATGCTTTTCAATCAGCATAAATTAAAAATACACAATTAGTAACTTCATATCTAATTGCACATTCACCTCATAAAAGGAGATTACCATGAGAAGAACAAATATCACCTTTTTCGTATTCTTCGTTTCCATAGCAACTCTTGTAACACTTACAGTCGCGAATGCTAAATGGAGCGTCATCCGTGAAGATGATTTTATCCGTGATGACGGTATACAGGGGATGCTACACGATGTTCACTTTATGGATAAAGAACACGGTTTGGTAGTTGGAGAAAATGGCTTAGTCCTTGAAACAGCGGATGGCGGAAAAACCTGGACAAAAAAAGAGATCAATATGCGTCCTCCCGGGGCTGAACAAGCACAAAGAAGACCACAAGGAGCCCCAGGTTTCGGTGGCGGCGGTGCAGCAACACTCTATAATATCTACTTTGTAGACGAGAAGGTTGGATTCCTTACGGGAGCAAGAGGAACCATTCTAAAAACTGATGATGGCGGGAAAACTTGGGCTCGGAAAATGGCAAGAAGCGAGGCTGCTGCTAATCAAAATAACCCTCGTCGACGGGGTGGCGGAATCCGTTCCAGCTTAATGGGTATTCAGATGATTGACGAAAAAAACGGGTTCATCGTCGGCACTGAAAACGCTATCCTAAAAACAACCGATGGTGGTGAAACATGGATAGGGAGATCAGAACGTGTCCGCGTCGGTGAAACCCGCAATAATTTGGAGAACATTCTCTTCGTCTCACCAAAGACAGGTTGGATAATTGGGTCTTTCGGTACACTCCTTCATACAAAAGATAGTGGAGAAACGTGGGAAAAGCGCGACCCAGGATTTGACAACAATCTATTCGGAATTCACTTCCACGATGAAAAAACTGGATGGATATGTGGACAGGAAGGATTAATCCTGTACACAGACGATGGGGGAGAAACATGGAAACAGCAAAAGACAGACTCTTATGACAACCTTTTGGATATCCATTTTGTTGACAATATGGTAGGATGGGCAGTAGGGGACTTTAGTGCTGTTTTACATACTACAGATGGTGGAAAAACTTGGACTGCTACAAAAGCGGGTGGAAGTGGTACCCTCAAAGGCGTTCACGCCACAGACAAAGACAATTGTTGGACTGTCGATGATTGGGGTGTGATTGCAGCTTATAAGACAGAATAATACTCTTAATCTATACAACTTATGTAATTGAAATTTCATCGGAGAATTATGAGATGACAGAACAGAAAAACCATAGGGTTACGATGCTCGGAACAGGACTCATCGGTATGTTCTACACGATGACACTGCATAACCAACGCGGTGTAGATCGTGTCCACACGGTATATTCACGTCGCGAGGAACGCGCAACTGATTTTGCTAAGGAATGGAACATCCCAAACGCGACAACTGATTTAGAGGCAGCGATCAATCATCCTGAAACGGATGTTGTCGTCATCGGATTACCAAACAATCTGCATTTGAAAGCCGTGGAACTTGCTACAGCTGCAAATAAAGCGATTCTCTGCACAAAGCCGCTTGGACGTACTGCAGAAGAAGCAAAGCAGATGCTTGACCTTGTAGAAAACGCTGGTGTGTTCGGGGGTTATCTTGAAGATTTGGTTTATCCTCCCAAAACACTAAAGGCGTTAGAGTCTGTTCAGAACGGTGCTCTCGGCAAAATACTATGGGTACGTTCTCGTGAAACACACCCTGGTCCCCATAGTGATTGGTTCTGGGACCTTGAACAGGCAGGTGGTGGTGCAATCGTTGATATGGGATGTCACTGCATTGAAATTATCAGAAACTTCGTTGGGAAGAACAACAAACCGCTTGAAGTGATGTGTTGGGCGGATACACTCGTACACCCGATTGATGCTGAAGACCACGGTATTGCACTCATCCGATTTGAAAGCGGCGCGATGGGACAATTTGAAGTCGGTTGGGCATTCCGTGGCGGCATGGACCTCCGGGATGAAGTCTCTGGCAGCGAGGGAACTATCTGGCTCAATCATTGGCTACGCACCGGCTTTGAGATGTTCACTGCTGTCGGACAGGGTGGCTATGTCGCAGAAAAAGCCGAGAGTGATACCGGTTGGCTTTTCCCTGTCGGTGATGAGGTGGCAGAACTCGGATACCGTGATATGTTTCTTGATATGTTCAACGCTATGGATGAAGGCAGAGAACCCTTAGAAACCTTCTATGATGGATATGTAGTAAACGCTATTATAGATGCTTGCTATAAATCCGCGAAATCCAAAAAGTGGGAACCCGTTGAACTTGAGGATTGGCGTGGAACTACAGATGCAGAAGAAGCACAGACCGATACGGCAGACGCAGAAGAACGTTATGCACATCTCAAAGATGAACGCATGCCTGATGGTAGAATGAAGCGTATCTATAGAGACCGTGAAACAGGTGAGATTATTGAACGCGTGGAGGAATAAAAATGCAGAATATAAAACCTTATCGGATTCTTTCCATATTAACATAGGCGAACATAATGGATTTCTCATGGCTTGAATACTGTGCAACCGAAGAACAACTCAGAGCATTTAATGACACAGGCTACCTCGTTGTAGAGGACGCAATCAGTCCTGAGATGACAGATGCTTTAGAGAAGATCGCTGATCGCATTGATGCTGCAGAACGCGCAAAAAATGGATTGGGTCCCCACAAATTACTATCTAAATTCCGTACTGTCATTGAAGATGATCTGCTGTTAGAGCTGCTTGATAACAAGAAGGTATTTCCTTTACTCTGGGACATTCTGGGATGGAACATACAACTCTACATCTCACATCTCATTATGTATCCACCTGAACCACCTGATTCAGAACGTATCCGTAAAGGTGCAGGTTGGCATCAGGACGGTGGCAGACCTATTCCAGAGATGGAACGTCCACACCCACGACTTTCGCTCAAGGTGAGTTACTGGTTAAGCGATGTTATGCACAGAGATAATGGGGCAATGCGACTTATTCCAGGTAGCCACAAACTTGATAAAATCCCATTACGTAGTGATCCTGAAAGCGATCCTGATGGTGCGATGGATTTACTTGTCAAACGGGGTACTGCTGTGCTTTTCGACCGAAGAATGTGGCATTCGCGAGGTAGAAATTATTCCGATGTAACGCGCAAGGTGTTATTCATGGGGTATAGTTATCGTTGGTTGCGCGGTCTGGACTATAATCTTATGCCAGAGGAAATCCTCAAGAAATGCGATCCGATACGACGCCAGTTGTTGGGGGATGGCGTAGATATTAAAGGGTGGTGGCAACCTACAGATGCTGATGTCCCCCTGAAAACGTGGATCGCAGAGCATCGTGGGGAAGAATATGTGTGATTAGTTACTATCATCACATTTTTCTGGTGCTTTCTGTTTAGAATGACTCATAAAATGAGACACATTTTATTCCGTTACGTTTCTCCTCTTCCTGCTTAATCTTAGTAATTCGCTATAAAACAAGATAATCCAGTTAATTTTGTATTATCGGTTTTTTATGTTGCCTGTAATGTCCCATAGATCCACTCTACGATTACCATTACTACTTGCAAGGGTGATGTTATCAGGAGCAAATGCTAAAGCGGTAATTTTACTTGGCGAATCTGTTTCGATTATGGAGATCAATTCATGGGTAGTCAGATCCCAGATGAATATCTTGTTATCACCTTTCCAGTGTTTATTGCCGTTACTTGCAAGTGTCTTTCCATCAGGAGAAAACGCAAGAATATCCACTCTACTTCCAGGTGTTTTGAGAGTTGCTACAGTCTGTCCTGTGTCAACATCCCATAGATGGATTTTCCCTGTAGTAATGTTAAATGGTTGATAATCACTTCCACTACCACTCGCGAGTATTTTGCCATCAGGGGAAAACATCAATGACTGAATCGGATATGGATTTGATGAAAGATAAATTGGCAAGGTGTTTGGACCAGGTGTCATCGCAATGATACCGTTCTCATTAAACGTTGCAGACTCTACTACCGAACTCAAACTTTCTGACGTGCTAATAATATTTGTATCTCTTATTCCCCTATTCCAACGTGTAAGAATACTCCCTTTGTATGAATCGGGAAATGTGTAATACTCTTCGTAAGTGTAAGTCCTTCTTGTGAATGCGAATCTTCCCTGTATGCGTTGATGTATAAGGTATGTGTTGGTATCCCAAGCTATTACTGACCCATGTACATCCGCACTCACCAGAGTGCTGCCATCATGAGAAAAGTCTAAATACATTATTAAAGAATCTTGTTTCGGTAAATTGGATATTACTTGTCCTGTAGCGGTATCACACACTAAAACGGTGTTTTGATTGAACTCGCTGCTACTGGCAAAAGTTTTTCCATCAGGTGAAAATGTCAGAGCAGTGACATATCCTGCATGTTCGCGCATTGCGTATAATTGGTTACCAGTTTCTGTATCCCACAACAGTATTTCGTTATATGCCCCACAAGCGAGTATTTTTCCATCAGGTGAAAATGTCAGCAATTTGGGGGTACTGGTTGTGGCATAAGTAGAAAGATGTGTGTACTCTTGAGCATCTTCTGCAAGTAGATACGGAGTGTTATCTAATAACATGGGCAGAAGAATCTTAAATAACACGAAGAGCACAATCATATCACAAACGGCAAAAGCTGATGCAAACCAGATTAGTAACCAATACTTCTTTTTTCTTTTCCTTCGTACGGACTCTAATGGATATTTGCTGATTCGTTGTGTTAAGTTCATCAGTTAACCTCCTTTGAAATGTGAGAGGATAATGTTAATCCCATAGGTGTAAACTTAAGGAATTTGCTATGTCAGAAACCCTCTTTAGTCCCGACAAATGCCAAACGCGCATTTGGCGTTGATTTGGTAGGGACGCTATGTGTAGTAGCTCATCCTGATATAAACATATCGTCCCTACGGGACTGAAGAGAGGTGGGGTAAACATTCTTCTATAAACATATCGTCCCTACGGGACTAAAGAGCATACATTCCCTATAACCATAAGAATTCGGAATGATTCATAAATGCATGCGTAATGCTGCTAAAGCGTATCCTCTCCATCTGTCAACCACGTTAAATCGAACTTTGCAAACGACAATGTTTCATAAGCACCCCGTTCACCACGTTCATAGAGACAACATATATTCATATCAGAATCAATACAGAGGTCAGAATACGCAGCTGGACCTTCGTGCAAGACTTTGCCACTGTTCCAATTACGACATTCATCATAACTGATGCGGATTGTCATCTTCTCTCGTCCTGTACTGGCAGGATTGGAAAACAGAACACGGTTCTTGTCGTGCGTATTTTCATCCGTATACCGCACCATACTTGCCTGACAGATAGGTTCAATCAGATCATCGTCATAGCCAAATTCTGTGAACGTATCTCCACTATCAGAACTCCACGCGTAGGCGCGTCGTTTTGGTGCTACATAGTTTCGGCAGTTGAAATATAGGTCCCCGTTGACGGTTTCAACGACGACCGATTCGTTGGTACCGGGTTGTGCTTCCCCAGCAATACGCCATGTCTCACCGTGGTCATCACTGACGATTAGATGTGAATATCCCATCTCAGCATAATTTCGACTCTGTCCAAGCACATGATCACAAGGTATAACCATTCTACCATTCATCAATTGAATCCCGTGGCAAGGTCCGGTTGCGTACCATGTCCATGTGTCCAGTTTCGTAGTTGCGGTAATTTCTCTGGGGTCAGTCCAAGTTTCGCCATCATCAGTACTACGGGTTACCCATACGGTGCGGGGTGCCTCTCCGGCGATTATCTTGCCTTCTCCACCATCAGCGAAGTTCTTACAAAATAGTAACCAGATTGTACCTGTATCACGGTCTACCACAGGTGCAGGATTCCCATCTGTATCTGCTCCTGTGGAAACAGCAACTTGCATCGGTTGCCATGTTTCACCGTTGTCAAAACTCCGTTTGAGTACGATATCAATATCCCCAGAATCCCCGCCCCCTATTCTTCTACCTTCACAAAACGCCAACAGCGTTCCCTCTTTTGAGGTAATGATTGCGGGGATACGATAGGTGTTATAGTCGTCATCTCCAGCAGTAAAGAGTGGTTTTTCTATTTTATACATTCAATAGTCCTCGGAATAGTATAGTAGTAATTAGGAATATGTAGACACATATCCGTTAACCAATATCCGTTAGTCGTAGGACAATTCATTGCCCGTTCTTTCGTATTATCGGTTACTATCTGTTTTTCAATTTTCCCCAAGTAGTCGCTAATTTCTCTTGTGCTGCAACGGGAGCCGGATCATCAAGTGCCAATTCACCAACTTCTTTTTGGTGATCAGAAATTCGGACACCATCAACCACACAGTTCGTTGGAAATCTCGGATCAGGCGGAGACGCGTTGTTAATCTCAAAGGTTTGTGCAAAGACAGTAGGTCCTCCAGTAAAATCATCCTCACCTTCAAGTTTACCATCCAAGTAAAGTTTCAAACCGTCTGGTCCCCATGTCCCTGCCATGTGGTGGTGTTCTCCCTTTTTCCAGTTGAGTGCCTCACTATTCGCGTTATGCCATGAATTAGCACTTTTGATCCGCATCTGGGCAATACCACCAGTGTTGAACTGTAGAAAAACTGCGTCAGTGCCCCGTTTATAGGTCATGAAAGTAAAGAGTTCACCGGTGATAGTACTGGTATCCATTCCCATTGTAACCCATAGTTCAACTGTGCCTTCCTCTAAATTCACAAAACGGTCTTCTACAGGAAAATGTATCACATCACCAACTTCTTCACTGACAAATCCGTTCCCAAATTTACCTGGAGCGAAACTGCCACCATCAACGGTGCCACCTTCGCTTTCAACTTCAGTTTTGCTTTCAAGTGCAGAAAAGAAGGTTTCTTCTGCTACTGCGACAGAAAGACATAGAAATGTAATTGTAATTACACACAAAGTTTTCATGAGATTTCTCCTTTCTAAGAATCAACTGACATTTTTTGTCATTATATTATTTACAGATTTTTACACAGAATTTTCGTTGAATAACACTGCATTATTCTCAAGAATAGGACAAAGATCACAGAGTTGATCAGCACAATAGTTTTTGTAGAGCCGAATTGTCCCTTGTTGAATCTGAGCAGTAGGTGTAATCAGACGCATCTGTTGTGCTTCTGAAAAGATTTGTGATTCTATCTGACTGATGATCCTGTTTGCTTGTAGTTTTGTGGAGCTGCTATAGATATTCAGAATTGCATCCTGTAGTTTCTTGCTTTCCGATTCCACTGCCCAAATATAAGCAACGGGCAGTACCTTGTTGACCAAAATATCCAATGCTCTTGCTTCTCCAATAAGTTTAGCCTTTTGCGTTCCACCTTTTCCGAAGTTAGCATGTGTTTCCCAGTATCCTTCAGGTTCAAGCATCAGCAAATTAAGCAGTTCCTTTCGGATATTACGCAAAAATGAAGTTGTATCTTCCATTGCGGCTTTTTCACATGTAGGAAGAAAGTACATCATCAGGCTGCCGTTGCTTTTATGTATGAGTTGACTCATAGCAGCAATCCGTCGCGTTGGATAGTTAAATGGACGAATTCTCCCAAAATGCCATTGTGTAGCATCCATCCCCTTCGCTTCAACCGTCCGTTTAGATGTATACCAAAGTTTCTCTAATGTGACAACAAAAGGATCCTCCTTCTCAATATCGGAGAGTGGTTTATCTGTTTGAGAAGGTAGCAGACCCGCAACACCAAAAAGAATTGCTTGAATCTCTTCCGCTGACTTATGATCAAAATCAGCATAAGGCACACGTTGGGATAATTCACGAAGCGGTTTGCTATTTTGGGTATACCCCAACGCTTCCATTATTCCTTCATATAGAATCTGTTCAAAATCAAGTCGCGTTCTTAAGAGTCTTATAGCATCCGCTTTCTCCAAGAAACGCTCAGTGCCCAACGATTCAAACACCTGCTTGAGTTTCTCTAAATCTAATCTTTGACCAGTTACTCGACAGAAATCTGCTGCTTGCGTTTCTTCTTGGTGTGTCTCGTCATATAGGTCACCTATAGGTGCATCAATCCATTTAAGGAGTTCTAACGTAGAAATCCGTTTGCCATTCTGTAGGCGTGTACGTAGGTTGAAGTCATCATTGTAGAAGACGGTATGGAGTACAACGCGATTATATCGTGAATTGAGATGGTGTTTATGGGTATACCATTCTGAAGCCTTCACGTGAATTTCTACATCTCCTACAAGAAGTTTCCCGTTTAATTCAATCTCAGCGTGCATAAAATCTGGACCTGCTTCACGATTCCAGACACCTGGTTTAAGCACACGAACTTCTTTCCCATCTATTGATAATAGGTCCGCGTTGATGAAACGTTGGGTGTTCCATATTTTCTGTACGAAGGCTTCATCAATATTTCCAAAGTCGGGTTCATATACTTGGTCAATATCTCTAAATGCTTTTATAGGATATATCCTGTTAGCGTCTTTAGAGTTCCTGTTTTTCTGTTCTTTTAGCATAGATCCTCTTATCTGTTCTTCGCTTGTTGGATTTCATTTTTCAGGTTCTGTGTTGCGGTTTTTGGGTCTGGTGTTGCGCACACAGCAGAAATGACTGCAATGCCGTGTGCTCCTGCGCGTATGACCGATGCTGCTGTCTGTAATGTAATTCCACCGATTGCGATAACCGGACATTTCGCTATTTCACTTATGCGACTGAGTCGTTCTAATCCTTTGGGTTCTTCGGCATCTGTTTTAGATGAAGTCTGGAAGATTGGTCCAAAACCGATATAATCTGCTCCTTCAGAAATCGCCTTTAGTATTTTTTCCTCAGTTCGCGCAGATGCGCCAATAATGCTCTCTGGAGATAAGATTTTTCTCACTATATCTACCGGCATGTCATCTTGTCCAAAATGTGCTCCTTTTGCATTCACAGCAAGCGCAATATCCGCCCGATCATTTACAATTAACGGAACATTGTGCTGGGTGCATATTGTCTGTATCTGTTGTGCCATCTCTACTAATTCCCGCGTAGTGCCGTCTTTCTGACGGAATTGTATCGTATCTGCCCCGCCTCTTATTGCAAGTTCAGCAAGCTCGGGATGTGTCAATTGCGTCTGGCATGCTGTGTCTGTAATAACGTGTAGTTCGCCAATGTTTTTCATGTTGGAATTCTATTGAAAATGTGGTAATGTTAATCTGAACACATTTGATTAAACAACGTCATAATAAAAAACGATACTGTTTATTAGTATACCATAAAAAGGAGAAAGTTTGTGAATAATTTATTGTTTGAATCTGGCGACAAAGTGCTTTTTATAGGTGATAGCATCACAGATTGTGGCAGGAGAGGAGATCATGCTCCGTATGGACACGGGTATGTCCGTAAAATAACCGAACTGATAACCGCAAAGTATCCGGAGCGCGATATCACTTATGTCAACAAAGGGATTAGTGGGGACATCGTTGAAGGTTTGGAAAATCGGTGGGACACAGATGTTATTGCAGAAAAACCTAATTGGCTTTCGATCAAGATCGGTATCAACAATGCAAGTCGTCAATTGAACCAGGACGTCTCAAACGAGGATTATTTACCTGAGTGGCAAGACTGTTATAGGAGAATCCTTACGCGTGTGAAGAACGAGTTGGATGCTTCGCTCTTTTTATTTGAGATCTTCTATATTCCGGAAGATGTTGAGAATCCGCGTCCGTTGGCAGTAGATGCCTATAATGCATGCATTCATAAACTTGCAGATGCGTTTGACGCACATCTAATTCAGATAAACGATACATTTGAAAATGCTGTGGCAGCACGACCTGGGGCATTGTGGACAACACGCGACGGTGTGCATCCCAATGCGGAAGGACATACCCTGATGGCATTGGAATTTCTAAAACACACTGGTTGGTAGCACAATAGAGGATTGTCTATTCTAATATTGTGTATCATCAATAGTCGGGAATCGGAGTTCCCTTCTACAGAGCTGACTATTGGTAGGAGCGATCTCCGAATCGCGACCCACATTTTTAGTCTGGACTGTCCACTAGAGACACTCAAAACTTTAACCTAACCCACACATATTACACAGGTTATTCTGTTTCAAGATGCTTTCTGACGTTTTCTTGTCCAAAAGACCACACCTCTTCACCAAATTCCATAAGGTGTGATGTGAAGAGGGAGTTCTCTACTTCGTCTCTTAAGAATTCGATATTCTGTGGATCGATAAAGTGAAGTAGGAGTGAAATAATCAGGACACTTGTACCAATACCGATACCCAAACCGAGCAGACTATTCAACCATCCCAATATACCTTCTTCAAAGACTTTATGAATCCGATCAAATATTGTGTCCGTTAGAATCGTTACGATGATTATGAGGATTAGAATGCTAAGCCATTTAGATATGCTCTCGTTTGAAATGACTTTACTTAAAAATAAGGCGAGGTATTGCCATGTCTGGCTAGCGATAACAAGACCCATACCGAGTGCAAATACACCCCAGATGCTGCGTGTGAATCCCACTCTGTAACAACTAAATCCCGCTAAGCTAACGATAATGAGGATACAAAAGTCTAATACTGTCATGGTAGTTAATCAGTCA
This sequence comes from Candidatus Poribacteria bacterium, assembly GCA_022828145.1. GTDB lineage: Bacteria > Poribacteria > WGA-4E > WGA-4E > WGA-3G > MSPOR6. The sequence continues at coordinate 27,849 of JAJEJA010000069.1, read as the reverse complement.
TATTCGTGAAACGTTTCCCGGATATGTCTCCTGTAAGGATGCCGTAATCGGTTTACCGTTTCCTAAAAGAGAGAGAAGTTTCTGAATAGAAGAGAAACCCCCCTTATCAATCATATCAGCAACGATCGCCGCTGATTGCAGATACCATATCTTGCGTTGTGAGTTGGTGAGTTCAGTGATCGGTTTATCAAGTTTTATTAATGTAGACAATGAATTATCTTTTTCCGCTTGATCTAAACTACTTTTCTCAAACGTAAATAGAGGACGGGCAATCGTTTGTGCAAGTCCCTCATTTAACCAGTGTGGACAATTCCCTTGTGTTAGGATATCAATCAATAGGTGTGTCCATTCATGTCGAAAAAGCGTATATAAGACACCGAGTTCCGGCTCTTCATCAGTACAATAGCGCAGACGAATATGACCATCGTAAGCACCACCAGCCCATTGTGGTAGATAGCCTTCCGAACTTACACTGTGGGTGTTGACTATTGATATAGAAACCTGTTGAGATGGAAAACAGTCAAGATACGTACCAACATCAGTGTATGTTTTGTCTATCAGTTGACAGATGTTCCAGAGGGTATGTGGCAGCACTGCGGGTTCAAGATAAAGTTTAAAAAACCCGTATTCCACTTCAATTCGTGATGTGTGTTGATTGTCAACGTGAATTGTATTAGCAAATTCTGAAGGTGGGCTGCTGTTTAGGTTTATTTCGCTGATGATAGACTCGTAGAATCTTTTTTCCTCAGATATACGTGCTTTGCGTCTAAGGGCAGTAGTAGAATTTGGACTTAATTGAAGTGCTATATTAAGATATTTTAGAGCTTGTTCCCAATTCCCGATCATTTCATAAGCTTTAGCAATGTCAGCATAAACATAATGACGACCCTTGTCATATTTCAAACCCATCAAATAGTGTTGAATTGACTCAACATATCTGGCATTTTGAAAACAGGTCGTAGCTTGTTGAAAATAGGAAATGGCACGTGAGGAAGGGTTTTTCACAGCCTAATCAGTATGTTTGTTATACCATTTTATAAAAAATATAAGCCCTTTTGCTACGTCAGCCACACAACTCAATTCCCCCAGAGCCATTCAATATATGTAAAACTGAATCGCACATCTCTCGTAAAACGGGAGGCAGTTTTTTGAATGACTCTGTGTTGCTCAATCGTAACCTAATGTTTATTCATATCAACTATTTGAATAGTGACTTCACCGCATTTGATTTCCGAACCTTTTTCAACAGGGGCAGCATCTCTAACGCGCACACCTTCAATGTATGTCGGCGTTGACCCACCCAAATCTGTGATGGAAACTTCTCCATCCATCTCATCAATAGATAGGTTCAGATGTGCAAGTGTATGTATATCTCCATCCTGTTCTGCTTCTGCATTCTGCAGTAGATTCAGCACTTCATCAGCGGGTTGCGGCTGTCCAACAGGGAAGACATCGGTATCTACATTCCCCATTGCCTGTGGACTGTAAGCGACCTGAGGGTCAAGGGGTACAGGTATATCGTTCGTATTTTCAACTGTATCACCTCTGATTGCCTTCATCAGTTTTTCACCAACGCGTTCTTTAGCACCGGGCCGTGGTGAAACACTTGCGGTTTGCTGGAAACGATAGTGTGCAAAGTCAACCAAGTCTTTCAGTTTATGGAAATGGGTTGACTCTTGGATATTCTTTAGGAGAGTCTTCTGTTTCCGGCTAAGTTTCTCATTTTTTAACCAGCATGTGTATGCTTCTAAAACATCTGCTTCTTTTATGTCGGCAGCGGTATACCGAGTAGATTTTGGTGTTTTTCTAAAAAAACGCATCAGTTATTCCTCCAAAATGATTGCCAAAATTAAGGATTGAAAAAATAAGGTATAAGTTATTGCATCCATTGAATACCCTTGTTATTAAGGATCTGTCGTAATTCCTGTGTGCATCGGAAAATCCAGATTTTTACTGTTCCATCTTTCCGGTTCAAGATTCGTGAAATATCTGCGACACTACATCCTTCCAAATGTCTCAAAATCCAAGCGATCCGGTGATTCGGTTTTGTCACCTGTTCTAACGCAGTTTCTAATATTTCTTGTGCCTCTTGAGCGATAATGTATTTATCAGGTCCTGGTCTGCCATCTTCAAATTCATTCAGGGGTAAATCATCCTGTTCTTCAAGTGTTAGCAGTGATTCTCGTATTCGGTCCCTTCTGCGTATCGCGTCAATAATTGTATGCTTTGCAACTGTGTTCAACCAAGCTTGAAAACTCCCTTTCTGTGGATCCCATTTGTCATTTTGTAGTTTCTGCCAGACTTTCGTAAATACATCCAAGCTAACTTCTTCAGTATCTTGATGGTCTCCGAGCATCCGATAAGCTTTACTATAAACCCAATTATGATGCTTATCAAACAACTGACTAAACGCAGATTCATCGCCTTCTTTAGCCTGTGTAGCCAAGTATGTATCTTCTGTGGCTGATAGTTCATTTTTTGCCTGTCGCGCCATAGCAACCTCCTTTGTTTCCACATCCAAAGGATTTGAAACTGTTCCGTATATCAATAACGAGACAGATTCAAATTTAGTTTCAGATTTGTGCCAATATATTCAACTATTAGGATATTAATGCTGTATCAACTGATGCTGTATCAAAAGGTATGTTTTCATGATACAATTTTTTTGAACAATTCTCAACATTTATTTTCAGGAACAGCAAATATTCATCATCAGACACATACATACGACCTTCCATCCCTCTACTCTTCCACCCTTCCACTCTTCCGCCTCCACATTCTTTTTGACAATTGCCCTGATATATACTACAATTTTACTTATACATTCTTTAGGAGCAAACTATGAAACAGATTGAAGGTGGAATAACTTCTGTTGCTGGCGTAAAAGCAGCAGGGATTCCTGCTGGTATCAAAAAAACAGAAACAAAAGATTTAGCAGTCATCGCAACCGATGCCCCCGCACATGCTGCGGGTGTGTTTACCAAAAACAGTGTTACAGCAGCACCCGTCGTAGTATGTCGCGAACATCTCTCTGTTCCGATGGCGCAGGCAATTGTTGTCAATAGCGGAAACGCAAATGCATGCACTGGTGGCACAGGTATGAAGAACGCTTACCGTATGGCTGAATTGACAGCAGAACAACTCGGTATAGATGCCGACCTTGTCTTAGTCTCGTCTACTGGCGTTATCGGACAGCAATTACCGATGGACAAGATCGAAAATGGGATACAGATAGCAGTTGATTCACTTGGTAAAAACAAGAGTGGGATCGATGCAGCAGAAGCTATTATGACGACCGATACGTATCCAAAATCTATCGCAGTTGAATTTGAGATTGATGGTAAAGCGGTTAGAATTGGGGGGATTGCAAAGGGGTCTGGGATGGTAGCACCTAATATGGCTACGATGCTTTCATTTCTGACTACTGATGTGAAGATAAATAGTCAAACGCTTCAATCCGCCTTAACGCATGTTGTAGATAATACCTACAATCTATTGACTGTTGACACTGACCGAAGTACAAATGATACTGTCCTTATTCTCGCTACAGGTAACGCTGAAAATACTGAAATCGTTGAGACGAAAGGTAAATCCTATGATATATTCTATGATGCACTTCTGTTCGTATGCACCGAATTGGTAAAGATGTTAGCACGCGATGGAGAGGGGGCAACAAAACTGGTTGAAGTCATTGTAAAAGGGGCAAAAAACAGAGCGGATGCAGAGAAGGCTGCACGCGCTGTCGCAGAATCACCCTTGGTGAAAACCGCTGTCTTTGCTAACGATGCTAACTGGGGACGCATCATGATGGCTATCGGGAAATCTGGTGCCGCATTTGACCCATATCAGGTGGATGTACGCCTCGGAGATTACCTGCTTGTAAAAAATGGGATGGACTCCGGATATGACGAGGATAAAGCGACACAATTATTTGACAACGAGACTGTGCAGATAAATATCAACCTACGCGCCGGTGAGGCTGAGATTACGATGTGGACCTGCGACTACTCCTACGATTATATACGAATTAATGCCGATTACAGAACGTAAAACGCATAGTAACGACTTGTGAGAAAATAAACGCTTATGAAATCATGATTTTGTAATACAAACACTTCACATCTATTTAAGGGAAGAATATGAACTTTGGCAAATTATCTTTGACTTTAGTTTTGATGGCAATGTTATCTATCGCTTTATCAGTTAATGCCGATGAAGAAACCGAAGAGGTCTATACATTAGAAGATATTGTGGTAACTGCCCGCAAACGAGAGCAGCTGACATTTGAAGTACCGCTATCTGTTTCTACTATCCACGGTGATAAATCCAATACAATACGATCCTCTGGTTTAGACCTCCGTTTTCTATCTAATCGCACACCGAGTCTTCAGATGGAATCATCTTATGGACGCGTCTTTCCACGTTTTTATATTCGTGGGTTGGGTAATACAGACTTTGATCTCAATGCCTCACAACCTGTATCTGTCTTATATGATGGGGTTGTGCTTGAAAATGCGTTGTTAAAAGGGTACCCTGTCTTTGACGTAGATAGGATTGAGGTGTTGCGAGGACCTCAAGGCACGCTATTCGGACGAAATACACCCGCAGGTGCTGTCAAGTTTGAGTCAATCCGCCCGACAGAAACATTTGAGGGATATGTACGGGTGAACTATGGACGATTCAACTCATCCAATTTGGAAGGTGCAGTATCGGTTCCGCTGATAGATTCTGTTTTGTCCACACGGTTCTCCTTACTCAGTCAATGGCGAGACGACTGGATAGATAACAACTTTAACGAAGAAAGTGTTGCGCTTGGGGGACATCTTGACTTGGCAGCACGCATACAATTATTATGGACTCCCATACCCGAGTTGGAAGCATGGATAAAGTTACATGCGCGGGATCTCAATGGTACTTCTCGGTTGTTCCGGGCAAATATCCTGAAGCCGGATGAAGGCGGTCTGATAGATGACTTTGAACGAGACAGCATCACACACGATGGAGATAATGAACAAACACTGCGTTCAGGCGGACTTGCTGCTGAAGTCAGTTATGAGATTGGGAGATTCCAATTGATCTCACTCACCGGTTTTGAAAGGCTCACCAATTATTCGCGAGGAGATATTGACGGTGGATACGGTGCTGCCTTCCTGGCAGAGAGTGGTCCCGGTTTCATACCATTTCCATCCGAAACAGCTTCTGGCATTCCTTTATTGAGTCAGTTTAGTCAAGAAGTAAGGTTGATGAGTCCAGATGACCAATCGCTCACTTATCTGACAGGAATATACTACTTTCATGAGTCCGTAGAGATGGAGGATTTAAACTTCCTTACCCCAGCAGGTGGTGCTATGGATAGAGCAGTCTATCAAGAACAGACAGCTACCGCAATGGCAGCTTTCGCTTCTACTACATACAAAGTGATTGAAAACCTTGAATTAGGCGTTGGTGTGCGTCTGTCTAATGACGCAAAAGATTATAGGGCATGGCGTGAAGTCGTTCCTGATAAAACCGATGCCAAACCCCTTAAGGCTATAGAACGGGAGCAGCAAGATACTGTGTGGAGTGGGGATATCAGCATACGTTATCAAGTCACCCCAAACGTTCAAACCTATATACGCACAGCACGAGGATTCCGAGCACCAAGCATTCAGGGACGATTACTGTTTGATGATGAAGTAACAATCGCAGATACAGAAACTATCTTGTCCGTAGAAGGTGGAACAAAGCTGCGACTGCTGAACCACCGTTTACACCTTAACTTGGGGGTTTTCAACTATATGATGCAAGACCAGCAGCTGTCCGCTGTTGGTGGAGAATCTAACGTCAATAGATTATTGAATGCCGAAAGCACGAATGGACAAGGTCTTGAAGTAGAACTGATGTTCTTACCATTTAAGTCATTTCAAGTCTCAGGCGGACTAAGCTATAACCACACCAGTATTGACGATCCAGAATTAGCAGTAGCAGGATGCGGTGCCCCGTGTAAGGTTTTGGATCCCCCTACTTCTGAAGAAAAAAGCACTTTCTATATTGATGGGAACAGTCTACCCCAAGCACCTGAATGGATATCTGATATAATGTTGCGATACATGCATGATCTACCAAGTGGGTATCGGATTATCGCTGCCACGGATTGGAAATACCGTAGTCGCGTACACTTCTTTCTGTATGACTCTGTGGAATTCAGTGATGCCTCCTTATTAGAGGGAGGGATACGTCTTGCATGTCAATTACCTGATGGTTACACAGAGGTGGCATTTATAGGACGAAACATCTTAAACGAGACATCTCCCACAGGTGGTATAGATTTCAACAATCTGACAGGCTATATGAACGAACCAAGGTTCTGGGGTCTGGAATTGGTGAGTCGGTTTTGACAACAGCATATATAGAATTCAATCTTCTATCTCCGGGTCTAATTCTTTCGCTTTAACAAAATCCGCTTCTGCTGCTTCATGCTGTCCGAGTGCTTGTTTTGACAGTCCACGGTCATGATAGTATAATGCCTTCTTGGGTTTGAGTCGGATGGATTCATTGAAATCCTCAATCGCTGCTTCATGCTTGTCGAGGGCAGCTTTTGCAGCACCACGCGTGTGAAAACAAGCAGACCGAACTCGTGGCAATTTTGGCTTTAACTTGAATGCGGCATCAATATCATCTAACGCATTTTGGTAACAATTCACTGCATGATCTGTATTCCCTTGCTGGCTTTCTAACTGTCCCAATAAGTATCTCACCCATGCCCGACTGTTATATATAATACTTGTTTCCTCTTTTAAATCAATTACTTCAGAAAATAGATTGATAGCGTTCTGACAGTAACTGCGGACATCCCTGAGTTTTCCCTCATCTATTGCTTTTTTCGCCTTACGAGAGTTTGAGGTAGCATTGCCGCTTAACCAGAATCTCCTACCTGTAATTGAAACGAACAGATTAAGCAATAACCGAAAACCGTAGAGTTTTAGCATCGTCCATCGCCATGACATGGACTCGCGAAGATTTGAGAAACGAAATGGCACAAAATCAAGTTTGCGTAAAGAGATATTATCAGTCATTGCTTCATTAAAATATGCTAATTCAAACTTAACACCTGCACGACCTTTAATAGCCTTCTTCTTATCAGGAATAAGTCCAATTGCAATATCGTAATGTGCAATCGCTTCATTGTAGTCTCCATCTTTCCGGAACTTTTCTGCCGCATCAATCTCAGCTAAACACAACACCTGTGGTAAATCACACCATGCCTCATAAGGCACTGATTCTGTTCTGCTCTGTTGTAGCTCCTTTACAATGTTTGAGGGAATAGCATAACCGCATATCACATTTCCAGAATCATCAACCCCAGCGGCTGACTTCACACCTATCACTTCACCAACACTATTTAGGATTGCACTACCACTACCACCTCCAGATGACTGGGTTGACAGACAGATCAAATCTCCACTTGACCTTCTCCAAATACTTCTAACAAACCCCTGTTCAATTTCAGATGCCTCCTCTGGATAACCTACAGCACAGATTTCATCGTCATTATGAACTGTGTTGCTGTCCCCAAGTTTAAGCGGTATTCCTTCACAATCAACGGTCAAGAGTATTAGGTCGTTTTCTTCATCATACGCCTCTACACTTTCAATTTTTAACGTTTCTTCTTGACCTGATTGCTCTATCGTAACAGAACTCACCCCAACGATGACATGAAAGTTTGTCACTATTAGATGTTTATCAATGAAGAACCCGCTTCCATGTGTTGAAATGATTCTACTCAGATTCAGTTGAGGACGTAATGTAAGGCAAGGTATGTTTGTTTCTGTCTTGATACGGACAATTGAATTGGTTAGTGCTTTTTCAGCAATTTGTTGTAAAGTAGTATCTTTATCTTGTTCCATAGAAGTGCTCCGTTGGAGTAAGGGTTCAGCGATCCTTTTTCTTTTTATTCCGTTTGAAGATTCCTTTTGAATCTGGGTCTAATTCCTTTGCCTTAGCAAAATCTGCTTCTGCTGCTTCGTGCTGTCCGAGTGCTTCATTTGAAACACCCCTGTCATTATAAAACAATGCCTTCTTAGGTTTGAGTCGGATGGATTCATTGAAATCTTCAATCGCTTCCTGATGATCACCGATTCCTGCTTTTGCAGCACCTCGGGTATGAAAATAAGCAGCCATCTTTTTGGAGTTCTTAGTCTGCAATTGAAGTGCTGTGTCTGCGTCTATTGTTGCTTCTTTATACAACTTCTGTGCTTCAGACTTGTTATTTTCATCAGTTTCAAGCTCCCCTAACCGGTATTTGGTCCATCCCCGGCTATTATAACTTTCAGCAACCGTCTTTTTCAGACTTATAGCGACAGTGAAGTCAAATATTGCCTCTCTATAAAACCTTCTTGCTCTAGAATTGTTCCCCCGTTTCACTGCACCACTTGCAAAACCAGCCTTTACATGCGCTTTAAATCTTAACCACCCACAATTGCCAAACATGAATCTCAACAACCTAATGAAAATATGTATGCTTAGGGTTTTACACCATCCCATTTTCCATGATATATATTTTGTGATATTATCAAAACGCAATTGAACGGGTTGGAGACGTTTTGAAGTGAGTATATCTTTCATCGCTGATCCAAATGCACAAAGTTCCATCTTTGCATCTGCTCTGTGATTATATGCCTTAACCATATCGGGTTTGAGATTAATCGCAGTATCATAATGTGCGATTGCTTTTCTGTAGTCCTCCTTATTTTGTAGTCTGTCTCCTTCCTTAGTTTCTGTTAAGGCACGGATACCTGGTAATTTCTGCCATTCCTTTAACGGGATCGATTCTCTAACTTTGCTGATTAATTCTGTTAACGTTTTTGAGGGTATAGCATAACTGTAAACTTCATCTCCAGACGCATCAACACCAATAGTGTTTCCTTGAGCATTGAGAATAGGACATCCGCTACTGCCTTTAGTCGTTTCGATTCTCATTCTGATGCGACCGTCCCTTATCCGAATACCATCAATTGTACCATGGATAATTGCGGCATCTCCACCGGGGTAACCAACAGCACAAATATCTTCCTCTGGATCAATTTTAGAACTATCACCGAGTCTTAGAGGAACGCCTTCACCATCTACTTTTAGAAGAATTAAGTCATTTTCAATGTCGTAAGCTTCAACACTATCTATCCGAAATTTTTTTTCTTTCTCTACAAATTCCGAGTAGATGGATGAAACACCTGTCACAGCATGAAAACTGGTAACTATTATGTGCTTTTCAACGAAAAAGCCGCTGGCATATTTCAAATGCTCTTCAATTACTCTTTTAGGTTTGTTGGATGGTTGGGCAATTGATTCTGTCTCAGGATACTGTGTAGGATTATCTACATCAAAAGCAATGACATAATCATGATATGATACGGGTGACCACAGTTCAAGTCGAACAACAGAATCAGACAGTGCTTTTTCAGCAATTTGTTGTAAAGTAGTATCTTTATCTTGTTCCATAGAAATGCTCCTTAAGTCATATCTATTATACACAGAATCTCTCAGGATTCATACCAAAAAGATTTGACAGCATCTCATAGTATGTAGTATCATATTTATAGACTCATAAATTGAACCAACGTCTCAAGCGAGATTATCAGATGTTTTTACAGATGCTTACTACACTGCCATTGCAATATAATGATTTGATGCACAACACTATGCCAAGTCAAGACTCCCATCACACCATAGAAATTATTATTGTTATTCGTTGTGCTGTGGTGGGTTAATCGCAAGCAGATAGAAAGTCATACGGATACACCCATCACTGAAACAGACTATATCAGTGATGGGTTTTGTTTTTTAAATACTACCCGAGGAATGAAGTATGTTTAAAGAGGTATCATCACAATTCACATTTGCCGATAAAGAAAAGAAGATGCTTGAATTCTGGCGTGAAAACGATATTTTCCAGAAGAGCATGGACATACATAAAGACGCACCCTCCTTTGTTTTTCTTGAGGGACCACCTTTTGCCAATGCACCTCCTGGCGTGCATCACGTCCTTGCACGTATTATGAAGGATGCAGTCTGCAGATATAAGACGATGACCGGACACTATGTCCACAGAAAAGCGGGTTGGGATACACACGGACTCCCCGTCGAATATCAGGTCGAAAAACAACTCAATATCGGAAACAAAGCGGAACTTGAGGCTTACGGTGTCCAGAATTTCATTGAAAAGTGCAAAGAGAACGTCTTTAACTATGAACAGGATTGGCGCGAGATGACTGAACGTATCGGATTCTGGGTGAACCTTGATGAAGCCTATATCACGCTTTCTAACGACTATATTGAGAGCGTGTGGTGGGTCTTACGGCAGGCGTGGGATAAGGACTTACTCTATCAAGGACACAAAGTTCAACCCTACTGTTATAGGTGTGGCACGACTTTAGCAAGCCACGAAGTCGCACTCGGGTACCAAGAAGTGGATGATCCATCAATCTACGTCCGATTCCCCTTGAAAAACAGAGAGAATACCTATCTGCTTGTTTGGACAACAACACCGTGGACACTTCCATCTAATGTCGCTGTCGCTGTCGGTGAAGATTACGATTATGTCGGTATTGAGGATAATAACGGACAACATCTCATCCTTGGAAAAGAGTGTATTCCGAGTATTTTTGAAGAGGACACTCCTAACATCGTTGATGAATATAAAGGTACCGACCTACTCGAATGGGAATACGAACCGCTTTTTGATGCGGGAACACATACTGAAAAATCACACTATATTGTCTCTGGAGACTTTGTAACAACGACTGAGGGGAGTGGATTGGTGCATATTGCACCTGCCTTCGGACAAGATGATTACGACATTGGAAAGAAACACAATCTACCCTTCGTTCAACTCGTAGGTGCAGATGGAAAATTCGTTCCAGAAGTCAAAGATGTGTGGTCTGGTGAATACGTCAAAGATGCTGACCCGATGATCATTGAGAATTTAGACAGTCGTGGATTGTTGTTTAAAGTATCTGAATATACGCACCAATATCCATTCTGTTGGCGATGTGATAATCCGCTACTCTACTACGCACGAGAATCGTGGTTTATCAGAACTACCGCTATCAGAGAACAGATGCTGCAGCACAATCAGCAAATAAACTGGTATCCTGAACATATCAAAGATGGACGTTTCGGAAATTGGTTGGAAAACAACATTGACTGGGGATTGAGCCGAGAACGGTATTGGGGGACACCCTTACCTGTATGGATCTGTGATGATTGCAATCATCAACACTGTGTTGGGAGTATCGCTGAATTGAAAGCACTTGGAGTGGATGTTCCTGATGATATTGAACTCCACCGTCCTTATGTTGATGATGTCGTGCTGACCTGTGAGAAATGCAGCGGCACAATGCATCGCATTCAGGACGTGATTGACTGCTGGTTCGATTCAGGGTGTGCACACACGGCGCAATGGCACTATCCATTTGAGAACGAGGAGCTCTTTGAGAAAGCATATCCGCCGGATTTCATCTCCGAAGCCATTGACCAAACGCGTGGGTGGTTCTATAGTCTATTGGCGATAGGCACACTCCTCTACGACAAACCTGCTTACAAGAACTGCTTGTGTCTGGAATTGGTTCTCGCATCAGATGGACAGAAGATGAGCAAAAGCCGGGGTAACACAGTAGACCCTTGGACAATTCTGAACGAACAAGGGGCAGACGCCATGCGCTGGTATATGTTCACAGCAACACCGCCTTGGGCACAACGCACTTTCAAAATTGATGGTATTGATGAAGCGTTGAAAAAGTTTATGGGAACACTCCAAAATGTCTATAGTTTTTTCGTGATGTATGCCAACTTAGAACAGGTCGATGTTTTGCAAGATGCACCACCGGTTTCTGAACGTGCGACTATTGATCGATGGATTCTGTCACGTTTGCACACTTTAATAGACAAGGTTCGCGATGATATGGAGAATTACCATCTTACCAATGCACCACGCGCAATTGAGACGTTTGTTGATGATTTAAGCAACTGGTATGTCCGTCGTTCACGCGACAGGTTTTGGGGTGCCGAAGCTGGTGTAGACAAACAAGCTGCTTACGCGACACTCTATGAAGTGTTGGTTACTGTAGCAAAACTTGCTGCACCCTTTGTTCCGTTTTTGTCAGATGAACTCTATCGTAATTTAGTCGGTTCACTGAATCCTGAAGCACCCATCAGCGTTCATCTTGCAGCATTTCCAGAAGCCGATGTATCGTTCATTGACACCCAATTAGAAACCGATATGGAATTCACGCGTGATGTCATCAGTATGGGACACGCCGCGCGTAATCGGTCCGGTATAAAGACGCGGCAACCGCTTGGTAAAATCACACTCGGTGGACTATCCGATACAGAAAAGGAAACAATCAATCGGTTGTCATCTTATGTTCATGATGAACTCAACGTCAAAGAGATCGTTTTCACGGAAGAATTGGACACTTATGCTCAGGTTACACTTAAACCGAACTTTAAGGTATTGGGACCGAAATACGGAAAAGGTGTTCAAGCAATCGCAAAAGAACTTGCAGCTGCTGATGCTACACAATTGAAAGCAGAACTGGAAACAACAGGCAAACTACAGATTCAAGCAGTAGAGAAACCGCTTGAGCAAACGGAGATTGAAGTGCAGACACAGAACCGTGAAGGTTTCTTTGTAGAGGTAGATGCAAGGAAATTTGTTGCGCTGTCAACGGAACTGACACATGAATTGGTGCTTGAAGGGATGGCACGTGAACTTGTCAATAAAATCCAGAATATGCGGAAGGATGCTGATTTTAACGTGTCGGATCGGATTAGATTGCGTTTGGATACGCAATCTGAACTGGTAGCGGAAACGTTCGAAACACATCGGGAGTATATCCTTACCGAGACCTTGACGACAGAGGTGGTTGACACTTTGGGTGAGAATGCATTCTCTCTTGAGCAGAAGTTAAATGGGGAACTTGCTACTATAAGTGTTGAGCAGGTTTAGAAAGTCGTTTATTATAAAGGGATGTGTAGAATTATGGTTATACCAAATCGAATTGATCAATTACCATTATTGTCTTTTCGTATGTCGGGTTTCGCTTCGCTCTACCCGACCTACTTAATATACTATATAATCATTTTGAAATGGTATTACTTGTGTGAACGAGGATTTTCAGGATAAGGGGATGCGTGCGATACTAAAATTCTCGTTTGATCATACGCGTATTCTATCATAAAATGCTACTAAATGCTACCTCTATTTACATATAGTAGCACTATATGTTAGTCTGAATCTCGGACAGCACTATATTTTAGCACACCATCAGCATCAGCGAATCGCAGATAAAGTCCCCACGTCCAACTGTTCTGCTCAACGCTACACAGAACTTCGTTCCAACCCGCTTTCAACTTGCACGGAATTGTATCAGCATCTGGCGTGATACGTCTATACGTCCGTTTTCTATGAATTTCGGTGCCGTTCAACCACACCTTTACAGTTTCATCGCTACCTAAGAGGAGGACAGTGTCCATATCTTCTGGCGCATAGACATAACTAACGGCATATCCAACGACTCCTGCCATCATCCCAATGTTTGAACGAAAATCGAGCATGCCACTGGGTCTTGTTGACGCTTCACGCCAACGAATAGTTTTTTCTTCTGCTCCTGTATAGGTCTGGTCAAGATTGCGTGAGTTTTGCGTTGAGGCAGCTGGTAGGAATGTATCTGCTGCTTTTAGGAATGGTCCCAGAATCATGTATCGTTTAACAAACGGTGACGCATGTAATACCTGATAAGAATCAACACCAACCTTGTGACCTGTTGACAGTGTTGATTTACCGATACTTTTCAATACAATCTGATTTTTGCCTTGATTCAGTGGCACTTCACCAAAAGCCACCAATGTTCCTGCGATACGTTCTGAATTGTAACAGTCATAAGCATCGCCAACTTTTGTGCCGTTTACGGTGAGTTCTACCTGTCCATACTCTGGACCGCGAGTCAAGACAGCGCTGATTTTATATAGGTTTCTGTAAGGAACATCCATGACTTGATGCACGGAAGCATCTGAGACGTTCGCGTTTAATGCAACATGTCCACCATCTATATCAATGCCAGCATCACGATAGCTTTCTATGTTAACTCCCTCTGTTCCCTTCTGAGTTAATAAAGAGATTGCAGATTGTGTGTCTTTTGGTGGTAATTGTAGTTGTTTTTCATACCAGAATTGCGGCAGAGAATAGACATCGCGCGCTTCGTTTGTCAGATAAAGGTTGTAACCTTCAAAGCAGATTGCTTCACCCTGAAAATTGTGCTGTAAGACCCACGGTTTGCTTTGAATCATCTGCGAAATATCGCCAGCATCGTTGTGATATACCCATAGTGCATTATAGGTACAGACCGCAAGTTTTTTACCGTCAGGTGATATGCCGGCACCTGTTACCAGTCTTGCTTCTTCAAACTCACCGACACGTTCCAATATCTGTTTTGAACCTGCTGTCATGGTAGGGAAACGGAAGAGTATAGCACTTGATTGCTCTTTCGTCACAATATAAGGAATTCCATCAGCAATAAACAGACCTTCAGCATCTACTTTTCGCTCTGGGTACCTATATGGATACTTTGCTATGACGTGTGCTTCTGTTTCTGTGTATGGATCAGGTTCTTTTACGACAGTGACATTTAGATCAATTCGCATTCGGCTATTGTTGCCGATGTCGCCGATCCAGAGGTGTCCCTTGTCGTCGATAGCGAGTGCTTCCCAGTCAATGTTACGCGTACCGCGTATTTCAATTTCTTTGATTAATGCGCCATTACGTTTAGTTGCGTAAAGTGTTGAGGGGTTGCCGGAGTCATTTAATGTCCAATAAACGCCTTCAAACTGTCTACTTGCAACGATACCAGAACTTTCGCGTATAGCGTTATGTGTATATTGACCTAACGGTTGCCATGGCGGCGTGCCAAAGTCGACATGTTCTTCTGCTGTGATGGAAACAACTGCCAACAAAAGAATTAACGGGTAGAGTAGCAATTTCATGTTGTTTTATCCTAAAATCTACAATCTGTGTTCTTCTACTGGCTAACTTCAATGCCTACATTCAAACTTGGGTTTTGGGCAAGCAGACGTTGAACTTGAGACAAATCCTGAATTGGATTGTTATGTAAGTCTAACCATTTTAGACGTATCAGTTTTCCAATTGGTGTAATATCATGAATCTTGTTATTATGGAGCTCTAACGACACAAGCCGTGTAAGTTTTTGAAGTGGTGTTATGTCACTAATTTGGTTATTGTAAAGGGATAATCTTTCAAGTTGCGTCAGTTTTCCAAGTGGTGTGATGTCACTAATTTCGTTATTACTTAGACGTAGCCATACCAGATGAGGTAGCCCCTCAAGATACCTAACAATTGGAGCAATATCTTTAATTCCAGCATTCCAATGTTGAAAATCGCTAAGACGTTCTAATGTGCCGATTGGACCGAAGTCTTCGATTGGGTTTCTGGCAAGTGATAGAGTCCTAATCTCAGTCAATCCAGACATTGGTGATATATCCTTGATCTGATTATCTGAGATATATAATTTCTGCAGTTGCGTCATTTCAGCAATCGGTGATATGTCCTTGATCTGATTACGCGATATTGATAATGTGTGCAGTTGTGTTATTTCAGCAATCGGTGATATGTCCTTGATCTGATTATTCGATATTGATAATGTGTGCAGTTGCGTCATCTGTGAAAGGGAAATAATGTTTTCAATGCGGTTATTTCTAAGAATCAACTCCGTAAGCAGTGTTAACTCCTTAAGAGGTGTAAGATCAGTAACCTTGTTACTTTCAAGAGACAGTATTTCCAGTTTTGATGAATGTGAAAGTGGTGTTAGGTCCTCAATGTGATTTGATTTTAGGTCTAACATTGTCAAGTGGGATAATCGTGCCAGAGGTGTGATATCTGAAATTTCGCAATCAGTAAGTGATAATGTCTTTAAATTGGTTATTTTTTCGATACCTGTCAAATCTTCTATATCTCCATACTCTACTGATAAGCTCTCCAATTCATCCAATTTCTTTTGGATGATTGGTTTGTCAGGCAGTATATTTAATGCCTGACGAACCGCAGCAGCTAAATTCGGATCAGGGATATCAACTGGTTCTGATGGTGCACAACCTATAAACAGAATTAGAAGTGTAAGAATCAAGCAATAATATCTCATGGTATCCTATAAAGATTAGTCAGAGAACAGTATTTACGTTTTTGGTAGTGTATACAACCCTCGTTTGACCTTTACGATGTCACCTTTATTTACAAGGCGTGTGAGTTCATTATTTATAGCTTTTGGATGCCCTTTAATTGCATCAGTGATTTCCGGTGTTTTCATCTCTCCATCAGCGAGAAGTGTTATAATTTGTTCACGGAAAGGAACTCGTGCCCGTTTTCCACCCCTCATTCTTCGCAACATTCGGTTCGCCTGCCTTGATGAGCATCCCAAAATCCGTTCTACCTCAATTCTTCTGGTTTCAACTGTCATCTTGTCGCGTTCTTTCTCAAAACCTTGGCGTGTTGCTATCATATCGGAAAGTTTGTCTAATCCGCCGGCAGCATCTAAATCTCCCAAGTCAAAAAGCAAGGTCTCAGGTCTGTCGGTGATGTCAGGGATATGTAAACTTGTAACCAACATAATCTTCTTGTTCGTCAAAATGTTCAACTGAGCCAGTTCAATAATCTCCGTGAATAAACCGAGGACCTCTTTTTCATAAACACTCTGTACGCGTTCGTCTTTGTAACGGTAGAGATTAGGTTCCATTTCATAAGAGAGAGGCTTTTCGTCGTTTCCAAACAAG
Source organism: Candidatus Poribacteria bacterium (assembly GCA_022828145.1). GTDB lineage: Bacteria > Poribacteria > WGA-4E > WGA-4E > WGA-3G > MSPOR6. The sequence goes on along the minus strand of JAJEJA010000069.1, from coordinate 11,031 downwards.
ATCTGAGTGCGCTCCAAAAGGGAACGTAGTCCTATTTCCGGTATGCCGACTATCCAAATGACCTGTGCCTCTTGAAAAGCATTTTCTAATCCATCCACCCTTCGAAAACCTGTCAAGAAAGAGACGTTCTCACGTTTTGCAATATCCTTTAGCTGTTCAATTGCGTGAATATGGGTTATGATCCCATGTTTAATATCTGTATCCCTTTCAATTTCGGCTTGGATTCTCAAAAAGATGTGCTGCCCCATTTCAGAAATCCCGAGACTATCCCAGGTGTTGCTGAGGTCTAATACAGTCGTACGTGGATAAATATCCGTGCGAATCTGAAAAACACAGTTTCCGGGCATCCACTCCATCTGTTTGGGTCGAATAATCTCAGTTTTCTCATCCAAGAACGCACGACTTAAATGTTCATCGTTGAGAATGGAGGCAGCGAGCAAAAGATGTCTAACGTTCGGATGAAGTACCGGTGGTACCCGGAACCGCAATATTTCATTCTCCCATTGCATCGGGGCATCAGCATCACGTTTATAATAGTCAAAGAAACGTTTGAGTTGATGCCAAAACGTCCAATCTGGATCCTGACAGACCGTTGGAAACGTCTGAATGTTTTCAATAGTTTCCGCATCAAAGATGCCCAACCTGACAGCATCTGCTATTGACATCAAGATTTTCATATTTTCGTTAGGAACAAAAGTGTTGAGTTGAAAAATGGGTAGTTCTTGTGCGATCAGTTTTTCAACGGCCCCGGCATCCACAGGTATATGAGCAAAGATCCCCTCCTCAAACTCAATTGTCCAACGCGCTAATTCCTCTCCGCTCTCCGCATCAATAACCTCACGTTCGACAACCTTTCCCTGAACATTAACGTGACACATCTGTTGGATGAGTTCTTCTTCCAACCATTCAAAGATTCGTACCGCTGTCCGGAGGCGGCTGATAGACTCAGCATGCGATTTATCTCTGATTTTTACTGCATTCAGTAGCACTATGGCAAAGTTTCCTAAAGCATCATCTTGCCAATTGACCATCCACTCCTCTAATATATCTTTTGATAATTCGCATTTAAGAAACAGTTGATTCTCTCTCTTGAGATGGATGATGCAGAGACTTGGTGTTCCATTTTGCGTTTTGAGGTGTTGTTCCGTTTTTCTTGCGTATTGTGGATCCAAGAACAGGCGAGCATCCTCTATAATCTGTGCATCGGTAGTTTGTAAAGTGGCGTACTGCGATAAGTAACCCTGTTCCTGACAGTCTGTGTAGACGGGGCATTTCGGACAGATAATATCGCTTGGATTCCCACCCTTTTTCTCAATAATTTCACACCGATCAGCATCCTCACAGACGTTCCCACGTTGAAAGGGGGTTTCCATGCGCACATCAACGGGGATGTCTTTCACTTGATCCCATAGGTACATCCGGTTCCGCCAACGTGAAACCGATTTTACATTTGGATTTCGAAAAAAATGTTCTGCTTCTGCTGCAAACTCAGCATCAGCCATGTTCAGACGGATTACCTCACCTTCTTGCAGAAGAGATTCTATTTCACGCCTTTTCTCTGGTGTTGTTTCGGGAATCAATCCAAGAATGCGCACGTTCTTATCAAAAGCCTGCTGCGTCTGAACGTTAATTTTTTCTCGTGTCTCATGCGTTTTTTCGGCGGGGTCTGTTTTGTGTAATATCGGAGGCGGACGTTTTATTGCCAGTGGACTGAGATTCCCTTCCCGGACAGAGGTCACCTTATCATCCATGGGTAGCCCTGCCGCTGGATTCGGGGGTAGGATGCCGGTATCGTTCCAAACATCTGTTATAAGCGTTGCCTTCATAGGTAATCCCAAATCGGATGTAGATGCACGGACCCACACACCTCCTTCGTCCTCCCACATTGATATTTCTCTGGTGTCAATCTCAGTATCTCGCTGTACCCAATAGTGAACGCCATTCTCTTCTCTGTGATATGAAAAACCGCGCTTAAGAAATGCTTCTTTGGCGAGTTCAAGTTTACCTGATTCGAGAAAGTATGGTACTTCCGGGATGTCCTTCTTATCTTCTAAGCTTTGGAGAACAGATTCGGGAAGATCAGCGAGCAGAGCATTGATAGGTGCAAAGAAGACCTCTTTAGAGATTATAGGTGGATCTAACAGAGATCCGAACAGAATTTCATAGCGTGCATCCCAACAGTTGTATCCTTTCTCACCCCATATTTCAATATACGCATCGTGATACTGCAGATCTTCTGCTGTCAAAGTTCCTGTTTTATGGACAGACAACCGTTCAGGTTCTGTACTCGGGTGCAGGTAATCTGGTATCCTACAAGAAAAGCGCAGACCACCGGACTTTGTCATTGTCAATAATGGATTCGCCACAGTGTCAATAAGTGCTTGAATGCAAGCAAGAACAGCATCAGGTGCAGTGCATAGCATCTCATATTTAAAGGTAATGTCGTGCCATGGTGCATCATCACAAGCCGAAGGGATACCAGTATACACTTGGATCCCCCATGACTTGTGCCACCGAATGGCATCCCAGTCTGCTGTCTCTTGTCGTTTCGCGAAACGTTCCCCTCCAAAATTACGCGGGGGACAGTCAGTTCCAGGAGCTTGTCCTATCGGCATAAAGGAAATGCCTGCTGCTTCTAAATCTTGAAGCATCACAGGGTATTTGTGTGCACAAAAGACTTTGTAATGGTAAGGATACCCTTTATAAAGCGGAGGTACTGACCTCGTTTTCTTTTGTTTCAATGGACTCTCGTGCCGTTGATGGCACCGTGAAATAATATCTTGTAGGGCTTTTGTTGTCATAGGATTAGATGTCCAAAAACTTCTTACTTACACAGAAGTTAAGTGTGTATATAGTTGATTATACAATTATTTTACATTTTCCAATTTCAAATTGTAGGAGAGAACTCCGGTTCCCATCTATCAACGTTTTTAGTCGTAATTTGTAGATTGCTTCTACCGAAAACGTAAACTTAATTTTGTAAATTACTATATTATCAAGAATCTTGTTTTAAGTCAAATATTTAATTAATTTTATACCACAGTTCCCTTGCGAAACAAGTACGATCGTGCTATAGTCACATTATGCAATTGACAAATCATACGCTCACTGCAATTGAAGGTATACAGGTCGGACATGCGACTGATGTGACTGCTAAAACCGGCTGTACAGTGATACTCGCTCCAGAAGGTGCGACAGCAGGTGTTGATGTGCGTGGTGCTGCGCCGGGAACACGAGAAACCGAAGCAATCCGTCCCGGTCGATTAATCCAAAAAGCTCATGCAATCTTACTCACAGGTGGAAGTGCTTTCGGTTTGGATGCTGCAAGCGGGGTTGTTCAGTACTTGGAAGAAAATGGTATAGGTCTACCTGTAGGACCTGTGCGTGTGCCGATCGTCCCTGCTGCAGTCATTTTTGACCTACACGTCGGAGACGCAAAGGTGCGTCCTGGCAAAGAAATGGGGTATCAGGCATGCCAAAACGCATCAACTGAACCTGTTGCAATGGGAACAATCGGTGCGGGAACAGGGGCAACCGTTGGAAATTTGGACATTGGGGCCCCTGGTGTCATACCCTCTCCTGGCGGTCTCGGCTCCGCATGCAAGTCCCTCAAGTCAGGATTGATTGTTGCTGCGATTACTGTCGTAAATGCCTTAGGAAATGTCGTCAATCCGACAACTGGTGAGATCGTTGCGGGTAGAAAAATAAACGACACATACATAGACATTACCGAAAGCCTCTTAGATGCCGATATAGTGCCAGGAACGAACACAACTATCGGCGTTATAGCAACGAACGCAACGTTAACAGTCGCAGAAGCGACACGGGTTGCTGAAATGGCACACGATGGCCTGGCACGTGCTATACGACCATCACATACAATGTTCGATGGTGATACCCTTTTTACACTTGCAACGGGAAAACACAATAGTAGTAATGTCAATACTATCGGCATCCTTGCAGCAGAGGTTGTATCGGAATCAATTGTCAATGCTGTGTCTGCTGCATACGGAACATAAATTGTGTGACCTTATATTCATGCCCAACGCGGTTTTCTTCCTCCTAAACGTTGTTCGCTAAGGTTCCACAACTCCGCTAAACCGAGTTGACGAATATGGTCTAAACCTGCAATACACGGATCATTTATCTGTTCAAGCCACTGTTGAAGGTCTGCCTCTAATTCTTCACGTAGCGATTGTGAGTCTGCATCATCTATAAGATTATTCATCTGATACGGGTCGTTTTCGTTATCGTAGAGTAACCAACCTGTGCCGTCGTAGTGTCGTGCGTAGGTATGACGATGTGTCCGGACCCCACGCCATTCGGTTAAACCCGCAGGATACCCCTCACCCCCATGTAGCGGAATTTGAAGCAAGACAGATTTCGGTTCATCAATCGTTTTACCTAACATAGCATCAGCCAGGTCAATTCCTTCTACACCGTCAGGAATAGGTAAATCGCATAGAGATAGCATTGACGGCATAAAGTCAACAAGACTGAGCAAGGTATCACGGGTTACACCAGCAGGGATTCTGTTGTTCCATCGGATGATAAAGGGTATTCTACTGGATTCATCCCAGGGTCGTTCTTTTCTGACGTGTCCTTGGCTTCCCAGCATATCCCCGTGGTCTGATGTATAGACAAGAATTGTGTCATCTGCAATACCGATTTCGTCAAGTGCATCCATCAGACGCCCCAAGTTCTCATCCAGAGCCGTAATATGTGCGTAATAGCCGGAAATATCGTTCCGGGTTTGTGGCGTATCTACTGCATTCGGACGTAGTTGAATGTCCTCTGGTGGATACATCTCTTTATATTTCTCAGGTACATGCGGATATGGATTGTGTGGAGGGCCCCAGCTTAAATAGAGGCAGAAAGGTTCATCAGCATGGTCTCGACAGTATTCTATAGCTTTATCTGTCTGAAAATCGGGTTCGTATCCTTCAATCTGTCTTCTATTACCATCAGAGTCGTGATACGGGGCGTTGAAATAGTTATGATGACAGTTCCATCCAACCCAATGATCAAATCCGAACCGCATTTCATGTGTGATGAACTTATCCCTCGGCACACCGCCAAGATGCCATTTACCGATATAACCTGTAGCATATCCATCATCTTTGAATACCTGTGCGATACCAGTTTCAGATAATGGAAGGGGTAAATCGTTAGAAACGGCTTTATGGCTGAGAGGGTGTTTTCCTGTCATCAGTGATCCGCGTGCGGGAACACATATCGGGACATTTGTAAATGTATTCGGAAAGAACATTCCCTGTTCTGCAAGCTTATCCATTGATGGTGTTTGAACTTGTGGATTTCCCGCACAACCGACATCACATTGACGGTGTTGGTCTCCAAAAACAAAGATTAAGTTAGGTTTACGTGCCATGATTTCTCCTGATTTAGACTACCTGTAAAATTATTATTCTCTTTTCACTGCAACCGTGTATAGATTTTCCTTAGCAAACTCTCGCTGCTTGTCCATAAGGATCTTCGCACTGGCAATATAGTTTTTGTATAACTGCAAAAATCGGTTCTCTTTGCCCGATACTGTTCTTTATGTGCGATCAAACCTGTGCTCTCGGGTGGCGATGCTCCGAAATCCACCCATTCATAACCTTCATCACATGCCAACGTGATAATATGATGAAAAATCGCATTGTTAGGACGATACTGCCAAAACTCAGGCAAGGACGCTTCGCACCACAACGTTACTGTTCGATTAAAATGCAGATATAGCAAACCTGCAATGATTGTATCTTGATAGGTCGCGATAGCAAGTTTTGCGATACCGTGTTGCAGCAGATACTTCATAAGTTTATGCGGTTTCGGCGTTCCACCTAAACGTTTTACCGTCGCCAGATACATGTTGTAAAATATTGCTATATCCTTATCACAGTCAGTATCTGTTACCGCCACCCCAGATTTCCGAGCCTTTCTTACAGCACCTCTTACCCGTTTGTTGTAGGCTTGCCAGAGGGTATCAATATCGCAGTCTGTTTTTAAATGATGTGTAAAGTGATCTGTCTTTTCATACCCGGCAGCTGTTAGTGCATCTCTGTATTTCACACTGTCATCGGGAGAAAATGTCCAACACATTTCACACCACCTTTTTTCTGATGCAACAGATTGCAGATAGGTTTCTATGCTTGAGATAAGTTGATCTATATTGACATCCGTTGAATTGATTAATAGTGGTCCACCAAACAGGTTCCACGGCATTGAATACCATAATCGTATACCAGGGATCGGTTGGAATACAAAAGCAGGCACACCACCGATAACAGATTTCCCCTCCTTTATCAGTACATATACGGGATTAAGCTGTTTGAAGGAATGTGTCAGTGCATCCCGCCACACATTAGTCTGAAATACATTACTGTGCGGACATCGCTGGATGACAGCATCCCAATCGCTATTATGTTGAGGTGAAACAGGTTCTAACGTATACACACTCACATTGTAGTTGAAAAATGGATTTTTGACAAGGAGTAGGTTAAAGATAACAAGCATTTGAATTGTATTTCATTTAGAGTCATGCTATAATCTATTGATACTATAGAAGTTGGAAGGGCATCATGTCAGAGCGGAATGGATTTTTTGAGGCAGAACGTATTACACCAAAATCTATATTTATAGTCATTGTTGTTGAAAGTTTTCTGCAATGGGTGTTTTATCAACTGCTATTGTCAGCAAAAATCGGTCTTAATGCGGAATGTTTTGCATTCGCACAAATTTTCGTTGTCCTGCTAACAGCACCCTATCTAACTGCAATCAGTTTCCGAGAAGAGTCTCGATCTGTTGATTCTGGCATAATGTTAGTTTTGTCGTCTGCTTCTGTTGGTAAGCGTATACTTAGAAATCTTATCATCAGTCTACTGCCTCTTTTCGCTTGGATACTGCTTTCTTCGGGATTTGCTACAATTGTCATCGGTATGCCAATCGTGAAAGTATTGAATATGATTGTTGCGTTGACACTTTTCAGTCTTGCGGCGGGAGCTGTTGGTTTGTGCGGAGCACGTGCTTTTCGTGACACGCTTTTTGGAACACTATTTACCTATCTGCTATTAGGCGTTCTAATTGGCAGTGCTTTTTTAATCAAACCGTTAGAACGATATATCAATGATCTACAACCTATTTTTGGACCGATTCTCCATCTGAATCCAGTGATCGCAGTCTGTACTATTTTTGATGGATTGGATGTGCTTAGAAACCCTCTGTTCTATGAATTAACCCCTATTACCTCACAAGATTACACGTATCCTGCTTGGTATATGAACATATTGTGGCAACTTGTCATCGGTGCATGTAGTCTATTGTGGACATGGTGGATGTGTAGACCTACAAAACCTGTTTCACATGGAGTAGTGTTGAAATTCTGTTGAGAACATTTATGAAGAAACCACATTTATGAAGAAACTAAAGTCCCCAATTATAAGTGTATCAGGTGTTCGTGGAGAAGTTGGTGTATCACTTGATATGCAAACAATCACAAGATTCGCATTGGCATTTGGTACGCTTGTTAGTGGAGGGACTGTTGTCTTAGGTATAGATTCCCGCACCTCAAGTCCTATGCTACGTCATGCAGTGCTTGCCGGACTGATTGCGACCGGTTGTCAAGTGATGGATGTCGGTTTATGTCCAACGCCAACAGTCCTGTTAACTGCCAAAGTTCTGAATGCCCAAGGAAGTATCACAATCACTGCAAGCCATAATCCTGTTGAGTGGAATGGCATAGAATTTGCGTCAGCATCAGGACAGTTACTAACACAGAGGGAGCGCGATGAATTGCTAGACATCTATGATACAGAAAACTTTGTCCTGATGCCGTGGGACAAACTTGGAGCCCATCAGGTTTATACGGAATCAACGACACTTCACCTTGAAGAAATTCTCAATTCATCTTGGCTGAATATAGCATTAATTCGCAACGCAAAACTGAAAGTAGCACTGGATTGTGGTAATGGGGCAGGTTGTGTGATGAGTCCAACACTGCTCAAGGAACTCGGTTGTGAAGTCATTGAAGTAAACTGTATACCGGATGGGAACTTTAATCGTCCTGCGGAACCTAATCCCGATGCCATAACTGAACTCGTTGAGACAGTGGTCAATACAGGTGCTGATATCGGATTCGCACACGATGGTGATGCAGATCGTGTCGTGATCGTGACAGACAAGGGGGTTGCACTGAACGGTGAATGGACATTTGCATGCGTAACAGATTTTATCATCAGCAAAACGAAAGGTGATATTGTTGCAACAGTTTCCACGAGTAGAATGATTGACGATATTGCCATAAAACACGACGTAAAACTACACAGAACGAAGGTTGGGGTTGGATATATCGTAGAAAAGATGCATGAAGTCAACGCTGTTATCGGAGGTGAAGGTACAGGTGGTGTTATCTATCCTGGGATCAATCATACAACGGACGGTATCACTTCCATCGCAGCGATTCTTCAATACCTTGTAGAATCCGAAATCACCGTCTCAGCACTTGTTGAGGCGATGCCTAAATATGAAATGTGCCGCAAAAAAATGGAGATACCATCACAAGCGATTGCATCACAACTATTGGCTCAATACAAAGATGAAATTACATCTACGAACAGTGATACGGTGTCCCTTGAATTGACGGATGGTATCAAACGAGTCTGGGATGATCGTTGGGTGAATATCCGAAAATCAGGAACTGAACCGGTCATCCGTATATTTAGTGAAGCTCCGACAGCATCGGAAGCAGAAATGTTATGTAATCAGACGGTTGAACGTTTAGAGATGTTAATGAAACAGATAAAACGCTAAATCCGTTATTTATCATAAACCTTTGCCAAAAGCGCATTTGACGTTGATTTGGACACGTATTGATTATGTCTATCATGTCGGGTTTCGCTTCGCTCTACCCGACCTACAAAATAGCACTTGACAAAGCATTAGAAAATAACCATTTGTAAGATGGGTTGGAGAAATTATGTCTTTGAAAATTGCCTGTATTGGTGGGGGTAGCGGTTTATCTGCCCTCCTTAGCGGGTTAAAACAGTATGCCGACTTAGAAACAGCAGAGAGAAAAATCATAGACCTTGACAGTTTAGCTGCCATCGTCACTGTATCTGATGATGGGGGAAGCTCAGGTCGACTCAGAGAAGAGTTTGATGTGCTACCGCCAGGGGATATCCGTAGACTTCTGTATACACTATCCGATGCAGATGAGATTGCCGGTCTCTTTGAATATCGATTTTCCAGTAACGGAGATCTTGATGGACATACCATCGGCAATCTTCTGTTAACAGCTTTGACGACAATTCAAGGAAACTTCCCGAAAGCTATCCAAGCTGCCTCCCGGTTACTTTCCGTACGCGGACAGATTATTCCTGTCACATTGGATTCCACTGTTCTCTGTGCCGAGCTTGCCAATGGTGAAATTGTACGAGGTGAATCAACAATCCCGATCCGGGAAAATAGAGAACCTATTAAACGCGTCTTTTTTGAACAGCGAGAGAACGGCCGGGAAAATGACAGGGCAGATGAAATGGCGCACCATGCCACTGATGAAGACTATGATTGTCAAGCACATCAGACCGCAATAGATGCACTCGTTAACGCAGACGCAATTATCATCGGTCCGGGTAGCCTTTACACCAGCATTATGCCCAATCTCGTGATCAAAGGAATCGTTGATGCCATTCAACGTTCTAATGCCGTGAAGATATATGTGTGTAATGTGATGACACAGCCCGGCGAAACGGATGGCTACGCTGTTACAGACCATGTAAACGCGATTCTTGATCATGCAAAGATACCTATCGATTATGTCTTAGTTAATAATCAACCCGCCCCAAAAGAGATCATGCAAGGTTATGTCCGCAATGTACTGGTATCACAACTGACACGTATAAAGACACTGTCTGATGAAGGACTTTCTATGCTTGCTAAAGACACAGCCCAGCTGATGAAAGTGCAAAACCTTGCAAAAGATATCTCAACCCTCTCCGCAGAAACTGTTCAGGTTGCAGATGCCTCAAAAGTCCAAGTCTCCTACAACCGAGAATTAGAGCGATTGGAAGACGATGGCATTACCGTCGTTGAAGCTGATCTCATAAGAGATATGGTTGTTACTGAAGTCGGAACATGGATGGGGGGTGAACAGATGAACGTTATTAGGCATGACCCTGAAAAGTTGGTTACGAACTTAGTCAATATCTTCAAAAATCATCCAAAACTGAGTGAAGTAATTTAAAACAAAATAGGGTAGGTTACTATAAGAACACTACCCTATGGTATACTACCAATTCTTCGTATTTGGTTCGGTTAGGAAACCGAACCTACCATTTGTTGCCTTCGTTTCGGTTAGGAAACCGAACCTACCGTCAGGAACTATATTCCCATCTGTGATTTCCCGTTTGTCTTAATATGCATAGCGAATTTATCACAAATAAATGAAAGGTTATCAATAAAATCGTCCCAGTGGAATTCATCTTCTTGTGCTTTTGCAGCAGCGTAACAGATCGCTAACTCGTAATACCCTAATCTGCGGTCCTCTGAAGATTTCTGCTTGATTGGGGCTTGTTTTGTATCTTTTTTCATTGTCACCACCCCGCTGTATAGATTCTAATCCTTATACCCTTAACTAACGCTATCCTTAATATGTGGTTTCATTTATTTCCATCATCTTACGGGGTAGGTCAATCATTCGTCCCAAAATTTTACCTTCCTTCACCTCTTTAGTCCCGTAGGGACGATATGTTTATAGATCGCGTTTATCCACGGTATCTTTAGTCCTGTAGGGACGATATGGTATAAATACCGTAGCATAACATATCGTTCTACCAAATCAACGCCAAATGCGCGTTTGGCATTTGTCGGGACTGAAGAGAGGTGGGGTATACATTCTTCTATAAACATATCGTCCCTACGGGACTGAAGAGCATCCCTAACTCTCAGATAATCCCTAAATTAACGCCTCTAGTGGACGGTCCAGACTAAATTATGTAGGTTGGGTTGAGGCACGAAACCCAACACGTAAGGATTGTA